>NZ_JAGPWD010000028.1 GCF_018119395.1 Massilia sp. ZL223
CCCGCCCCCCCGCCCACCCCCCCCCCCCCCCCCCCCCCCCCCGGGGCGCGGGGGGGCCCGACGGTCTTTCAGCAGCGGGTTCTGCAGGCAGCGTCAAGCCGCCGCTTCGAACTCCACCAGCTCCACCCCCGGCAGCCTGCACTCGCCCACCGCGCGGATGATTGCGTCGATGGCCGCCCGCCGGGTGAAGCTCTTGCGCCAGGCAATCACCACGCGGCGCGAAGGCGCCGGCGCCGAGAAAGGCACATAGGTCAGCAGGCCGCTCTTGTCGTTCATGTCGGCCACCGAGGCGCGCGGCAGCACGGTCAGGCCGATGCCGCTGGCCACCATGTGGCGGATCGTCTCCAGCGACGAACCCTCGAAGGTGCGCTGCATGCCGTTGCCGCCCGCCGAGAAGCGGGCCATTTCCGGGCACACTTCCAGCACCTGGTCGCGGAAGCAGTGGCCCGCGCCCAGCAGCAGCATGGTTTCCAGCTTCAGGTCCTCGGCCGAGATCTCCTTGCGGCTGGCCCAGGGATGGCTGCGCGGCATCGCGACCACGAAAGGCTCGTCGTACAGCGGCTGCACCGACATCCCGTGGTCCGGCAGCGGCAGCGCCATGATGGCGGCGTCCAGCTCGCCCTGGCGCAGCATTTCCAGCAGCTTGTGGGTGTAGTTCTCCTGCAGCACCAGCGGCATCTGCGGCACGGTGTCGATCAGGTTCTTGACCAGGGGCGGCAGCAGGTAGGGGCCGATGGTGTAGATCACGCCCAGGCGCAGGGGACCGGCCAGCGGGTCCTTGTTCTGCTTGGCCAGTTCCTTGATCGCGGCGGTCTGCTCCAGCACGCGCTCGGCCTGGGCCACGATCTGGGCGCCCAGCGGCGTCACCGATACTTCCGAACCGCCACGCTCGAACAGCGTGACGCCCAGCTCGTCTTCCAGCTTCTTGATGGCGACAGACAGGGTCGGCTGGGCCACGAAACAGGCTTCCGCCGCGTGGCCGAAGTGTTTGGCGCGCGCCACGGCGACGATGTATTTCAGCTCGGTCAGTGTCATAGGCGTTTGGTCTTGGAAAGGCGCGCCGGCGGCTTGCGGCGGCCGGTCAGCCGTGAAATATTATTTTAACGGGAATCTTAGTCATATAATTGCCCGGCAGGCCGATTTTGCCTGTCTTTAGAGAAAGGCCCGCATGTCCTCGACCTTCGGCCCGGCGGAAGCCCAGGCTTATATCCACAAGTTGCTGACGGTGATGCATCACCAGGGCGGCTCCGACCTCTTCATCTCGGCAGACTTTCCTCCCAGCATGAAACACCAGGGCGCGATGAAGCCCCTGAGCCAGCAGCGCCTGAGCGGGGAGGTTACGCGCGCCCTGGCCATGTCGCTGATGAACGAGCGCCAGCGCGCCGAGTTCGAGGCCGAGATGGAATGCAATTTTGCCATCTCCCTGCCCGGGGTGTGCCGTTTTCGGGTGAATGTCTTCGTGCAGCAGCAGAGCGTGGGCATGGTGGTGCGCACCATCGCCTCGGAGATCCCGAATTTCGAAAAGCTCGACCTGCCGGAAGTGCTGAAGGACGTCGTCATGACCAAGCGCGGACTGGTGCTGGTGGTGGGCGGCACAGGTTCGGGCAAGTCGACCACCTTGGCGGCGATGATCGACTACCGCAACAGCAACTCGGCCGGCCACATCATCACGGTCGAAGACCCGGTCGAATACGTCCACAAAAACAAGAACTGCCTGGTCACCCACCGCGAGGTGGGCGTGGACACGCATTCCTGGCATAACGCGCTGAAGAACACCCTGCGCCAGGCGCCGGACGTGATCCTGATCGGCGAGATCCGCGACACCGAGACCATGGAACACGCGATCGCCTTTGCCGAGACCGGCCACCTGTGCCTGGGCACCCTGCATGCGAACAACGCCAACCAGACCCTGGACCGCATCATCAACTTCTTCCCGGAAGAGCGGCGCAACCAGCTCCTGATGGACTTGTCCTCGAACCTGCGCGCGGTGGTGTCGCAGCGCCTGATCCGCACCGAGGACGGAAAGGGCCGCAAGGCGGCCATCGAGATCCTGCTGAACACGCCGACGATCAGCGAGATGATCCTGAAAGGGAACTTCCAGACCATCAAGGAAATCATGCACAAGTCGCGCGAGCTCGGCATGTGCACCTTCGACCAGGCCTTGTTCGAGCTGTACAACAAGGGCTACATCGGCTACGACGAAGCGATCCGCAACGCCGATTCGGCCAACGGCCTGCGCCTGCAGATCAAGCTTTCGGGCGACCGCAAGGGCCCGGGCGACGGCGCGGGCGCCAAGGCGACCGAACTGTCGATGGCGATCGAGGAAGAAGCGGAAGACGAAGACGCTCCACCCCAAACCTGATTTTTCTATTTTTATGCCTGTATTCGAGAAGAAGATCTGCGCCCGTGCCGACCTGGCCGCGCGCGTAGCAAGCCTGCCGAAACCCGTGGTGCTGACCAACGGCGTGTTCGACATCCTGCACCGCGGCCACGTGACCTACCTCGCGCAGGCGCGCGAACTGGGCGCCTCCCTGGTGGTGGCGGTGAACACCGACGCCTCGGTCAAGCGCCTGGGCAAGGGCGACGACCGCCCGCACAACACCCTGCATGACCGCATGGCCGTGCTGGCGGCGCTGGAGTCGGTCAGCCTGGTGGTGGAGTTCGACGAGCAGACCGCCCTCGAGGTGGTGCAGGAAGCGCGCCCCGAGATCTATGCCAAGGGCGGCGATTACGTCATGAGCGAGATTCCCGAGGGGCAGGCGGTGCTGGCGTATGGTGGCCGCGCAGTGGCGATCGACTTCGAGCATGACCGCTCGACCACCAAGCTGGTGGCGAAAATCCGCGGCTGATCCGCCTATGCGGCGGCGCCACTCGCCTGGCGCCGCATGCGCCACGTCAGCCCCAGCAAGCCGATGCCCAGCATCGCCCAGGTGGCCGGCTCGGGCGCCTGCGAGATCATGGTCAGGCGGGTGTCGCTGGTCCAGTACAGATGGCGCTCGTGGGTGCCGCCCGGGTTGAAGTCGTAGGCGTAGTGCAGGTCGCCCGTCGTGATCAGGAGGCCGCCGCCCACCCAGCCTTCCGGATCGCTGCCGTAGCTGCCGACCGCGAAGCTCAAGCCCTCGTCCGGCGAGAACGAGAAGGCGGTGGCGCCGCAGGTATACCAGGCATTGCTGCCCGCCGCGCAGGCGATGTAGTCGGTCTCGCCGACCACCAGGGCCAGGAGTTCGTCTTTTTCCAGCAAGCCGTCGCCGTCCAGGTCATTGCCCTTGAACGAGCCGGTGATGGTTTCGTCGGTCAGGAAAACATCGGCTTCCTGGTCGTAGAAGCCGGCGAAGGAAAAGTCCCAGGAAACGGGATCGGCATGGGCGGCAGCGCAGCCGAGGAGCAGGGCGCCGGTGGTGAGCAACTTCTTCATGGGTACCTCGAACAGAACAGGGCGCCGGGGAAACGTGAATTGTGTCTGTCGCGTTTGTGAAAACGTGACATTCGCAAGCGTACTCCCGAACGGCTTAACTGTTGTGTTCGATGCTTATCTTTTGTCGCAGCTCTGCCACAGGGACAGGGCCTCAGGCGCCGCCGGCGTAGCCGTTCTGGCGCCAGGCCTCGTAGACGACGACGGCCACCGTGTTGGACAGGTTCAGGCTGCGGTTATCGGGCCGCATCGGCAGGCGGATGCGCTGCGCGGGCGGGAAGGTTTCGCGCAGGGCCGGGTCCAGGCCGCGCGATTCGGCGCCGAACACGAACACGTCGCCCGGCCGGAAGCTGGCGTCGGCGAAGGGGGAGGAGCCGTGGGTGGTCAGCGCGAACATGCGCGCCGGGTCCGGTTTGGCGTCCGCCAGGAAGGCGTCCCAGTTCTTGTGGACCTTCATGGTGGCGTAGTCGTGGTAATCCAGGCCGGCGCGGCGCATCTTGGCGTCGTCCAGCGGAAAGCCGAGCGGCTCGATCAGGTGCAGCTGCACGCCCGTATTGGCGCACAGGCGGATGACATTGCCGGTGTTCGGCGGGATTTCTGGTTCGACCAGGACGACGTGGAACAACGCATTCTCCTAACAACAATCTTCATGTGTGGGGCGGCGTCCTGGCGAAGACGAAATTCGTCACCCGCGCCGCGCCGGCCCGTTTCAATACGAACGCCAGTTCATCCAGCGTGTGCCCGCTCGTCATGACGTCGTCGACGACGCCCACGTGCCGGCCCGCTACCCGTTCTTCCAGCTCCATGGCGAAGGCGCCGCGCACATTGCGCTGCCGCTCGGCCGGTTCGACGCCCGACTGCGCCGCCGTTTCGACCACCCGCCGGGCCAGGCGCGGGACGCATTCCGCGTCCAGCAGGCGGGCCAGGGGACGCGCCACCTCCAGCGCCTGATTGTAGCCGCGCTCGGCCAGCCTGCGCGCACCCAGGGGTACCGGGCACAGCAGATCCGGGGCCGGCCAGGCCGCGCGCAGCGCCGCATCGTGCAGGGTGCGCGCCATCCAGGGCGCCAGCGCCAGCTGGGCGCCGAACTTCAATTGCAGCACCAGGGCGTCGAGCGGAGCGTCGTAGTCGCAGGCGGCCAGCGTGGCGTCGAAGGCGGGCGGCGCGGCCAGGCAGGCGCCGCAGGGCAGGGCGGCATCCAGGTCGCCGGCCGGATTGGCGCACACCGGGCAGCGCGGGCGGACCGTGACATAGGCGCCTTCGCAATCGCCGCAGACGGCGGCATCGCCGGCCGCGCCGCACAGCGCGCAGCTCGACGGCAGCAGCCAGCGCAACAGAGGGCTGGGCCAGCGCCGCCAGCAGGCGAGCATTCCTGTCATCGGCTGGATTCTCGATAAACGAGTAAACTCCCGCCATTATCTCATTTGTACGCTCTTCCCCATGGCTTCTCCTCAATCCCCGTCCAAGATGAGCGCGCCGATCGACCTGGCGCGCGTACGCGCGCTGTTCGCGCGTCCGGAACGCATCGCCCCGTCGGACTTCCTGCGCCGCGAAATCGCCCAGCGCATGCACGAGCGCCTGCAACTGGTGAAGATCGTCCCGAAACAGGTGCTGGACGCCGGCTGCGGCACCGGCGCCGACCTGGCCCTGCTGCAAAAGACCTATCCGGCGGCCCAGGTCCTGGGCCTGGACGCCGCCCCGGCCATGGCTTCCGCCGCCAGGGCGCCGGCCCCCAGCACCCGTTCGCTGAACCAGATGCTCAGCCGTTTCCTGCCCGCCAAGGCCGGCCTCGATATCCTGTGCGGCGACTTCGGCAAGCTGCCGCTGGGCCCGAACTCGCTCGACCTGCTGTGGTCCAACCTGGCGCTGCACTGGCATCCGCTGCCGGACCGCGTGTTCGCCGAGTGGCGCCGCGTGCTGCGCGTCGACGGGCTGCTGATGTTCTCGAACTTCGGCCCGGACACCTTCCACGAGCTGCGCACCGCCTTCGCCGCGCTGGACGACGCCCCGCATACGCTGCCCTTCGTGGATATGCACGATTTCGGCGACCAGCTGGTGGAAGCCGGTTTTTCGACGCCGGTGATGGACATGGAACGCATCACCGTCACCTACGACACGGTGGAGGCGCTGCTGGCCGACGTGCGCGCCCTGGGCGGCAACCCGCTCGACACGCGCCGCCGCGGCCTGATCGGGCGCGCGGCCTGGCGCAAGGTCGTGGACGCCTTCGAGGCGCAGCGCCGTCCGGACGGCAAGCTGGGACTGACATTCGAAGTCATCTACGGCCATGCTTTCCGCCCGGCGCCGCGCGCCACGGCCTCGGGGGAATCGATCGTCCGTTTCCACCCGCCGAAACCTCGTTAATTCAACATGCATACCACAGTCCGCGGATGCCCCGATTTTCCTTGAATAAAAATTAGCAATTTCAGTATAATCAATCGCTATTTTTCTCTTTCGGACCAGAATAACGCTGAAAAAAACAGCACTTCCGGGGAAAAAGTAGAACTGAATTGCAGCATCCGCAGAGAACGCCGGACCCTGCCAGCCTAGTGCTGGGCGGGCTCGGCGTGATGGTTTCCACCATTCCGCAGCGCAATTTCGCGGGACGACCCGGCAGCCCTCTGCGAACAACGTTCGGAGGCGGCGGCAGTTTGTTCTCGGAATTGCCGCCGTCTAAAAAATACATTTATTTTTTGGTGGTTGGGGACATATGACTTATGCATCGCGATTTGGGGCCATGCTGTTCGGCCTCGCTGTAACTGCCGGCATCCCTGCGTGGGCGGCACCGGAGATCACGGGCCGGCCGGTTGAGCACCAGTTGAACATGCAGCCCCCCGTGACCGGTGTCGGCGCCGACATCTACTCCCTGCACAACCTGATGATGATCATCTGCCTGGTCATCTTCGTGGGCGTGTTCGGCGTCATGTTCTATTCGGTGTTCAAGCACCGCAAATCCCTGGGCCACAAGCCCGCCACCTTCCACGAATCGACCGCCGTCGAAATCGCCTGGACCGTCGTTCCCTTCCTGATCGTCATCGGCATGGCCCTCCCGGCCACCAAGACCGTGGTGGCGCTGAAGGACACCTCGAATGCCGACATCACCATCAAGGCCACCGGCATGCAGTGGAAATGGGGCTACGACTACCTGAAGGGCGAAGGCGAGGGCATCTCCTTCCTGTCGAACCTGTCGACCCCGCGCGCCCAGATCGGCCTGCCGGGCGAAGCGCCCACCGAGGCGAAGGGCGAGAACTACCTCCTTGAGGTGGACAACGAAATGGTCGTCCCGGTGAACAAGAAGATCCGCATGGTCTTCACCGCCAACGACGTGATCCACGCCTGGACCATCCCGGCCTTCGCCATCAAGCAGGATGCGATTCCCGGCTTCGTGCGCGACGGCTGGTTCAAGGCCGAGAAGACCGGCGTCTACCGCGGCAACTGCGTCGAGCTGTGCGGCAAGGACCACGCCTTCATGCCGATCGTGGTGCGCGTCGTGACCGACGCCGAGTACACCGCCTGGGTCGACAAGAAGAAAAAGGACATGGCCGCCCTGGCGGACGATCCGAACAAGGTCTGGACCATCGATGAACTGAAGACCCGCGGCGAGCAGGTGTACAGCGCCAACTGCGTGGCCTGCCACCAGGCCAACGGCCAGGGCGTGCCGGGCGCGTTCGCGCCGCTGGTCGGCTCGGAAGTCGTGCTGGGCGCCAAGGGCCACCAGGTCGACGTCCTGCTGAACGGCCAGGATACGCCGAAGTACCCGGCCGCGATGCCGGCATGGAAGCAGCTGTCGGATACCGAGATCGCTGCCGTGATCACCTACACCCGCAATGCCTGGACCAACAAGGCCGCGGAAAACATCGTACAACCGGCCGAAATCCTGGCCGCACGTAAGTAAGCAAGATCGCTTCAGGGATATCGAAATGACTACCAGCACTATCGATCACGCACACGATCACGGCCACGACCACGCACACGACCATCCGCACGGTCTGCGCCGCTGGCTGTTCGCCACCAACCACAAGGACATCGGCACCCTGTACCTGTGGTTCTCCTTCATCATGCTGCTCTCGGGCGGCGTGCTGGCGCTGATGATCCGCACCGAGCTGTTCCAGCCCGGCCTGCAGTACTTCCGTCCGGAGTTCTTCAACCAGCTGACCACCATGCACGGCCTGGTGATGGTGTTCGGCGCGATCATGCCGGCCTTCGTCGGCTTCGCCAACTGGATGCTGCCGCTGCAGGTGGGCGCCTCGGACATGGCCTTCGCGCGCATGAACAACTTCTCGTTCTGGCTGCTGCCGCCGGCCGCGATCCTGCTGGCCGCGTCCTTCCTGGCCCCGGGCGGCGCCACCGCCGCAGGCTGGACCCTGTATGCGCCGCTGTCGACCCAGATGGGTATCGGCATGGACATGGCGATCTTCGCGATGCACATCATGGGCGCCTCGTCGATCATGGGTTCGATCAACATCATCGTCACCATCCTGAACATGCGCGCCCCTGGCATGACCCTGATGAAGATGCCGATGTTCTGCTGGACCTGGCTGATCACCGCCTTCCTGCTGATCGCCGTGATGCCGGTCCTGGCAGGCGCGATCACCATGACCCTGACCGACCGTCACTTCGGCACCTCGTTCTTCAACGCCGCCGGCGGCGGCGACCCGGTCATGTACCAGCACATCTTCTGGTTCTTCGGCCACCCCGAGGTCTACATCATGATCCTGCCGGCCTTCGGCATCGTGTCGCAGATCATCCCGGCCTTCGCACGCAAACCCTTGTTCGGCTACGCCTCGATGGTCTACGCGACCGCCTCGATCGCGATCCTGTCCTTCATCGTCTGGGCCCACCACATGTTCACCACCGGCATGCCGGTGACCTCGCAGCTGTTCTTCATGTACGCCACCATGCTCATCTCCGTGCCGACCGGCGTGAAGGTGTTCAACTGGGTCGCGACCATGTGGAAAGGCTCGATGACCTTCGAGACCCCGATGCTGTTCGCGGTCGGCTTCATCTTCGTGTTCACCATGGGCGGCTTTACCGGCCTGATCCTGGCGGTGACCCCGATCGACATCCAGGTGCACGACACCTATTACGTGGTGGCCCACTTCCACTACGTGCTGGTGGCGGGCTCGCTGTTCGCGCTGTTCGCGGGCTTCTACTACTGGGGTCCGAAGTGGACCGGCCACATGTATCCTGAGACCGCCGGCAAGATCCACTTCTGGCTGTCGCTGATCACCTTCAACGTGACCTTCTTCCCGATGCACTTCCTGGGCCTGGCCGGCATGCCGCGCCGCTATGCGGACTACGCCACCCAGTTCACGGACTTCAACATGATCGTGTCCATCGGCGCCTTCGGCTTCGGCCTGTCGCAGGTGTACTTCCTGTTCTTCGTGATCCTGCCGACCATCCGCGGCGGCAAGAAGGCGGATGCCAAGCCCTGGGAAGGCGCGGAAGGCCTGGAGTGGACCGTGCCGAGCCCGGCGCCGTTCCACACCTTCGAAACCCCGCCGCTGGTGAAGTAATCATGACCCAGGAAGTTCGCAAGCCGAGCAATCTGAAAACCGCCCTGGTGCTGGGCGGGATTGCGCTGTTCTTCTTCATCAGCGTGTTCGTCAAGTTCACGCTGCTGAGCTGAACCGGGAGCCGGGGATGAACCCGACCAACAGCCGCATCCGGCGCCTGAACCGCAGCACCCTGGGAAAACTGGTGGTGGTGGCGGTGATGATGTTCGGTTTCGGCTACGCGCTGGTGCCGATGTACCGCCAGATCTGCGAGGTGCTCGGCATTAACGTGCTGACCCAGAAGGACGGCTTCGTGGAGGCGCCGACGAACACCCAGGTCGACCGTTCGCGCCGCATCACGATCGAGCTGGACGGCAATGCGCAGGGGCCGTGGCGTTTCCGCCCGACCCAGCGCAGCATCGAGGTGCATCCGGGCGAGCTGACCACGGTCGTGTACGAGGTGGTCAACACGCAGGCGAGGGTGGTCAAGGCGCAGGCGATTCCGAGCTACGCGCCGCAGTCCGCCACGCCGCACTTCAAGAAGGTCGATTGCTTCTGCTTCCAGGAGCAGACCCTGAAGGCGAACGAGGCGCGCCAGATGCCGGTGGTGTTCTTCATCGATCCGGCGCTGCCGCGCGAAGTGAAGAACATCACGCTGTCGTACACGTTCTTCGAGATCGGCGGCATGAGCGGCGTGAAAACCGTGGCGGCGAAGTAAGGAGCAGGCGTGGACGAGAAACCGCACCAGCGCAAGGCCAGCTTCCTTGCCACGATGAAGGCAGTGTTCTGGTCCTTCTTCGGAGTGCGCAAGCGCCGCGACTATGAGAGCGATGCGGCGAACCTGAACCCGGTGCATGTCATCATCGCCGGGCTGATCGGAGCGGCGCTGTTCATCGGCCTGCTCCTGCTGGCGGTCAGGTTCGCGGTGTCGCAGTAAAGGAATCAAGGCGATCACGTTATGGGAACACGACCGATAACGCCTGAGTCGTCATCCCGGCGGAGGCCGGGATCCAAGTGATAAGAACTACCCGACAATTCAAAAGAGTTTGATTGAGGAGATAAAGATGAGTTCGCCAACGACTTCGCCAGTGGGTTCGCCGCACAGCGCACCTTACTACTACGTGCCTGGCCCATCGCGCTGGCCTATGCTTGCCGGCATTTCGATGCTGGTCACCATGGCCGGCGCCTCGGGCTGGGTCAACAGCCTGCCCTGGGGCCCGGCGGTCTGCCTGGTCGGCATCGTCGCCATGCTGATGGTGCTGTATTTCTGGTTCGGCGACGCCATCGGCGAATCCGAAGGCGGCATGTACAGCAAGCGCATCGACGTGTCCTATCGCTGGTCGATGAGCTGGTTCATTTTCTCCGAAGTGATGTTCTTCGGCGCTTTCTTCGGCGCGCTGTTCTACGCCCGTGCGGTGACCATGCCCTGGCTGTCGGACCTGGACCACAAGTTCATCTGGCCGGACTTCGCACCGGTCTGGGGCAACACCGGCCCGGCGGGCGTGGTGGACAACTTCCAGACCATGGGCCCGTTCCCGATCCCGACCATCAACACCGCGCTGCTGCTGCTGTCGGGCGTGACCCTGACCATCTCGCACCACGCGCTGCGCGCCGGCCACCGCTCGAAGACTGCGTTCTGGCTGTTCGCCACCATCCTGCTGGGCGCGATCTTCATGGGCTTCCAGGTCTATGAATACATGCACGCCTACCAGGAACTGAACCTGAAGCTCACCTCGGGCATCTACGGCTCGACCTTCTTCATGCTGACCGGTTTCCACGGCTTCCACGTGACCATGGGCGCGATCATGCTGTCGGTGATCCTGTACCGTGTGCTGAAAGGGCACTTCACGGCGGAGAATCACTTCGGTTTCGAAGGTGCGGCGTGGTACTGGCACTTCGTGGACGTGGTGTGGCTGGGCCTGTACGTGGTGGTGTACTGGCTGTAAGCGGTAAGGATTGAAATTGATGGGGACGGTCGTTGCTGGCCGTCCCTATTGTTTTCAGGCTGCGGGTGGTGGAAGCGGTAGAGGTTGGCGTGCAAACTTGGGTTCCGGCCTTCGCCGGAACGACGTGCTAAAGCAGCGTATCGAGGCTTAAGCCGTCAGTCCGCAGCCGAGAAACCGTCGCACGCGCCACTGGCGCCTACGACTCCCGGCGAAGGCCGGGACCCAAGTCGGCAGCGTACCGATACGGCTTAACGAATCCCCGTCGGCGCAATCCACCCCATCTTGTACGCAGCAAGCAGGCAAAGAAACAAGGTAATCGACAAGCCCACCCGCATCGCCAGCGCATTCACGGTGCGGTTGCTGCGGCCCTTGTCGCGCATCAGGAAGAACAGGGCCGACCCCAGGCTGGCAAGGATCAGGATGAAGGCGATGGCAACAAAGAGTTTCATGGGTGGCCCGGGAAAGGTTGAGGCACCATTGTAATGCGGATCGCCTTCCATTTTCGCCTCATTCCTTTCATTGCGGCACTGGTTGTCGCCGCCATCGGCATCCTGCTCGGCAACTGGCAGCAGGGCAGGGCGGCCCAGAAAACCGAGCTGCAGGCGCGCCTGGCGGCCCGTAGTGCCGAGCCACCGCTCGTGCTCGGTCCCGCCGCAGCTGCCGCGCCGTCCTCCGATACGGCCCAGCTGGAATTCCGCCGCATCCGCATGAGCGGCGAATTCGTCTCCAACTGGCCCGTCTTCCTTTCCAACCGCCCGATGAACGGCCAGCCCGGCTATGTCCTGGCCATGCCGTTTAAAATAGCGGGCGCCGGCACGCATGTGCTGGTGCTGCGCGGCTGGCTGCCGCGCCAGGCGGAATACGGCAAGCTGCCGCCGTTCTCCACGCCGGCGGGCCTGGTCACCGTGGAGGGCCAGGTGGTCGCCTCGGCCGGCAAGGTGATGGAGCTGGGTGGCGGGCAGGCGCTCAAGCCGGGCGAGCTGGTGCAGAACCTGGCGCCGCAGGACCTGGCGCGCGCCAGCGGACTGCCGCTCGCACCTTTCCTGGTGCAGCAGACGGCTCCCGCCGCACCAGGCGACAAGCTGGCGCGCGACTGGCCGCTGCCATCCAGCGGCATCGACAAGCATCGCGGCTACGCCTTCCAGTGGTATGCGCTGGCGGCCATGGCCATTCTCTTTTTTGTGATAACGGGATTTCGAAGTGGTTCAAAAAAACGTGATTGACTCCGGCGTGACCGATCCCGCCAAGGCACGCAGCGTCGGACGCTGGAAACTGCTCCTCGTGCTGTTCGTGTGCGCCTCGCCGCTGATCGCTTCCTACCTGACTTACTACGTCTTCAAGCCGGAAGGACGCACCAACTACGGCGCCATCCTCGATCCGCGCAACTACCCGATCCCCAAGCTGGCGTCGACCACGCTCGAGGGCCAGCCGCGCACGCTGGAACAGATGTCGGGCAAGTGGCTCATGGTCAGGGCCGGTGGCGGCGAATGTCATCAAGCCTGCCAGGAGCAGCTGCACGCCATGCGCCAGTGGCGCCTCATGCAGGGCAAGAACATGGACCGCATGCAGCGCGTCTGGCTCGTCCTCGACGACAAGCCCGTGGATACCGCGGCGCTGCGCCGCTACAAGGACGCCGAGGGCCAGGACGTCGACCTGCTCGAGGGTGTGACCTTGCTGCGCGCCCCGGCCGACGCGGTCGGCAAATGGCTGCCTGCCGAGTCCGGCACCGGCGCAAGCGACCACGTCTACCTGATCGACCCGCTCGGCAACCTGATGATGCGCTTCCCCAAGGACCCTGATACCCGCAAGGTCTACAAGGACCTCGCCAAACTGCTCAAGGCCTCGGCGATCGGATAACGCAGATGCAAGCTTCCTCGATACTGCGGCTGGCCGCGATGGGCTTGCTGGTCGCCAGCCTGCCGCTGGCCATGGTCTGGATGTCTGCCGACGCCAACAAGTACCGCAAGCTGGTCTGGGTGGCGGTCTTCCTCACCTTCGACCTGATCGTCTTCGGCGGCTTCACCCGCCTGACCGATTCCGGCCTGGGCTGCCCGGACTGGCCGGGCTGCTACGGCATGGCCAATCCCTTCCTGGCGCACGAGGAGATCGCCGCCGCCGAAGCGGCGATGCCGACCGGCCCGGTGACCGTGGTCAAGGCCTGGATCGAGATGATCCACCGCTACCTGGCGATGGGCATCGGCGTGATCATCATGGCGCTGCTGTTCACCTCCATCATGCAATGGCGCCGCACCCGCAACCAGGCCTTCAAGCCGGCCATGCCGCTGGCGCTGTTCGTGTTCGTCTGCATCCAGGGCGCCTTCGGCGCCTGGACCGTCACCCTCAAGCTGCAGCCGGTCATCGTCACCATCCACCTGCTGCTGGGCATGGCCCTGCTGGCCATGCTGACCTGGCTGGGCGGACGCGAGGACTTCCTGATCAAGCCGAAGGCCATTTCGGGCGGCGCCACCATCGCCCCGGCGGTGCTGCGCCAGCTGCGCACCCTGGCGCTGCTGGCCGCCGCCGCCGTGGCCGTGCAGATCGCTTTGGGCGGGTGGGTAAGCACTAACTATGCAACCCTGGCCTGCGACGAATTCCCCTTGTGCGACGGCCAGGTGGTGCCGCCAATGGACTTCGAGCACGGCTTCCACCTGTGGCGCGAGCTGGGCAAGACCGCCGCCGGCCACTACCTGCCGTTCACGGCCCTGGTGGCGATCCATTGGGTACACCGCATGTCCGCAATCGTGGTCACGCTGGTGCTGGGCTTCGCGATATGGAAGGCCTTGCCGCACGCCAGCCTGCGCCCGACGGCGCAACGCCTGGCCCTGGTGCTGGCGGTCCAGCTGTTCACGGGCGTCGCCACGGTCTACTTCGATTTCCCGCTGGCCATCGCGGTCCTGCATAACGCCGGGGCGGCCCTGCTGGTACTGCTGGTGACCATGTTAAACTACCGGGTGAAATTCCAACTCGACATGGCCGGCGGCGCCACGGCACGATCGTCCGCCGCCATAGCACGCACCCGGCGCTGATCGCGCCGCAGCGAGAGCAGTGAACACGCGGCGCCGAAGCCGGCGCCGCAGCAAGACCTAAATTGATGACAACCCAGACAGCCATCCACAAAAGCCCGAGCCGGTTCTCGCAGTACTGGACCCTCACCAAGCCGCGCGTCACCCAGTTGGCGGTGTTCTGCGCGGTAATCGGGATGTTCCTCGCCACCGACCGTTTCCCGGGCTGGCAGGTCCTGATCGCCGGTACCGCCGGGATCTGGCTGCTGGCGGGCGCCGCCTTCGCGGTCAATTGCCTGGTCGAGGCCGAGATCGACGCGCGCATGGCCCGCACGGCGCGCCGCGCCACCGCCATGGGCGAACTGAGCCAGACCCAGACCATATTGTTCTCCGCCCTGATCGGCGGCCTGGGCATGTGGATCCTGTACGCCTTCGTCAACCCGCTGACGATGTGGCTGACCTTCGTCACCTTCGTCGGATACGCCTTCATCTACACCCTCCTGCTCAAGCCGAATACCCCGCAAAACATCGTGATCGGCGGCCTGTCCGGCGCCATGCCGCCCGCCCTGGGCTGGGCCGCGGTGGCGGGCGAGGTGCCGATGCAGGCCTGGCTGCTGGTCCTGATCATCTTCATGTGGACGCCGCCGCACTTCTGGGTGCTGGCCATGTACCGCCGCGACGACTATGCCCGTTCCGGCCTGCCGATGCTGCCGATTACCCACGGCATGCGCTTCACCGGCCTGCAGGTGTGGCTGTACACGGTGGCCCTGGCCGCCACCACCTTGCTGCCTTTCGCGGTGGGCATGAGCGGCCTGATCTACCTGGCGGCCGCCGTCGTGCTCAATGCGATCTTCCTGCGCCACTCCTGGCGCGTGCACCGCCACTACAGCGACATGGCGGCGCGCAAGACCTTCACCTGGTCGATCGTCTACCTCTCGCTGCTGTTCGCGGCGCTGCTGGTCGACCATTACTTCCGGTTCTGACCGGGTTCCGGCCCGATTTTTACCGGCTCCCGGCCGGTACCGACATGAGGTTTGCTATGAAGCGGTTTGCCATGAAGCGACTCCTGACCATCCTGATACTGGCCGCGGCGACGGTACTGGCCGCCGGCTGCGACAAGATCGCCGACCGGGCCGGCGGCAAGACGGCCGCCTTCAACAATGTCGACGTGACCGGGCTCGACTACGCCAAGGGCTTCTCGCTGGTCGACCATACCGGCAAGCCGCGCACCCTGCAGGACTTCCGCGGCAAGCTGGTGGTGCTGTTCTTCGGCTATACCCAATGCCCCGACGTGTGCCCGACCACGATGGCCGAAATGGCCGCCGTGCTGAAGGAACTCGGCCCCGCCGCCGACGAAGTGCAGGTGCTGTTCGTGACCCTCGACCCCGAGCGCGACACCCAGGAACTGCTGGCCAGTTACGTGCCCGCTTTCGACAAGCGCTTCCTGGGCCTGCGCGGCAGCCTGGAAGACACCGCGCGCACGGCCAAGGAATTCAAGGTTTTCTTCAGCAAGGTGCCGGGCGCCGGGTCGGAAAACAGCGCGGGCAGCTACACCATCGACCACACCGCCGGCAGCTATGTGTTCGACCGCGAAGGCAAGGTGCGCCTGTTCCTGCGCCACGGCCAGGGCCCGGCGCCCATCGCGCACGACCTGCGCCAGCTGTTATGATGGCGTAAATACCAACTCCCATCGAAGGCATGGAACAAGCTCAGGGCAGGAACTACACCCGTATCGCCATTGTCGTCCTGCTGACGCTGGGCTGCCTCTACGTTCTTAAACCCTTCCTCGCCGCGATCCTGTTCGCGGCCGCCGTCGTCATCTCTTCCTGGCCGCTCTACCTGCGCCTGCTGCGCGCCATGCGCGGCCGCCGCAGCCTGGCGGCCTTGACGATGACGCTGACCCTGACCTTCCTGGTCATCTTCCCGCTGTCGATGGTCGCCTACAACCTGGCCGACGACGTCGCCCGCGGTTTCGAAGAGCTGCGCAGCCTGGTCGAGCACCGCGAGCTGGTGCCGCCGTCCTGGCTGCGCGAGATTCCGCTGGTGGGCGAGTCGGTCGACACCTACCTGCGCCAGCTGATCGCCAGCCGCGAGCGCATGGTGGAACTGGCCCAGCGCATGGTGGAGCCGGCGCGCCGCTGGCTGCTGGCCGGCGGCATCATGCTCGGCACCGGCGTGATGCAGATGAGCCTTGCGGCCTTCGTCAGCTTCTTCTTCTACCGCGACGGCAACGCGCTGCTCGACGTGATCGCCGTGACCATGAAGAAGGTCATGGGCGAGGGCGCCGAATCGGTGCAGCACACCGTCAGCCAGACGGTGCGCGGCGTGATGTACGGCCTGCTCGGCACCGCGCTGGCCCAGGCCATCGTGGCGGCGATCGGCTTCTTCATCGCCGGGGTGCCGGCCGTGCCCCTGCTGTCGGTGCTGGTGTTCCTGTCCTCGCTGGTGCCGGTGGGCCCGCCGCTGGTGTGGGGCGGGGCGGCGCTGTGGCTGTTCGCGCAGGGCGAAACCGGCTGGGCCATCTTCATGGCGGTCTGGGGCGCCCTGTTGATCAGCGGCGTCGACAACGTGGTGCGCCCGATGCTGATCAGCCGCGGCAGCAGCCTGCCTTTCCTGCTCACCCTGCTCGGCGTGCTGGGCGGGGTGATCGCCTTCGGCTTCGTCGGCATGTTCATCGGCCCGGTCCTGCTGGCGGTCGGCTATTCCCTGATGAGCGAGTGGACCGGCACCAAGGACCAGATCGTCAAGCAGTAGGGCGTGCGGCCCTCAGGGCCGTTCGGCCGCCAGCAGCAGCAGCAGCCGTTCCAGGTCGATCGGCTTGGTCAGGTGGTGATCGAATCCCGCGTCGAAGGCCAGCTCCCGGTCTTTCTGCTGTCCCCAGCCGGTGGCGGCAATCAGCGTGACGCGCTGCAGGCCGGACAAGGCCCTCAGCCGGCGAGCCAGCTCGTAGCCGGTCATGTCGGGCAGGCCGATATCGAGCAGCGCCACTTGCGGCGCGAATGCGGGCGCCAGTTCCAGCGCGGCCGCCGCCGTGTGAACGATCCTGGTCTCGCAGCCGAACAGCTCCAGCGCCATGCCCAGCGTGTCGGCCGCATCCACGTTGTCGTCGACGATCAGGATGCGGACGGCGGCGGCGGCGGCGGGGCGGGCCGGCGCCACCTCCTCACCAGGATCCATGCCTGCATGGCAGGCGGCGCCCGCAGCCAGCGGCAGGGTGATGCTGAAGGTGCTGCCACGCCCGGGACCCTCGCTGTCGGCGCGCACGCTGCCGCCGTGCAGGGCGACGATGCCGCGCACCATGGCCAGGCCGATGCCCAATCCCCCTTTTGCGCGTTCGAGGGCGGGTTCCAGCTGGGAGAACATGTCGAACACGCTCGCCAGCGCGTCGGCAGGCAGGCCGATGCCGTTGTCGCGCACCCGGATCGTGGCGTGGCCGGGATCGCAATCGAGTTCCAGGTCGACCAGGCCGCCTTCGGGCGTGTACTTGGCCGCATTGGTGAGCAGGTTGATGATCACCTGGGCCAGCCGCGTCGCATCGCCGTCGACGACCACGGGCGGCTGGGCCACGCGCAGCCGCAGGGTGTGGCGGGCGGCGTCCATGACCGGCGCCACATCGTGGGCGACGGCGTGCACCAGGGCGCTGAGTTCGACCGCCTCGCGGCGCAGCTGCATCCGCCCCTGGGTGATGCGCGAGATTTCCATGAGGTCGTCCACCAGGCGCGTGAGATGGCGCAGCTGGCGGTCGAAGGCCCGCAGCAGGCGCTCGTCGGCGCTGGCGCCGAACTTCAGCTTGAGGACGTCGAGTGCGCTGCGCATGGGCGCCAGTGGATTGCGCAGCTCGTGCGACAGGGTGGCCAGGAATTCGTCCTTGCGGCGGTCGAGCGCCGACAGGCGGGCATTCGCTTCCTGCAGCCGCGCCTCGGCGCCGCGCCGCGCTTCCAGCGCCGCCTCGGCGGCCTTGCGCGCCGCCAGCAGCTCGCGCTCGTAGGCGCGCCGGTCGACGGCCTTGAACAGCGCCCACTGGTCGAAGTGGAGGCCGCCTTCCTGGGAGCGCACGATGTTGATCAGCACCGGGAAGCGTTCGCCGGCGCGGTTGCGCAGGTCGACCTGGATCTCGGCCACCGAGCGCTGCACCTGCAGGATCGGCAGGCAGTGGGTGTGATGGAACAGGCGCGCGCCGACCGGCAGGAGGTCGAGCATGCGCAGCTTTCCTTCCAGCTCGCCTGGTTCGTAGCCGAGCCAGCACCGCGCCATGGTGTTGGCGCGCAGGATGAGGCCCGCCTGGTCGGTCAGCAGCAGGCCGCAGGCCGCATGCTCGAACAGGAAGTCGCCGGCGGGCAGGGCATCGGCCACGTCAGCGCAAGGTCTGGGCCAGGAAGGCGTCGATCGCTTGCGAGCTCTCGGTCGGCGCGCTCAGGTGCGGGCAGTGCCCGATGTTCTCGATCACGTGCAGGGTGCTGGCCGGCAGGTGGCGGTGCAGGTAGTCGCCTACCGAGCGCGGGGCGATCAGGTCGTCGCTGCACTGCAGGATCAGCGCCGGCACGCGCGACAGCGGCAGGTCCGCGCGGTGGTCGGACAGGAAGGTGACGCGGGCGAAGTGCTTGGCGATTTCCGGGTCGTTGCGGCAGAAGCTGTCGGTCAATTCCTGGCGCAGATCCGGACGTCCGGGGACGCCCATGATGGCGGGGGCCATGCTGCTCGACCAGCCGAGGTAGTTCGCTTCCATCGTCTCGAGCAGCTCGTCGATGTCCGCGCGGCTGAACCCGCCCACGTAGTCGCCGTCGTTGATGTAGCAGGGCGAGGGGCCGACCATGACCTGGGCCGCGAAGCGTTCCGGCGCCCTGATGGTGGCCAGCAGGCCGATCATGGTGCTGACCGAATGGCCGACGAAGACCACCGGGCCGGTGGCGCCACAGGCGTCGAGGATCTCCAGCACGTCGTCGGCATGGCCGTGCAGGCTGCCGTAGCGGGCGTGGTCGTAGGCGCGCAGGTCCGAGCCGCCGCTGCCGGTAAGATCGAAGGTAACGGTGCGGTAGCGGTCCGCGAAGGCCGGGGCCATGAAGCGCCACATGGTCTGGTCGCAGCCAAAACCATGCGCGAACATCATCGTTGCCGCGCCGTCGCCCGTGACGCGCACATTGTTTCTGGTAATGATGGACATCATACTCTCGGTCGAAGGAGCGAAGGCCCGCTCATCAACTGTGGATTATATCTTTTTTACAATTTACGATGCCATCTGTTTCAACCGTGCGCCCTATGCGTATGGGATAGCGGTCAGCGCAGGACGCCGGCCAGGTAGGCGTCGATCTCGCGCACGCAGGCCCCCGGCGCGCTCATGTGCGCGCAATGGCCGATGTTTTCGATCATGCGCAGGCTGGCGCGCGGCAGCTGCCGCTGCAGGAACTCGCCGGCCGTGCGCGGCGCGATCAGGTCGTCCGTGCACTGGAGGATGAGGGCCGGCGTGTTCGACGCGCACACCTCGTCGCGCAGGTCGGACAGGAAGGTCACGCGCGCGAAGTGGCGCGCGATGTCGGGATTGCTGCGGCAGAAGCTGTCGGTCAGCTCCTTGCCCAGCTTGGGCTGGTTGGGCGCGCCCATAATCAGCGGCGCCATCGCCGTCGACCACTCCAGGTAGTTCTCTTCCATCCTGGCGAGCAGTTCCTCGAGGTCGCGCCTGGCGAAGCCGCCCAGGTAATAGCCGTCGTTGAGGTAGCAGGCCGAAGGGCCGATCATGACCTGGGCCGCGAAGCGCTCGGGCGCCTTGATGGTGGCCAGCATGCCGATCATGGCGCTCACCGAATGGCCGACGAAGACCACCGGCCCCTTGCCGAACTCGTCGACGATCTCGACCAGGTCGTCGGCGTAGCCGTGCAGGCTGCCGTATTTGCCGCGGTCGTAGGCGGCGTGATCGGACTGGCCGCTGCCGACCAGGTCGAACAGCACGGTGCGGTAGCGCGTCGCGTAGTAGGGCGCCAGGAAGCGCCACATGTTCTGGTCGCAGCCGAAGCCATGCGCGAACACCAGGGTGGCGTCGCCGCCGCCGACGATATGGACGTTGTTGCGTCGCTGGACACTCATGCCGGTTTCCCCAATGCCTCGTCAATCCTGGTCGTCATCGCCGTCGCCGCGTTCCAGTCTTGGAAATACTTTGACCAGCAGGATGCGCGGCCCGTTCATCTTTTTCACCACCACGTCGAAGCGCGGGAATTCGATGCGCTGGCCCTGCTTGGGAATATCGCCCAGCTTGGCCATCAAGAGGCCGCCGACCGATTCCACGTCGTCCAGGCCCATCTCTTCGTTGTCGATATCGATGCCGAGCACGCGCTCGAGCGAGAAGATCGGCAGGCTGGCCTTGCCGATGTAGGTGCCGTCGGCCTGCTTGAGCCAGTCGTTCTCGTTGAGGCGGAATTCGTCGCGGATCTCGCCCACCATCGCGCCCAGCAGGTTGTCGAGGGTGATGAAGCCGACCGGGCGCTTGCCCTTTTCGCCGATCAGGGCGAAGTGCGGGGCGCCGCTGCGGAAGCGCCGGAAGATGTCCTGGGCCGGGGTGCGCGCCGAGATCGTCTCGACCGGGCGCAGGAACTGGGTCAGGTCGGTGATCGCGCGCCCGGCCTGCAAGGCGAAGAACAGGTCCTTCAGGTGGATCACGCCCAGCACTTCCTCGCCGTCCTGGTCGAAATAGGGATAGCGCGAGAAGCGGTTGCGGCGCACCGTCTCCAGGTTCTGCTCCAGGCCGCGGCTGGCGTACAGCGCGCTCACCTCGTTAATCGGGCGCATCAGGTCCGACACCGCCAGCTGGCTGAAGTCGAGCGATTGCGCCAGGATGTTGCGCTCGTCGTGGGTAAACTTGCCGTCCGAGCCGCCCTTGCTTTCGCCCGCGCTGGTGCTGGTGTTGGTGCGCAGAATGAGCTTGAGTTCGTCGGTCGAGTAATGGGTGTCGTGGCTGCCGGCGCCGGCCAGGCCGGCCAGGCGCAGCACCGTGTTGGCGCTGGCGTTGAGCAGCCAGATCGCCGGATACATCGACCAGTAGAAGGCGTACAGCGGCAGGGCGCACCACAGCGCCACCGATTCCGGTACGCGGATCGCCAGCGTTTTCGGCGCCAGCTCGCCCACCACGATGTGCAGGAAGGAGATCACCGAGAAGGCGATGATGAAGGACACGCCATGGATCACTTCGGGCGAGGTGACGCCGGCCAGGGCGAACAGCGGTTCGAGCAGCCTGGCGAAGGCCGGCTCGCCGACCCAGCCCAGGCCCAGGGAGGCGAGGGTGATGCCCAGCTGGCAAGCCGACAGGTAGGCGTCGAGCTGGCCGTGCACCTTGGCCAGGATGCGTCCGCGCAGCCCCGCCGTCTTGGCGATGGCCCGGACACGGGTCTTGCGCAACGTGACGATGCCGAATTCGGCCGCCACGAAGAAGCCGTTCAGCGCAACCAGGAAGAGCGCAAGAACGACGAATAGAAAGTTTTCCATAAAGTTGAAGAGTTAACAAAAGGCAAAGCCGCCACCATTGTACCGCTCAATCACTCAACCGTTGGCCAGCGCGCCTTCGTGTACCGCGTTGAGGATGGCCTCGACCGCCGGATGCTTGATCTTGCGTTCGTTCGAGATCGCGTAGAAATGCTCGCGTACCTCGGGCACCCGGCCGACCAGGGCCGCGCCGAGCTGGATCTCGATCTGGGCGGCCGGCGCGGCCGGGGTAAAGAACAGGCCCAGCCCGCGCCGTCCGAAGGTGTTGAGCAGGGCGTTGTCCTCGAATTCGCCGGCCACGTCGGGGTGGATGCCATGGCGCTCGAACCAGGCGTCGATCTTGCCGCGCAATGCGGTGTCGCGGGTGGGCAGCAGGAAGGGAGCGCCGTGCAGCGAGCGCGGGAAGCCTTCGCGGTAGCTGTCGGCCAGGTGCGGGGCGCCGACCACGAACATCTCGCTTTCCGACAGCAGGTGGCTGAACACGCGCAGGGTGGTGCCGGTCGGCACCGCGCGGTCGGTTAGCACCACGTCGAGCTTGTGGAGCGCCAGGTCGCCGAGAAGCGCTTCATACTGGTCTTCGTAGCACACGAGCCTGACCTGTTTGTCGAGCTGGGTCGTGACTTCCAGCAACCGGTAGGCGGTGAACTTGGGCAGCGAATCCGAAATGCCCACCGTCAGGCGCAGGCGCGAGCTGCCGGATTCGTCCAGCGCTTCCTGCATCTGCTCGCCCAGCAGGAAGATCTGGTCCGCGTAGGACAGGACCAGGCGGCCCGCTTCGGTCAGGGTCAGCCGCCTGCCTTGCTGGGTGAACAAGGCCTTGCCGAAAGACTGTTCCAGCAGGGCCAGCTGGGTGCTGACGGTCTGGATGGCCAGGCCCAGGCGCTCGGCGGCGCGGGTGATGCTGCCTTCCTTGGCGACCACCCAGAAGTAGTGCAGGTGGCGGAAATTCGGGGGAGTGTTTTTCATTTCTTCCGTTTTTTAGAAGTAACTCTTCGATTATCTTCGCTTTTCCATGATGTTGCAAAAGCCTACACTGCGTCCACATTAATTTTTATATTCAACGGGAGAAAACCAATGAAGCATTTCACAGGGTCATTTTTTGTGACCTTCGTCTGCCTCGCGCTCGCGGGCTGGTGGGGCTATGAACACAGCGGCCTGGCCGGCGCGATGACCGCGATCGGTGTCGCGGCCATCCTGTCGATCATGGAGGTCTCGCTGTCCTTCGACAACGCCGTGGTCAACGCCTCGGTGCTCAAGGGCTGGGACGAGTTCTGGCTCAAGCTGTTCCTGGGCCTGGGCATGATCATCGCCGTGTTCGGCATGCGCCTCGTGTTCCCGCTGGTGATCGTGGCCGTGGCCGCAGACCTGGGCATGATGGACGTGTGGAACCTGGCGCTGACGGATCCGAAATCGTTCTCGTCGCACCTGACCAACCACCACGCGGAAGTGGCGGCCTTCGGCGGCATGTTCCTGCTGCTGGTGTTCCTGAACTTCCTGCTGGATGACGAGAAGGAAGTCCACTGGCTGGGCCACTTCGAGCGCAAGCTGGGTTCGCTGGGCAAGGTGTCCTCGATCTCGGTGATGATCGCGATCGCCGCGCTGCTGTTCAGCACGACCTACGTCGAAGAGGCGCAGAAGATGCTGGTCCTGATCGCCGGCATGTGGGGCATCCTGATCTACGTCGGCGTGGACATGATCTCCAGCCTGCTGGAGAAGGGCGAAGAAGGCGGCGGCGAAGTGGGCGACATGGTCAAGCGCGGCGGTATCGGCGGCTTCCTGTACCTCGAAGTGCTGGATGCATCGTTCAGCTTCGACGGCGTGATCGGCGCCTTCGCGATCACCACCGACGTCGTGATCATCATGCTGGGCCTGGCGATCGGCGCGATGTTCGTGCGTTCGATGACCGTCTTCCTGGTCAAGAAGGGCACCCTGGACGAATTTGTCTACCTGGAGCACGGCGCCCACTACGCGATCGGTATCCTGGCCGTGATCATGCTGGCGAGTATGAAGTTCCACGTGCCCGAGCTGGTGACGGGCCTGACGGGTGTGGCCTTCATCGCCGCCTCGCTGTGGAGCTCGATGCGCTACAAGAAGCAGCAGGCCGCGCTGGAAGCCAGCGGCGCAGAGAAACTGCCGGCCTAAGCAACAAGCGCGCCGTCCTGCGGGACGGCGCGGCAAGAACCCCGGCGAGCGGCAGAACACCAGCTCGCTGCGGTAGTACCCAGGTGTTCACATGTAGTCCTACTTTAGGAGATTCACATCATGGCAATCAGTCTGCAAAAAGGCGGCAACGTCAACCTGTCGAAGGAAGCTCCTGGCCTGACCCAGCTGAAGGTCGGCCTCGGCTGGGACACGCGCGCCACCGATGGCGCAGCCTTCGACCTCGACGGCGCCGTGTTTCTGCTGAACTCGTCCGGCAAGGTCCGCTCGGACAGCGATTTCATCTTCTATAACAACCTGAAATCAAGCGACGGTTCGGTCGTGCACTCCGGCGACAACCGCACCGGCGAAGGCGAAGGCGACGACGAAACCGTCTCGATCGATCTGACCAAGGTCCCGGCCGACGTCGACAAGGTGGTGCTCGGCGTGACCATCCACGACGCCGAGAGCCGCCGCCAGAACTTCGGCATGGTCGGCAAGGCCTTCATCCGCTGCGTCAACGCCGGCAACAACCAGGAAATCGCCCGCTACGACCTGTCGGAAGACAGCTCGACCGAAGGCGCGATGATCTTCGGCGAGGTGTACCGCAACGGCGCCGACTGGAAGTTCCGCGCGATCGGCCAGGGCTTCGCCGGCGGCCTGGGGCCACTCGCCCGCAACTACGGCGTCAACGTTTAATTCATTAACAGGCGGCGGCCTCGCGAGAGGCCGCCTGAAGAAAGGAAGTCCACCATGCCAGTATTTACCGTGACCGGGGATGTCGATCCCTTCCTGCACGTGTCGATGCGCCGCGGCGAGACCATCTACTGCGAATCCGACGCGATGGTGATGATGGAATCGACGCTCGACCTGAAGGGCAAGATGAAGGGTGGCCTGGGCAGCGCCCTGATGCGCACCTTCGCCAACGGCGAGTCCTTCTTCCAGCAGCACATCGAAGCCACGCGCGGCGATGGCGACTGCCTGCTGTCGCCGACCCTGCCGGGCGCCATGCAGATCGTCGACTGCGGCCCGAACCAGTACATCATCAGCGACGGCGCCTTCGTCGCGGCCAGCAACGGCGTCGACCTGAAAGTGCGCACCCAGAACATCGGCAACGCCCTGTTCGCGCAGAGCGGCGGCTTCTTCGTGACCGAGACCACGGGCAGCGGCCAGGTGGTGGTGTCGGGCTTCGGCTCCATGTCCATGCTGGACGTCGAACCGGGCAAGGACGCCATCATCGACAACGCCCATGTGGTGTGCTGGGACAGCACCTTGCGCTACGAGATCTCGATCACGACCGGCACCAGCGGCGGCTTCCTGGGCAACCTGATCAACAGCCAGACCAGCGGCGAAGGCATGGTGCTGCGCTTCTCGGGCAAAGGCAAGGTCTACGTGTGCTCGCGCAACCGCAATGCCTTCAAGGCCTGGATGCAGCAGCCGCAGCGCGGCTAACCAAGAAAGGATTCATCATGGCAGTCAATTTGCAAAAGGGGCAGAAGATCTCGCTGGAGAAGGAAGCCGGCGGATCGCTGAACCGTGTGACGATGGGACTGGGCTGGGACGTGGCCAAGTCGAAGGGCTTCTTCGGCTTCGGCGGCGGCAAGTCGGAAAGCGTCGACCTGGACGCCTCGTGCGTGCTGTTCGACGAATCCAACCGTCCGGTGGACGTGGTCTGGTTCCGCCAGCTCAAGAGCCGTGACGGCAGCATCAGCCACAGCGGCGACAACCGCACCGGTGCGGGCGATGGCGACGACGAGCAGATCGTGGTGGAGCTGAACCGCGTGCCGGAAAGCGTCAGGTCGCTGGTGTTCACCGTGAACAGCTTCACCGGCCAGAACTTCTCGACCGTCGAGAACGCGTACTGCCGCCTGGTCAACGCGGCGAACAATCAGGAAGTGGCGCGCTTCAACCTGTCCGTGCAGGGCTCGCACACGGCCCAGATCATGGCCAAGCTGTATCGCCACAACGGCGAATGGAAGATGCATGCGATCGGCGAGAACGGCGTCGGCCGCACCTTCGACGACCTGATGCCGCAGATCGTGCCGCACCTGTAAATCTTGTAGTTCCTGTAGTGCCTGTAGTACCTGTTGGTGTGTTTTTGCTTTTGTAAGTGTCTCCCGCCATTTGCCGGGGCTTCGAGCCCCGGCTTTTTTTCGCCTGTCATTCGCAGGTCCCGGCGGTGGGGCCCTGGCGGCGAAGTTCAGCCGCCTGGGCCGATTGCCGCCTGCTCGCCGGCTGCGGACAAGCCGAGCCGGAACGCATCCTGAAAATCGCGCACGCGCTGGAGAATGAGATCGAACGCGGGTGGCTCGGTGCTGAACATCTCCGCCCGCATGGCGGCGTAGTCTTTGCGCCACTCGTCGACCTGTTCCTCGGTCGGTAGAACGTCCAGCGTGGCCGGATGAAGGGTCGCATAGTCTACCCACGTCTGCCTGAAGAACACCCGCCTGTGCGCAGCCACTTGTTCGAAAAGGGTGAGGTCCGCAGCCGCAGCGCGGGCGACGCCGTGGCCGATCAAGCTGTACAGGTCGTAATAGTGACGCGCCATCCTTCCGCGACGCGCCTTGTCTGCGGGGCGGAATCGCTCTTCATGCAATAGCATGGCCTTTTCCCAAAAGGTCCTTTCGGGAGCCAGAACCTGAACCTGGACCGGGGCGATTTCCAGTTTCGGAAACAGTTCGGCAATGATGGGCTGGATCGGACGCTGTACTGCCGGCCAGGGATCCGAGCGTGCACCGAATTCGATCTTTACGCGCGGTCGCAGATAGCGTGTTGCATTGTCCTCGAACCGGCTGGGATAGTTGAACAGGATTGTTTGCTGGTCCGGATCGTCCGGGTCCAGTTCCAGCGACCAGTCCTGCTGGGCGAGATCACGGCTGATACGGTCGCGCAGGCTTGGCAACACACGTCCTTGAACGAAAAGCGCTGCGTCCTTGCGCAGGTTTGCCAAGCGCCTGTGCATCTGCTTGGATGATGGGGCATGCTCCGGACTGTCCTTTCCACCGAAGCCCAGGAGCTCTCTACCAATCGTCAGGTCGATGTCCTCAGAAAACCGGTCGATCAGTCCCCAGGCTTTCGACAGCGAAGTGCCGCCTTTGAAGGTCAGGTGCCCTTCGAGTTCGGGCATGGCGAAGAGATGCCCCAAGGTGATGCATACCCAGTAGTCCTTTTCCACGCTCGGCGCCGCCCAGCCTTTCCTGGCCGCGGCCTGGCTGAATGCACGCCCCTGTTCCTCCGGCGGCAGCTTGTTGAAATCGGCCATCCTATTTGTCGTCCTCGGCGAGCTCGCGCATGATGTTGCCTATCCAGACCGGTGCGAGCGGATAGTCCCGCTTCAGGACCGCCTTATCTTCCCGTGTCAGTCTGCGTTTCAGACTGGCGATCATATCCGGCCCAATATTTTCCTTCTTGAGGTGGCGGAGTGCCTGGATGACCAGACCACTGATGCGGCCGGCAGTCGCCATGTTCTTGGGCGTAGTGTGCTTCAACACCAAAGCCTGGTGGCCGACGATGACGGTACGGGAGGGGCCGTCAGTCAGGAAGCTGGGCTTCAGCGGTACCTGTTCGCTGAGACCGAGCAGGTTGGCCGCGTAGGCTCCGGAGGGTTGCAGGCGCACAGCGGATTTTCTTTCGATCGACTGGGCAATGGTGGATGCCTCTGGTTCGAGGATTCCGAAAATGTCGTGCTCTCGAGGTACGTCGTAGATTCCCCGGGCCAGGCGCCGCAGCTTTCCTTCATTACGGAGGCGTGACAATGCCTTGTCGACGGCCGCACGGCTCCCAAGATGGGCGAAGTCGGCGGCACTAAAGACTTTTCCGGGAGATGCTTTGGAAATCAGCTTTCGTATGGACGCGTCGGTGCCGGGCTTGTGCTGTGCACGCGTCCTCGGGGTATTGCGGGACTCGGGAAGAGATGCGCTCATGTCAGAAATTTTAGCACTTTTTTCGGACAAGGATGCTCATTCTCTGTCCGAAAAATTAGCTATTATTTCTGACTATGCCGAGCAATTTCTGTCAGAAGAAAATATAGATTTTTCTGACAATGGCCATGCTCCTCCACAGCGGGCAACAATGACCAGCACTGTGAGCCGGCCATTGATATCAGGCAAACTTACTCAGCGCTTCAGTTGCGACAGGTCGCGCACCGCGCCGCGGTCCGCCGAGGTGGTGAGCGCCGCATAGGCCTGCAGCGCCTGCGACACCACGCGCTCGCGGTTCACAGGCTGCCAGGCGTCGCGTCCGCGCGCTTCCATCGCCGCGCGGCGCTGCGCCAGGGTCTCCGGCGCCACGCGCAGGTTGATGCTGCGGGCCGGGATGTCGATGTCGATCAGGTCGCCTTCTTCCACAAGGCCGATCGCGCCGCCTTCGGCCGCTTCCGGCGAGGCGTGGCCGATCACCAGGCCCGAGGAGCCGCCCGAGAAGCGGCCGTCGGTGAACAGGGCGCAGGCCTTGCCCAGGCCCTTGGACTTGATGTACGAGGTCGGGTAGAGCATCTCCTGCATGCCGGGGCCGCCCTTCGGGCCTTCGTAGCGGATGATGACGACGTCGCCCGCATGGACCGTGTCGCCGAGGATCGCGTCGACCGCCGCGTCCTGGCTTTCGAACACGCGCGCCTTGCCGGAGAACTGCAGGATGCTCTCATCCACGCCGGCCGTCTTCACGATGCAGCCCTTCTCGGCGATGTTCCCGTACAGGACCGCCAGGCCGCCGTCCTGCGAATAGGCGTGCTCGCGGTCGCGGATGCAGCCAAGGCTGCGGTCCAGGTCATTGGCATCAAAGCGTTCGGACTGCGAGAAGGCCACCTGGGTCGGCACGCCGCCCGGCGCGGCGCGGAACAGCTGGTGGACCTCGCGGTCGTCGCTGCGGCGGATGTCGTACTTCTCGATCGCTTCACCCATGGTCGGGCTGTGCACCGTGGGCAGGGAAGTGTCGAGCAGGCCGGCGCGCGCCAGCTCGCCCAGGATGGAGATGATGCCGCCGGCGCGGTGCACGTCCTCGATGTGGTACTTGTCGGTCATCGGCGCCACCTTGCACAGGCAGGGCACCTCGCGCGAAATGCGGTCGATGTCGGCCATCGTGAACTCCACCTGCGCTTCGTGCGCGGCCGCCAGCAGGTGCAGCACGGTGTTGGTCGAGCCGCCCATCGAGACGTCGAGCGCCATCGCATTCTCGAAGGCGGCCTTGGTGGCGATCGAGCGCGGCAGCACCGAGTAGTCGTCCTGTTCGTAGTGGCGCTTGGCCAGTTCCACGATCAGGCGGCCGGCGCGCAGGAACAGCTCCTTGCGGTCCGAATGGGTGGCGACGATGGTGCCGTTGCCCGGCAGGGACAGGCCCAGCGCCTCGGTCAGGCAGTTCATCGAGTTGGCGGTGAACATGCCCGAGCAGGAACCGCAGGTGGGGCAGGCCGAGCGCTCGGCTTCCAGCACGTCGGCGTCGGACACATTGGCGTCGCCGGCCTTGATCATGGCGTCGATCAGGTCCAGCTTGATCACCTTGCGGTCGTTGTTGACGACCTTGACCACCTTGCCCGCTTCCATCGGGCCGCCGGAGACGAACACCACCGGGATGTTCAGTCGCATCGCGGCCATCAGCATGCCGGGGGTGATCTTGTCGCAGTTGGAGATGCAGACCATGGCGTCGGCGCAGTGGGCGTTGACCATGTACTCGACCGAGTCGGCGATCAGGTCGCGCGAGGGCAGGGAGTACAGCATGCCGCCATGGCCCATGGCGATGCCGTCGTCGACGGCGATGGTGTTGAATTCCTTGGCCACGCCGCCGGCCGCTTCGATCTCGCGTGCGACCAGCTGGCCCAGGTCCTTCAGGTGCACGTGGCCGGGCACGAACTGGGTGAAGGAATTGACGACGGCGATGATCGGCTTCTCGAAGTCGCCGTCCTTCATGCCGGTGGCGCGCCACAGCGCGCGGGCGCCGGCCATGTTGCGGCCCTGGGTCGTGGTACGGGAACGGTAAGTTGGCATGGGATTTCCTCGTGCTGCGCAAATGAAAGCCCTAGCGTGCCTGCTCGGCCGTGAGTTGTCCAATACATCATTTCCATTCCTGTGATATGTGCTGCATATCACAGACGTGCTCAGTGCTCTTCAGGCCTAGCGCTAAGGACGATGCAATCAGACCGTCGGCAGCCAGACCGTGAAGGTGCTGCCCTGGCCGGCGCCTGCGCTGCGTGCTTCGACGTCGCCGCCGTGCAGGGCCACCATGTTGCGCACCAGGGCCAGGCCGATGCCGAGGCCTCCCTGCGAACGGTCCGGCGTGCGCTCGGCCTGGGTGAACAGGTCGAACACGTGGGGCAGCAGGCCGGGCTCGATGCCGATGCCGTCGTCGCTGACCTGCAGGTTGATGCCGCTGCCTGCGCGCGCCACCGTCAGGCGCACATGGCCGCCCGGCGGCGTGTACTTGGCGGCGTTGTTCAGCAGGTTGGTCAAGACCTGCACCAGCCGGGTGGCGTCGCCCAGCACGCGCGCCGCGCCGGCCTCGAGGGCCAGCTCGAAGCGGTGGCGGCGCGTTTCCAGCAGGGGCCGCGCCTGTTCGATCGCGCTGGCCACCACGCTCTCGATGTCGAGCACCTTGCGATCCAGTTCGATCAGGCCGCGCGTCACGCGCGACACGTCCAGCAGGTCGTCCACCAGCGCCGTCAGGTGGCGCACCTGGCGGCCGATCACTTCACTCGAGCGGCGCACGTACGCGTCGCTCGCCGCCAGCTTGAGCACTTCGGCCGCCGCCGAGATCGGCGCCAGCGGATTGCGCAGCTCGTGGGCGAGCATGGCCAGGAATTCGTCCTTGCGCCGGTCCTGCTCGCGCAGCGAGGCGTACAGGCGGGCGTTCTCGAAGCCGTTGGCGGCGATGGCCGCGAGCTGCACCAGGATCGCCTCGTCCTCGTCGCTGAATTCGCCCTCGATCTTGTCCGAGGCGTGTATGAGGCCGATGCGGCCGCCCTTGCGGCTCACCAGCGGCACGCTCAGGCGGCTGCGTTCGAAATCCACTGCGGCGTCTTCGGCGCCCAGCTTGACCTCGGCGTGGCGCACGCCCAGGATGTCGCGCACTTCCAGCGCCAGGGTGCCGGCGATGTCCTCGCTCGACAGCGCGGCGTGCAGGTTCTGCGAGGCGCGCGCCACCTTGGCCAGCAGGGCCGACTGGCGGCGCTCGCGGTGCAGGCGCTGCGCCAGCTCGGCGCGCTCGGCGACCGCGTCGTCGATGTCGGTATTGGTGCCGATCCACTCGCGCACTTCGCCGCCCTCGTTCAGGATGGGCACGGCCTTGACGGCGGTCCAGCGGTATTCGCCGTCGGCGCGCCGCACCCGGTAGTCGCCGACGAAGACCGACTTGGCCGCCAGGCACTCGTTCCACTTGCGGCTGGTGTGTTCGCGGTCGTCGGGATGCAGGGCGTCGAGCCAGCCGAAGTCGCGCGTCTGCTCCCGGCTCTGGCCGGTATACGCGCGCCAGGACGGCATGTCGTCGATCACGCGTCCGTCGCCAGCGGTGGTCCAGACCATGTGCGTGGTCGCCATCACCAAGGAGCGGAAGCGTTCCTCGCGCTGGCGCAGGGCGGTCTCCGCTTCGACCCGCTTGGTGATGTCTTCGTGCATCAGCATCACTTCGAGCAGCCTGCCGTCGGCATCCTTGATCGGATGGGCGCGCGCGGTGACCCAGCGCGCCGGGCCGGGATAGCCGAGTTCCGCGGTGTCGTAGCGGATGGCGGGGATCTCGACCAGTTCGCCGGCCAGGGCCCGCTCCAGGTAGGGCGCGATCCCGGTCGCGTGCAGCTGCGGATCGTGCAGGATGTTGTAGGCCTCGCTCAGGACATAGGCGTAGACCTCGCTGCCTTCGCGGATATGCCACAGCTCTTCCCATGCCTTGTTCACGCACAGGGTGAGGCCGGAGGGCGACAGGATCTGGATGCTGACGCGGGCCTGCTCGAACAGCTCCCGGAATCGCATGTCGTCGTGGGCGCTGGTCCCCTTACTGTGAATCAAAGGCATGGTGGTGCGTGTTCTCCGTTCAGGCTTGGGCGGCGGCGGGCGCCGCCTGCGGCTTGCCCAGCACCAGCATACCAAACGCGGTGGCGAACACGTACATGCTGATCGAGTAGATCGCGGCCGGCACCATCAGCTGGAAGTCGCCCAGCACCGATACCGCGACAAAGATCGCCAGGGTCGAGTTGTGGATGCCGATCTCGTAGCCGATCGCCACGGCGTTGGCCTTGTCCATGCCCAGCAGGCGCGGCACGTAGTAGCCCAGGCCCAGGCTCAGGATGTTGAAGGCGATGACGGCCAGGCCGATGGTGGCGAAGGACGAGGTGAGGGCGCTCCATTCCTTGGCGAAGGCGATGATCGCCAGCAGGGCCAGTACCAGCATCGAGAAGCGCTTCATCGGCTTGTCCATGCGGGCGGCGAAGCCGGGCGCGCGGCGCTTGACCAGCATCCCGACCGCCACCGGGATCAGGACGATGCCGATCACCTCGATCACCTTCCCGGTCTGCATCGGCACCACCTGGCCGCTCTTCGAGAAGGTGTCGATGGCGAAGTTGGCGATCAGCGGCAGGCTGACGATGGACAGCAGGGTGTTGATCGCCGTGAGCGAGATGTTCATGGCGACGTTCCCGCCAAACAGATGGCTGAACAGGTTGGCCGAGACGCCGCCCGGCGAGGCGGCCAGCAGCATCAGGCCTACCGCGTAGACGGGCGGCACACCGAACAGCACGATGAGGCCGTAGCAGATCGCCGGCAGCACCAGGGCCTGCAGCGCCAGCGCCACGACCACCGCCTTCGGATGGCCGAGCAGGCGGCGGAAGTCGCCGAGCGTGAGGGACAGGCCGAGTCCGAACATGATCAGGGCCAGGGCGCCGATCAGGAGGGTAGGCAGCAGGGTGATGAAATTGCTCATGGTGTCTCCTTGTGATTATTTTTGTATGGCGACAGTGTAGTGCACGGCGGTACGAAAAAGCCGCCTGTGCAGCATGAAAGCTGAGGAAAGCTCAGGAAAGATGGAAGCGGACGTAGTCGCCCAGCAGCTTGGCGCTCGCAGGCGGCACCTGGGTGAAGCGCAGGCTGAGGCGGACATCGTCGCGCAGGAAGACGCTGGCCACCGTCTGGGCCGGCAGGTCGAAGTGGTGGATGGCGGCCTGGATGAACAGCGAGAAACGCACACGGCAATTCAGGCCGCCGGGCAGCGCATGCGGCAGGAGCAGACCCATGCCGCCCAGGCCGACGTCGAGCGTGCGGCCGTGCAGCGGCGGAGGGCCGGGAATCTCGATGCAAGCGCGGACGCGGCAGATCCGGCGCGGACCGTCGCGCGATTCAAGGGCGGTAGAGGGAGTGTGAGAAGCAAGTGCACGCACGACTAGATACGATCGTTCGTTAAAAAAGGCAGGCAAGAGTATGACATCTTGCTATGTGCTTGTCCGCCAATCTGCATGGTTTCCTGTCAATTTAGTTGCCGTAAAACAACGTTCAAGATCAATGCCCGCGCCGCTGCACCAGGGCCGTGCCGACACCATGGCGCTTGCCTTCGCTGACGGCGGTGACGGTGCCGTCCGGGTTGAACACCAGCGCATTCGCAGCGCCGATTTCCTCCGGTTTCGCTTCCCAGCGGTGGCCGAAGGCTTCCAGGGCGCGCGCCTGCGCGCTGCCCGCGAAGCCCGGCTCGATCGAGCTGGCCTCGCCATTGCGTTCGCTGATGCGCGGCGCGTCGAGGGCTTCGTGCATCGGCATCTTGAGGTCGAGGTAATTGACGATGGTTTGCAGCACCGTGGTGATGATGGTGGAGCCGCCCGGACTGCCGATGCTGAAGGCCGGCTTGCCGTCCTTGAGCGCGATGGTCGGCGCCATGCTGGAACGCGGGCGCTTGCCGGCTTCCGGCACGTTGGGGTGGGGGCCGCTGAAGTCGAAGTCGGTCATCTCGTTGTTGAGGATGAAGCCATAGCCCGGCACCACGATGCCGCTGCCGCCCCAGGATTCGATGGTGAAGGTGTAGGAGACCACATTGCCGTCCTTGTCCGACACCGTCAGGTGGGTGGTGTGCAGGCTGTCCGGCTGCATGCGCTGGGCTTGCGGACGCAGGGGCACGCTCTGGTCGTCCTGGAAGATGTAGGGATCGCCCGCCGCCACGTTCGCCGCGGCGCGCTGCTGGATGAGCTTGCGGCGCTGGGCCGCGTACTGCTTCGACAGCAGGCCGGCGACCGGCGCGTCCAGGTATTCGGGATCGGCCAGGTAGGCGTTGCGGTCGGCGAAGGCGAGGCGGCTGGCCTCCAGGTAGAGGTGCTCGGCCTGGGCGCGCGGCATGGAGGCCAGCTCGTAGCCTTCCAGGATGTTGAGCGCTTCGGCCACGGTCGCGCCGCCGCTCGAGGGAAGGGGCATGCCGTAGATGTCGTAGCCGCGGTAGGTGCTGTGCAGCGGCAGGCGGATGCGCGCCTCGTAGTTGGCCAGGTCGGCCAGGGTCATGCGGCCGGGACGCACGCTCTTGCCCGGCGCGACCGGCGGACGGTTGACGGCATTGACGATGGCGCGCGCGATCGGCCCTTCGTAGAAGGCGTCGACGCCGCCGGCCGCGATTTCCCGGTAGGCCCTGGCCATGCCGGGGTTGCGCAGCAGGGTGCCGGCGGGAAGCGGCTTGCCCTTGCTCAGGTAGAGCGCGCTGGTGCTCCGGAATTGCTGAAATTTCCTTTCATTTTCGGTCGACAGGTGAAAGAAAGTTTCATTGAGCCGGAAGCCCTTGTCGGCGACGGCGATGGCGGGCGCCAGCACCTGCCTGAAGCGCATGCTGCCGTAGCGTTCCAGCGCCTCGTGCCAGCCGCGCACCGTGCCCGGCACGCCCACCGCCGCGCCGCTGGCCACCGCGGTCTCGAAGTCGATTTCCTTGCCGTTGGCCTGGAACACGGCGGGCGTGAAGCTGGCCGGCGCCGTCTCGCGGTGGTCGATGGTGATCACGCGCTTGTCCTTGGCCAGGTAGATGAGCATGAAGCCGCCGCCGCCGATGCCGCAGCTGAAGGGATCGGTCACGCCCAGGGTGGCGGCCGCGGCCACGGCGGCGTCGACGGCGTTGCCGCCCTGGTTCAGGATGGTCATCGCCGACTGCGAGGCCTGCTCGCTGATGGTCGCGACCGCGCCGCCGGTGCCGGTGGCCACCGGGGTCTTCGCCAGCACCGGCAGCTGGACGACGATGGACAGCACCAGCCCGCACGCGAGCGCGTTTGCCTTCATGGATGCTCCTGGCCGTGAGCCTGGGCTCACATGGCGTACATGTTGAACGTCACGGGATACGACACCGGGCGGGCCTCCGCCAGGCCGCGCGGCGGCGCCACCAGGTTGCGGTCGAGTTCGATGCGCGAGCCGCGCAGGGCCGGGCTGGTGTGCCCAGGGCGGCCGGGCACGAGGTAGAAGGCCTGGGCCACGCTATTGCCGATGCGCAGGGTGAAGCGGTAAGCCACCTGGCCCGCCCACATGCAGCGCGCGTTCTCGGGGCAGCGGCTGTCGTCGGCGCCTTCGTAGGTGAGGGTCACGCGCTGGTCGAGCGGCAGCACCTGGCGCTCGACCAGGGTGTAGCGGGCTTCGGGAAGGCGCTCGTTGCTGGCGCAGGCGCTCAGCGCGCCGGCGGCCAGGAGGGAACAGAAAACACGGAGCAGGGGGCGCATGCGGTGTCATCCATGTGTTGGGGTGGAGCGCCCATCATAGCAAAACCATAACAGCCGGGTCGCGCGCGACGGCAAACCGAAGTCACATTGCCGTCACATTCGGCCGCTATCCTTTTTTCGTGGTCCAAAACAACACATCCTTAAACCAGAAATAGGAATACCAAGCCAATGATCAAGAAGATCCTCGCCGGCGCCGCCGCCGCACTCGTGATGACGACCTCGTTTGCCGCCGACATCACCGGCGCGGGCGCAACCTTCCCGTACCCGATCTACGCCAAGTGGGCCGAGTCGTACAAGGCGGCGACCGGCACCGGCCTGAACTACCAGTCGGTGGGCTCGGGCGCCGGCATCAAGCAGATCAAGGCCAAGACCGTCGACTTCGGCGCCTCGGACATGCCGCTCAAGGCGGAAGACCTGGACAGCGACGGCCTGATGCAGTTCCCGGCCATCATGGGCGGCGTGGTCGCCGTGGTCAACGTCGAAGGCGTCACCCCCGGCCAGCTGAAGCTGACCGGCCCGGTCATCGCCGACATCTACCTGGGCAAGATCGCCAAGTGGAACGCGGCCGAGATCGCGGCCCTGAACCCGGGCGTGAAGCTGCCGGACGCCGACATCACCGTCGTGCACCGCGCCGACAGCTCGGGCACCTCCTTCCTGTTCACCGACTACCTGTCCAAGGTCAGCCCGGACTGGAAGAGCAAGGTCGGCGCCGGCACCGCGGTCAAGTGGGCCGTGGGCGTGGGCGGCAAGGGCAACGAAGGCGTGGCCGCCAACGTGCAGCGCATCAAGGGCGCGATCGGCTATGTCGAGTGGGCCTACGCCAAGAAGAACAAGCTGTCGCACACCCAGCTGAAGAACAAGGACGGCGCCTTCCTTCAGCCGGACGACGAGCACTTCAAGGCCGCCGCCGCCAGCGCCGAATGGACCAAGGCCCCGGGCTTCGGCGTGGTGCTGACCGACCAGGCGGGCAAGCAGAGCTGGCCGATCACCGGCGTGTCCTACATCCTGATGCACAAGAGCCAGGCCAATGCCGAGAAGGGCGCCGAAGTCGTGAAGTTCTTCGACTGGGCCTTCAAGAACGGCGCCCCGGCGGCCGCCGAACTCGATTACGTGCCGCTGCCGGCATCGGTGGTCAAGCAGGTGCAGGCCTCCTGGAAGAGCAGCCTGAAAGACGGTTCGGGCAAGGCGATCTACTAAGCCCTCCGCACCGCAAGCTGTCCGGCGGCCTGGGCCGCCGGACTGTTTTCCTGCGCCACGTTCATTGAGCTTCCCATGACAAGGTCCAATACGATCGTCCTGGTGGTCGACGACAAGCCGGCGGTTGCCGAACTGCTCAAGTTCTCGCTGCACGAGGACGAGTGGATCTGGCACAGCGTGCCGAGTCTGGCGCAGGCCTGGGACTTCATTGGGCGCGAACGCCCGGAACTGCTGCTGCAGGAATCGATGCTGCGCCAGGAAGGCGGCATGCGCCTGCTGGCGCGCCTGCGCGGCGACCATCGCCTGCGCGAGCGTCCCGTGATCCTGCTGGCGGCCGATTGCGCCGAGGGCGAGCGCGCCGTTTCCGAACCGGCTCCCGCGCCGGCTCCCGAATTCATCCCCCAGCCGCTGGACGACGGCCTCGCGTCGCGCGTGCTGCGCTCCGGCCGCCTGGTGCTCGACCCCCTGAGCTGCAGCGTGCGCGTGGGCAGCCACAAGGTCGAGGTGCGCCATGCCGAATACCGGCTGCTGCGCTTCCTGCTGTGCCATCCGGGGCAGGTATTCTCGCGCGCCCAGCTGCTGGCGCATTTGTGGGAGACGCCGGATACCCTGGACCAGCGCACCGTCGACGTCCACGTGCTGCGCCTGCGCAAGGCCCTGGGGCGCGCCAAGTCCCTGATCAAGACCGTGCGCGGCGCGGGCTACATGCTCTCGCCGACCTGAGGCGTCTGGCATTTGCTTTCAGGGCAAACGGCCGTACACTGAGCCCTGGAGAAGTTCGCTGTCGGCCGTCGAGGCCACACCGGTCCAGCCAATATGAAGCGCTACCTTTCGTTGCTGTTGCTGCTGTCCGCCTGTGGACAAGCGCCGACAGGCCCGGCGGCTCCAGGAGCCGGGCCCGACGCGTACCGCGCAACAGCGGCGCCCGGGGCGGCCGCCTACGCCGTCGATCCGGGCGCCTCGTTCGTCGCCGTCACGGTTCGCCGCGCGGGCCTCATGGCGCGGCTCGGGCACGACCACGTGGTGGCCAGCCGCACCCTGGCTGGCTATGTCTCGCCCGGTGCGGACCGGGCCGAGGTCTCGTTTCGTGCCGACCAGATGACGGTCGACGATCCGCAACTGCTGCGTGACGCGGGGATCGCCACGCAGCCGTCGCCACAGGCAGTCGAGGGCACGCGCAAGAACATGCTCGGCCCGGTGCTGGAGGCGCAGCGCTATCCGGTAGTGCTGCTGCGTGCGGAGCGGCTGGCCGACGGCCGCCCGCGTCTTGCCGTCACCTTGCACGGCGTCACGCACCGGCTGGATCTGCCGGCCACGGTCCAGGCCGATGCGGCGCAGGTGAGTGCGAGCGGAACGCTGCGCCTGAAGCAAACCGATTTCGGCATCACGCCGTTCTCGGTTGGCGGGGGGCTGCTGTCGGTGCAGGATGAGCTGGAGGTGCGCTACAGCATCGTGGCACGGCGCTAGAGACGATGTCATCAGGATGACATCTTCCATCAGTAAGCTGACAACAGATGCCTTACTGAAACTGTCGTTGATGAGCAAACATTCGGCCCCGGCCCCTCTCCGTAGTCACCGCTTTCCCGTCTTCGCCTGGCCCTTGCTGGCCGTGCTGCTCAGCGCCGTGCTGTGGACCACAACCGTGCTCCGCGCAGACGCCGAGCAGGCGCGTGCCGAAGCGCAGGTGCGCAAGGATGCCGCCGCCTACGCCGAAGCCTACGAGCAGTACATCACCCGCTCGGTGGGGCAGATGGACCAGATCACCATGCAGCTCAAGTTCAGCTGGGAGCATTCGCGCGAGCGCGGCCTGCTGGACGAACTGCGGCGCGACGGCATGTTCACCGACAGCGCCTTCCGCGTGGTGGCCGTGATCGACCGCGACGGCGTGGTGCGTTCCTCGACCCGTCCGGCGCTGCTGGGCGCGGACATCTCCGGCGGCCAGTTCTTCGCCCAGCACCGCAACCACATCTCGACCGCGCTGCGGGTCGGCGCCGCGCCCGCGCTGTTCGGCAAGGCCGGCGAAGCGGTGCTCTTCACGCGCCGCCTGGACACGCTCGACGACGAATTCGACGGCATCGTGCTGATGGCGGTCGACGCGCGCTACTTCACCTCCTTCGTGAGCCCGGCCACCCTGGGCGCGGACGGCGTGGTGGCCATGGCCGGCACAGAAGGACGGCTGCGCATCGAACAGCGCAGCGACGGCGCCGCCTTCGCCGACACGGACGGACCGCTGCTGCCGCTGCGCGGCGCCATGTGGTCGAGCGAACGCGGGGTGCGCCTCGTCGAAGGCAGCGGCGGCTTCCTGGATACGAAGGCGCGGGTACTGGGCTGGCGCCATTCGACGGTCTACCCGCTGGTGGCCCTGGTCGGCCTGTCGCACAGCGAAGCGCAGCAAGCCGCGCAGGCCTATTGGGCCGAGAGCCGCGACCGCGCCATCGTCGCCACCGCGGGATTGCTGCTGCTGGGCGGCTTCGGCGCCGTGCTGGCGCGGCGCGCGCTGCAGCGCGAACGCGAGCAGGACGAGGTGCGGCGCGCCTACCGCACCGCCACCGAGAGCGGCAACGACGGCTTCTACATGGCGGCCGCGGTACGCGGGCGCGACGGCGAGATCGAGGACTTCCGCATCGTCGACTGCAACGAGCGCGGCGCCTTCTTCTACGGCATGAAGCGCGAGGAGCTGGTGGGCGCCAGCCTGTCGCGCATCGACAGCGCGCTGTTCGGCGAGGAGCTGCTGGCCACCTACCGCAAGGCGATGGACGCGGGCTTCCACGAAGACGACCGCAAGCTGCCGCTCGATAACCGCCTGAACATCGGCTGGGGACGGCGGCGCCTGGTCCGCGTCGGCAACGGCCTTGCGGTCACCCTGCAGGACATCAGCGAGCGCAAGGAGCACGAGGTGCAGCTGGAACGCCTGGCCAACGAAGACAGCCTGACCGGCCTGGCCACGCGCCATGCCTTCCTGGCCGCGATGCCGGCCGCGCTGGCCCAGGCCAGGGCCAGCGGGGCGGGGCTGGCGCTGCTGTTCATCGACCTGGACGAGTTCAAGCACGTCAACGATTCGCACGGCCACGCCACCGGCGACCAGCTGCTCAAGTCGGCCGCCCAGCGCCTGCTGTCGCTGCTGCGCCCGAGCGACCAGGTGGCGCGCTTCGGCGGCGACGAATTCGTGGTGCTGCTCCATCCCTGCGAGGGCGAGCGCCAGGCCGCCTCGGTGGCGGCGCGCATCGTCGAGGCCTTCGCCGTGCCCTTCCTGTTCAAGGACGAGCTGCATGCGGTGGGCGCCTCGGTCGGCATCGCCATGTATCCGCGCGACGGGCTGGATGCCGAGACCCTGGTGCGTCACAGCGATATCGCCATGTATGCGGGCAAGAACGAAGGCAAGGGCCAGTACCGCTTCTTCGACCCGGCCTATTCCCAGAACCTGAATTCGCGCGCGCGCCTCAAGCAGCGCATGCTGGAAGCGATCGAGGCCGACCAGTTCCTGCTGCACTACCAGCCGCGCGTGGACGCGCGCAGCGGCGAACTCCTGAGCATGGAAGCGCTGCTGCGCTGGCGCCATCCCGAGCTGGGCATGGTCGCGCCGGGTGACTTCATTCCGCTGGCCGAATCGACTGGCCTGATCGTGCGCATCGGCGAAGCCGTGATCGGCAAGGCCTGCGCCCAGCTGGCAGCCTGGCGCGAAGCCGGGGTGGCGCTGGTGCCGGTGTCGATCAATGTCTCGCCCAAGCAGTTCCTGCGCGGCGGCGTGCAGCGCCAGCTGAGCAGTGCACTGGAGCGCTATCGCGTGCCGGCCAGCCTGATCGAAGTGGAGATCACCGAGTCGGCGATGATGGGCGACCACGACGACATCCTGGCCGAGCTGGCCGCGCTGCGCGCTCTCGGCGTCAAGCTGCACGTGGACGACTTCGGCACCGGCTACTCTTCGCTGTCGCAGCTGCAGCGGCTCAGGATGGATGTGCTGAAGGTGGACCGCGCCTTCACGACCGAGCTGGCTAGGTCGAAGGAGGGCAAGGTGTTCTTCCAGGCCATCGTGTCGATGGCCCACGCGCTCGGCATGTCGGTAGTGGCCGAAGGCGTCGAGACCGAGGAACAGCTGGCGATCCTGCGCGGGCTCGATTGCAACGAGGTGCAGGGCTTCTACATCGCGCGGCCGGTGCCGGCGGAAGAGATGGCGCGGATAATGGCGCGGCGCTTCCTGTTCGAAAGCGCCGCGGCCTGACCTTAGTCGAGGTCGGAAGCCTGGTGGCGCTCGGCCACCTGTTCGTCGGGCTTGCCGCGCACCCGGTTGACCTTGCGCCCGCGGATCACCGCCGGCCGCGCCGCGATTTCCTCGGCCCAGCGCACCACGTGCCTGTACTCGTGCACCGACAGGAACTCGGCCGCGTCATACGCTTCGCCGCGCACCATGCCGCCGTACCACGGCCAGATCGCCATGTCGGCGATGGTGTACTCCTTGCCGGCCACGAAGCGGTGTTCGGCCAGCTGCCGGTCCAGCACATCGAGCTGGCGCTTGGTTTCCATCGCATAGCGGTTGATCGGATACTCGAACTTTTCCGGCGCATAGGCATAGAAGTGCCCGAAGCCGCCGCCCACGAAAGGCGCGGAACCCATCTGCCAGAACAGCCAGTTCAGGGTCTCGGTGCGCGCCGCCAGCTCCCTGGGCAGGAAGGCGCCGAACTTCTCGGCCAGGTAGAGCAGGATGGAGCCGGATTCGAACACGCGCAGCGGCTCGGCGCCGCTGCGGTCGACCAGCGCCGGGATCTTCGAGTTCGGGTTGATCTCGACGAAACCGCTGGAGAACTGGTCGCCCTCGTTAATGCGGATCAGCCAGGCGTCGTACTCGGCGCCCGCGTGGCCAAGGGCCAGCAGTTCCTCCAGCATGATCGTGACCTTGACGCCGTTGGGCGTACCCAGCGAATACAGCTGGAGCGGGTGTTGGCCGATAGGAAGTTCCTTGTCGTGGGTGGGCCCGGCCACCGGGCGGTTGATGTTGGCGAAGGCGCCGCCGGAGGCGGCCGGCGTCCAGACCTTGGGTGGGACGTAAGGCGTTTTCTCTGCCATGGTTTCTCCTGCTCGAATCGGGTCGGAGAAACATTCTAGCGGCTGCGCGGAAAGCGCGCCGGGCGCATCGCGCAAGCTCCGCCGCCGCACCAGCCCCATCCATGGCTCGCGCATCATGACCGCCTCATTGCAGCTGGATCCGCCCATACAGGCCGCGCGTCCCGTTGCCCGGACCGGCCGTGAAGAACAGGGCATTGCGCGGCTGGGCCTGGATGCCGTTGCCGAAGGCGATGCCGTACAGGCCGTCGATGACGATGGGCGTGCGGTCGCTGCGCATCAGGGTGCCGATCAGCTTGCCGTCGTGCGGGCTGAAGGCGTTGATCTTGCCATCGCCGCGGTTGGCCACCAGCAGCATGTTGCTGAAGTCGCCGAAGTCGGCGGGCGCGATCGCCATGCCCCAGGGCGCGTTCAGGACGCCGCCGGTCGTGACCAGTCGTCCCACGAAGGCGCCGCCGGTCGAGAACACGTTGATCAAGCCGAGGCCCGCGCCGGCGACCCGGTCGGTGCCGTTCGCGCCGCGCTGGGCGTAGCTGACGTAGACGCGGTCGCCCACCGCCTGCACGCCGAAGGGCGCATAGTTGGGCGGCAGGCCGGGATCCACAAAGCCGCCGCCGGGCAGGGTGACTTTCTGGAAGCCGGTGTCGTAGACATCGATGCCGCCGCGCCGGAAGTCGGGGGCATAAATATAGTTCGCTCCCGCGGAGTTGCCGATCGCCAGGCCGGTGTAGAAGGCGCCATTGCTTCCCGTGTCCACCGTCGTCACCGCGTTGTTCAGGTTCACCGCCGGCGACCAGCCGGCGATGGTGCCGCCCAGGCCGGCGAAGATGAAGGGGCTGGCCCCGGTGACGCCGTTCTGCGTCACCTTGAAATCCTGGCTGCCGTTGAAGACGATGCCGGTCGGCCTGGCCGCGCCGGGGGTCCCCGCCGGGATCGCGACGACCAGGGTTTGCGGCACACCGTTACCGTCGTACAAGGTGGAGGTCGAGCTGCCTTCGTTCGCCACCCAGACGAAACCGTTCGGGTTGAAGGCGATGCCCCAGGCGTTCAGCAGTTTGGCGTCGGTGTTGGGGGCGCCGCCAGTCGCTTCCGTCACCAGCGAGGTGGCGGTGTAGGCGCTGGTGATGGTGGAGACCGGCGGCGTGACGGTCATCTCTTCGTCGTCGCCGCCACCGCCGCCGCAGGAGACCGCTGCGGCGGCGAGGGTGAGGCCGGCCAGGCCTGCCTTGAGCAAGGCGGCCGCTCTGTGATGGATGGTCATGATGGCTCCTGTCAGGTGGGGTGGATACCTGCGTTAATCCCACCCCGATCCTGAAAGGTTCTCAGAAGGCGACGCCGATGCTGGCCGCCAGCGCGCGCGCGCGCGGGGCGGCGACGGCCGGGTCGCGCTGGCGCGCCAGCCAGGCCAGCTGGAAGGTGGCGGAGCCGGCGTCGTAGGCCAGCCCCAGGCGCAGGTCGGCGCGCGCCGGTCCGTCGGCGCCGCCATAGCCGCCGAAGCGGCGCAGCACGCCCGCGTGCCCGACCAGGCGCCAGCGCTCGCCCAGCGGATGCACGCCGTTCCATTCGAGATAGGCGCTGCGCCCGGCGCCGTAGTAGTGCGGCGACAGATAGGCGCGCACGCTGCCGCTTTCCCAGCTCAGGCCGGCATGGAACTCGTCGTAGCGGTAGCGGGCGTCGCGCGCGAAGCTGGTGCGGCTGATTCCGGTGTCCCAGCTCAGGCCGGAGGCCATCCTGCGGGCGTAGCCGGCATAGGCGATCAGCTGGGCACGCGTGGGGCTGTAGGCCAGGCTGGCCGAGGACACGAAGCCCCCCGCATACCAGCCGGAGGGACTGTCGTAGTCGACGCGCAGCTGGGCGGCGGGACGGCCTTCGCTGAGCGACAGGCCGCGCACCGCGTATTCGGACACCAGGGACAGGCTGGCGCTCACTTGCGCCTGCGTAGCACAGGAGAAGGTCAGCAGGAAGGCGCCGAAGACGCCGCGCGCGCGCAGGGCGGTGCGGAAGAAGCAAGGATGGCGGGTCGCAGGGAGCAGGGGCGCGCGCATGGATCCATACTACCAGCTCGCGCGTCGGCGCGGCTCTGCTGTTCGCGCAAGGCCTGGCGCACCAGGGGAGCGCCGGCGTGCGGGCGCAGCTCGACCAGCAGGGCGGCCATGCCGCTCACGTGGGCCGCCGCATAGGACGAGCCGGAGACGAAGCCCCAGCGTCCGCCGGGCAGGCTGGTGGGGATGTCGGCATCGGGTGCATCCGCGGCGCCGGCCGCGATCACGCCCGGATGCGAGGCCGGGAAGCCGCCGCCGGGCAGCTGCGGGTCGATCGCCCCCACCACCAGCACGCCGCGCGCCAGGGCCGCGTCCAGCAAGGCCTGCAGCAGGCGGTCGGGCGGTCCGCCCAGGCTGAGGTTGATGATGCGCGCTTCGTGCATCAGTGCGACATTCAGGGCTTTGCCCAGGGTGAAACTGCTGCAGCGTGCGGGATGACCCGCTGTTTCCCAGCAGGCCCGCAAGGCCATCAGGCGCGCATCGGGCGCGACGCCGGCGATGCCGACGCCATTGTCGCGGCGCGCCGCAATGACGCCGGCGACGGCGGTGCCGTGTGCCTCCGCCACGGCAGCCTGGGTATCGACCAGGTTCTCCTGCAGCGCGATCTGTCCGGCCAGGTCGGGATGGGCGGCGTCGATGCCGCTGTCGATCACCGCCACCGCGACCTTGCGGCCGGTGCTGGCGCGGTGCAGCTCGGCCAGGCGCCAGGCGCGCGCCGCCGGCTGCAGGCGGAACAGCGGATCGCCGCCGCCCAGGGTCTCGTAGATCCCGACCGGCTGGGCCCAGGCCACGCGCGGGTCGCGCGCCAGCGCCGCCAGCACGGACGCGAGCGGCGCGGCGCCGTGCTGTTCCATCACGAAACAGTCGACGCCGATGACCGGCATCGGCCAGTTGCTGACCAGGGTCAGGCCGTGGGTGCGCGCCAGGTCCTGGGCCACGCGCCGGCGCGCCGCCTGGCCGCTGTCGTTGCGGTAGTTGCCGCCGTAGGCGGCGTCGGGCCGGTAATGCTGGGGCGGCAGGCGCAGCATCACCAGCACCTGGCGCGCTGCCGCCGCCTGGCCGGCGTCCGGCGCGTCCTGCGCCTGTACGCCTGCGCCCAGCAGCAGCAGCGCGCCGAGGAGGGCGCACAAGAGGGTTCTCACGGCCGCGCGCATGCTTACTTCCCGCTGGCGAGCGGCTCGGCCAGCACCACCGCCGGCTCCGCGCGCAGGCGCGCCAGCACGGGCGCCATGTCGCCGCTGGATGTCACGGCGAGCCAGGCCCCGGTGCTGGTCGGGCCGCCGACGATGCGTACCCCGCCGGCGCGCGCGATGCGGCGCAGCTCCTGCTCGGGCGTGTCCGGCGCGAAGGCCAGCACCAGGTTCGCCTGGGCCGGCGCCTCGGCGCCGAGGAGACGATAGGCGCCCGTGTCCGGCGACGGCGACACCCGCGCCAGGAGCAGGCCGCCCAGCAGCGCGATCACTGCGAACTGGGCCGCGGCAACCCGGACCAGCCAGCGGGCATCGTTGGCGGCCAGGCGCTGGAGCAGGGTGGGGCGTGATGGCCGTGGCTTGGCTGCGCCGGCGTCGAGCGCGGGCAACAGCCGCGCCAGGGCGCGCTCGGGATCGCAATCCGGGTCCGGCTGGGCCGCAGAGCTGCGCATGGCGCGCAGCGCGTCGAGATCGGCGCGGCAGGGCGCGCATTCCCGCAGGTGGCGTTCGACACCTGCGCGCTCCTCGGGCGCCAGCGTGCCGTTCAGCAGCCAGGGCAGCACCGCCTGGGCCGCCTGATGGGCATCCTGTCCGCTCATGTCCTTTCCTCCAGTTGATCGGCCAGCAGCTGGGCCAGCCTGCGACGCGCATGGAACAGCCGGGTCTTGACGGTGTTGACCGGGCAAGCCATCACCTCGGCGATTTCCGCATAGCCCATGTCGTGGAAAAAGGTCAGCTGGAACACAGCGCGCTGGGCCAGCGGCAGGGTGTCGAGCGCGGCGTTGACGGCGTCGCCCAGGCGCAGCTGTTCGAACAGGCGCTCGGGCTGGCAGGCCGGGCCGCATTCGCAGTCGTCGGGGCAGGCCCCGAGCGGTTCGTCGAGCGCGTGCAGGGCCTTGCAGGCCTTCCTGTAGGCAATCGCAAAGATCCAGGTCGACAGCTTGCAGCTGCCGTCGAAGGTCCTGGCCTTTTGCCAGACGGCGAGCATCGCATCGTTGGCGACCTCCTCGATCAGCTGCGCATTGCGCGTCATGCGGTGCAGGAAACGCGCGATGCGCGGGAAATACAGCCGGTACAGGGATTCGAAGGCGCAACGGTCTCCGGCCGCCGCCCGCTGGATCAGCCAGGCTTCGTCCAGTAACGCCAGTTCCCTGTCATGGTTCCGGCCGTTCACGCCGCTCGCGCTCCCGTGTTCTTGTTCTGTCCCCCGGTGAATACCGCGCAGGCGCGCAAAGGTTCACTCGGGCCGCATGCGGAATTGTCACACGTTTCTAAGAGCGCCTGGCGCGCCTAGTCGCTGACCTTGGCGCGCAGGGCCTTGATCTGGCCGCTGCGGTTCTTGGCGTCGAGCCGGCGCCGCTGCGAGGCGCGTGTGGGCCGGGTAGGGCGGCGCTCCGCCTGGACCTCGGCCGCCTTGTCGACCAGGGCTTGCAGGCGCTGCAGCGCATCGAGCTTGTTCTGCTCCAGGCTGCGCGATTGCTGGGCCTTGATGACCAGTACGCCTTCCTGGGTGACGCGGGCGTCGCGCAAGGCGAGCAGGCGCGCCTTGACCTCCTCCGGCAGCGAGGATGCGGCGATGTCGAAGCGCGCGTGGACCGCGCACGAGACCTTGTTCACGTTCTGGCCACCCGGGCCCTGGGCGCGGATCGCGCTGAACGCCACCTCGTCGGGATGGATCGTCGGTTTCATATGCTTGAGCAATGAGCCTTTGCAGGCGCGAAAAAAAAGCTCCGCCGCGGCGGAGCTTTCCTGGTGCGGCGTGCCGATTACATGTAAGCGGCCAGCGCGCCTTTCATCTTCTTCAGCGCAGCCGATTCGATCTGGCGGATACGCTCGGCCGACACGCCGAACTCTTCGGCCAGCGTGTGCAGGGTCGCGCCCGAACCGTCGTCGTTGGCCAGCCAGCGCGCTTCGACGATGCGGCGCGAACGCGGGTCCAGCTTAGCCAGCGCGGTCTCCAGGCCTTCCGACTGCAGGCGGGTGACTTCGCCGGCTTCGATGACCTTGGTCGGCTCTTCCAGGTCCGAGGACAGGTAGGCGATCGGCGAGAACTTGTCGTCCTCGTCGTCCGTCGGCGCTTCGAGGGCGATGTCGCGGCCCGACAGGCGGGTTTCCATCTCGATCACTTCCTCGCGCTTGACGTCGAGCATCTTGGCCAGCTCGTCGACCTGGGCCGGCGACATGGCGTCCAGGCTCTGCTTGTTGCTGCGCAGGTTGAAGAACAGCTTGCGCTGCGCCTTGGTCGTTGCAACCTTGACCAGACGCCAGTTCTTCAGAATGTATTCATGCATCTCGGCCTTGATCCAGTGCATGGCGTACGACACCAGGCGCACGCCCTGGTTCGGGTCGAAACGCTTCACGGCCTTCATCAGGCCGATGTTGCCTTCCTGGATCAGGTCGGCGTGCGGCAGGCCATAGCCCAGGTAGCCGCGCGCGATCGAGACCACCAGGCGCAGGTGCGACAGCACCAGCTTCTGCGCAGCATCGAGATCATTGTTGTCCCGCAGCCGCGTTGCCAGCGAGACCTCTTCCTCATGGGTCAGCATCGGCAGGCGGTTGACGGCCGAGATGTAGGCGTCGATATTGCCAAGATTGCCTGTGAAACCGAGTCCCAGAGCACGACTGCTGGTCGGAACCAATGCGGATTGTGCGGACATATTCATTTCCCTCTTAGATAATCTTGCTGCATCCACAATGTGCCACCAAGGATTGCTCAGTGGCATAGCTGTTACGCGCTGTTACGACTGCTTACGGATGCGTTTCTCTTGAAATCTGACTTTCCTTAGCTCATATATTAGCACTCTCCCGAGGTGAGTGCTAGGAACCGCCGCGGTGCTTAAGGCCTGCCAAAGTATTGCCTGAAAGCATCAAATTGACCGCCGGTTTCACTGTAGAGCAGAACGTCGCTAAATGCTTGATGCAGCTCAGGTGTGAGCTTGAAAGTGCTGGAAGTTTTGCGTTCAGGGACAGATTAAGGGCTGAGGCACCGCCCCTCTGTTGGCTGCCGCACGTTGGGATCGCTCGGCGTGTAGGAGGATTTCGCGTGATTGCGTAGGGTGGAACGGCTAAGCAGTAAAAATGAGGCCAATGCGACGGTTTTCAAGGTGCTTGTTTCTAAGCATGGCAAAGTCTGAGACTGCAACCTGAGCCCTCAAATAGGATAGCCGCATGTCCTTCTTGCCTTGCTCTACCATAAGCCAGCGAATCCACGCATATGCTGTGCTTGCGATGACTGCACTGTTTATCTCCGTGCCACTGCAAGCGGCGCAACCTGTCCATGAGGTAATTGGAGACTGGCGTTTCACTTCCGTTCTCGATAACGTCGAGATTACGTCTATCGACGACGAACAGGCGAAAAAACTGCTCGGTCGCGTGATGGCAATACGAAAGGAGGGAACGCGATTCGGCGACCAGACCTGTGGAGCCCCCAGTCTGGAGGCCCAGCGCGTCGAGCCAGATCTCTATGTGCGCCGTGAAGCCCGGATCAGCGCAAGGAATTTACGGCTTCCTAATCCGGTCACGGTCGTCGACCTGGGTTGCACGCATGTCTTTATCAAACAACCCAATCGAGCGGTGATCTTTTGGGACGGGTTCTTCTTTAGCGCCGTCAAGATCGGGAAGCCAGAACACCGTCACCATTAAATAGAAACTTCAGCGCACCCGTGCCAGATGCCGCTGCACCGACAGCATCGCCCCGATCAGTCCAAGACCGGCGCTGATCGCCAGCAAGCCCGCCACTTCCAGCGCCCCCAGCGGGAACAACTGGAAATCCGAAGCATACAGGCGCGCAAACGCCAGGATCGCCTCGTTCATCGGCACCAGCGCCAGCGCCACCACGCCCAGGGCCACGGCCCCGGCGCACAGGCCGAGCAGGGCGCCGGTGTAATAGAAGGGCCGGTGGATGAAGTTGTCGGTCGCGCCCAGCAGCTTGGCCACGGCGATTTCTTCCTTCTGCGTCAGCACCTGCAGGCGGATCGTGTTGAACACCACCGCGATCACGACGACGCCCAGGGTGGCGGCCAGCAGCAGCAGGGCCAGGCGCAGCACGCCCAGCATGGCGGCGAGGCGCTTGACCCAGCTCGAATCGACCTGCACCGATTCCACCCCCGGCAGCGCGCGCAGGCGCTCGACGATGGCGTCGACCTGCTCGGCCGCACCGGCGCTGGCGAAGGCTTCCAGCTTGATCACATAGCTGTCCGGCAGCGGATTCTCGCCCAGGGTGTCGATCACGTCGCCCAGGCCGCTGCTGTCCTTGAGCTCGGCCAGCGCCTTTTCGCGCGGCGCGAAGTTCACTTGCGTCTTGCCCTTGCCGACGATGGCGCGGATCTGCGGCGCCAGGGCCTGGGCCTCGGCGCGCGGAGTGTCTTCCCGCATGTACAGGCTGATTTCCGGGTCGACCGACAATTGCTCGGACAGGGGACGCACGTTGTCGAGCAGGGTGATGCCGGCGAAGGGCAGGGTCAGGGCCAGGGCCACGACCAGCACGTTGAACAGGAAACTGCCGGGCGACTTGCGCACCGTGGACAGCGCGGCGCCCAGCGCGAAGCTGTGTTGGCGGAACCAGGGGCTCATGCGGCGCCTCCGACCAGGTGGCCGTGCTCCAGGCGGATCACGCGGCCGGCTGCGTCGAGCACCTGCTCGTCGTGGGTCGAGATCACGCAGGTGACGCCGGCGGCGTGGAAGGCGCGCAGGGCGTCGATCACCTTGTCGGCCGCCACGCGGTCGAGGTTGGCGGTCGGCTCGTCGGCCAGGATGATCTGCGGGCGGTTGACGATGGCGCGCGCCACCGCGACCCGCTGCTGTTCGCCGCCGGACAGCTCCAGCGGCATGGCCTTGGCGCGGTCCGCCAGGCCGACCTTGTCGAGCGCGGCGCGGGCGCGCTGTTCGGCCTGGCCTTTCTGTGCGCCGGTCACGAGCAGGGGCAGCATCACGTTGGCCAGGATGTGGCGGTCGTTGAGCAGGCGCTGTTGCTGGAAGATCAGGCCCAGGTTGCGGCGCAGGAAGGGAATACCGGCCTTGTTGATGCGGCCGATGTCCTGGCCGTTGACCAGGACCTTGCCGCTGCTGGGCCGCTCGACCGCGGCCACCATCTTCATCAGGGTCGACTTGCCGGCGCCCGAAGGGCCGGCCAGGTAGACCAGCTCGCCCTTGGCGATGCTGAGGGAGACGTCGCGCAGCGCATAGGCGTCATGAGAGTACTGTTTTGAAACAGACTGGAATTCGATCATGGGGTTTAGCCGAGCAGCGCTTCGACGAATTCTTCCGCGTTGAAAGGTTGCAGGTCGTCCAGCTTTTCGCCCACGCCGATGAAATAGACCGGGATCGGGCGGGTGCGCGCGATCGCGGCCAGCACGCCGCCCTTGGCGGTGCCGTCCAGCTTGGTGACGATGAGGCCGCTGAGCTGCAGGGCGTCGTCGAAGGCCTTCACCTGGGCCAGGGCATTCTGGCCGGTGTTCCCGTCGATGACCAGCAGGGTCTCGTGCGGGGCGCCTTCCATGCCCTTGCCGATGACGCGCTTGATCTTCTTGAGTTCTTCCATCAGGTGCAGCTGGGTCGGCAGGCGGCCGGCGGTGTCGACCATGACCACGTCAACGCCGCGCGCCTTGCCGGACTGCACCGCGTCGAAGGCGATCGCTGCCGGGTCGCCCGACTGCTGCGAGATCACGGTGACGTTGTTGCGCTGGCCCCAGACCATCAGCTGCTCGCGCGCGGCGGCGCGGAAGGTGTCGCCGGCGGCCAGCAGCACCGATTGCTCGAAGCGCTGCATGTGCTTGGCCAGCTTGCCGATGGTGGTGGTCTTGCCGGCGCCGTTGACGCCCGCGATCATCATCACCAGCGGGTCGTGGCGGCCCAGCTCCAGCGGCTTCTGCAAGGGCTGCAGCAGCTCGATCAGCAACTCCTTCAGTGCATTCTTGACGGCGGCCGCGTCGAGCAGCTTTTCTTCCTTGACCTTGCGGCGCAGCGCATCCAGCAGGTGCTGGGTGGCGTCCATGCCGGCGTCCGACATCAGCAGGGCCGCTTCGAGTTCCTCGTACAGGTCTTCGTCGATGCGCGCGCCGACGAACAGCAGCGACAGGTTGCTCGAGGTCTTGGACAGGCCCGCCTTCAGGCGCGTCATCCAGGAGCGTTTCTTTTCGGCTTCGGTCGTGGGACGCTCGGCGGTTTCAGGGAACAGCTCGCCTTCCTGCAGCGCGATCGGCGCCGGGACAGGCGCGGATGCCGGTTCGGGCTCGGGCGCCGGAGCCGGCTTGGGCGCGATGACTGGCGCAGGCGCTTGCACCTCCGGAGTTTCCGGAGCTTTTTTTCTCTTGAAGAAGCTAAACATGGTCTGGTGGTGGGGGCTGCATGCAGCGCCAGGAGGCGGCGCGATGAAAAAAGTAGCGAATATTTTACCAGAGCAGCAATACAGCCTACTCCGCAGCCCACTGCGCGCGCCCACGCGGCGCGGGCGCTGGCTTCACGGAAGATTTTCGTGTCGTCAATCTGTCATCAAATCGTCACAACTCAACAGTGCGAAACTGGAAAAACGAGCGCGGCTGATATAGAGTGACAGCCAGAGAGAGACCAATAGATAAAATCGGGGTTTAACCGTGAAAATCACGAACTTCCTGAAGCGCCTGGTGTTCGGTGACAACGCCCTCGAAGGCAGCGCCGCGACCCTGCGCAACATCGTCGTCTGGGCCTTCATTGCCCTGGTCGCGCTGTTCCTGACGCATCCTGAACAGGCCAGCTTCTTCGACGCTCCCATCCCGCTTCCAGCCGAGCTCGGCCTGGAACAGAACTGACCCCAGTCTTCCCGGCCCGGTTTCCCGAGCCGGGCATTCCGCTCAGCGTTTCGCCTTGGTGACTTCCGCGTTCTTGCGGATGGCTTCCAGGGTCGCGTTCGGCGTGATCAGGTTGCCGTCGTAGCGCAGCTCGATCAGGGCCGGCTTGTTGTGCTCGTTGGCATGGGCCAGCGCGCGGCGCAGGGCCGGGCCGAACTCTTCCGTCGTTTCCACCACTTCGCCATGGCCGCCGTAGGCGCGCGCCAGCGCGGCGAAGTCGGGATTGTGCAGGCCGGTGCCGGACACGCGGCCCGGGTATTCGCGTTCCTGGTGCATGCGGATGGTGCCGAACATGCCGTTGTTAAACAGCAGGATCACGACGCCGGCGCCGTACTGCACCGCCGTAGCCAGTTCCTGGCCGTTCATCATGAATTCGCCGTCGCCGGCGAAGGTCACCACCGTGCGCTCCGGGTGCACGATCTTGGCGGCCACGCCCGAGGGCACGCTGTAGCCCATCGCGCCGCTGGTCGGCGCCAGCTGGGTGCGCATGCCGCCGTAGCGGTAGAAGCGGTGCGCCCAGGAAGCATAGTTGCCGGCGCCGTTGGTGATGATGGCGTCGTGCGGCAGCTGGGCCATCAGTTCCTGCACCATTTGCCACAGGTCGAGCGGGGCATTGCCTTCCTTGAAGATAGGCGGCTGGGCCTGGTAAGCGGCCAGCTCGGCCCTGGCTTGCGCGACCGTGCCTTTCCAGGCACTGGCGTCGACCGGTTCCATCGCGGCCAGCATGGCGCAGGCCTGCTGCATGCCGCTGGCGACCATCAGTTCGCCCTGGTAGACGCTGCCCAGTTCTTCCGGGTCCGGGTGGAAGTGGACCAGGCGCTGCTGCGGCACCGGCGAGGCCAGCAGCGAGTAGCCGCTGGTGGTCATCTCGCCCAGGCGCGGGCCGAGGGCGATGAGCAGGTCGGCGTCCTTGACGCGCGCCGCCAGCTTGGGATTGATGCCGATGCCGACGTCGCCGACGTAGTGCGGGTGATCGTTGTCGAGCAGGTCCTGGAAGCGGAAGGCGCAGGCCACCGGCAGGTGGTTGGCTTCGGCGAAGGCGCGCAGGTCGGCGCAGGCCTGGTCGTTCCAGGTATTGCCGCCCAGGAGTACGAGCGGGCGGCGGCTTTCGGCCAGCACGGCGCGCAGCTGGGCGATCTGGGCGGCGGAAGGCGAACCCTGGACCGGCTGGTAGGGGCGGGTATCGGCCACGGCGGCGGTCGAGACCAGCATGTCTTCCGGCAGCGCCAGCACCACCGGGCCCGGACGGCCGCTGGTGGCGACCTGGAAGGCGCGCGCGATGTATTCGGGGATGCGGTCGGCGCGGTCGATCTGGGCCACCCACTTGGCCATCTGGCCGAACATGCGGCGGTAGTCGATTTCCTGGAAGGCTTCGCGGTCGATGAAGTCGTTGCCGACCTGGCCGATGAACAGGATCATCGGGGTCGAGTCCTGGTAGGCGGTGTGCACGCCGATCGAGGCGTTGGTGGCGCCCGGGCCGCGGGTGACGAAGCAGATGCCCGGCTTGCCGGTCAGCTTGCCGTAGGCCTCGGCCATGAACGCCGCGCCCCCTTCCTGGCGGTTGATCACGAAGCGGATCTGCGAATCGTGCAGCGCGTCGAGCACGTCGAGGTAGCTTTCGCCCGGCACGCCGAAGGCGGTGTCCACGCCGTGGATGTGGAGCGCATCGACCAGGATCTGGCCGCCGGTACGGGAAGGGTGCGTCATGGTTCGGTCATCCTTGTTGGTTTGGCATCCGGGCATTCTATGTGAGCTGCTCAGTGGAGGCTTTTGAAATGGCGACATCAAATTTCAGAAAACGCGAGCGTTCGGCCCGCTACCCGTAAACGCCATCCCGGCCTGCGCCGGGATGGCGTTTACGGGTAGCGGGCCTCCGCTTGCACTGTGGCGCGCACCACGCATCCTCCCGGCTCCGCTGTCCCGCCCACCCCCAATCGGTTACAATGTCAGCCGTGAAGCAGGCCAGACAGTCGCTGGCCCTCATCTTCGGATGCGGGCGGGAGGAAGGTCCGGACTCCACAGAGCGGGGTGACGGTTAACGGCCGTCCGCTGAAAGCCGCAAGGTATAAGGCGAGGAATAGGGCCACAGAGACGAGCGTATTAAGTTACGGTGAAACGCGGTAACCTCCACCTGGAGCAATTCCAAATAGGCACGCGTTGATGTTGCTCGCGGAGCGTGCGGGTAGGAAGCTTGAGCGCTGGAGTAATCCAGCGCCTAGAGGAATGGCTGTCATAGGGGCGTCCCGCAAGGGAGACCACTACACAGAATCCGGCCTATCGGCCTGCTTTACTTGAATTCTCTCTCCACGGCGTGGACATAAGGGCTTGCCGGGCTGATATGATCGGCCTGTCGACGACTCGCTCCCGCGCCATGTCTCCCACTGATTTGCAGCTGATAGCCGACTACATGATGCCGGCTTTTCCGGCCTCACCCTCGGACCTTGGCTTCCTCTTCGGCACGCGCCACGGCATGCCCGAATTTTGCGACGCGGCCTATGGGCTGTGGCAGCAGGGCATGTTCCGCCGCCTGCTGGTCTCCGGCGGGCGCACGCGCGGCCTGCTGGAAGCCGAGGCGGAGCTCATCGGGGAGCGGCTGGTGCGCATGGGCCTGCCCGAGTCGGTCCTGATCCTGGAAACCGCCGCCACCAACACCGGCGAAAACGTCCGCTTCGGCCGCGCCCGTGCGGCCGAAGCGATGGACCTCGGCGCGATCCGCAGCGTCCTCGTCATCGGCAAGGTGTGCTCGACGCGCCGCTACCTCATGACCTTGCAGCGGCACTGGCCGGGCTTGCGCATGTCGGTCTGTCCGGTCAACTACTTCGGCGTCCCGGCCGAACGCTGGTACGAGGACGAGCCATTCCGCAGCCGGGTGCTGGGTGAATTCGACAAGATCCCGCGCTACCTGGACGCAGGCTTCCTGCACGAGGTTGACGGCTGCGCCGGGTATCCGCGCCTGGGCTTCTCTTCTTAGCACCGCTTCAGGAGACGTGATGGATCGCTTCATCCTCGCCCTCGACCAGGGCACCACCAGTTCGCGCGCGATCCTGTTCGGCCACGCCGGACTGCCGGTCGCCAGCTGCCAGCGCGAATACCCCCAGCATTTCCCCCAGCCCGGCTGGGTCGAGCACGACGCCCTCGACATCTGGAGCAGCCAGCTCGCCTGCGCACGCGAGGCCCTGCGCCAGGCCGGCATCCAGCCCGCGCAAGTGGCCGCCATCGGCATCGCCAACCAGCGCGAGACCAGCTTGCTATGGGACCGCAGCAGCGGCGAACCGCTCGCCCGCGCCATCGTCTGGCAGGACCGCCGCACCGCCGAAGCCTGCGACCGCCTGCGCGCGGCCGGCCATGCCGCCATGATCCAGGAACGCACCGGCCTCGAAGTCGACGCCTATTTTTCCGCCACCAAGCTGCAATGGCTGCTCGAGCATGTGCCGCATGCGCGCGAGCGCGCCGAACGCGGCGAGCTGGCCTTCGGCACCGTCGACAGCTGGCTGGCGTTCCGCCTGTGCGGCCGCCATGTCACCGACGTCAGCAACGCCTCGCGCACGATGCTGTTCAACATCCACACGCTGCGCTGGGACCAGGATTTGCTGGACCTGTTCGGCATTCCGCCAGCCGTGCTGCCGGAAGTGGTGGCCAGTTCGGAAGTCGTGGGCCTGGCGTCCGAGGAGTGGTTCGGCCATGCGATCCCGATCGCCGGCATCGCCGGCGACCAGCAGGCGGCCACCTTCGGCCAGGCTTGCCATCGCAAGGGCCTGGTCAAGAACACCTACGGCACCGGCTGCTTCATGCTGATGCATGCGGGCGACAAGCCGCCCGTCTCGCATACGCGCCTGCTGGCGACGGTCGGCTGGACCATCGCCGGCGCCACCGACTACCTGCTGGAAGGCAGCGTGTTCATGGGCGGCGCCACGGTGCAGTGGCTGCGCGACGGCCTGGGCATCATCCGGCAGTCCGCCGATGTGGAGCCGCTGGCGCTGAGCGTGCCCGACAGCGGCGGGGTGATGCTGGTGCCGGCCTTCACCGGCCTGGGCGCTCCGCATTGGGACCCGTATGCGCGCGGCGCCATCGTCGGCATGACGCGCGGGACCACGGCGGCCCATATCGCGCGCGCCGCGGTCGAAGCCATCGCCTACCAGAGCGCCGAGCTCCTGCATGCGATGCAGAAGGACGCCGCCTGCGCCGTCACCGAAATGCGGGCCGACGGCGGCGCGGCGTGCAACGACATGCTGATGCAGTTCCAGGCCGACCTGCTCGGCATTCCCGTGGTGCGTCCGCGCGTGACCGAAACCACGGCCCTGGGGGCGGCCTACCTGGCCGGCCTGGCGGTCGGTTTCTGGGAGTCGGGCGAGGACATCGCGCGCCAGTGGCAGGCCGAGCGCCGCTACGAGCCTGTCATGGAAGAAGCGCGCCGCGAAGCGCTGATGGCGCGCTGGGCCAGGGCGGTCCAGCATGCCCGCGATTGGGTCACGCCCTGACATGCGCAGCGCGTCCCATGTCGATCCCGCGCTGCTGTGGGGCTGGCTCGCCGGGCGTTCGCTGGCCCGTGGCCTTCCCCGGCCTGTTCCGGACCACGGCGGCATGCGCGTCGACACCGCTTCGCCGGAGGAAGTGCGGCGCTACGTGTTCGCCGGTCCCGATCCCCGATTGGCGGAGCTGGCGGCGTCGATCGAGACCAGCCGCGTCTTCATCAAGATGTGCGGTTCCGGCGAGCAGCTGCTGGCGCTTGTGCCTGCGCGCTGGCGGCTGCAGCCGGGCGGCTACTTCATGACCCAGGCAGGCATGGACGGCGAGCCGCGCATGCCGGGGCCAGGCTACCGGCTGGAGGTCGCGGAGAGAGACGGCGTCTACATGGCGCGCATCCATGCCGGAGACGGCTCCGTCGCCGCGAGCGGCTACGCCGTGGAACACGATGGATGCTTCGTGTTCGATCGCATCGACACGCACGCGGCGCATCGCCGGCGCGGCCTGGGAAGGGCGATCATGTCGGCATTGGGCGGCATGCAGCAATCGCACCAGGCGAACAGGGTGCTGGTGGCAACCGAAGAGGGGCGGGCCTTGTACGAGGCGCTCGGATGGAAGGTCGTGACGGCTTACTCGACCGTGGTGATCCCGGGCGAGCAGTAGAACAGTGGATACGCTTCAGGCGCCGGCCCGGCGGTGCCGGCCCGGACGATGCCGGACCGGCGCTTGAAGCAGTACCTGTCAGGCTGGCTTACTTCTTTGCGAAGCGGCGGCGCATTGCGCCCATTGCCATCGCGCCCAGGCCCAGCAGGGCGACCGAGCCCGGCTCCGGCACTTCGCCCGGGTTGCCGCTGTCGTCACGCTCGAAGGCGCCGACGCGCACGGTTTCCGGGGTGCCCTGGGTGGTGCCTGCAAGGAACTGGACCCCGCCAGCGACGACGCATTGCGTCAGGTCGGGGCAGGCCAGGTCGGCGGCTGCGGCTTGGAGGTCGTCCAGGACAAAACGGTGCAGGCCTGACTGGCCGATGCCCCCGGTATCTTCCAAGATCAGGTCAGGCCCGGTGTACGAGAAGATTTCCAGCAAGGTGCCATCGAGGGCGTACAGGCTCATGTACAGGTCGGTGAGGGTCGCGTCGTCACTGCCAGGTTCGCTGATGTTCACAACGAAACCGAGTTCGCCAGCGGTGGTGATGCCGTCGATATCGCTGAGCAAATAAACGCCATTGCCGCCAACGGCGCCGGTATTGTCCCCCCCGAGCAAGCCAGTGCTCGGCTCGCAGGTCTGGTCCGGATTGGTCATGTTGCCGCCATTGGTGTGGCGGACGCAGCCCGACTCGGTAGCGGGCGGTTGGGGACCGACGGTGTTGTCCTGGACAGTCACCACGGTCGACACGGCGCCCAGGCCAGTGCCTGTTTGTTGTGCGCCAGTTTGATAGACCAGGTCGGCGAATGCTGGCGAGGCGCCAGTTACGAGTGCTGCACTAATTGCAAGCTTCAGGATTTTTGACTTCATCACTAGCTCCTATGGAATTACTTCGTTCTTGTGGGTAACTGCCAGGTACTACAACGTCGTAAGAGCAAGTTACGGGCCAGCGTCAATACTTTGAGATAAATCAAATACCTATCGCGGGTAGCACTTCGACAGAAAGGAAAAGTGTAAAAAATACCGAAAGTTTCTATTTAAAACTTTCTATCCCTCCGGAAAAAATTGGGTGTCTTCACGTTAAGAATCAGGACTCTCATCCAAGTTCGGCGGCGACGACATATAGGGATGGGAGGGGTTTGAGCCATCGCCGTGCCGCGCGCAAGGCAAGTCTGTTAAGGTGACGCTGCGAAAGACTGAACCGGAGCGGGTACATGGAAAAGAAGTACTGGTTCCCGGCGAAACCGCCGGAACGTGGCTGCGGATGGGGATTGCCGCTGGCCTGGCAAGGCTCGGCGGTCGTCGTCAGCTATGATCCTTTCCGGCGCGAGGCGCACCGATGAGCGCTGCCGTGTTCGACATTCCCGCCGTCGGCCTGTCGGCATATTTGACACTCATCGGTATCACATGCCTGGCTTCCGCGCTGCCGATGCTGCTGGCGCGCAAGCGCGGCCTGGCGGCCAAGCTGAAAAGCGGGGCCGCGGCCGGGGCGCTGGTGCTGCCCGTGACCCTGCTGCTGGCGCTGGGCCTGTCGAAGAACACGCTCGAGGTGCGCGACGGCCAGGTCCTGGTGCGCGCCAGCTACTTTTATGAATACGCGCGCGACATCGGCGAGTTCGACCTGGCGCATGCCCGCCACGGCAGCCTGGCCGCGATCGACGCCGCCCAGCTGGGCTTGCGCAACAACGGCATCAGTTTGCCGGGCTATGCCGCCGGACGCTTCACCAGCGAAGACCAGCGGCCGCTGTTCGTGGCCATGACCGACCGTGAGCGGGTCGTGTATCTGCCGGCCAGGGAAGGCCAGTCGCTGCTGGTCAGTGTCGAGCAGGCCGACCAGCTGCTGGCGCTGCTGCACGGGCGCGCGGCCGAGCGGCGCCAGCTGGCCCGGCATCCGTGATTTAGAACCCGATCCTGGATTTGCCCGGCGCCTGCCGCAGGCGGATGTCGTCCACGCTCACATGGGCGCGGCCGTCCGCTACCGCATAGCCGAGACTGTCGAGCAGGGTCTTGCGCAGGTCGCGCGGCGACACCGGCGCCAGCTTGTCGAGCACCCCGTCGGCCAGCACGTCGTCGAAGCCGCCCAGGTTCAGTTCCTCGACCAGGCCACGGTACATGCGCTGGGCGATGCCGGCCGCTTGTTCGGGCGTCGGCTTGGGGACTTCGTAGACCGCCATGCGGTTGAGCAGGGGAGAGGGAATGCCGTCCACCGAGTTGGCGGTCAGCACCCAGAAGATCTGGCTGGCGTCGACGTCGACGTCGATGAATTCGTCGCGGAAAGCCTTCGAGGTTTCCGGCTCCAGTAATTGATAGAGGGCGGCCAGCGGATCGGACTGGGTCGAGCCGCTCGCCTTTTCCACTTCGTCCAGCACCAGCACCGGGTTGGCGTACTTGCCGCGCACCAGGCGCTCGGCCACCTTGCCGCACTTGGCGCCGCGCCAGCTGGCCGAGCTGCCGGTGATGACGAAGCCGGCCGACAGGGCGTTCATGCTGATCAGTTCGCACTCGGTGGACATGGCCCTGGCCAGGCGCTTGGCGAAATGGGTCTTGCCCACGCCGGGGCCGCCCAGCAGCAGGATGGGCATGACGTTGAAACCCTTGTCGCCGGCATGGGCCAGGCGCAGGTAGCGCGCCAGGTCGTCCAGTACTTCATCGAAATTGGGACATTCCTCGAACAGGGGATCGAGCGCGTCGACGGAAGAGGGCGTGGTGACGAAGCGGTCGGCCCCGGTCTCCAGCATGCGCTCGTAAAACGCGTCGAGTTCCGGGGAGCGGCCGCGGTTGCGGTCCAGCGCTTCCTGCACTTCAGTCAGGTCGTAGACCGCGCGGGTACGGGCGAGGGTGATGCTCACGGCTGTCTCCTTGGCAACGGACCAGCGGTCCGCCAGTCTGGCCCGCTCCGCCTGGCTCCGCCATCCTGCCGAGCGAGCCAGAGGCAGGTGGGTCATCGCCTTGGCTTCATCCTAACTCGGCTTACAGAGACCTGCAATTCCATACAGTGTAATTCTGCGTGGGAAATGTTGTTTCCATGCGTCAACATTCGCACGGGCGTTGAAGTTAATCAAAGGTAAACATCATGTTTACAAATGAGGCAGTACCTTCACACCGTTGTGTAAGTGCCTAATTTTACGAGACATTTTGGCATTTCATTCCATCAACACCTGTTCCTAAGTCATTGGTTTCATTGGCAAATTTTGAATTTGCCAAGTGTGAATTCGCTTGACCGTCAACATTGCTTCCACTAAAGTGGGAAACAGTGTGAAAAAGTGTCGATTTGTGGGAGGAAATCCCTTCCCAAGGCGCCTACAACAACACCATTACAAACCCTCTCCAAAAGCTAGGTAAATACGTGTTTCAGGGCGCGTCAGCGATCAATCTCGATGCAAAAGGCCGGATGTCGATCCCGGCCAAGCACCGTGACGCCCTCGTTTCGCAGTGTGAAGGACGCATGACGCTCACCAAACACCCGCACGGTTGCCTGCTTTTCTTCCCCCGTCCCGTCTGGGAAGAGCACCGCAAGCAGATCGCTGCCTGGCCGATGTCGGCCCGTGCATGGCAGCGCATTTTCCTTGGGAATGCCGTGGATGTCGAGCTCGACTCCGCCGGCCGCGTGCTCATTTCGCCCGAGCTGCGCGCAGCCGTCGGGCTCGACAAGGAAGTGATGATGCTCGGCATGGGCACCCACTTCGAGATCTGGAATGCCGCCAAACTGGCCGAAGACGAGGCTGAGGCCGTCGCCGGTGGCATGCCCGATGTTCTTTCCAACTTCTCGTTCTGAGGCGCCGATGACGGAAACAATCACGGTGCCCGCATTCCAGCATCGCACGGTGCTGTTGGACGAAGCAGTGGACGCGCTCAACCTCGAGGGCGCACGCACCTCCGGTACTTATATAGATGGCACCTTCGGCCGTGGCGGCCATAGCCGGCTCATCCTGTCGCGCCTGAGCGACAGTGGCCGCCTGTTCGCCTTCGACAAGGACCCGCAGGCCATCGCCACCGCGCAGCAGCTGGCGGACACCCGCTTTGCCATCGTGCACGACAGTTTCGCCACGATGCATGACGCGCTTGCCGCGCGCGGCATCCAGCAGGTCGACGGAATCCTCCTCGACCTGGGTATTTCGTCGCCCCAGGTGGACGACGCCACCCGCGGTTTCAGCTTCCGCCAGGACGGCCCGCTCGACATGCGCATGGACACCACGCGCGGCATGTCGGCGGCCGAGTGGATTGCGACCGCGCCCCAAACCGAACTCGAAAAGGTGATACGCGATTATGGAGAAGAACGGTATGCTTTCCAGATTGCAAAGGCGATTGTTGCTCGCCGGGCAATCGAGCCAATTTCGACCACACGACAGCTTGCCGCAATCGTGGCAGACACGGTCAAGACCCGCGAAAAGGGCAAGGACCCTGCGACCAGGACCTTTCAGGCTGTCCGGATTTTCATCAATAAAGAGCTTGAAGACCTTGAAGCAGGTCTGAGCGCGGCCTATGCCATGCTGGCGCCGGGCGGGCGCATGTCGGTGATCAGCTTCCACTCGCTGGAAGACCGCATCGTCAAGCAGTTCTTTGCGTCCAAGGCCAAGGTGGCCCAGCCGGACCGCCGCCTGCCGATCCGCGCCGCCGACCTGCCGCAGCCCCTGATGAAATTGATCGCCAAGACCAAGCCCAGCGACGAGGAGGTCGACGCCAACCCGCGCGCCCGCTCGGCGGTGCTGCGCGTGGCCGAGCGCCTGGCGGGAGGGGCGGCATGAACGCCAAGCTCAACATTGTCCTGACCGTGCTGCTGGTCGGCTGCGCCCTGTCGGTGATCAACGCGCGCTACCAGGCGCGCCATTTGCTCATCGAATACGAGCGCCTGCAGCAGCAGTCGCGCCAGCTCGACATCGACTGGGCCCAGCTCCAGCTCGACCAGTCGACCCTGGGCAAGAACGAGCGCATCGAGCAGATCGCGCGCACCGAGCTGAACATGGCGCCGCTGACCCCGGCCCGGACCCAGTACCTGATGGAAGGGGCCCAATGACGCGCGGCGCAATGAAAGCAGGCGCGCGGGTCGCGGCATCGAAGGGCGTGGCTTTCTCGAAGAGCCCGGTCCTGGCCGTGCGCCTGCCGGACTGGCGTTCGCGCCTGGTCCTGTTCGTCCTGTTCGCGGCCTTCGCCGCGCTGGGATTGCGCGCGCTGTGGCTGCAGGGCATGTCGACCCAGTTCCTGCAAAAGCAGGGCAAGAGCCGCTACGAGCGCACGCTCGAGCTGCCGGCCACGCGCGGCCGCATCCTGGACCGCAACGGCGCCGTGCTGGCGTCCTCGCTGCCGGTCAAGGCCGTGTGGGCCATCCCCGAAGACCTGCTCAAGAATCCGCCGGAGAAGGTCAGCGCGCTGGCGCGCCTGCTCGACATGCCCGAATCCGACCTGCGCAAGAAGCTCGATTCGGACCGCAGCTTCGTTTACCTGAAGCGCCAGGTCGAGATGCCGGTCATCGAGCAGATCGAGAAGCTCAAGATCGAGGGCCTGGACACCCGCAAGGAATACAAGCGCTTCTACCCGCAGGGCGAAGTGATGACCCACATGGTGGGCTTCACCAATGTCGAGGACGTGGGCCAGGAAGGCATGGAGCTGTTCCACCAGAAGAACCTGATGGGCGTGCCGGGCAGCCGTCGCGTGATCAAGGACCGTCTCGGCCATATCGCCGAGGACCTGGGCATGTTCCGCGAGCCGCACCAGGGCAAGGACCTGACCCTGTCGGTGGACAGCAAGCTGCAGTACATCGCCTTCACCAGCGTCAAGAACGCGGTCGAGAAGTTCAACGCCCAGGCCGGCGGCGCCGTGGTGCTGGACGTCCAGACCGGCGAAGTGCTGGCCATGGCCAACTACCCGACCTACAACCCGAACGACCGCTCCAAGCTGACCGGCGCCCAGCTGCGCAACCGCGTCATCACCGACACCTTCGAGCCGGGTTCCACGCTCAAGCCGGTGACCGTGGCGCTGGGCCTGGAAAAGAAGAAGATCACGCCGGACACCGTGTTCGACGTCTCGGGCGGCCGCATCACCGTGACCGGCCGCACCATCCGCGACATGCACCCGAAGGACCACCTGACCGTGGGCGGCATCATCCAGAAGTCGTCCAACGTCGGCACCGTCAAGATCGCCCAGCTGCTCGAGCCGCAGGACATGTGGGAGCTGTACACCAAGCTGGGCTACGGCCAGGCGCCGCGCTTCGGCTTCCCGGGCGCCGTGGCCGGCCGCGTGCGTCCGTGGAAATCGTGGAAGCCGATCGAATACGCCAACATGTCCTTCGGCCACGGCCTGTCGGTGTCGCTGCTGCAGCTGGCGCGCTCCTACATGGTGTTCGCGCGCGACGGCGACATCATTCCGCTGTCCTTCCTGAAAGTGGAAGAGCAGCCGGTCGGCCAGCAAGTGATCTCGCCCAAGACCGCGGCCCAGATCCGCACCATGCTCGAATCCGTGGTCGGCCCGGAAGGCACCGCCTCCAAGGCCCAGGTGGCCGGCTACCGCGTGGGCGGCAAGACCGGCACGGCCGAGAAGATCGTCAACGGCCGCTATTCGAAGACCGATAACATCGGCTATTTCGTCGGCATCGCGCCGATGTCCAAGCCGCGCTTCGTGATCGCCGTCATGATCGATAACCCGAGGGGAGCCTTGCGCACAGGAGGCAGCGTGGCCGCGCCGACAGCGGCCGACCTGGCCTCGAATGCGCTGAGGGCGGCGAACGTTCCGCCCGATTCCTCGGTCACAGACATCATCATCCCTGAACATCCCCTAGAGGAGAGCATGTGATGGCGTTGAGCCTTAACGACATCTGTCAGTGGATAGCCGCCGCCGCACCGGGCGGCCGTCTCGTTTCTGATTCCCGCCGCGTCGCGAAGGGCGACGTGTTCTTTGCCTATCCAGGCGAGGCCGCTGACGGCCGCGCCTACATCGCCGCCGCCATCGAGGCAGGCGCGGCCGCCGTCGTCTACGAGGAGAACGGCTTCAGCTGGGACGCTTCCATCGACGTACCGCATTTCGCGGTCGCCGGCCTGAAGCAGAACGCCGGCCCGATCGCGCACGCCGTGCTCGGCCATCCGGACCAGGGCATGTTCACCGTCGCCGTCACCGGCACCAACGGCAAGACCTCGATCGCCCTGTGGACCGGCCAGTGCCTGGCGCGCCTGGGCGAGACCGCCGCCGTGATCGGCACCCTGGGCGTCGGCCTGATCAAGGGTAAAGGCGAGCCCAGCTTCGACGTCACCGGCTACACGACCCCGGACGCGGTGCTGCTGGCCCAGAAACTGGCCGAGCTGCGCGAGGCCAGGGCGAGCGCGCTGGCCATCGAAGCCTCGTCCATCGGCCTGGTCCAGGACCGCGCCGCCGGCATGCACTTCGACGTCGCGATCTTCACCAACCTGACCCGCGACCACCTCGACTTCCACGGCGACATGGCCAGCTACGAAGCGGCCAAGGTCAAGCTGTTCGAGTGGGACGGCCTGAAGCACGCCGTCGTCAACCTGGACGATGCGGCAGGGCAGCGCCTGGTGGCGCATCTGCGCAAGAACTTCCCGGCCCTGAACGTGGTCGGCTACACCATCAAGGGCGAGGCGGAACAGCCGGCCGTCGAGGGCGTGGGCATCCTGCGCGCCACCGGCATGCGCAGCCGCAACGCCGGCACCGAATTCCAGGTCGAGACCCCGCAGGGCAGCGCGCTGGTGCGCACCCAACTGGTGGGCCACTACAACGTCAGCAACGCCCTGGGCGTGCTGGGCGCGCTGCTGGCCAAGGACGTGGCGCTCAAGAGCGCCGTCGACGCCATCGAGGCGCTGGTGCCGGCCCCGGGCCGCATGCAGCAGATCGGCGGCCAGGATGCGCCGATGGTCGTGATCGACTACGCCCACACCCCGGACGCGCTGGAAAAAACGCTGGAAGCGCTGCGCCAGGTTGCTAGGGAACGCGGCGGCCAGCTGTGGTGCGTGTTCGGCTGCGGCGGCGACCGCGATCCGGGCAAGCGTCCGCAGATGGGCGCCATCGCCCAGGCGGCCGACCAGGTCCTGGTCACCAGCGACAACCCGCGCAGCGAAGAGCCGGCCAGCATCATCGCCCAGATCGTCGCCGGCATGGACAAGCATCACCCGCATTCGCGCTACCAGACCGTGGAGGACCGCGCGGCGGCCATCCTGCTGGCCGTGAAGCAGGCCGCCAGGCAGGACGTGATCCTGCTGGCAGGGAAGGGCCACGAGCCCTACCAGGAAATCAAGGGCCGCAAGATGCCGTTCTCGGACGCGGACCACGCCTCGCTGGCATTGACGGCGCGGCTCACCATGTTGAGGACTCACTGATGCGCGGTTCGCTCGCACAACTCATTTCGGCCATGCCGGGCGCGCGCCTGGTGGGCGGCGACATCGCCTTCGAAGGCGTGTCGACCGACAGCCGCAAGCTGCAGCCCGGCATGCTGTTCGTGGCCCTGCGCGGCGAGGTCTTCGACGCCCACAATTTCCTGGGCCAGGTCGCGTCGAGCGGCGTCGCGGCCGTGGTGGCCGAGGAGTTGCCGGAGGGCTGGACCCTGCCGGCCATCGTCGTGCCGAACACCTTGACGGCGCTGGGGCAGATCGCCAACCAGTGGCGCGCGCAGTACGCGATTCCGGTCATCGGGGTCACGGGCAGCAACGGCAAGACCACGGTCAAGGAAATGATTGCGGCTATCCTGGCTGCGGCCTTCGGCGAAGACCAGCGCCTGGCGACCCAGGGCAACCTGAACAACGAGATCGGCGTGCCGCTGACCCTGTTCCGCCTGGGCGCGCAGCACAAGGCTGCCGTGATCGAGCTGGGCATGAACCATCCGGGCGAGATCGGCCGCCTGAGCGCGATCGCCGCGCCGACCGTCGGCCTGGTGAACAACGCCCAGCGCGAGCACCAGGAATTCATGCACACCGTCGAGGCGGTGGCGCGCGAGAACGGCTCGGTGCTGCAGGCCCTGTCCGCCGGCGGCGTGGCCGTGTTCCCGGGCGACGACACCTATACGGACCTGTGGCGCGGCCTCGCCCGATGCGATGTCCTGACGTTCGGCCTGACAAACGATTGCGACGTGCGCGCGAGCTATACCTCGAACGGTTTCGGCAGCGACCTGCAGGTCACCGCGCGCGGCGCACAGTTTGGCGTCAAGCTGGCGGCGGCTGGTGAGCACAATGTGCGCAACGCGCTGGCGGCCTTTGCCTGCGCGCTGGCGGCCGGCATCCCGGCGGACGCCATCGTGCGCGGCCTCGAAGCCTTCGCTCCCGTCGGCGGCCGCCTGCAGCGCAAGCAGGCCGTCAACGGCGCGACCGTCATCGACGACACCTATAACGCCAACCCCGACTCCATGCGCGCCGCCATCGACGTGCTGGCGTCCTACCCGGCGCCGCGCATCCTGGTGGTGGGCGACATGGGCGAAGTGGGCGCGCAAGGAAAAGAGTTTCACGAAGAGATCGGCGCCTATGCACAGAGCAAAGGCATCGAGACCGTGCTCGCGACCGGCGAGCTGGCGCGCCACCTGGCCGCGTCGGGAGCACAGCATCATGAGCAGTTCGACGATTTATTGGCAGCACTGGACGAAAAGCTGGGCGGCAATAGCAACGCGACTGTCCTGGTGAAGGGCTCGCGCTTCATGAAGATGGAGCGCGTGGTCCAGCACCTGACCGGATCAACCCCTATTGGCAAGGACGCCCACTAACATGCTTCTCTGGCTTGCTCAATACTTCCAGGACTACATCGGTCCGCTGCGAGTATTCAACTACATCACCTTCCGCGCGGTGTTCGCGACCATTACCGCGATCACCATCGGCCTGCTGTGCGGCCCGGTCGTGATCCGCAAGCTGACCGAAATGAAGGTCGGCCAGGCGGTGCGCACCTATGGTCCGCAGACCCACCTGACCAAGCACGGCACCCCGACCATGGGCGGCGTGCTGGTGCTGATCGCGATCGGCGTCTCGACCCTGCTGTGGTGCGACCTGTCCAACCGCCTGATCTGGCCGGTGCTGGTCGTGACCCTGGGCTACGGCGCCATCGGCTGGGTCGACGACTACCGCAAGGTGGTCTACAAGGACCCGGAAGGCATGCGCTCGGGCGAGAAATACTTCTGGATGTCGCTGATCGGCCTGTCCTCAGCCTTCTACCTGGCGTTCTCGGTCTCGGCCGCGAACCCGTGGGAAGTGGCGCGCCTGTTCTACGCCTGGGTCGAGTCGGGCTTCTCGATGGACCTGCCGCCCAAGGCCGACCTGATCGTCCCCTTCTTCAAGTCGATCAGCTATCCGCTGGGCGTCTGGGGCTTCATCGCGCTGACCTATTGCGTCATCGTCGGCACCAGCAACGCGGTCAACTTCACCGACGGCCTGGATGGCCTGGCGATCATGCCGACCGTGATGGTCGGCGGCGCCCTGGGCCTGTTCGCCTACCTGACCGGCAGCGTGACCTACTCGAAATACCTGTTCATCCCCTACATCCCGGGCGCCGGCGAACTGCTGATCTTCTGCGGCGCGATGGCGGGGGCGGGGCTGGCCTTCCTCTGGTATAACGCGCACCCGGCCCAGATGTTCATGGGCGACGTCGGCGCGCTGGCGCTGGGCGGCGCGCTCGGCACCCTGGCCGTCATCGTGCGCCAGGAAATCGTGCTGTTCATCATGGGCGGCGTGTTCGTGGCCGAGACCCTGTCGGTGATCATCCAGGTGAGCTGGTTCAAGTTCACCAAGAAGAAGTATGGCGCCGGCCGCCGCGTGTTCCTGATGGCGCCGCTGCACCACCATTTCGAACAAAAGGGCTGGAAAGAGACCAAGGTCGTCGTCCGCTTCTGGATCGTGACCATGGTGCTCATCCTCGTTGGCTTGTCGACTCTGAAACTGCGCTGATGAACTACGAAGGCAAATCCGCACTGGTACTGGGCCTGGGTGAATCCGGGCTGGCAATCGCGCAATGGCTGGCGCGCGGAGGCGCGCGCGTGCGCGTCGCCGATACCCGCACCGAGCCGCAGCGCCTGTTCGCCCTGCGCCAGGCGCTGCCGAACGCCGAATTCGTCGGCGGAGAATTCGCCGCCAGCCTGCTCGACGGCGTCGACTTCGTCGCCGTCAGCCCGGGCCTGGCGCCGAACCGCGAACTGGCGGCCATCACCCCGGCCGCGCACGAGCGCCACATCCCGGTGTGGGGCGAGATCGAACTGTTCGCCCAGGCCCTGGCCCACCTGCGCTTGGCCCGCGGCTATGCCCCGAAAGTCATCGCCATCACCGGCACCAACGGCAAGACCACCGTCACCAGCCTGACCGGCCTGCTGTGCCGCCGCGCCGGCCTGTCGACCCGCGTGGCCGGCAACATCAGCCCGGCCGCGCTGGACGTGCTGCGCGAAGTCCTCGACAACAATGAGCTGCCGCAGGCCTGGGTGCTGGAACTGTCCAGCTTCCAGCTGCATACCACTTTCAGCCTGCAGGCCGATGCCGCCACGGTGCTGAACGTGACCCAGGACCACCTCGACTGGCACGGCAGCATGGATGCCTACGCGGCCGACAAGGCGCGCATCTTTGGTACCGATACCGTGCGCGTGCTGAACCGCGACGACGCCGTCGTGATGCGCATGACCGCCGTCGGCAGCCCGGTCCACACCTTCGGCACCGGAGAGCCTTCGGAGCCGGACAGCTTCGGCCTGGTCAACGAGCGCGGCGTGCTGTGGCTGGCCAATGCGGTCGCCGCCGACGACGAGCCGCCGAAGAAGCTCAAGAAAGGCGAGCTGCCGCCGCCGGTGGAAACGACCGTCAACCGCCTGATGCCGGCCGACGCGCTGCGCATCCGCGGCATCCATAACGCTTCCAACGCACTGGCCGCGCTGGCCCTGTGCCGCGCCTGCGGCCTGCCGCTGGCGCCGCTGCTGCATGGCCTGCGCGAATACGCGGGCGAGCCGCACCGCGTGGAACTGGTCGCCAGCATCGAGGGCGCCGATTACTACGACGACAGCAAGGGCACCAACGTGGGCGCCACCGTGGCCGCGCTGGAAGGCCTGGGCAAGGCCTTCACGGGCGAAGACCAGCAGATCGTGCTGATCGCCGGCGGCGACGGCAAGGGCCAGGACTTCGCTCCCTTGGCCCTGCCGGCTTCGCGCTATGTGCGCGCCGTGCTGCTGATCGGCCGCGACGCGCCCGCCATCCGCGCCGCCATCGAGCCGACCGGCGTGCCGGTGTTCGACCTGGCCGGCCTGCCGGAAGCGGTGCGCCGCGCCGCCGGCCTGGCCAAGGCGGGCGACGCCGTGCTGCTGTCGCCGGCCTGCGCCAGCCTCGACATGTTCACCAACTACGCGCACCGCGCGCAGGTGTTCGTCGATGCCGTGCGCGAAATCGCACTCGAGAAGGGGCAGGAAATCTGATGGCTTTCCAGATTCCGTTCAAGTTCTCGGGCACGGCCAGCGATGCGAGCATCGCGGCGCGCAGCCGTCCGTCGAAGATGATGGACTACGACCAGCCCCTGGTGTGGGTGACCGTCCTGCTCATGCTGTTCGGCCTGGTGATGGTCTATTCGGCCTCGATCGCGCTGCCCGACTCGCCCAAGTTCGCTTACCTGGGGGACAAGAACGAGTATTTCCTGTATCGCCAGATGATGTACATCGCGGTCTCGATGGCCGCCGCCGCCGTGGTGTTCCGCGTGCCGGTCGCCGTGTGGCAGAAGTGGGCGCCGATGCTCTTCATCGGCACCCTGGTGCTGCTGATGCTGGTGCTGATCCCGGGCATCGGCGTGTCGGTCAACGGCGCGCGCCGCTGGCTGCCGCTCAAGGTCATGAACCTGCAGCCGTCGGAGCTGATGAAGATCGCGGCCGTGCTCTACGCCGCCGACTTCACGGTGCGCAAGCAGGAATACATGCACAAGCTGACCAAGGGCTTCCTGCCGATGATGGTCGCGATCGGCCTGGTCGGCGGCCTGCTGCTGATGGAACCGGACCTCGGCGCCTTCGGCGTCATCGTCTGCATCGCCATGGGCATCCTGTTCCTGGGCGGGATCAACATCATCTGGTTCGGCGGCATCGGCGCGCTGCTGGTGGTGATCTTCACCTCGATCATCGCGCTCTCGCCCTTCCGCCGCGCCCGCATGTTCGCCTACCTCGATCCGTGGCAGGAAGACAATGCGCTCGACAAGGCTTACCAGCTGACCCACTCCCTGATCGCCTTCGGCCGCGGCGAGTTCTTCGGCGTCGGCCTGGGCTCGAGCGTGGAAAAGCTGCACTACCTGCCGGAAGCGCACACCGACTTCATCATGGCCGTGATCGGCGAAGAGCTCGGCCTGGCCGGCGTGCTGGCCGTGGTCGCGATGTTCTACTGGCTGGTCAAGCGCGCCTTCGACATCGGCCGCCAGGCCATCGCCCTGGACCAGGTCTTCGCCGGCCTGGCCGCGAAGGGCATCGGCATCTGGATCGGCGTGCAGACCTTCATCAACATGGGCGTGAACCTGGGCCTGCTGCCGACCAAGGGCCTGACCTTGCCCCTGATGAGCTTTGGCGGTTCGGGCGTGATGTTCAACTGCGTCGGCCTGGCGATCCTGCTGCGGATCGATTACGAGAACCGCGTGCGCATGCGGGGAGGCCGGGTATGACCAAGCGTCTCATGATCATGGCGGCCGGCACCGGCGGCCATATCTTCCCTGGCATCGCGATCGCGCAGACCATGCGCGCACGCGGCTGGGAAGTGAGCTGGCTGGGCACCGCCCACGGCATGGAAACCGACCTGGTGCCGAAAGCCGGGATCCCGATGGACAGCATCGATTTCGCCGGCCTGCGCGGCAAGGGCCTGGGCCACACGGTCAAGGGCGCCTTCAAGATGCTGAACAGCTTCCTGGCCTGCCGCCGCATCCTGGCGACGCGCAAGCCGAATGTGGTGCTGGGCATGGGCGGCTACGTCACCGTGCCGGGCGGCCTGATGGCGCGCATGCGCGGTGTGCCGCTGGCCCTGGTCAACGCCGACGCCGCGCTGCTGCTGTCGAACAAGACCCTGGCGCCGATGGCCGACCGTGTGCTGTTCGGCTTCCCGGCCGATTTCGGCAAGGCGGCCGACCGCGCCGTGGTCACCGGCAACCCGGTGCGCCAGGCGATCCTGGACTTGCCTGCGCCCGCGCAGCGCTTCGCCGGCCGCAACGGCCCGCTGCGCGTGCTGGTGGTGGGCGGCAGCCTGGGCGCCAAGGTGCTGAACGACAGCGTGCCGGCCGCACTCGGCCTGATCGACCCGGCCGTGCGTCCGATCGTGACCCACCAGTCGGGCAAGAAGAATATCGAGGCCCTGCGCGCGGCGTATGCGCAGGCGGGTGTCAACGCGAACGTGGTCGACTTCATTGACGACATGGCCGCGGCATATGCCGAAGCCGACCTGGTGATCTGCCGCGCCGGTGCGATCACGGTGTCGGAGCTGACGGCGGCCGGCGTGGCCAGCGTGCTGGTGCCGTTTGTCGCCAGCACCACCAGCCACCAGCGCGACAACGCGGTCTGGATGGATGCGCAGCAGGCGGCGGTGCACCTGCCGCAAGGCGAACTGAATCCGCAGCGGGTGGCAAACCTGCTGCAAACGACCACGCGCGAGCGTTGCCTGGCCATGGCCGAGGCGGCGCAGCGCGTGGGCAAGCGCGACGCGAACGACGCGATCGCCCGTGAACTGGAACAACTGGCAAGGTAAAAGGCGCATGCAGCACAAGATCAAAAACATTCACTTCGTCGGCATCGGCGGCAGCGGCATGAGCGGCATCGCCGAAGTGCTGGTCAACCTCGGCTACAAGGTGTCGGGCTCGGACCTGAACAGCAATGCCGCGAGCCAGCGCCTGGCCGACCTCGGCGCCAAGGTCTACCTCGGCCACAAGGCCGAGCACGTGGCGGGCGCCGACGTGGTCGTGACCTCGACCGCCGTCAACGAAGCGAATCCGGAAGTGGTGGCCGCGCGCGCGGCCAAGGTGCCGGTGGTCCCGCGCGCCATCATGCTGGGCGAACTGATGCGCCTGAAGCGCGGCATCGCCATCGCCGGCACCCACGGCAAGACCACCACCACCAGCCTGGTGGCCTCGGTGCTGGCCCAGGGCGGCCTGGACCCGACCTTCGTCATCGGCGGCCGCCTGACCGCGGCCGGCGCCAACGCCAAGCTGGGCTCGGGCGAGTACATCGTGGCCGAGGCCGACGAGTCGGACGCTTCCTTCCTGAACCTGACGCCGATGATCGAGGTGATCACCAACATCGACGCCGACCACATGGACACCTACGAGCACGACTTCGAGAAGCTCAAGGCCGCCTTCGTGCACTTCACCCACCGCCTGCCGTTCTACGGCCGCGCCATGCTGTGCATCGACGACCGCCACGTGCGCGACATCCTGCCGCAGGTGACCAAGCCGGTGACCACCTACGGTTTCTCGGAAGAGGCCGAAGTGCGTGCGCTCGACGCCTACGCCGAAGGCGTGCAGATGCACTTCACCGTGCGCCAGGCCGGCTACCCGGACACCAAGTTCGTGCTGAACCAGCCGGGCATGCACAATGTGCTGAACGCCTGCTCGGCGATCGCCATCGCGCGCGAGATCGGCATCGACGACGCCGCCACCGCGCAAGGCCTGCTGGAATTCCGCGGCGTGGGCCGCCGCTTCACCCGCTACGGCGAAGTCGCCCTGCCGGCCGGCGGCAGCTTCACCCTGGTCGACGACTTCGGCCACCACCCGGTCGAGACCGAGGTGACCCTGGCCGCCGCGCGCGCCGCCTACCCGGGCCGCCGCCTGGTGCTGGCCTTCCAGCCGCACCGCTACAGCCGCACCCGCGACCTGTTCGAGGACTTCGTCAAGGTCCTGTCGACCCCGGACGTGCTGCTGCTGGCCGACGTCTACCCGGCCGGCGAAGCGCCGATCGTGGCCGCCGACGGCCGCGCCCTGTCGCGTGCGCTGCGCACGGGCGGCAAGCTGGAACCGATTTTCGTGGAGGCGATCGCCGACATGCCCGCAGCCATCCTGAACGTGGCGCGCGACGGCGACGTCGTCATCACCATGGGCGCGGGCTCGATCAGCGGCGTCCCCCACCAACTGACCAATGCAAAGGCTTGATAGATCGTGAACACCACCACCACTTTTGATCCGGCATCCCTGGGCAAGGTCGGCGTGCTGTTCGGCGGACGCTCCGCCGAGCGCGACGTGTCGATCATGTCCGGCACCGGCGTGCTGAACGCTTTGATCAGCCGCGGCGTCGACGCCCATCCGTTCGACCCGGGCACCCAGAGCCTGGCCGAGCTGGCCGCACAGAACTTCGACCGCGTGTTCATCGCGCTGCACGGCCGCTACGGCGAGGACGGCAGCCTGCAGGGCGCGCTGGAGCAGCTCGGCATTCCCTATACCGGCAGCGGCGTGATGGCCTCGAGCGTCGGCATGGACAAGATCACCACCAAGAAGATCTGGATCATGCACGGCGTGCCGACCCCGAAATACGCGAGCATCGACGGCAGCACCGACCTGGACAAGGTGGTGGCGGACATCGGCCTGCCGCTGATCGTCAAGCCGCCGCTGGAAGGCTCGACCATCGGCATCACCAAGGTGAACAAGGCCGAGGAATTCAAGGCCGCGGTGGAGCTGGCCGCCGGCTTCGACGAAGTGGTTCTGGCCGAGGAATTCGTCACCGGCCGCGAGTTCACGGTGGCGGTGCTGGGCACCGGCGCGCAGGCGCGCGCGCTGCCGATCGTCGAGATCGTGGCTCCGGAAGGCAATTACGACTACCAGAACAAGTACTTCACCGACGACACCCAGTACCACTGCCCGGCGGACCTGCCGGCGGCGCTGACCGAAGAGATCCAGCGCCACGCCGTGAACGCCTACCGCGCGCTCGGCTGCGAGGGCTGGGGCAGGGTGGATGTGCTGGTGCGCGAGAGCGACATGCGTCCCTTCCTGCTGGAAGTGAACACCTCGCCGGGCATGACCGGCCACTCGCTGGTGCCGATGGCGGCGCGCGCGGTGGGCATCAGCTACGAGGACCTGTGCGTGGAAATCCTGCGCTCGGCACGCCTCAAGATGGGCCAGGCGAAGGGATAAGCGCAGATGTGGCATGACGTCCGGTCCCTGAATGCAAGCGCCAGCGCGTTGACCGCGCTGACGGTGCTCGCCTGCCTCGCCTCGATCGTGTGGTGGCTGTCGCAGCTGCCCATGTTCTCGCTGCGCGCGGTGACGGTGGAAAGCATGTACGGGATTGACCTGCGCCACGTGAACGAACTCACGGTGCGCAACGGCGTGATCGGCAAGATTCGCGGGAACTTCTTCACCGCCGACCTGGAGCAGGTGAGGACCACCTTCGAGACCGTTCCCTGGGTGCGCCGCGCCACGGTGCGCCGCGAATGGCCGAACCAGCTGATCGTCGAGGTGGAAGAGCACGAAGCGCTCGGCACCTGGGGCGAGGACGGCCGCCTGCTGTCGGTCAAGGGGGACGTCTTCACCGCCAACCTGGGCGAAGCCGGCGACGATCACGAATTGCCGGCCTTCGAGGGCCCGCTGGGGAGTGAGAAGGAAGTACTGGCCCGCTTCACCGAACTGCGCGCGCTGTTCGCGAAGGTAGAGCTGATGCCGCAAGCGCTGTCCCTGTCCAACCGGTACGCCTGGACCGTGAAGCTGGACAACGGCATGAGCGTGGCACTGGGACGCGAGCAGGACCGCAACACGCTGAAGCACCGCGTGCGGCGCCTGGTCGGCGTGTACCCGCAGCTGGTCGCCCGGCTGCAGGAAGGGCGCATCGACACGATCGACATGCGCTACCCGAACGGACTGGCGCTGTCCTCGGCCGCACTGAGCGTGCCGAGCGACGCCACCAAGCCGGTCAAGGCGGCGAAAAAGAAAACGACTACGACAACCAAAACTAGCAAGCACATCTAAGCAGGCAAACAGCAATGACTAAAGACGCGAAAAACCTGATCGTCGGCCTCGACATCGGCACCTCCAAGGTGGTGGCGGTGGTGGCCGAAGTGATGTCCGACGGACGCCACGAGGTGATCGGCCTCGGTCAGCACGAGTCGAAAGGATTGAAGAAAGGCGTGGTCGTCAACATCGAGGCCACCGTCGAGTCGATCCAGCGCGCCCTGGAAGAGGCGGAGCTGATGGCCGACTGCAAGATCCGCAACGTCTATGCTGGCATCGCCGGCAGCCATATCCGCTCGTTCAACTCGAGCGGCATGGTGGCGATCAAGGACAAGGAAGTCACCGCGACCGACGTGGCGCGCGTGATCGAGACGGCCAAGGCGGTCAACATTCCGACCGACCAGCAGCTGCTGCACACGGTGCCTCAGGAATTCATCGTCGACAACCAGGAAGACGTGCGCGAGCCGATCGGCATGAGCGGCATCCGCCTGGAAGTGCGGGTGCACATCGTCACCGGCGCGGTGTCGGCGGTCCAGAACATCGTCAAGTGCGTGCGCCGCTGCGGCCTCGAGGTCTCGGACCTGATCCTGCAGCCGATGGCCTCGGCCGACGCCGTGCTGACCAACGACGAGAAGGAACTGGGCGTGGTCCTGATCGACATCGGCGGCGGCACCACCGACATCGCCGTGTTCTCGGACGGCGCGATCCGCCACACGGCGGTGATCCCGATCGCCGGCGACCAGATCACCAGCGACATCGCGATGGCGCTGCGCACTCCGACTGGCGAAGCAGAAGATATCAAGATCCGCTACGGCGTGGCCAAGCAGGTACTGGCCGACCCGGGCGAGACCCTGGAAGTACCGGGCCTGGGAGACCGAGGCCCGCGCGCGCTGTCGCGACAAGCGCTGGCGGCCGTTATCGAGCCGCGCGTGGAAGAACTGTTCGCGATGGTGCACCAGGTGGTGCGTGAATCCGGTTACGAAGGGGTGCTCTCGTCGGGCATCGTCCTCACCGGCGGCAGCGCGATCATGCCGGGCATGATCGAGATGGCGGAAGACATTTTCCTCAAACCGGCGCGCCTCGGCACGCCGGACTACCGCGGCCAGCTGGCCGACGTGGTGCGCAGCCCCCGCTACGCCACCGTGCTCGGCCTGCTGCTGGAAGCGAAGAAGCAGTACCTGCGTGGCCACATCGTGACGCGTCAGGATGGTTCCGTGAAGGCAGTGTGGCAGCGTATGAAGGAATGGATAGCTGGGAATTTCTGAAGCAGGGATAGAAGTAAAAAATTCGTCGTAAAAATTCGTCACTAAATACAGATTTTTAAATACAATCGCAGTTACCGGATGAGGCGCATATTTCGAGCCTCGCCTCGTACCGGGACAGCATTTTGAATATTAGGAGTTCATCATGGAGTTCGATATGGTCGATAACGCAGCACTGGGAACCGTGATCAAGGTTGTCGGCGTCGGTGGCGCCGGCGGCAACGCGGTTCAGCACATGATCAATAAGGGTGTGTCCGGTGTTGAGTTCATCGCCGCCAACACGGATGCGCAGGCGCTGGCCGCCTCGAGCGCGCACAACGTGATCCAGATCGGCCCGTCCGGCCTGGGCGCCGGCATGCGTCCGGAAGTCGGCCGCCAGCTCGCCGAGCAGTCGCGTTCGCGCATCGAAGACGCGCTGCGCGGCGCGCACATGGTCTTCATCGCCGCCGGCATGGGCGGCGGCACCGGCACCGGCGCCGCCCCGATCGTCGCCGAAGTCGCGAAGTCGATGGGCGCCCTGACCGTGGCCGTGGTCTCCAAGCCGTTCTCCTACGAAGGCCAGAAGTGCATGGACGTCGCCGAATCCGGCCTGGAAGAGCTGACCAAGCACGTGGACTCGCTGATTGTGATCCTGAACGAGAAGCTGGAAGACATCTACGAAGACGAGTCGATGCTGGACTGGATGAAGCACGCCGACGACGTGCTGAACAACGCGGTGGCCGGCATTGCCGAGATCATCAACGTGCCGGGCCACATCAACGTCGACTTCAACGACGTCAAGACCATCATGAGCGAGCAGGGCAAGGCCATGATGGGCACCGCGACCGCCTCGGGCGTGGACCGTGCGCGCATCGCCGCCGAACAAGCCGTGGCTTCGCCGCTGCTGGACGGCATCGACCTGTCGGGCGCCAAGGGCGTGCTGGTCAACGTGACCGCAAGCCGTGGCCTGAAGGGTAAGGAGATCAAGGAAGTCATGGCAGCCGTCCGTGCCTTCGCCGCTCCGGACGCGTCGATCGCACAAGGTATCGCCTACGACGACGCCATGGGCGACGAGCTGCGCGTGACCGTGGTCGCGACCGGCCTGGGCAAGAACAAGAAGATCCAGCTGGTGCAGCCGCAGCCGATGCTCAAGACCGGCACCTACAATGCCCCGACCATGGCTGGCGCAGCCTCGGTGAGCGGCGGCATGGCCATGGGCGCAGCCGACACCGCCGTCGGCGGCCTGAAGCAGCCGGCCGTGTGGCGCCGCGAGCAGGCATCGGAGCAGGTGCAGGCGATGCAGCGTAACGGTGTCGAGACCTACGACATCCCGGCGTTCCTGCGCAAGCAGGCTGACTGACTACTAGTCGGTTGAAATCCTGAAGGGGGCCAGCGTGAGCTGGCCCTTTTTATTTGTGCGCGGGCAGACCGCCATCTCCAGCTAGTACCGCACCCTTTGAGCCGTCATCCCCGCCACTGGCGGCGATGACGGTTTTGAGGGTGGTGGGCCAGTGATACATCGACTTGGCTCGTTCGCTGCAAGGACGTCCCGGATCGGCGATAATTGCCAGATTCTCAAAACACCTCAAGGAGCGCACATGACCATTCAAATCGGCGATCGCCTGCCGGAAGGCACCCTGTCGGAATTCATCGAGACCGAGACCGCAGGCTGCTCGCTCGGCCCGAACACCTTCCAGGTCGCCGACCTGGTCAAGGGCAAGAAGATCGTGATCTTCGGCCTGCCGGGCGCCTACACCCCGACCTGCTCGGCCCAGCACGTGCCGGGTTACGTCCAGCACGCCGAAGCCCTGAAGGCCAAGGGCGTGGACGAAATCTGGTGCATCTCGGTCAACGACGCCTTCGTGATGGGCGCCTGGGGCCGCGACCAGAAAGCGACCGGCATCGTGCGCATGATGGCCGACGGTAACGCCGCCTACTCCAAGGCCCTGGGCCTGGACGCCGACTTCTCCAAGCACGGCATGGGCACCCGCTCGAAGCGCTACTCGATGCTGGTCGAAGACGGCGTCGTCAAGCAACTGAACGTGGAAGCCGCCGGCTTCGAAGTCTCGAGCGCCGAAAAGATGCTCGAACAGCTGGGCTAATCGAAAGCCAACCCCTGCAAACGGCGCCGCGGCGCCGTTTTTAGTCATGATCATCAATACCGAAACCCCCGACCAGCCCGAAGTACGGGCCATGCTGGAGAAGCTCGACGCCTACCACGCGGAGCTCTACCCGGCCGAATCCAACCACCTGCTGGACGTGGACTCGCTGCTGCGCGAGGATGCACTGTTCCTGGTCGCGCGTGACGTTGGCGGCAAGGCGGTCGGCTGCGCCGCCCTGGTGAACCGCGGCGGCTACGGCGAGATCAAGCGCATGTACGTGGACGAGGCTTGCCGTGGGCGCGGCGCCGCCACCCAGCTGCTGGAGCACCTGAGCATGTTCGCGCGCATGTCCGGCCTGCAGGCCCTGATGCTGGAAACCGGCATCCACCAGGCGCCGGCAATCCGCCTCTACGAGCGCGCCGGCTTCGTGCGCCGCGAGCCTTTCGGCGGCTACCGGCCGGACCCCTTGAGCCTGTTCATGGAAAAGCGCCTTTGAAGCATTCGGGTAAAAACCTGTACAGCATCTACGCGATGCTGCTGGCCGTGTTGATGTTCGCCATGATGGACACGGCCATGAAGCTGCTGTCCGCACGCTATCCGGCGATCCAGGTGGCGGCGCTGCGTTCGCTCAGTTCCCTGCCGCTGGTGGCGGCCTATCTCGGCTGGCGCGGCGCCTACACGGGTATCCTGCGGATCCGCTGGGGCATGCATGTGCTGCGCGCGTTGCTCGGCATCCTGATGCTGGCCTTCTTCGCCTACGGCCTCAAGAAGCTGTCGCTGGCCGAGGCCTATTCGATCTTCTTCATCGCGCCCGCCCTGATCACGGCGCTGTCGGTGCTATTCCTCAAGGAGCGGGTCGACCTGGCGCGCTGGGTGGCGATCGGCGTCGGCCTGTGCGGCGTGCTGGTCGTGCTGCGCCCCGACGGCGCCGGCTTCCTGACCATCGGCGGGGTGGCGGTGCTGGGTTCCGCCCTGTGCTACGCCGTTTCCGCGATCACGGTGCGCATCCTGTCGCGTACCGACCGCAGCGAGCACATGGTGTTCTGGCTGATGCTGATGATGGCCATCGGCGCCAGCGCCATGGCCGCGCCGGACTGGGTCGGCATGCGCACGGCCGACATCCCGCTGCTGTGCGGCCTGGCGGTGACGGGCTTCATCGGCCAGCTGGCGATCACCGAGGCCTTCACCAAGGGCGAGGCCTCGAGCGTCGCGCCCTTCGAATATTCGGCCCTGGCCTGGGGCGTCGGCCTGGACTGGCTGCTGTGGAAAACGCTGCCCGACGGCTACACCTTGCTGGGCGCCGCGATCATCATCGGCAGCGGTTTGTATCTGATTCGCCACGAAAAACAGCACGTCGAATCCGAGCATCCCTGAGGAAGGGGGCCTCGCCGGCAAGGCCGGGAGAGCCGGGCTATAATCGGCGGATGCTGAAACAACGAACCATCAAAGAACTCGTCCGCACCACCGGCGTCGGCCTGCATTCGGGCCGCAAGGTGGAGCTGACCCTCCGTCCTGCCGCGGCCGATACCGGCATCGTGTTCCGCCGCGTGGATTTCGACCCCATCGTCGAGATCCCCAGCAGCGCCGAGGTCGTGGGCGACACCCGCATGGCCTCGGTCCTGATCAAGGACGACGCCCGCGTTTCCACCGTCGAGCACATCATGTCGGCCTGCGCCGGCCTGGGCATCGACAACCTGTATATCGACGTCACGGCCGAGGAAATCCCGATCATGGACGGCTCGGCCTCTTCTTTTGTGTACCTGCTGCAGCAGTCGGGCGTGGAAGAGCAGGACGCGCCGCGCAAGTTCATCCGCGTGCTGAAGGACGTCGAAGTGCGCCAGGGCACGGGCGCCGGCGAGAAATGGGCGCGCCTGTCGCCCTACGATGGCTACAGGCTGGACTTCTTCATCGAATTCAACCACCCGGCGGTGGACGGCACCATGCAGCGCGCCGTGGTGGACTTCGGCGACATCACCTATGTGCGCGACGTCGCGCGCGCGCGTACCTTCGGCTTCATGCAGGACGTGGAAAGCCTGCGCGGCATGGGCCTGGCGCGCGGCGGCTCGCTGGAAAACGCGATCGTGATGGACGAGTACCGCATCCTGAATGCGGACGGGCTGCGCTACGAGGACGAGTTCGTGCGGCACAAGATCCTGGATGCGATCGGCGACCTGTACCTGGTGGGGCACCCGCTGCTGGCCAGCTACACGGCGCACAAGTCGGGGCATGCGCTCAACAACGATTTGCTGCGGGCTTTGCTGGCGCAGCCGGATGCGTATGAGATCGTGACCTTCGACTCGCTGGGAACGGCGCCGGCTTCTTACGTACGGATGATGTCGAGGGAGTGGGCGCAGAGCTAAGGGCTGCGCATCGAAACTTGGGTTCCGGGGGGGGGCGGGGGGGGGGGGGCCCCCCCCGGCGCCCCCGGGGGGGGGGGGGG
>NZ_JAGPWD010000029.1 GCF_018119395.1 Massilia sp. ZL223
CCCCGGGGGGGCGGGCCCCTTCCATTCAGGCCGGGATGCGGCTCACTCCCACGGCTTCGGCCGTGGCCGATCCCCGGACTTGGAGAGACAGGCAAGCGGGAAGATGGTGCGGGGCGCGAGCGGCAAGGCCCAGTCGCGTAATCCATCCAGTAACGCCGTGTTGGCGAGCAGCGGCACATAGCTGCCGCTGTTCCCGTTGTCCATCCCGCCGGGTACTTCGTCCTTCGCGGTTTCGCGCCTGCCGAACATGAACTTCACCCTGGACCCGTCCACCAGGTGCAGGTAGACCAGGTTGCGCAAGGTGATGTAGCCGACGCCCTCGGGAGTCACGGTAACATTGTCCTTCAGAAGGTTCACTAGCGCCGCGATCTTCTCGCCATCCCAGTTGGACTGGAAGGTGCAGCCCGTATGTTTCAGCAAGTGGCTCTCGCGCAAGGGGTAGCGTGTCTGGATATCCAGCGGGACCAGGATGACCACCGCGCGGGCGACCTGCGACGGCTCGGGAATCCGGGTTTCGTGCTCGGCCTGCGCCCCGGCACCAAGCGCCGGCAGTGAGACAGCGAGGGCGCCGGACACGACTACGGCGTACAGGCTCGGCATCCTTCCTCCAATATGAAGAAGCGGCGACGGCTTCACTCTTGGACCCCGGCGCGGAAGCCCCTGAGTCTAACAGCGTGCAGCCGCCGGAAAATCACACATTGACACTGCCGAAGGCGGCCCTGCTTTTCCCGCGAGATATCGCGCCGCCGCCGGCGCAGCTGCGCCGAAACCGGCATTCATTCGAGTGAATTCGCATTTGTCCATATCTCCTTTGCATATTCCGGCTCGCATGCAAAGAACGTTTGCATATGTATGCTCGTGACCAAATTCGCAATTTGCAATTTGCAATTTTGCGGTGTAATATGCGCGGCCCACAAGGTTTCCCTGTGGCAATAAATTAAGGTAAGAAAAACATGTTCAAGAAAATCGCAGCTGTCGCGGCCCTGATCGTCGCTTCCTCCTCCGCCTTCGCCGTCGAGCCGGGCGCCCTGTACGCTGGCCTCGACGCCGGCAAGACCAAGCTGGATGGCTGGTCGCACCGTGAAACCAGCGTCGGCGTCTTCGGCGGCTACAAGTTCCACCCGAACGTCGCAGCCGAACTGAACTACCGCCGCCTGGCCGATGCCGACGTCGAAGATTTCAACGTGAAGGGCGACCAGTTCGGCGTGTCCCTGATCGGTTCGATCCCGCTGGCGAGCAACTTCAGCGTCTACGGCCGTCTGGGCTACAACCGCATCGAAGTCGACGTCGAGCAAGGCGGCTTCACCGGCACCGACTCGACCTCGCGCGCCGTCTACGGCGTCGGCCTGGGCTATGCCTTCACCCCGGCCATCTCGGGCCGCATCGAAGTGCAGAAGCCGATGAGCGACGTCACCAACCTGAGCGCAGGCGTGGTCTTCAAGTTCTGATCGCGTTGACGGAACATGGCGCATCGCGCGCCATGGCGCAATGAAAAGAGCCCGGTTCAGCCGGGCTCTTTTCGTTGGTGCAGCTTCAGGATGCGCGCGCCGTACGCGCGCCCGCCGCCAGCACCGCGCCGAGACGCAGCGCCGAATCCACCGCGCTGTCGATCGGCGGCTGGTAGCCGTTGGCGATCCAGCGCAGCGCGATGCTGATCACGCCGCCCACCACGCCGCACTGCAGCAGCTCGTCGTGCTCCGCGCTGGCCGGCGCCACCATGCGCGCCACTTCGCGTCCGATGGCGCGCAGCGCGTCGTCGAAGGCCCGGTCCACCGCCGGGCTCACGCCGCGGATCTCGACCAGGAACACGCGCGCCGCCTTCGGGCCGCGCTGCAGCGCCGAAAAGTAGGCGTGCAGCATGGCGCGCGAGCGTGCCATGCCGCCGCGTCCCGCCGCTTCGGCCGCGCGCAGCACTTCGCCCAGCACGGAATAGGTCACCGCATTGAAGGAGTCGATCAGCAGCGCCTCGCTGTTGGCGAAGGATTCGTAGAAGTAGCGTTCGGTCAGGCCGGCGGCCTCGCATACCGCCTTGACCGTGGCCTGGTGGTAGCCCCGTTCGCCGTACACGTCGATGGCGGCGGCGATCAGGCGGCTGCGCCGCTCGGCGCGTCTTTGTTCCTGCGATTGTCCACGGTAGGACCGGGTAGATAGGGAGAGCTCTGCTGTCATCCGGCTATTCTGACACATTCTTGCAACTGACATTCTGACAATGTACAGTGTCAGCAATAAACCAAAACAGGGACACCATGAGCATCAGCCACGACGAGAGCGGCGTGCTGGACGTACTGATCGTCGGCGCCGGCCTGTCCGGCATCGGCGCCGCCGCCATGCTGAGCCAGCGCTGCACGGACAAGTCTTACATGATCCTGGAAGCGCGTTCGGCCATCGGCGGCACCTGGGACCTGTTCCGCTACCCCGGCATCCGCTCCGATTCCGACATGTACACGCTCGGCTACGCCTTCCGTCCCTGGACCGATCCGCAGGCCATCGCCGACGGCCCCGCGATCCGCGCCTACGTCGCCGATACCGCGCGCGCCTACGGCGTCGAGCCTCACATCCGCTACGGCCACAAGGTGGTCAAGGCCAGCTGGTCCAGCGAGCAGGCCGTGTGGACCGTGACCGCCGCGCTGGCCGACGGCGGCGAAGCCGTGCTGCGCGCACGCTTCCTCTACTTGTGCAGCGGCTACTACAGCTACGACGAAGCCTACCGCCCCAGCTTCGAGGGCGAGGCGGACTATCGCGGTCGCATCATCCACCCGCAATTCTGGCCCGAGGACCTCGACTACAGCGGCAAGCGCGTGCTGGTGGTCGGCAGCGGCGCCACCGCCGTGACCCTGGTGCCGGCCATGGCGGCGCGCGCCGCCCATGTCACCATGCTCCAGCGTTCGCCATCCTATGTGGTCGCGCGCCCCGCCCAGGACCGCTTCGCACGGCGCACGCAGCGCTGGCTGCCGCCGCGCCTGGCCTACGCCCTCACGCGCTGGCGCCTGATCGCCGAATCGATTGTTCTCTACCGCCTGGCGCGCGGCAAGCCGGAGCTGGTCAAGCGCCACCTGCTGGCCCAGGCCCAGCGCCAGGCCGGTCCCGGCGTCGACGCGGGCACCCACTTCTCGCCCAGCTACAAGCCCTGGGACCAGCGCGTCTGCCTGGTCCCGGACGGAGACCTGTTCCGCGTGCTGCGCGAAGGCGGCGCCGAGATCCTCACCGACCGCATCGTCCGCTTCACGGAACGCGGCGTCCTGCTCGCATCCGGCCGCGAGCTCGAGGCCGACCTGGTGGTGCTGGCCACCGGCCTTTCGCTCAAGCTGTTCGGGGGCGCGGCCATCGAGGTCGACGGCCGCGCGCTCGACCCCAGCCAGGCCATGGCCTACAAGGGCATGATGCTCGGCGACGTGCCCAACTGCGCCATGACCTTCGGCTACACCAACGCGTCCTGGACCCTGAAGGCCGACCTGACCGCCGCCTACGTCTGCCGCCTGCTGTCCTGGATGGACCGGCACGGCGTGGCCATCGCCGTGCCGCGCCGCGATCCCACGGTGGCGAGCGAACCCTTCCTCAGCTTCACCTCGGGCTACGTCCAGCGCGCCAGGAATGTGCTGCCCAGCCAGGGGGCGCGCAAGCCCTGGCAGGTCTACCAGAACTATGTGATGGACCTGCTCACCATCCGCTTCGGCCGCCTGGACGATGGCGTGATGCACTTCGGTCCGAAAGGAGTCATGCCATGAGGTTCGGCAACCGCGTGGCCGTGGTGACCGGCGCCGGCGGCGGCATCGGGCGCGCCATCGCGCTGTCGCTGGCGCGGCGTTCCTGCCACCTGGCCCTGTGCGACATCGACGGGGCGGCGGCCGAGGCCACCGCCAGGGAAGCGCGCGCCCTGGGCGTGCGCACCAGCGTGCACCAGATCGACGTCGCCAACCGCGCCGCAGTGCGCGCCCTGCCCGCCGCCGTCGGCGTGATCCACGGCCGCGTCGACCTGCTGGTCAACAACGCAGGCGTGGCCCTGGGCGGGACCTTCGAGCAGGTGGCCGAGGACGATTTCGACTGGCTCATGGAAGTCAATTTCCACGCCGTGGTGCGCCTGACCCGGGTCTTCCTGCCGCTGCTGCGCGAGAGCGACGAAGCACGCATCGTCAACCTGTCGAGCATCTACGGCATCATCGCACCGCCGGGCCAGAGCGCCTATGCGGCCAGCAAGTTCGCGGTGCGCGGCTTTTCCAACGCCTTGCGCCACGAACTCGCGGGCAGCAAGGTCGGCGTCACGGTGGTCCATCCGGGCGGCGTGGCCACCAATATCGCGAAAGCCGCGCGCGTGCCGAAGGACGCCCCGGCGCACGAGGTCGCACTCGGCCGGGAACAGGCCCAGCACCTGCTGCGCATGGACCCGGCGCTGGCCGGCGAGACCATCGTTCGCGGCGTCGAACGGCGCCGGGCGCGGGTACTGGTCGGCGGCGACGCAAAACTCGTCGCCCTGCTCGAACGCCTGAGCCCCGTCAACTACTGGAACTACCTGAAACATCTCGTCATGCGGGAAAGCGCAAAATGATCTTGTTCACGATTCTCACAGCCGGCCTCGTGGCCGCCAGCCTCTTCCTGTTCTCGTACCGGACCACGCGCCGCATCGAAGCCTTCCTCCCGCCCAGCGGCCGCTTCGCGGAGGTGGACGGACAGCGCCTGCACGTGACCGACCAGGGGAGCGGCGCGCCGCTGCTGCTGCTCCACGGCCTAGGCGGAAACCTAGGCCACTTCAACTTCGGCGCCTGCGCCGCGCTGTCGCAGCATTTCCGCGTGGTCGCCGTCGACCGGCCGGGCTCGGGCTACTCGCCGCGCGCGGCGGACGCGCCGGCGGACCTGTCGGCCCAGGCCCGCGTGCTGGCCCGCCTGATCGAGGAACTGGGGCTGGAGCGCCCGACGGTGGTCGGCCATTCGCTGGGCGGCGCCACCGCCCTCACGCTCGCCATCGAGCATCCCCACCTGGTCGGCGCGCTGGCCCTGGTGGCGCCGCTGACCCACGCGCCCAAGGAAGTGCCGCCGGTGTTTCGCGCGCTGCTGATCCGCCCGCGCTGGCTGCGCAGCCTGTTCGCCCATACCCTGGCCGTGCCGGCCTCGATCGCCACCAGCCGCCGCGTGCTGGAACAGGTGTTCGGTCCCGAGCCGGTCGCGCGCGACTTCCCGACCCGCGGCGGCGGCCTGCTCAGCCTCAGGCCTAGGCACTTCCTGGCCAGCGCCGCCGACCTGGCCGCGGTGCCGGAACACATGGCGCGGCTGGAACAGCGCTACGGCGAGCTGGAGGTGCCGGTGTCCATCCTGTTCGGGCGCGAGGACCGCGTGCTGTGCTGGCGCGCCAACGGCCAGTCCATGCTGGACAAGGTGCCCGGCGTTCGCCTCGAGGTGGTCGAAGGAGGCCACATGCTGCCCGTCACCCGCCCGGAGCTGACCGCCAGCTTCATCATGGAAGCGGCGGCCGCACGCCGCCTGGCGGCCTGAGGTGCGCGCATGGTTGTGATCCACACCCCGCGCCTGGCCCTGCGCACCTGGCGCTCCGCCGACGCCGAGGCCTTCCACGCGATGAACCAGGACCCGCGCGTGATCGAGCACCTGCCCGGGCCGATGAGCATGCAGCAGGTCGCCGACTTCATGGCCATGCAAAATGCGCTGTATGAACGAAGCGGAAGCTGCTACCTGGCGGCCACGCTGGCTGCGGGCGGCGCGCTGATCGGATTCGTGGGACTCAAGCGCCATGCCGGGGGACTGCCATTCGCGCCCTGTACCGACATCGGCTGGCGCCTTGGCGCCGACTACTGGGGCAACAGCTATGCGCGCGAGGCCGCCGCGGCCTGCCTGCACCACGGCTTCGAGCGCCTTGGACTGGACGAGATCGTGTCCTTCACGGTACCGCAGAACCTGCGCTCGCGGGCATTGATGGAACGCCTGGGCATGCGCCGCGACGAGGCCGGGGACTTTGCCCACCCGGCCCTGCCGGCCGGTCACCGGCTGTCGGGGCATGTCTTGTACCGCCTCCGGCGCGGGGAGTTCGCGCCGGCTTAGCGCTCGCGGGCCGAGGTATCCTGGTCGCGATCGGTTTCGGTCGTGCGCTGGCCGCCCGAGCCTTGCTGGTTGAGTTCGCCGGACTGCCGGTTGCCCGCACTGCCGCTGCCCAGGCTGCCCTTACCGCCCATGCCCGTGCCGAGCTGGCCTTGCTTGCCGTCGGTCATGAAACCCTTGTCCTCGCACTCGGCATCCGAGCCGCCGGCCAGCAAGTCGTCGGTGCGGCCGGCCTGCATGTTGCCGGGTTGCTCGTTCTGTTGCGAACCGCCTTTGCCGATATCTCCCGTGCCGCCGGTCCCCATGCTGCCTGCGCTGCTGGTGCCGCTGCGCGTGATCTGGTCGTAGTTGCGCCCTTTGGCGTCCTTGCCTTCGCTTTGCATCGACATCATGGCCTCCTTGATGGACTTGTTGATCTTTCCATCATAAGCAGGCCGTCAGCCGGTGCAATAGGCCTGCTGCCGCTGACGCTGTAGGACAGTTCCGGGTCAGGCCGCGAGCCCCTGCAGATCCAGTATCCGCATCAGGCTTTCCAGGTTATACGGCTTGCGCAAGACCACGGCGTCCGGCCAGTTGTTGACCTCGCCATTTCCGGTGGCAAAGATGATCCGGATCGCCGGCGCGGTCGAACGCGCATGGGCCGCCAGCGCATCGCCCGACATGCCAGGCAGCATGACATCCGTGATCAGGATGTCGGTTTCCTGGCCGATCATGCCCAGCGCCGTTTCCGCGTCGCCCGCCGAGCAGACTTCGTGGCCCAGGTGTTCCAGCAATGCCTGGGTATTCATGCGGATGTTCTCTTCGTCCTCGACCAGGACGATGCGGCAGCGGCCGCTTGCCGGCAGCGGCGCCGGCGCGGGTGCCGGCCCCGGCTCGCGCCCGGTCTTCTTCTGGTTGGCGATCACCTGGCGGATGCGGCGCGCCAGGCTTTCGCGGGTGTAGGGCTTGCCGAGCAGCTCCACGCCCGGATCGAGGCGGCCGCCATGCACGATCGAGTTCTCGGTATAGCCCGAAGTGAACAGCACCGCCAGGTTGGGCAGGCGCTCGCGCGCCATGCGCGCCAGGTCGACGCTGCGCAGGGTACCCGGCATCACCACGTCGGTGAACAGCACGTCGATCGGCACGCCGCTCTCGACCACCACCAGCGCTTGGGCCGCGTCGGCCGCCTTCAGCACGCGGTAGCCGAGCTGGCCGAGCATCTCGACCACGGTGGTGCGCACGGCTTCGTCGTCCTCGGCCACCAGGATGGTCTCGGTGCCGCCGACCGCCGGCTGGGGCGCTTCGATCGGACCCAGCGGCTCCTCGGCGGCGGTGCTGCGCGGCAGGTAAATCTTGACCGTCGTGCCCTGGCCGACTTCGCTGTAGATCTTGACGTGGCCGCCCGACTGCTTCACGAAGCCGTACACCATCGACAGGCCGAGGCCCGTGCCCTTGCCTTCTTCCTTGGTCGAGAAGAAGGGCTCGAAGGCGCGGTTCAGGACCTCCGGCGGCATGCCCGGTCCGGTGTCGGTCACGGCCAGCATCACGTACTGCCCCGGCAGCACGTCGCCGTGGCTGCGGCAATACAGGTCGTCGAGCACGGCGTTGGTGGCTTCGATGGTCATCCGGCCCGTGCCGCCCATGGCGTCGCGCGCGTTGATCGCCAGGTTCAGCAGCGCGTTCTCGACCTGGGCCACATCGACCGCGGTGTTCCACAGTCCGCCCGAGATCACCAGTTCGATCTCGATCTCCTCGCCAAGCGCGCGGCGCAGCATGTCTTCCATGCCCACCACCAGGCGCCCGATCTTGATCACCTTGGGCTCGAGCGGCTGGCGGCGGCCGAAGGCCAGCAGATAGCTGGCCAGCTTGGCGCCCTTGTCGACCGCCTGGCGCGCATTGTCGATCCAGCGCGCGCGGTCCGCGTGGCCCGGCGCGGCCATGTCGAGCAGTTGCAGGTTGCCGGAAATAATCTGCAGCAGGTTGTTGAAGTCGTGGGCAACGCCGCCGGTCAGCTTGCCGATGGTTTCCATCTTCTGCGACTGCTGCAGCGCGAGTTCGGAGCGCCGGATGGTATCGAGCTGTTCGCGGTCGGCCGTGATGTCGCGCCCGATCGCGTGGATGTGGTGCGCGTCCGGCGCCGCGGTCCAGGACAGCAGGCAGTAGCTGCCGTCCTTGCGGCGGTAGCGGTTCTCGAACTTGTAGACGTAGTTGCCCTGGCCGAGCGAGGCCATCTGCGCCATGGTCGGCGCGCGGTCGTCCGGGTGCACCAGGTCAAGGAAGTTCCTGCCGACGAAATCCGATTCGTTCCAGCCGAGCAGCGCGCCGAAGGCGGGGCTGACCGCTTCCACCGTGCCGTCGAAACCCGCCACCAGCAGGATGTCCTTGGACAAGCGCCACATGCGGTCGCGCTCCGCGGTGCGCAGCGCCACCCGGCCTTCGAGGTCGGCGCTCAGGGCCGCGTAGTGCTCGGCCACGCGCTTCTGGTCCTCGATGTCGGTGGCGGTGCCGATCCAGCCGCCCGCGTCGCCACCCGCGTCGCTGCGCAGCGGCACGGCGCGCGACAGGTGCCAGCGGTAGCTGCCGTCGGCGCGCCGCAGGCGCATCTCGGCTTCGAAATCCGCGCCCGAGGCGACCGCGATCGCCCAGCGGGTCTGGGTGGCGGCGCGGTCGGCCTCGTGCACGACGGCCGTCCAGCCTTCGCCCTCCAGGTCCTCGAAGCCGAGACCACTGTAGGCGTAGACGTGTTCGTTGAACCAGTTCAGCCGGCCGTCCGGGCCGGCGGCCCAGACCTGGTTCGGCATCGCCTGGGCGAAACTGCGGAAGCGCGCCTCGCTGTCGCGCAGGGCGCGGGCGCCCTCGACGCGCCCGGTCACATCGTTGCCCTGCACGAAGATGCCGAACACCTTGCCATCCTCGCCGCGCAGCGGCTGCAGCACGAAGTCGAGGTAGCGCAGGCGCTCGCCGAGGCGGATGCCGCTGTCCTGGCCGCTGTACGGCTTGCCGCTGCGGTAGACCTGGCCCAGCAGGACGTCCAGGCCCTGGCCGGCCAGCTCGGGAATCGCCTCGCGCAGCGGGCGCCCCAGCAGGTCGCCGCGGCCGAGCAGCTCCAGGAAGGCGTCGTTGGCGAGCTCGAACACGTGTTCGGGACCGCCCAGCACGGCCATGAAGCCGGGCGCCTGCTCGAACATGGTGCGCAGGCGGCCGCGTTCGCCGTTCAGGTAGCGGCGCGCGCGCACCTTGTCGCTGGTCTCGACCACGATGGCGATCACGCCGACGATGGCGCCGTGTTCGTCGACGATGGGCGAGTAGTCCAGGTTCATCCACACCTGTTCCGGCTGGCCGTGGCGGTGCAGGGTCAGCTCCTGGTCGGCATACGACAGGGTGCCGCCGGCCAGCACGGTCTTCATCACATGGGCGTTGAAGTCGGCCACCTCGGGCCAGCCTTCGCGCACGCGCGAGCCCAGCAGGCGCGGGTGGCGGCCGCCGGCGAAGCCGGAATAGGCGTCGTTGTAGATCATGACGCCCTCCTCGCCCCACAGGGTGACGATCGGCACCGGCGAGCGCAGGATCAGGTCGACCGTCGTGCGCAGCACCGGCGCCCAGCCGGCCATGGCGCCGAGGCTGGTGGCCTCCCAGTCGTATGCGTCGATGATCGTGCCGAGAAGTCCGCCGCCGTGGGCGAAGGACCGCTGGGACGCCACTGCCTGTGCCGCTGCCTGATGCATCATGCTGGAAGAATGAATATGTAAAAGACGCAATTGTAATATCTCACAGTCAATTTCAGAAACGCTCCAGCCGTATCGTGCGGGGGTCTTTTGAGGGCGGCGCGGGACGCCATGTACAATTGGGCAACACTGAACGATCAAGCACGCAGCCATGACTTCGTCACCGCATGCCCTGGTGGTCTTCGCCGACCCCGCCCTGCACCGCTCGCGCATCAGCCGCGGCGTCGCCGACGCCGCCCGCAGCCTGCCGAATGTCGCCGTGCAGGACCTGTACGAGCTGTACCCGGACTTCTACGTCGACGTGCGGCGCGAACGCGCCCTGCTCAAGCAAGCCGACCTGGTGATCTTCGCTTTCCAGCTCAGCTGGTACGCGATGCCGTCGCTGCTCAAGGAATGGTTCGACGCCGTGCTCAAGCCCGAGTGGGCGGCGGTCGGCCCCAGTCCTCGCCTGCGCGGCAAGGCCTGCTGGGCCGCGGTCGGCTGCAACAGCCTGCCCGGCGACTACCGGCCCGGCGCCCGCCACGGCCATCCGCTGGGCGAATACCTGGCGCCGCTGGAACAGACCGCGCGCAGCCTCGGCATGCGCTGGATCGAGCCCGAAATCTTCTACGGCGCCGAGCACGCCGATCCGCAGGCCGTCGACGCCTACGCGGCGCGCCTGCGCACGCTGCTGGCCGGGCACCTGGAGCGCCTGGCCCTGGAAGGAGCCCCTCATGGAACATAGCGTCTTGACCGTGGCCATGGTCTACCTGGCCGCGGCCGTCATCGCGGTGCCGATCGCCCGCGCCCTGGGACTGGGTGCGGTGCTCGGCTACCTGCTGGCGGGGATCGCCATCGGCCCCTGGGGCCTGGGCCTGATCAGCGAAGTCGAGACCATCCTGCACTTCTCCGAGTTCGGCGTGGTGCTGCTGCTGTTCGTGATCGGCCTGGAGCTCGAACCCCAGCGCCTGTGGTCGCTGCGGCGCTCGATCTTCGGCTGGGGCCTGGCCCAGGTGGGTGGCGTGGCGGCGGTGCTGTTCGGCGCCGCCTGGCTGGCCGGCGTGGCCTGGCAGGTGGCCCTGATCGCCGCCCTCGGCCTGTCGCTCTCGTCCACGGCCATCGCCCTGACCACCATGCAGGAGCGTAATCTCCTGCCCACGCCGGCCGGACAGGCGGGGTTCTCGATTTTGCTGTTCCAGGACATCGCGGCGATCCCGATGATCGCCCTGGTGCCGGTGCTGGGTGCGGGCGACGCCGATCCGCACGGCGGCTGGGCCGGCGTGCTGAAGCCGGCGGCCGTGATCCTGGGCCTGCTGGTGGTGGGCCACTACCTGGTGCGCCCGGTACTGCGCGTGATCGCGCGCACCCGCATGCGCGAGATCTTCACCGCCTTCGCGCTGCTGCTGGTGATCTCGGTGTCGCTGCTGATGCAATGGGTCGAGATGTCGATGGCGCTGGGCGCCTTCCTGGCCGGGGTGCTGCTGGCGAACTCCGAGTACCGCCACGCGCTCGAGACCGACCTGGAACCCTTCAAGGGCTTGCTGCTCGGGCTGTTCTTCATCGCGGTCGGCATGTCGGTGGACTTCGGCGTGTTCTTCGCCCAGCCCTGGCGCATCGTCGCCATGGCCGCCGCCTTCCTGGTGCTCAAGCTGCTGGTGCTCTACCTGCTGGCGCGCGCCTTCGGGATGGCGGGGCGCCAGCGCACCCTGTTCGCCTTCCTGCTCTCGCAGGGCGGCGAATTCGCGTTCGTGGTGTTCGGGGCCGCCGCCACCGCGCGCGCCTTCTCCGCCGAGACGGCCTCGATCCTGGTGGTGGTGGTGGCGCTGTCGATGATGGCCACGCCGCTGCTCCTGATCGTCTACGACCGCGTGCTGGAACCCTTCTGGAACGGCCGCAAGAAGAAGCGCAAGGACGACGAGATCGCCGACAACGAAGGCCACGTGATCATCGCCGGCTTCGGCCGCTTCGGCCAGATTGTCGGCCGCCTGCTGCACGCCAACCAGGTGCCGCTGACCATGCTGGACCACGATCCGGACCACATCGACACCCTGCGCGACTTCGGCTTCAACGTGTTCTACGGCGACGCCACCCGCACCGACCTGCTGCGCGCAGCCGGCGCGGCCAAGGCGCGCGCGCTGGTGATCGCGATCGACGGCATCGACGACAGCCTCAAGCTGGCCGCCGCCATCCGCCACGAATACCCCGACCTGATGATCCTGGCGCGGGCGCGCAACATCACGCATTACTACCAGCTGATGGACCTGGGCGTGACCATCATCGAGCGCGAGACCTTCGAGTCGGCGCTGATGATGGGCAGGAGGGTCATGGAGCAGCTGGGCTTCGGCGCCTACCTGGCGCGCCAGGCGGCGATGCGCTTCCGCGAGCACAACCTGCAAAGCGTGAACGCGGTCTACCCCTACTACAAGGACCGCGAACAATACGTCTCGCTGGCCAAGCGCGCCAATGAAGAGCTGCATGCGATGTTCGAGCGCGACTTCGTGGCGATGAAGCGCGACCGCGAGGATGGCGACGAGTAAGGGCGTGCCCGCTCAGTCCTGCAGCATGCGCGCCGCAGCGGACTTGTCCAGGGCTTGCTTCCTGCATTCGGCCTATGCGCGCTGCCCCTGCGTGAGCCGGACACCTCCTTCTCGCCGATTCCGGAAGTTCGCACGCGTCAGGATTCCGCAGCTACCCACCTACCTACCTCAGTAAACCGCCGAATTCCTTTCTAAGCAGCGCCAGTTTCGGGTCGATATAGGTGGTGCAAAACGGGCCGCCGGCATTCTTTTCAGCATAGCGCTGAAAGCGCTCATCGGAAGCTTTGAAGGCTCGAAAGGGCAGGATTCGAGTGACAAGAGGCGCATCGAATCCTGGCCCGACTTCCATCAGAACGCGCCGTGCAACCTCGGCCTGGACCTCGTCCTTCACATAAACCGCGCTGCGATACTTGCGCCGCATGAAGTGGTTCGACGTGCTTGAATGCGTCCGTAAATGGATCTCGATCAAAGACCCAAGCGAGATTGTGTCTGGTTGAAAGGTGAGCAGCACGCCTTCGGAGAAATTGTCGTCGGGCGCGTCGGCCCGAATGAATCCCTGCTCCACGCGGATAATGCCGCGAAGAGCAGCGAACACGGCTTCCGTGCACCAATGGCAGCCTCCACCAAAGCCGATTCTCTGCACCTCAGCAGACATCAAGGATTCACCATGCAAAGCCGCATGGGTCATGACGGCACCCCGCTTTTCCTTTGTGCGGATCGAGCGTTCCAGATAGCTGAACCTGGAGCACGGCGTCGCTATCGATGATGTCAGACCCGGCAGTTCGGAACAGAATTGCTCTCGTCGTTCTTGCACTTCAGGCATGATACTCCCGGATGACCGTCCTTGAGGACGCCCACTGTCGCGTAAACGCGTCGCTGCCGAACGTTTCTATGCGGCACTGATATATACTCGACAGCACGTTTTCTGACCGCCCAGCGGCCTCGCGACGCCTTCCAACCGCCACCGCGCTAGTCTTATCTTGGATACCACCCCTCACCCGCTTCCTTGGCCGGCGAACCTGGCCGAAGAAAATGCCGCATTGATCGACAATTCGCTGGACCTGCTGGCGCTCGGCGATCACACGGGGCGCTTGCTGCGCGTGAACGCGGCGGCCCGCGAACTGCTTGGCTATGCGCCGGAGGAGATGGCTGGCCGTCATTACACCGAGTTCGTCCACGTGGACGACCACGCCCATGCGGCCGCGATCGAGGCTAGCCTGCGCGAGGGCAGGCCGGCCCGCCGCGACGTGCAGCTGCGGTACGTGCGCAAGGACGGCGCGGTGATTCTGATGTCGATCGCGGTGCGCTGGTCCCCGGCCCTGCAGTGCATGTTCATCACCGCGCGCGACATCACCCGGCAGGAGAGCGACCGCGTGGCCCTGCGCCAGTCCAAGGACCGCCTCGACGCCATGCTGGAAAGCATTGGCGACGCCTTTTTCGCGATCGACGCGGAGTGGCGCGTCACCTACGCCAACCGCAAGGCAAGCGACTTTGTCGGCATTGAACTGAGCTCGGGCATCGGCCGCAAGCTGCTCGATGTCGCACCGGAGCTGGAAGAATCGGAGGCCCTGGCTTTCTACCGGGAGGCGATGGCGAGCCGCGAACCGCGCACTACCGAGTTGTACTGGAAGCCGCGCGACATCTGGATCGAAATCCGCGCGTATCCGAACGAAGACGGGCTATCGGTCTACTTCCACGACATCACCGCCAAGCGCGATGCCGAGGGCGCCGTGCGCGCCAACGAGCAGCGCTTCCGCAGCCTGTTCCACCAGGCCGGCGACAGCATCATGCTCGTCGACCGCAGCCTCTCCATCGTGGCCGCCAACGGCCAGGCCTGCGCCCGTTTCGGCTACACGGAGGCCGAATTCGCCGGCATGGCGGTCACCGACCTCAACCCGGACATCAGCCTGCCGCAGCTGGGGCGGGCCCTGCGCGCCGGCCGCCCGCAGCTGCTGCGCACCCGCAAGACGCGCAAGGACGGGACCAGCTTCCCGGCCGAAGTGCACATTTCGCGCTTCGAGGACGGCGGCGAAGCGCTCTACCTGGCCATCATCCGCGACCTGAGCGACCGCGAGGAAGCCGGCCGCCAGCTTCGCGACAGCGAGCGGCGCTTCCGCGAAGTGATCGAAATGACGCCGGCCGGCTACCTGCTGGCCGGCGCGGACGGCGTCCTGCGTGACGTGAATCCGGCGCTGTGCGCGCTTACCGGGCGTGCCCGCGAGGCGCTGATCGGCCAGCCGCTGACCGAATTGTTCGTTGCCTTCCCGTGGCAGGCCCTGGCCGACGGCGCCACAGGTGCCGCGGCCGTGCAGGGAATGGAAGCGGTGATCCGCCACCGCGACGGCCGCCATCTGCACGTGCTGTTCAACGGCAGCATCGAACGTGGTGCGGACGGCCGCCTGAGCAGCCTGACCGGCCTGATGGCCGACATCACCGGGCGCAAGCTGGCCGAAAGCCGCCTGCGCGAGCTTGCCACCCACGACACCCTGACCGGCCTGCCCAACCGCGCCCTGCTCGGCGAGCGCATCCAGGACATGCTGGACCGCTGCTCAGAAGGCGACACCGTGGCGGTGATGTTCCTCGACCTGGACCGCTTCAAGGAGGTCAACGATTCCTTCGGCCACGAGATGGGCGACGTGCTGCTGTGCGAAGTGGCGCGCCGCCTGACCGGCGCCGTGCGCGCCGACGACCTGGTGGCGCGCCTGGGCGGCGATGAGTTCGTCGTGGCCGCGCACTGCACCACCGGTACGGCGGGCGCGGCGCGTGTCGCCGACAAGCTGCTGGAAGCCATGGCGGCGCCAGTGGTCGTGGGCGGCCACGACATGGTGGTCGGCGCCTCGATCGGCATCAGCATGTATCCGCGCGACGCGCGCACCCGCGAGACCCTGTTCCAGACGGCCGACACCGCGATGTACCGCGCCAAGTCCTCCGGCCGCAACCGCTACCGCTTCTTCGAGCCGGAGATGACGGTGGCGGCCCAGGTCCGCATGGCGCTCGAAGTGTCGCTGCGCCCGGCGCTGGCGCGGCGCGAGTTCGAGCTGCACTACCAGCCGCGCATCGACCTGCGCAGCATGGAACCGGTGGGCATGGAGGCGCTGATCCGCTGGAACCACCCGGAACGCGGCCGCGTGCCGCCCCAGCAGTTCATCGCCATCGCCGAGGAAACCGGCCTGATCGCCGCCATCGGCCACTGGGTGCTGCTCGAAGCCTGCGCCCAGACCCGGCGCCTGATCGACGAATACGGCCGCCCGATCCGGGTGTCGGTCAACGTTTCGGCGCGCCAGCTGGCCCAGCCGGGTTTCGGCGCCGAAGTGCGCGACGTGCTGGCGCGCACCGGCCTGCCGCGCTCCTGCCTGGAGCTGGAACTGACCGAGAGCGCGCTGATCGAGGACATCGAGCATACCGCCTCGATGCTGCGCGAGCTGAAGAAACTGGGGCTGGTGCTGGCGGTGGACGATTTCGGGACCGGTTACTCAAGTCTCGCCTACCTGCGCCGTTTCCCGATCGACGTGCTCAAGCTGGACCGCTCCTTCGTGCTGCAGCAGGACGACACGATCACGGCCTTCGAATTCGTGAAGGCCTTCGTGGGCATGGCGCACGCGCTCAACATGGCGGTGGTAGCCGAGGGGGTGGAGACGGCGGAGGTGCTGGATTTCCTGTGCGCGGCGGAGTGCGACGAGGCCCAGGGCTACTATCTGGCGCGCCCTGCTCCACTTGACGCAGTGCGCGATCTGCTGACGCCGAACGCGCCGCGGCTCGCCGGCTGAATTTCGGCCCGCTCCCATCACCCGTCGTTCCGGCGAAGGCCGGAACCTAAGTTGCACGCGCAGCCGTAACACACGCAAAACTTGGGTTCCGGCCTTCGCCGGAACGACGGGTTAACACTTAGGTCCTGGTTGCGGGGTCCACGTCGGTCCCGGCGTTGTCGGCCTGTCCCCTTTCCACACCAGCGGATCGATGCACATCCGCCTCCCCGTCATCCCCAAGTCCCAGGCGTGATACACGATCCAGGTCTGGCTGCCGTCCGGCGACACCGTAAACGAATTGTGCCCCGGCCCGATCACATGCCCTTCCCGGGAACTCATCAAGGGTTGCTCCCCTTCCGGCGGCCGCCCCCAGGGTCCGAGCGGATGATCGGCCACCATATAGCTGACCCCATAGTTCTCCCGCTCCCAGGCCCCGCCGCTGTAGAAACAGTAATAGCGCCCGTTGTGCCGCAGCACGCTCGCCCCTTCCACCGTGTGCCAGTCGTACACCGCGTCGTACATCGCCCGCCCGCGCTTGAACAAATGCCAGTCCGCGTGCGGCCGCGCCACCAGCGCCGGCTTACCCTCCAGCCGCGTCATGTCCAGCAGGCGGTCGACCACGATCCCCGTGCCGATGCGGTGATCGCCCTCCTCCTCCAGGAAGTCGACGCAATAGAACAGATACCACTGTCCATCGGCGTCGCGGAAGGGATGCGCGTCGATCGAGAACGGTTCGGAAGGCACCAGCAGCACGCCGCTGTCCACGAAGGGCCCGGCCGGCTGGTCGGCGATGGCCACGCGCAGCTTGTGGTCCTTGCCCTCCTCGTCTCCCGACGAGTAATACAGGTAGAACTTGCCGTCCGCATAGGCCACTTCCGGCGCCCAGAAATGATCCTCGCCCGGCTGGTCGATGGCGTAGCCCAGCTGCTCCCAGTGGACCAGGTCGTCGGAGGCAAGCACGGGAAAGCGCCCGCCCGCCGCGCTGCCGGGCGCCGTGCCGTAGGCGTAGTAGCGCCCTTCGTGCCGCAGCACGAAGGGGTCGGCCATGATCTCCGGGTAGACCGGATTCGTGTAGGTCGTCGTCATGCGGCCCTTCCTTACATCCGGTAGCGCAGGCTCAGGCCGTAGGTGGTCGGCGAGTAGCGGATGTCGCGCGGGCGGATCGGGTCGCCCAGGTAGCTCTCGTAGCGCTCCTTGGTCAGGTTGATGGCGTCGAAGTGCAGGCTGAGGTTCCTGCTCAGCTCATAGCCGAGGCTCAGGTCGACGTAGGTCGAGGCCTTGACGATGCGGTCCTGGCCGAAACGCGGCTCGGCGATCTGCTCCACGTATTTGCCGCGCCGCGTGGCGGCCAGGCGGCCGGTCCAGCCTCCGCGTTCGTACAGCAGCGCGAAGTTGTAGCTCTGGCGGGCGACGCCCACCAGCGGCGTGGTGGCGAAGTCGCCCGTGTTGAGGGCCGTCCGCGTCTGGTTCTCGCCATCGATCCAGGTGAAGTTGAATTGCGCCCCGAATCCGTTCCACACGCCCGGCAGGAAGTCGAAGAATTTCTGGACGCCGAATTCCGCTCCCTTCAGCTTGCCCTTGCCCGAGTTCTGCGGACGCGTCACGCGGTAGGTCTGGCCGTTGATCACCTCGGACTGCTCGAAGTTCTGCAGGTAGCCGTCGATGTCGCGGTGGAACAGCGCGATCTGGGCGTAGCCGTTGTTCTCGAAGTAGTACTCGAGGGTCGCGTCGCTGTTGATCGACTCGGTCGGGTCCAGGTTCGGGTTGCCGCCCGAGCCGGTGCCCGGCGCGTTGACGGTCGGCGGGATCAGGGACAGCGCCGGGTTCAGCGAGGCGAACTCGGGCCGCGTGATGGTCTTGCCGATGCTGAAGTGCGACTGCAGCCTGTTGGTCCAGTTGGCGAGCAGCGACAAGTTCGGCAGCACATTGGTCTCGGAGGTCGACAGGTTCACCGGGCTGACGGTGTCGCCGATACGGATATTCCCTTCCAGCTTGCGCTTGACCTTGACCACGCGCGCGCCCAGGTTGCCGGACACGCCCACGCCCGCCAGCTCGCTCTTGAAGCGCGCGCCCAGGTGCAGGGTGGCGCTGCGCTCGCGCTGCTCGAACAGGCGCATCGGATCGTCGGGGACGCGGCCGGGATCGGCGCCGTAGAAGCCCCGCACCACATCCGCCTGGTCGATCAGGAAGTCGCGCGAGGGCGTGACCCAGGGCCCGCCGAGCCGGTCCAGGCCCGGCACCAGCTTCTGGAAGGACGGGCCGAAGGCCTCGACCGGCGATGGCCGCACCGCACCCTGCACGTCGCTGTGCCCTTCGGCGCCGTGGAAGGACACCTCGCGCGTCGACAGGCGGATGCCGCCGGTCAGCGCGTTGACGAAGCCGCCGTCCAGGCGCCATATGGCGTCGCTGCGGAACTGGGCCTGTTCGCCCTTCGATTCGCCCCAGTTCTGCACCATCCCGCGCAGCACGAACTGGTTGGGGTCGCGCAGCGGGTTGGCGCTGGTCGGGGTGGTGATGGCGTTGTAGCCGCCGTGCCCGTCGCGCCCGTAGGTGTAAACGTCGGAGCTGGCGCCCGGGATCTGCTGATCGACGATCACGGTGTCGTTGATGAAGTCCGAGCGGGTGAAGGCCAGGCCCGAATCCACCGACAGCGCACCCTGGCGGTAGCGCAGGCCGAAGTTCAGGTAGTGGGTGTCGGTGCGCTCCTTCACGCCCCAGGTGCTGGTGGCCGTGTAGGGATCCCAGTCGTAGGGCCCGCCGAACTGGGCCGCCGCCGCATAGGCCGACTGGATCGGGCAGATGATGCCGTTGGGCGTGGCGCAGTAGGCGCCCTCGGGCGCCATCACCACATTGCTCAAGCGCGGAGTCCAGGTGGCGATGTTGAGGATGTAGTCCACCTCGCTGCGCCCGCGATAGCTGGTGCCCAGGTACTGGGTGGAGAACTCGAGGGCGGGGTTGATCTTCCACTGGAAGGCGGCGTGGATGCTGCCGCGCTCGCGGTCGCCCGCGTTGTAGATGCCGCCGATGTTGGGCAGCTCGCCGAGCCGGTCGCCCGGTCGCAGCGGTGCGATCGGCTGGTCGTCGTTGAGGCGGGTGGCGGTGCCGTCCGGGCTCACCGAGAAGATGCGGTCGGGCCGGTCGACCCACTGGACCGGATAGCCCCAGCGCTCCTTGTTCCAGGCTACGTCGAACAGGAAGCCCATTTCGCCCATGCCGGTCTGCCAGCGGTTGCTGGCCAGGACGCCGACGCCGGGATTGGTCTTGGCCTTGTGCGCGTTCGAGCCTTCCACGTCCTGGCGGCGCGCCTCGGCATAGCCGGTCACCGTATAGCCTTTGAAATCGAAGGGCGAGCGCAGGCGCACGTTGACCGCGCCGGCGATGCCGCCCTCGAACTGGTTGGCGGTGGCCGACTTGTACACGTCCAGCCCGCCGATCGACTGCACCGGCAAGTCCTGGTACGACAGGCGGCGCCCGGTGCCGGTGAAGATCTCGTTGCCGTCGATGGTGGTGGCGACGTCCGGCAAGCCGCGGATGATCACGGTGCTGGTCTCGCCGCGGTCGCGACCCACCTGCACCCCGGCGATGCGCTGCAGAGCGTCGCCCGCGGCGCGGTCGGGGAACTTGCCGATGTCGTCGGCGTTGATCGAATCCACCACCTGCTCGGCGTCGCGCTTGATCTCCTCGGCCGAGCGGATGCTGGCGCGGATGCCGGTGACCTGGACGGTCTGCATGGGGGTCGATGCGCCGGGCGCGGGCGCCGTGCTTGCGGGTTCGGTGGTCTGGGACTGGGCGAAGGCGCCATGGGCCGCAAGCAGCGCGATGGCCGCGCACACCGGCCTGAGTTTCAGGGTCGTCATCATGTCTCCTGGTTTCTCTCCGGGCACGACCGGCGCCTGGACCGACGCCGGTTGCCGATCTGAAAATTTTTATTAGTCATAAATATGACTAGCTGGACAAAAAGCTAACCCAAATTTCAGCGGGGCGGCGCACCCGACGATGCAGGAAAACAGGGGGAAATCAGGCTCGCGGAGCCACCGAATCGCGTTCCACCAGAGGGCAATCCATCTTGATGCTGGTGCGGCGGGCCACCGCGCCGCGGGTCTGGTCGATCAAGGCCTGAGCCGCCCAGCGTCCCATTTCGTAGTTTGGTAACAACACTGTGGTCAAGGGAGGCGTGGTGTAGCGCGCCAGGTCCTGGTCGTCGTAGCCGACGATCGAGACCTGTTCCGGCACCTCGCGGCCCAGTTTGCGGACTGCCTCGATGGCCCCGAGCGCCATCAGGTCGTTGGCGCAGAACAAGGCCGTGGGCGGTTCCGGCAGGCTCAACAGGTCGAGCGCATGCCGGTAGCCGGCGCCGACCTGCCAGTCGCCCTCGCGCACCAGTATCGGGTCGAAAGGAAGGTCGCAGGTCGACAGGGCTTGCCGGTAGCCCTTGAGGCGCTCGGCGGCGGCCTCGATCCAGCCTTCACCGTTGATCAGCCCGATGCGCCGGTGGCCGGCCTGCGCCAGGTGCATGGTGGCCGCGAAGCCGCCCAGCACCTCGCTCGGCACCACCGACGAGTACTGGCGGTCGCGCGTATGGCAGTTGAGCAGCACGGCCGGCACCCCGGCCAGGGCCGGCGGCAAGCTGACCGCGCGGGTGAAGATGGTGGCGTAGACCACGCCCAGCAGGCCGGGATCGGCCAGCATGCGCGCCAGCACCGCGCCTTCCAGCGCCGGGTCGCCGCGGGTGGCGAACACCGCCAGCAGGCAGCCATGCTCCCAGGCGCCGTCGCGGGCGCCCTCGATGGTTTGCATCGCATGCGGACTGGTGGCCAGCTCGTCGCTCAGGTAGACGATCAGGTTGCGTTCCTGCGGCGCGGCCGGCAGCGCGTGGCGTTCGAGCGGATAACCGAGCTCGCGGGCGATGCGCAGCACCGCGTCGCGGGTGGCCTTCGACACCTTGGCGCCGCTCATGTGGTTGATCACCAGCGACACGGTCGACTGCGACACGCCGGCCAGCTTGGCGATGTCGGTCATGGTCGGCCGGCGCGGCCGGGGCGTGTCAGCCATGCCGCCCTGGCGTGCGCGCGAAGGCCACGCCTTCCTGGTCGAACAGGTGGCCGCGCGCGGCGTCGAAGACCAGGCCAATGCGCGCCCCGCGCTCGGGGCAGGCCTCGTCCGGGCGGCACTTGATGGCCACGATGTCCTGCACGCCGGGCACCTGGGCATAGACGATGGTGGCGTCGCCCAGGTACTCGACCAGGGTGACTTCCGCGGGCACGGCGTGTTCGTCCCCCTTGTCCGCTACCCGCAGGTGCTCCGGGCGCACACCGAGCGTGACCGGTGCGCCGGGCGGCGCCCTGCCGGCATCGGCCGCCACCCGGGCCGTGGCGGCGCCAGGCAGCCGCACCAGCACCTCGCGCTCTTCTTCGCCCGCCAGCATCCCCGGCAGGAAGTTCATGCGCGGCGAACCGAGGAAGCCCGCCACGAACAGGTTGACCGGGTGCTCGTAGAGCTCCAGCGGCGTGCCCGCCTGCTCGATGCGTCCGCCGTTCAGGACCACGATCTTCTGGCCCAGGGTCATGGCCTCGACCTGGTCGTGGGTCACGTAGATCATGGTGGTGTTCAGGTCGCGGTGCAGCCGGGCCAGCTCGATCCGGGTCTGGCCGCGCAGCGCGGCGTCCAGGTTGGACAGCGGCTCGTCGAACAGGAAGACCTGGGGCTTGCGCACGATGGCGCGCCCGATCGCCACGCGCTGGCGCTGGCCGCCGGACAGCGCCTTCGGGCGGCGCTCCAGCAGGTGCCCGATCTGCAGGATCTCGGCGGCGCGCACCACCCGCTCCGCGATCTCCTCGCGCGGCATTTTCGCCAGCTTGAGGGCGAAGCCCATGTTCTCGGCCACCGTCATGTGCGGATACAGCGCATAGCTCTGGAACACCATGGCGATGCCGCGCCGCGAAGGCTCGACATCGTTGCAGACCTGGCCGCCGATCTCCACCGTTCCGCCGCTGGCCTCCTCCAGCCCGGCGATGATGCGCAGCAGGGTCGACTTGCCGCAGCCGGACGGACCGACCAGCACCACGAACTCGCCGTCCGCGATGTCCAGGTCGATGCCCTTGAGGACGCTGTTGTTCTCGAACTGCTTGGTGATGTCGAGCAGGCGCACATTCGCCATGAATTATCCTTTCAGGCCGGTGGCGGCCAGGAAGCCGTGGGTGACGCGGCGCTGGAACAGCACATAGGCCAGCGCCACGGGCAGCGCGCCGACCAGGGCCGCCGCCATCAGCTGGGCGTAGCGCACGCCGAAGGCGTCGTAGGTCTGGGTCAGGCCCAGCGGAATGGTCATCATGTCGGTCGAGGTGACGATGATGAAGGGCCACAGGAAGTTGTTCCAGGCCGCGATGAAGGTGACGATCGCCATCGCCCACACGATGTTGCCGGACACCGGCAGGTAGACGCTCCACAGGATGCGCAGCGGCCCCGCGCCGTCCATCACCGCCGCCTCGCGGAAATCGGCCGGAATGGCGTCGAAGAAGCCCTTGAAGACATAGATCACCACCGGCGCCACCACCTGGGGCAGCACGATGCCGGCGTAGCTGTTGATCAGGCCCAGTTCGTTCATCATGCGGAACAGCGGCACCAGCAAGGCCTCGAAAGGCACGAGGAAGGCCAGCATGGCGGCGGCGAACAGCAGCTGGCGGCCGCGGAAGCGCAGCTGCGAGAAGGCGTAGGCGGCCATCAGGCTCAGGGTCATGGTGATCACGGTGACCAGGAGGGCCACCAGGGCGCTGTTGAACAGCCAGCGCCCGACATTGCCGGCGGCGAGGACCTTGCGGAAGGCGTCCAGGGTCCAGTCCTGCGGCAGCCAGTGGAACACGGCGGACACGGTCTCGTGCTCCGGGCGCAGGGCCGTGCTGACGGCCCACAGCAGCGGCGCCACCCACATGGCGGCCAGCAGCAGCGCGCTTGCTGCGCCGAGCAGGGTCCAGCCGATGCCGGAACGGTGCGTCATGCGCTCCTCCCGTCCAGCCAGCGCACGAAGGCGGCCTGGGCCAGCGACAGCAGGATCACGATCAAAACAAAAGCGACGGCGATCGCGGCGGCGTAGCCGGCGTCGCTCTGGGTGAAGGCGGTCTCGTACATGTAGTGCAGGGTCACGCGGGTGGTGTTGAAGGGGCCGCCGGTGGTCATGATGTAGGTCTGGCCGAAGATCTTCATCGAGGCGATCAGCTGCAGGATCATGGCCATGCCCGCCACCGGCCGCAGCGCCGGCCAGGTGATGGTGCGGAACAGGGTGAAGCCGCGCGCGCCATCCAGCGCGGCCGCCTCGTACAGGTCGGCGGGGATGTTGCGCAAGCCGGCCAGGAACATCAGCATGTTGAAGCCCACGGTCCACCAGATGGTGGCGATGGCCACCATGGGCATGGCCCAGGTCAGGTCGGCGAACCAGGCGCGCTGCATCCCGAGCACGTAGTTCACCACGCCGGACGACGGCTGGAGCATCCAGTCGGCGATCAGGGTCATCACCGAGATCGGCAGCACGTAGGGCAGGAAGAAGGCGCCCTGCAGCCAGGAGCGCGCCCGGACGAAGCGGTCGACCAGCAGCGCCATCACCAGTCCAAGCGCGGTCAGCGGCACGACGGTGAGCAGGGCAAAGTAGAAGGTGTGGCCGAGCGCGGCCCAGAAGTTCGGATCCTGCACCAGGGTCGCGTAGTTATCCAGGCCGACGAAGGCGTTGGTGCGCGTCAGGCTGCTCTCGGTCAGGCTCAGCCAGAAGGTTTCGAGCGCCGGCAGGAAGAAGAACAAGATGAAGACGACGCCGAAAGGCGCCAGCAGCAGGATCGCGGGCAGGGTCTGGCGCCGCGGCTGCGGGGTCGAGAGGAAACGCATCCGGGCTCCTAGTAACGCGGCGGGCGTTTGCGCACCAGGCGCGCCGCCTCGGTTTCGAACATGCGCAGGGCCTGCGCCGGCGTCAGCTGGGAAGACAGCGCGGCCGGCATGAATTTGGAGGCCATCGCCTCCAGCGGCCCGGCCGCGCCCATATACCAGGCGTCCGGATCGTAGACCACGTGATCGGCGATGCCGGCATACGACGCGTTCGGCGTCAGCGCCATGGCTTGCGGCGATTCGGCCACCGGACGGTAGGCGAGCACATGGCCGCCCTGGGCCCAGCCCAGCGAGTTCTTGCTGACGAAAGCGATGAAGCGCATCACGGCCTTGACCTTGGCCGGCTCCATCGGGTTCTTTTCGTTGGCCGGAATCGCGAAGGCATGCGAATCGGCCCACACGCTGGCATTGCCGTACATCCGGGGCAGCGGCACGATACCGTAGTCGAAGCCGAGCGTGCCCTGTGTGCTTGCACGCACCAGTTCGGGCACCTCCCATACGCCGTTGATCATGAAGCCGGCGTTGCCGCCCATGAACTGGCTGGTGGAGGCCGCGTAGTCCAGCCCGGCTTGGGCATAACCCTTCTGGAACCAGCCGGCGATGCGCGCCAGCGAATCCTCGCCTGCACGGCCGTACGCGAAGCGCCCATCCTTGATCAGCGGGACGCTGCGCTGCGCCAGCATCGACACCCACAGGCGCCAGACGGCGTAGGAGCTCTGGCTGCTTTCCATCGTCATGCCGGGGCGGCCGGTCGCCTGGCGCACGGCGCGGAAGGCGTCGGTCAGGGCATCGATGCCTTCGATGGGCTGGAGTTGGCCTGCGGCGTCGAGCAGGCCCGCGCGGCCGGTGAGGGTCTTGTTGTAGTACAGGACCAGGGGATGCAGGTCGATCGGGACGGCGTAGATCTTGCCCTGGTAGACCGCCTTCTGCCACTGGCGCGGGTAGAAGTCCGTGTCGCTCAGGTCGGCGCCGCTCAGTTCAAACGGGGCGATGGGACGCAGGACGCCGCCGCCGGCCAGGTTGACCATGCGCGACAGGTGGACGGTGGCGATGTCGGGACCCGCGCCGACCACGGTCGAGGTGATCAGCTTGGTGTAGAACGGCTCGCCCCACTTCAGCGTGGTGCTGACCACCCTCACCTCGCGCTGGCTGGCATTGAAGCGCTCGACCAGGTCGCGCATGCGCGCGCCGTCGCCGCCGGACAGCAGGGTCCACATCCTGACTTCGACCTGGGCCAGCGCGGGCAGGCTGACGCCCGCCAATGCGGCCGCCAGCACGGCACCAGCCAGGCGCATAAGTGTGCGCGCCAAGCTTGTCTCCTGCAATGTTTGTTGAAGTTTATGAATTAATACTAGCAAATATTTCTTGCTTGGGCATGTACAAATGAGGGTGGTCCGCATGCAAACTTGGGCGGAACAATGCCGGTGGCATTGTTCCGGCCTTCGCGGGAACCCAAGTTCAACGAACGTAAAACCACCCGCACTGCTAAAATCATCCCTTTTTGCAGGCAGTAATAATGGGAATCGGCGTACTCTGCGGCCTCCTGGCCGGCGCTCTGTGGGGCCTGGTGTTCATCGTCCCCGAGCTGCTGTCCTCGTTCAGCCCGCTGGAGCTGGCCGTCGGCCGCTACCTCGCCTATGGCGCGATGGCCTTCGTCATCCTGCTGCCCAGGCTGCGCGCTCTGCAGCAGCGCCTGACCCGCGCCGACTGCGCCGCCCTGGTGCGCCACGCCCTCGCCGGCAACCTTGTCTACTACATGCTCTTGTCGGTCGGCGTCCAGTACGCCGGCGTCGGCCCCACCTCCCTGATCGTCGGCATGCTGCCGGTCGTCGTCACCCTCCTCGGCCGCAACGACCACGGCGCCGTGCCGCTGCGCCGCCTGGCCTTGCCGCTTCTGCTGGTCGCCGCCGGCATCGCCTGCATCAATGTCGACGCCTTCGCCCACCCGGCCAGCAGCGATCCGGTACGCACCGCCATCGGCATCGCCTGCGCCACCGGCGCCCTGCTGTGCTGGAGCTGGTACGCCCTCGACAATTCCCGCTACCTCAAGCGCAATCCGCACTTCGGCAGCGCCGAATGGTCCGCCCTGTACGGCCTGTCGACCGGCATCCTGGCCTTGGTATTGGGAGCGGTCGCCGTCGCCTTCGGCGTCGCCGGCCCCGCTACCGGCGCGGCGCGCGACTGGGGCCTGTTCTGGACCTGCAACGCCCTGCTCGCCCTCGGCGCCTCCATGATCGGCAACCAGCTCTGGAACGTGGCCAGCCGCCGCGTGCCGGTCACGCTGTCCGGCCAGCTGATCCTGTTCGAGACCCTGTTCGCGCTGGCCTACGGCTTCGTCTATCGCGGCCACGGCCCGCGCCCGCTGGAGCTGGCCGCGATCGCGCTGCTGGTGTGCGGCGTGACCTGGTCGGTCCGCGCGCACGCGTCCTCACCGGCGGAGCTGGGCCACGGAGACCTGGCTGAAGGTGACGGCGTGGCCGGCGCCGCCCATCGCCACCAGGCCTAGTTTCGCGCCTGTCCCCAGGCGGTGGGTCCAGGTGCCGCCGGCCACCCAGTTGCGGCCGTCCTGGCTGGACCAGGCGGTGTAGCGCTCCTCGCCGCGGCTCCTGCGCACGTCCAGCCGCAGCCAGGTCCATTCGCCCGGCGTGCCGACCACGGTATTGCCGTAGCGCGGATGGTGCGCCTCGACCGGCGCCAGCTCCTTCCCGAACTCCACCTGGCGCAGCCCGCCCCTGGCCAGCTCCACCAGCTTGACGTAGTTGTCGTCGTCACGCATCAGCACCAGGCCGGCCTGCACCGGCTTCGCGCAGCAGTCGAGCGGCGCGTCCAGGCGCAGGCGGGCTTCGATGCGCAGGTCGCCGGCCGGCAGCGCCGTCGCCAGCACCGGGGCGGTATCGGTGTCCACGTACAGGTCGGAGTCCGTCGTGGCAATGCGCAGGCCCGGCTGGGCCGCCGCCCAGCTGCCCGCGGCGCCCGGGCGCACCCAGCTCCAGCGCCGGGCCAGCTGCGGCTGGTCGAAATTGTCTTGCCAAATCGGCGCCGCCACGGCCGGGCTTGGCGCGGCGACGGCCGCCGCCCGCCTGCCGGGCATGACTTGCGGACCGTCCGTGGGCCCGCGCCCGCCCGCGATCACCGGCCAGCCATCCACCCACTCGATCCGGTCCAGCAGCACGGGCCGCCGCGTCAGCTTGTCGCGCGCGCTGAAGAAAGCCTGCCTGCGGTCGACCGCGTGGTACATCGTCCACCACTGGCCGTCATCGTCCTTGAACACCGTGTTGTGGCCCGCGCCGATCCAGCGGTTGCCGTTCTGGGCCAGCACCGGCGTGCCGCCCGCCCGCGCGGCCGCCATATCGTTGCCTTCGCGGTCGAGGAAGGGGCCTTCCGGCCCCCTGGCGCGGCCAACGTACAGGCCGTAGCCGGTCAGCGGCCCATTGCAGCAGTCGGTCGCCGACGCGAACAAATACCACCAGCCGCCATGGCGCACCACTTCCGCCCCCTCGTAGCGGTCGTCGGCGCCGATGCGCACCGGGTCGCCCACCAGGCCCATGCCGTCGGAGGACAGGCGCTGCACGAAGATGCCGCCGCCGTAGCTGCCGTAATAGATCCAGCGGTCGCCCTGGTCGTCCACGGCGATGTCCGGGTCGAAGGTCCAGTGGAACTTGCAGCCGCTGCCGGCGCGGCGCGGCGGCACCACCGGCCGCGCGACCGCCTTCCACGGACCGGCCGGCGAGGCGCTGGTCGCTACGCCGATCGCGCTGTCGGAAGCGCAGCCCGGCTCCGGGCTATGGGCGTCGTCGACGTCGGTGATGGTGAAGTAAAGGAAGTAGCTGCCGTTCATGTAGACCGCTTCCGGCGCCCACAGGCCGGCCTTGGGCGCGGCCAGGCCGCGCGGGCGCTCGGAGAAAGCGTCGCCCACGTGGTACCAGTTGACCAGGTCGATCGAACGGAAGATCGGCATCAGGCGGAAGCGCCAGCCGTCGCCGTCGCGCTCCTTGCGGCTGATCGGGTCGGTGGTGCAGTACAGGTACCAGACCGGATTGTCCGTCGTGCGGTCGCGCAGCAGGGATGGGTCGGCGCAGCTTTCGGCCAGGCTGCCGTCGGCCAGGCGCAGGGGCAAGGGATTGGTGAAGGTCTTGGCCGGTGCGGGCGCCTGAGGCGCGGCGAGCGCGGGGAGAAACAGCAGCAGGTGCATCGACAGCGCGGCGCACAGCCGGATTCCAGGTCTGCTCAAGACGTTCTCCTCGAGTTGCTGTTTGTCCCCGGAAAATAAGCGAAGCCGCGCGCCCGCGTCGCACGAATGCCGGTTAATTGTGAACATTGTAAAAATGATTCGTTGCACTAACGCATTTTTTTGTTCAATATGCACTCAAACACTATTTCCAGCATAAATGACCTGCTAGACTGGCAGGATTTTGTATCCCCTGGCACAAGAAAAATTGCCAACAAGAACATACATATGGGGAACGGCGGCATCCCGGTGCCGCGCCAAAACATAAGAAGAGAAACAAGGGAGTAGTCTGAAATGAACGGAATGCGGGGTCGTCCGAACCTGTCGCTATTGGCGGCGGCTGTCTCGGGCATGGTTGTCGGGGCTGTCCATGCCCAGGAACCCGGTGGGCAAGCTGGTGGGGCGCAGGCCGCGGCAACGGGCGAGATCCCGGAAGTCATGGTGACCGCCCAGCGCACGCCTTCGCTGGCCTCCCGCACTCCGGTGGCCATGAGCGTCCTGACCGGCGAGCAGCTGGCCCGGGCCGGGACCGACAGCCCCGCGGAGCTGGGCGCACGCCTGCCCAACGTGCACCTGGACCAGGCCGCCGATGGCCTGCGCGTCACCATCCGCGGCGTCAGCAACGCCGATGCGACCGACAAGGGCGATCCCTCGGCCGCCTTCATGCTGGACGGCGTGTATATCGCGCGCCCGCCCGGCCAGACCCTGAGCTTCCTCGACGTCGACCGCATCGAAGTGCTGCGCGGCCCGCAGGGCACCCTGTACGGCCGCAACACCACCGCCGGCGCCATCAACGTGATCTCGAACGCGCCGGTGAACCGCCATGAAGGCGCCTTCGGCCTGGAAGCCGGCACCCACGGAAGCCGGAAGATCGACGGCATGCTGAATGTCCCGGTCAGCGAAGCGCTGGCCCTGCGCGCGGCAGTCGCCGTGCGCCGCCACGATCCCTACTTGAAGAACGGCCAGGGCACGCCGCACAGCCTGGGCCTGGACCGCGACGACCGCGACGCGCGCCTGTCGGCCAGGCTCGCGCTCGGGCGCGACGCCTCGCTGCTGCTGCGCTACGACCATAGCGAAGCCCACGACAACAATGACCGCTTTGTCCCCGACACCAACTTCTTCAGCGGCATCGAGACCCGCACGCCCACCTGGCGCGCCGGCAGCACCGACCAGCGCCTGACCAACGCCTTCCGCCCGCTCAACCGGACGCCCGAGCAAGGCCGCCACGAGAAGCGTGCGCGCGGCCTGTCGGCCGACCTGGGCTGGGACCTGGGCGCGGCCACGGTGCACTACCTGGGCGCGCGCCGCAAGCTCGACCAGGCCATGCTGCTGAACTACTACTACCGCGTCAGCATCAACCCGCCTTTCGCGCTGGGCGTGCTGAACGACTACGACAGCCACAACACCCAGGACTCGCACGAGCTGCGCGTGGCAACCAAGGGCAAGGGTCCATGGCAGGCCCAGGCCGGCCTGTATTACTTCAGCGAAGAGACGAATTCGGTGTACAGCTTCCGCGGCCTCGAGATGCTGCGCCTGCCCCCGTATTACGTGTTCCCGATCGGCCCCACCAAGGCCACCAGCAAGGCGGTGTTCGGGCAGCTGACCTACAGCCTGCGCCCGGACCTGCGCTTGAGCGCAGGGGCGCGCAGGACCAACGACGACAAGTCGCGCATCGGCTCGACCAACTTCCAGCAAGGGCCGGTGTTCAATCCCGCCACCGACCTGCGCCTGCTGAACGCGGCCAGCATGGCGACCCACAAGACCACCTGGCGCCTCGGCGCGGAATGGGACGTGCTGCCGTCCACGCTGGCCTATGCCACCCTGGCCACCGGCTACAAGGCGGGCGGCTTCAACGACGGCTGCACCGCCGGCACCAGCGCGCTCGGCATCACCTGCCCGGCGGCGGCGGCCGTGCCGTCGAACCTGCTGTACTACCAGCCGGAGACGCTGCGCTCGGTGGAGGCGGGCCTCAAGAGCCGCTTCTGGGACGGCCGCGCCACGCTCAATGCCGCCGCCTTCCGCTACGACTACGCCAACCTGCAGCTGTCCGGCGTCGCCGTCCTGCAAGGCGCACCGCGCTTCATCACGAGCAACGCGGGCGAAGCCGGCGTCACCGGCCTGGAACTCGACGGCCAGCTGCGCGTGGGCCAGGCCGGGCGCCTGAACTACGGCCTGACCCTGCTCGACGCCCACTACGATGCCTACTCGCCGAACGGCGTCGTGTCCTGGAATGGCCACAAGCTGGACCGCGCACCCAGCCATGTGCTTACCCTCGGCTACGACCACCGCTTCGACCTGGCGGCGGGCCAGCTCACGGCCGGCCTGTTCGCGCGCGCCAGCGGCGCCTACGTGATCGGCGTGCCCAGCCAGCTGCTCGAATACCGCATTCCGTCGCGTACCGCCACCGACGCTACGGTCGGCTTCCAGCCGCACGGCGCGCGCTGGAGCCTGCTGCTGCGGGCCCGCAACCTGGAGAACAAGGTGCAGCCGGTCGCGATCGACAGCTTTGGCATGACCGTGCCGAGCAACCCGCGCACGGTCGACCTGCGCCTCGACTACCGCTTCTGACCAACAAAGGGATCACCAACGCCAACCCGCGCCGACGCGCACGCCCATCAAGAGGATCACAATAAATGACGTCTACGCATCACCACCGTTTGTCCTGGTTCACGCTCGCCCTGCTGGGTTCTTTTCTCACCGTCCTGCTGCTGCGCGGCTGGAGCGGCCAGACCCAGTTGCTGGTCCTGAGCTCCTTCCTGATGTTCGGCTGCTGCTTCGCCAGCGCCGCGCACCTGCTGGGTTTGCAGGCGGCCCTGCGCTTTGCGCTGATCGCGCTGCCGATCGGCTGGTTCGCGGAGCAGATGGGTTCTTCGCACGGCTGGTTCTTCGGCAAGTACACCTATACCGACGTCCTCGGTCCGCGCGTGGGCGACGTGCCGATGGTGATTCCCCTGATGTGGTTCGCCCTGGGCTATTGCGGCTACGTGATCGCCAACCTGATCGCCTGGCAGACCCCGTCGGACGGCGTCACCCCGGTCGGCCAGACCTTGACGATGTCCTTCCTGGCGGCCCTCGTCATCACCGCCTATGACCTCGGGGTCGACCCCTACATGGTCTACAAGCTCAAGGCCTGGGAGATGGAGAAGAAGGACGGCTGGTGGTTCGGCGAGACCCTGCAAGGCTTCGTCGGCTGGATGCTGGTGGCCTTCGTGATCGTGTTCCTGTTCCGCCTGAGCCTGCGCAAGTGGCCGCCGCGCGCTTCCCAGGCGCTGCGCCTGCGCGACGTTCAGGTGCCGCTCGCCATCTACGGCGGCCTGATGGTTTTCCAGATCACCCAGGGCTTCCCGGTCGAGACCCGCACCATCGCCACCTTCGTGATGGGCATCCCCCTGTTCTGCGCCCTCCTCGGCCTGCAGCGCTGGAACGGCGTCGCATCGCTGCGCGCGGAGGCCGCATGAAGCCGGATGCCCCGCAGCTGCTGAACCCCGCACTGCGCGCCGACCCCGCGGCCGACCATGCCGTGGCGCGCATGCTGGGCGACAGCGCGGCCGACCCGGCGCGGCTGTTCCCGCGCATTAACCGGATCAACGCCGAGCTGGCGCGCTGGGACACCAACGGCAGCCTGCAGGGCTGGCGCGCCTCGCCGGGCGCGGACCCGGCGATCGCGGCGGCGCTGGAAGACTATGTGCGCAGCTGCAGCCAGTTGCCCGAATGGGCCGACAAGGCCTGCATCGCGCGCGCGGAAAAGCTGTTCATGGACATGAGCATGCTGTCCTGCACCCTGCTGTTCTGTTCCAGCCTGCCCGAATGCTACATCCTGCCGGACCTGTCGGCGGTGCTGCAGGCGGCCGGCCAGCTGGAACTGCATACCGACTACCGGGTGCGCTCCACCGCCGCGATGATCTTCCCGGTCATGATGCGCGGCGGCCTGACCGACCCGGGCGGCGGCGGCGTCGCCCAGGCGCTCAAGGTGCGCCTGATCCACGCCACCATCCGCCACCTGATCCTGCGCGGGGCGCCGGGCGATTCGCCCGCCGCTTGCCCGGTCGCGCCGCTGGCGCCCGCCGGCCACGGCCTGCACCATGTGCTGTACGCGCATGGCTGGGACAGCCGGCGCGACGGCCTGCCCTGCAACCAGGAAGAACTGGCCTATACCCTGCTGACCTTCCACTACGCCTTCCTGCGCGGCCTGCGCCGCCTGGGCCTGGGCCTGCCGCGCGAAGACGAGGAAGCCTACTTGCACGCCTGGAACGTGCTGGGCCACCTGATCGGCATCGAGCGCGAGCTGATGGCCTGGACCATGGAGGACGCCTCCGCCCGCTTCCAGGTCCTGCAGGCGCGCGGCCGCGCGGCCTGGGATGCGCGACTGGCCGCCGATCCGCACGAAGCCGACCCGCGCCCGCCGCTGGCCGCCGCCCTGATGCAGGCCATGGCCAACGAACTGCCGCTGCGGATCCTGAAGCCCTTCCCGATCCTGCTGACCCGTTACCTGTGCGGCAAGCAGGCCAGCCGCGACCTGGGGCTGACCAAGCGCGTCTCGCTGCTGTCGCGCGCCCTGTTCGCCCTCGGCCTGGGCACGGTGCGCCTGATCGACGCGCTGGTGCGCATCTTCGTGCCCGGCTTTTCGATCTCGCGCCTGCTGACCCGGGTCGCCGGCTACCGCCTCACCACCCGCTTCCTGATGGACCAGACCCGCCCGCTCAAGCTGCCCGAGGCCCTGCTCGGCCAGGTCGACGAGGCGATGCAGTGCTGGTGCGAGGACCACAAGGCCCCGGCCTTCATGAAACGACTCGAGGCGCGCCTGGCGCGTCCCGCACCGCCCCCGGAGACACGCCAGGCATGAGCACCACCTTTGCATCACCCTTCGCCCCCCTGGCTCGGCTGCGCGCCATCCTCGTGTTCCTGTTCCTGGCCTTCTGCTCGCTGGCCGCCCTGGCCGCGCCGCTCGAACTCGGCGCCGGCGTCAAGCGCGTGGAAGCCTGGTCCGCCGTCACGGTGATGAACGACCCGGACGGCGATATGGACCCGGTCGCTGCGAGCAGCGCCCACGAACGCTTCGCGCGTCCGCTTACCGCCTACGCCACGCTTGGCATGCAGCAGGGCGCGACCTGGGTGCGCATTCCGGTGACGGTGCCCGCCGGCGCGCCCGAGAACTGGGTGATGCAGATCGACTTCGGCCTGCTCGACAAGGTGGATGTTTTCGTCGAGAGCGCCGGCGTGGTGCGCAAGGTCGGTACGGCCGGACGCGCGGATGTCCAGGACGGCTGGGCGCTGAAAGGCCGTGTGCCCGCGGTCGTGATGCGCCTTGGCGCCGGCGCCCGGCACACGGTGCTGGTGCGGGTGGAAAGCCACGGCGCCTTCATCCTGCCGATCGAGTTCCTGCAGCCGGACGCCTTCCACGGCGCCTCGCTCGGCGAGCAGATGCTGCAAGGCCTGATGCTGGGCCTGGGCCTGTGCCTGTTCCTGTACAGCGTGGGCCAGTGGATCACGCTGCGCGAGCCCTTGTTCGGCAAGTACGCGCTGCTGGTCGGCGCCGTGACCATGTACTCGGCCTGCTGGTTCGGCATCGCCGACCAGTTCCTGTGGCAGGACAACGCCTGGCTGAGCGAGCACGGCGCCGGGCTGGCCTCGATCCTCGCCTCCTGCGGCGCCTACCTGTTCGTCGAACAGTCGCTCGCGCGTCCCGGCATGGACCGCATCTTCAGCCGCCTGATGAAGACCTTCGCATCGCTGTGCGTGATCAGCGCCATCGGCTTCGGCGCGGGCCTGATCAGCCACCACTACCTGGTGGCCATCATCGGCACCCTCGGCATCATGCCGATGCTGCTCGGCCTCCCGGGCGCCTTTCGGCGCGCGCGCGCCGGCGACGCGGTCGGCACCTACTTCCTGGTCGGCTGGGCGGTCAGCTTCGCGGCGGCCCTGATCTCGGCCCTGATGATCAAGGGCGAGCTGCCGGCCAACTTCTGGACCATGCACGCCCTCGAATTCGGCAGCACCTTCGACATGCTGGTGTTCATGCGCATCCTCGGCCTGCGCACCAAGGCCATGCAGACCGCGATGCTGCGCGCCGAAGCGGGCGCGCGCATGAAATCGGAATTCCTGGCCAACATGAGCCACGAAATCCGCACCCCGATGAACGCCATCATCGGCATGAGCCGCCTGGCCCTGATGGCCGAGCCGAGCGCCAAGCTGCGCAACTACCTGTCAAAGATCCTGGGCTCGAGCGAGCACCTGCTGGGCATCATCAACGACATCCTCGACATCTCCAAGATCGAGGCCGGCAAGCTGACTATCGAATCGTTGCCCTTCGAGCTCGACGAGATGCTCGACCACCTGTCCAGCCTGACCGGGCTGAAGACCGATGCCAAGGGCCTGGAGCTGATCTTCCGGGTCGGCGCCCGGGTGCCGACCCGCCTGGTGGGCGACCCGCTGCGCCTCGGCCAGGTCTTGATCAACCTGACCGGCAACGCCGTCAAGTTCACCGAACGGGGCGAAATCGTGGTCTCCGTCGATGTCGACGAGACCCGCGACGGCAGCGTGGTGCTGGCCTTCTCGGTGAGCGATACCGGCATCGGCATGACGCCCGAGCAGCTCGGCCTGCTGTTCCAGTCCTTCACCCAGGCCGACAGCTCGATCACCCGCAAGTACGGCGGCACCGGCCTGGGCCTGTCGATCTCGCGCCAGCTGGTGGAACTGATGGGCGGCGCGATCTCGGTCACCTCGAGCCCGAACGTGGGCAGCTGCTTCCGCTTCACCGTTCCGCTGGGGATCCCCGCCGGCCACACCAGCACCGCCGCGGTGCGCCAGGCCACCTTGCAGGACGTGCGCGCCCTGGTGGTCGACGACAGCGGCACCGCGCGCGAAGCCCTGGTCGAGATGCTGCATGGCCTGGGCGTGCGCGCAGACGCCGCGCCCTCGGGCGAGCAATGCCTGGTGGCGCTGGAGCGCGCCCAGAGCGACGGCCAGCCCTACCAGGTGGTGCTGATGGATTACCTGATGCCCGAACTGGACGGCATGGAGACCATCCGCCGCATCCGCCGCTGCGCGCGCGACGCCGCGCCGCCGGCGATCCTGATGGTCAGCGCCTGCACCCGCGAGTCGGTGCTGCAGCAGGAAGGCGAACTGCCGCTGGACGGCTTCCTGCACAAGCCGGTCGGCCCTGCCTTGCTCTACCACAGCCTGCTGCAGGTCTTGCATCCGTCCACCGACGCGGCCGCGCTGAGCGCGCCGGCGGCGCTGCCGGGCATGCCCGCCCTGCCCGATATTCCGCGCCTGGACGGCGCCCGCATCCTGCTGGCCGAGGACAACGCCAACAACCGCGAGGTCGCGCTCGACTTCATGGCCGCCGCGCGCATGTCGGTGGATGTGGCCTTCGACGGCGTCCAGGCGGTGCGCATGGCCGAGGAAGGCGACTACGACCTGGTGCTGATGGATATCCAGATGCCCGAACTGGACGGCCTGAGCGCGGCGCGCGAGATCCGCCGCAACCCGCGCCTGGCCGAACTGCCGATCGTCGCGATGACGGCCCATGCGCTGCCGAGCGACCGCGCGCGCAGCCTGGCGGCCGGCATGAACGACCACGTCACCAAGCCGATCGATCCCGACCTGCTGTTCTGCACCCTGCTCAAGTGGATCGACCCGGCCCGCCTGCAGGGCCGCACCCTGCCGCCCGCGGCCGCGCATCCCGCGGTTTCCGAGCCGGTCGGCGCCCTGCCGCCGGTGCCGGGCATCGACTGGCGCCAGGCGCTGGACAACGTGAGCGGCCAGCGCAGCCGCCTGGAAAAGCGCGCCGGCAGCTTTGTGCGCGAGTACGCGGGCGCGCCGCGCATCCTGCGCGAAGCGCTGAGCGGCGGCGACCACGCGCGCCTGCAGTCGCTGGCCCATAACCTCAAGTCCAGCGGGGCCTACGTGGGCGCATTCGAGCTGTCGGCTGCGGCCAACCGGCTCGAGCAAGACCTGCGCGCCGGCCAGTTCGAGCGGCTGGCGGTTCAGGTGCCGGCGCTGGTGGCAAGCGCGGAGACGGTGCTGGCGGGCCTGGCCCAGCTGGCCGCGGCCGCGCTGCCGCGCCAGGCCGATCCGCACGCGGTGGCCCAGGTGATCCAGCGCCTGCAATCCTACCTGGCCGACGACGACGCGCGCGCCGAAGACGCGCTGTCCGAGCTCGAGAGCCTGCTGGCGGGCACCACGCACGCCGGCGCCCTGGCCCCGGTGCGGCGCGCGGTCGAGGACATCGAGTACGGCGCCGCGCTCGCGCCGCTGGGCGCGCTGGCGCTCGATCTGGATGTGAGCCTGGAGGGTGTGGCGTGAACATCGTAGAGACGCAAAAGGTCCTGGTGGCGGACGACGACGCCATCAACCGCGAGGTGCTGGGCGACCTGCTCAAGCCGGAATATACGGTGCTGCTGGCCAAGAACGGCGCCCAGACCCTGGAACGGGCGGCGCGCCATGCGCCCGACCTGATCCTGCTCGACGTGATGATGCCCGACATGGACGGCTACGAGGTGCTGCGCCAGCTGCGCGCGGACCCGCAGACCGAACACATCGCGGTGATCTTCATCTCCGGCCTGGACCGTCCCGAGGACGAGGCCAACGGCCTCAAGATGGGCGCCTCGGACTACATCGTGAAGCCCTTCAACCCCACCGTCGTGATGGCGCGCGTGGCCCTGCACCTGCAGGTGGTGCGCCAGCGCAGGATGCTCGAACGGCTGGCCAATATCGACGGCCTGACCGAGCTGGCCAACCGCCGCCGCTTCGACGAGATGTACGCCCTCGAGTGGCAGCGCGCGCGGCGCACCGGGCGGCCGCTGTCGCTGGCCCTGCTCGACATCGACGCCTTCAAGCAGTTCAACGACCGCTACGGCCATCCGGCCGGAGACCGGGCGCTGCGCTCGGTGGCGCGGGTCGCGGGGACGGCCATGCGCCGCCCGGCCGACCTGGCGGCGCGCTACGGCGGCGAGGAACTGGTGCTGCTGATGCCGGAGACCGACGCAGTCCAGGCGCGCCAGGTGGTGGAAGCGCTGTGCGAGGCCGTCGCCGGCCTCGACATCGCCCACGAAGCCTCGGCCGTGGCGCCGGTGCTGACGGTCAGCGTCGGCGGCGCCACCCTGGCGCCGGACAGCAGCGAATTGCAGGCGGACCTGTTCGAGGCGGCCGACGCCCAGCTCTACCGGGCCAAGCAGGCGGGCCGCAACCGCATCGCCTGGCGCGAAGAGGAGCCCAGCCAGCGCTAGCCGCGCGCCTTCCTCCTATCTCGCGCTCGGCCCGGGCATGTCGTGGCATCCTACGACCTCGGCCGCACAGGCGGAGCGCGAAAAGGAGAGTGGCATGGCACAGCGTCCAGGGATTTTTCCGACATTCTTTTTGTCCGGCTTCGAATGCTCCAGTTTCCTCTGGGGCAATCGGGTGCGGCGCAACCTGGTGGCGGAAACGGGGCACGACAGGCATGCCGCCGAGGATTACCAGTTCCTGAGCAGCCTGGGCATCGCCGTGGCCCGCGAAGGCATTCCCTGGCCAATGGTGGACAAGGACGGCGGCTACGACTTCTCGCCCATCGACCGCTTCATCGAGGCCATGAACGCCTCGCGCGTCATCCCGATCTGGGACCTCTGCCATTACGGCTATCCGGACGACCTCGACCCGTTCTCGGACGAATTCGTGACCCGCTTCGCCGCCTACTGCCGCGCCGCGGCCGAGTACGTGATTCCGAAAGTGCGCGGACCGCACTTCTTCACGCCGATCAACGAGATCACCTTCTTCTCCTACTGCGCTGGCGAATGGGGCTGGGCCGCGCCCTACCATTGCACCCGCGAGGACAGGATGCGCCTGCTGGAGGCGCTGTGCCGGGCGGCGATCGCCGGCGTCAAGGCGATCCGCGAAGTCGATCCCGAAGCGCGCATGGTGCACGTCGATCCCCTGGTGCAGGTGGTGGCGCCGCGCGACCGGCCGGACCAGGAGGAAGCCGCGCGCCACGAGACTTATGTGGACACCTTCCTGGCCTGGGACATCATCTGCGGCCGCGAGCATCCCGAATTCGGCGGCTCGCCCGGGATCCTGGACATCGTCGGGGTGAACAACTATTCCTTCGGGCAGATGGAATACCGGGAGCACGGGCCGCACGCGCCGCTGCCGCCCGGCGACGACCGCATCGCGCCGCTGTGCGACATGCTGCAGACCGTGTGGGAACGCTATCGCCGGCCGATGATCATCGGCGAAACCAGCGGTCTCGGCCAGGGCCGCGACAGCTGGCTCAGGGACGTCATGGGAGAATCGCTGGCGGCCGTGCACCGCGGCATGGACCTGCAGGGAATCTGCCTGTTCCCCGGGGTCGACATGCCGGACTGGCATACCGGCGAATGGGTACACAACGGCATATGCGACCTGGTCGAGGAGGACGGCGACCTCAAGCGCGTGCCGCACCAGGAGTACGTGGCCGAACTACGCCGCTGGCAGAAGGAGCTGAACCGGGTCACCAGCCTGGATGAGGATCCGTTCAGCGACCCGGTGGAACTGCAGGACGTGATCGATGCGGCGCACCGGCTTAATATGCAACCGGATAAAGATTGGCACTGAACGCCGCTTCTGTCAGCCGCGGCAGGCCAGGCCGAACTTGGTGGCGGTGCAGCCGCGCTTGATGCACAGGGTCGCGTGATACCCGGCCGCGCGGCACTGGCGCAGGGTTTCGGCCAGCGCGTCGCCGGCCGGTTCCGGTTCCGGGCGCGGGGGCGGCGGCGGTAGAACAACGCGTGCCGGCGGCGGTTCGCGGCGCGCGACGGTCCGGACAGGCGTGCGTTTCCCGGCGTTCCGCCGTACGGCCGGAGCGGCCGCTTTCTTCTTCGGCTTGGGCGCGGCGGCAACGATCGGCGCCGCCGCGGCGGCGGCGACCGTCGCAGCGTCCGGTGTCGAGGGCTCGCGCGTTTCGATGGGTGCGGGCGCTGCCGGGGCCGGTTCGGGTACGGCCAGGTCCGTGGTGGCGGTGGCCGGTGCGGGCTCGACGGCAGGCGCTGTCGGCTCGGCCGCTGGCGGCGCTGCCGGCGCAGCCGTCGGCGTCTGATCCGCAACCATCGCCAGCGTCGATTCAACCTGCGTGTCGCCGTAGATCCACCATCCGGTCCCCAATACGCCCGCCACAAGGGCGGCCGCAATGGTCCAGCCAAAGAATTTGCGGCCCCAGCGATCCATCCAGTGGACCGGCTCGTCAGGAAACTGGATGCTCAGATCCGGTTGCTGGCTGGCAAAGGATGGGGTGCCCGGCGGCGGCTCGAAGAAATGCGGCTCCGTGGGGGCTTCCGCTGGAGGCGGAGGGTGAAACTCAGGCGCGGGCTCGGCGACTGGAGCGGGATGCCTGCTGCGCCAGACGCGCGGACGCACGGCGGGATCGGGTGCGGCCTGCGGTGGCGGCGCCGCACTGCTGCGCTTTCGGGGCGGCGCCGGCTGGCTGTCGCCGATATCTTCCAACAACTGGCTCTTCATCTACTGACTTCTGCTTACGGACAAGCCGATTGTAGCCAATCCGCGCAAAGCCCCGCGCCGGGTACGCGGCGCCGGCTCAGGCTTTCGCGGGTTTCCAGGTGATAACACGGTACACATACCAGAGCACCAGCCCGATCAGGATCGCTTTCGAGACCGGATCGACATAATCGGCCACGCGCTCGTAGTGGCTTTCCAGGAGGTAGCCGGCGCCGGTGAGGATCCCGGTCCAGATCAGGGAGCCGATGGTCGAAAACAGCAGGAATTGGCCCAAGGGCATGCATGCCAGGCCGGCCGGCACCGAAATCAGGGTGCGGATGGCGGGAATCAGGCGCCCGAACAGCACTACCTTGCGCCCATGCCGCTCGAAGGCTTCCAGCGCATGGTCGATTTCGCCGTGGGTGACGGTCATCCAGCGGGCGTGCTTGTCCGCGAAGTTCTCCAGCCTTTCCTTGCCATAGATCTTGGCCGCGTAATACCAGGGCAAGGCCCCGGCGATCGAGCCGGCCGTGCCGGCCAGGAGCACCCCGACCACGTTGAGGTCGCCGCGCGCCGCCACGAAGCCGGCGAAAGGCATGATCAGCTCGGAAGGGATCGGCGGGAACACGTTCTCGAGGGCCATCAGGGCGAACACGCCCAGGTAGCCGCTGGTCTCGAGGAATTTGGTGATGAAGTCGAACATCGCTGGGCGCTCCTGATCATCTCGACAGGCCCCACCTTATCCCAGGCGCCAACACCGCTCTGTTCGCTAGGCCGCTTCCAGGGCAGATTCCTGGCGCCGGCGCCAGGCATGCGGCGACACGCCGATCACTTCGTGGAAGGTACGGGTGAAATGCGACTGGTCGCAAAATCCATGGGCGTGGGCGATCACGGTGAGCGGCTCGCGCGAAGCCAGCATCGCGGCGCAGGCCGCGGCCAGGCGCCGGCGCATCACATACACCCGCGGCGGGACACCGACGCTGTGCTTGAAAGCGCGGGTGAAGTGGCTCACGCTCAATCCCAGGGTCGCGGCCAGGGTGCCGGTACGCAAGGTCGCGCCCAGGTTGGCGTCGATATAAGCGATGATCCGCCTGAGCTGCCAGTCCGGCAGGCCGCCTGTCCGCGGCCTGGCCGGCAGCGCAATCGGCCTGGCGGCCGGGTTCGGGAACGCAGTGTGCACGTCATTTCTCCATCGTGTCTGAACGGTGTGTTCAGGACACAATGTTGCAACGCGGCGGCCTAAGCGAAAAGACAAGTTGGTGGCAGGAGCAGCCCCCACGAAAGTGTGGGTGCTACACCTCCAAAAAGCCCCGTTCGATGCCGATGGTTACCGCGTGGGTGCGGTTGCTGGCGCCCAGCTTGTCCATGATGCTGCGCATATGGCCCTTGACCGTGTCTTCCGACAGGCCCAGGCCGGCGCCGATCTGCTTGTTGGCCTGGCCACGCGCGCTCAATTCCAGCACCTGCAGCTCGCGCACGGTCAGCGGCTCCTGGCCCAGGTGCTGCGCAAGCTCCGCCGCTACCTGCGGCGGAATATAGCGGTGGCCAGCCGCCAGCTGGCGCACCGCGTCGCTCAGTTCCTTGCGCAGGGCGCTCTTGAGCAGGTAGCCCTGGGCGCCGGCCTTGATCGCCTGCATCGCGCGAGCGTCGCCGCGGAAGGTGGTGAGAATCGCCAGGCAGGCCGTCGGAAACTCGGCGCGGATGGCATGGATGGTCTCCATGCCGTTCATCTTGGGCATCTGCAGGTCGACCAGGGTCACGTCGGGGCGCAGCCGGCGGTATGCGGCGACCGCTTCCTCGCCGTCCCCGGCCTCCCCGGCCACCTCCATGTCGGGCTGGCTCCCGATCACGGCGGCGATCCCTTCGCGCATCAGCGGGTGGTCGTCCGCGATCAGGACGCGGATCGGCGTACCGTCACGCTTCAACATGGCCTCCGCCCCGGTCCTTGCGGCCAGGCACCAGCCACACGATCGCCAGCAGCACATGGATCACCGCGCCCAGCGGCGCGTACACCAGCGACAGCAGCACCGCCAGCGCATACAGCACGATCGACACGCGGTTCTTGCCGCTCTGCCAGGACATGGCGTGGCTGGCCCTGAGCGTCCACGACAGAATCATGAAGGCGATGGAACACAGCAGCAGCACCACACCGTAGAGGGCCACCGGACCGGAGGCCATCGGGTGCTCGCCCGCCCACGCCGTGACAAAGGGAATCAGGGACATCCAGAACAGCAGGTGCAGGTTGGCCCACAGGGCGCCCGCGTCGACCCGCGCCACCCGCTCCAGCAAGGCATGGTGGTTGACCCAGTAGATGCCGACGTAGACGAAACTCAGCGCATAGCGCAGCCAGCCCGGCAGCACCTCGGCCACGTCGCTCAGGTCGGTCGAGTGCGGCGGCTTGAGTTCGAGCACCATGATCGTGATGATGATGGCGATCACGCCGTCGCTGAAGGCTTCCAGCCTGTTCTTGTTCATTGTTCGCCATGGTCGGGGAGCCAGAGATGCAAACATAGTATCGCAACCGGCACCGCCAGCGCTACAAACCCGACCGCCAGATAGGCGAAGGCCGCCATCGCGCAGCCGACCGCAAAGGCCGCCACCGGCCAGAAGAACTTGCCGCAGCGCGCTTTTGTAGCGGCATCGCCCGCGCCGCGCAGCCAGTCGACGCCGTCGATCACGAGCTGGGTGACGTTGCCCGTCATCATCGAGGTCGGCGCCAGGCTGGTGAGCAGCAGCTTGCTGGCCGCGCTGTGCGCGCCCATTGCCATGGTGCCCAGCAGGCCGGCCGCCATCGCCAGTGGCCCGGCGCTCTTGCCCACCGGCTCGGCCAGCATGCCGCACACCATAAAGCCCAGCAGCAGCACCAATTGCAAGGTATAGCTGGGCTTGACCGCGGGCACGCCGCGCCGTTCGCAGTTGGCGACCAGCAGGCGCGCCGCCGCCACGCCCAGGATAAATGCCGGGAAGGCCAGCAGCTTGAGCAGCGAAGGCGTCTGCGAAGGCTCGGCCAGCGACACCGCGATCAGCACGAAGTTGCCCGTGACATGGGCCGTGAACAGGCCGAACAGGGCGATGAAGCCGAGCGTGTCGACATAGCCGGCCATCAGGCCCATGCTTGCGCCCTGCAGGCGCTGGAAAGTGGGCGTCTTCATCTCAGAACGCGAAGCAGCTGCAGCCCAGCGCGCCCCAGAAGCCGCCGAAGTCGGACACCGGCATGTTCGAGCGCCGGGCCCGGTCATGCTCGTGCGCGTGCACCCCGCAGGCCCCGCGGCACTGGTGGGCCAGGCTCTGCGCGACCGGCGCGGCTTTCCTGTAGTGGCCGGGCACCTTTTGCACCGGCGACCATTCCGGCAGCACCGGCAGCGGCGGCGGCCCCAGCGACGTGAACTCGGCCGCGCCGTAGACGATCTGGCCGCCCACCACGGTCAGCACCGATTCGATGGACTTGATGGCTTCTTCCTCGACGCTGAAGAAATCCGCCGAGAGCACCGCCAGGTCGGCCAGCATGCCTTCCTGGATCTTGCCCTTCTTGCCTTGCTCATTCGAGAACCAGGCGCTGCCCGTCGTCCAGAGTTCCAGTGCCACGCTGCGCGGCAGGTGGCCGGCGCTGCCGTACAGCGGCAGGCCGCCGACGGTGCGTCCCGAGACCAGCCAGTACAGCGCGGTCCAGGGGTTGTAGCTGGCCACGCGGGTGGCGTCGGTGCCGGCGCCGACCGGTACGCCGGTTTCCAGCATGTGCTTGACCGGCGGCGTGGCGCGCGCCGCCTCTGCGCCATAACGGTCGACGAAGTACTCGCCCTGGAAGGCCATGCGGTGCTGGATCGCGATGCCGCCGCCCAGCGCTTTCACGCGCTCGATGTTGCGCGGCGTGATGGTCTCGCAGTGGTCGAACATCCAGTGCAGGCCGTCGAAGGGAAGGTCGCGGTTGACCTTCTCGAACACGTCGAGCATGCGCGAGATCGATTCATCGTAGGTGGCGTGCAGGCGGAAGGGCCAGCGGTTCGCGACCAGGTGGCGCACCACCTTTTCCAGTTCGTCCTCCATGCCCGCCGCCAGGTCGGGGCGCGGCTCCAGGAAGTCCTCGAAGTCGGCCGCTGAGAACACCAGCATCTCGCCGGCGCCGTTGTGGCGGTAGTAGTCGCTGCCCTGCCCCGGCTTCACCATGTCCGTCCAGCGCTGGAAGTCTTCCAGTTCCTTGCCCTTGTTCTGGGTGAACAGGTTGTAGGCGATGCGGATCGTCAGCTGGTTGGCGCGCTCGAGTTCCTCGACGACCGCGTAGTCCTCGGGGTAATTCTGGAAGCCGCCGCCGGCATCGATCGCGCTGGTCAGTCCCAGGCGGTTCAGCTCGCGCATGAACTGGCGGGTGGAGTTCACCTGCAGCTCGCGCGGCAGGCTCGGCCCCTTGGCCAGGGTCGCGTACAGGATCATCGCGTTCGGGCGCGCGATCAGCATGCCGGTCGGGTTGCCGGAGGCATCAACCTGGATCTCGCCGCCCGGCGGGTTCGGCGTGTCCCTGGTATAGCCGACGGCGCGCAGGGCCGCGCGGTTGAGCAGCGCGCGGTCGTAGAGGTGCAGGATGAAGACCGGCGTGTCGGGCGCGGCGGCGTTGATCTCGTCCAGGGTCGGCATGCGGCGCTCGGCGAACTGGAACTCGCTCCAGCCGCCCACCACGCGCACCCACTGCGGATGCGGGGTGCGCGCGGCCTGGTCTTTCAGCATGCGCAGCGCATCGGCCAGCGAGGGCACGCCTTCCCAGCGCAGCTCCAGGTTGTAGTTCAGGCCGCCGCGAATCAGGTGCAGGTGCGAATCGTTCAGTCCGGGGATGACGGTGCGGCCGTTCAGGTCGATCACCTGGCTGCCTTCCGTACGGAAGCGCATCACGTCTTCGGTGTCGCCGACGGCCAGGAAGCGGCCGTCGCGGATGGCGACCGCGCTGGCCTGGGGCCGGCTGCGGTCGACCGTGTTGAAACGGCCGTTGAAGAGAATGAGGGCTGGCGCCTGCGCCTGGGAGTCATTGGTTTGCATGGTCTTCACCTTTGCGTGTTGCCCGGCGCTGGCGGCCCGGCGGGTTGAAACGAGCGGTGCGCGACGCGATGCCGCGCACCGTGCGCGATCGGCGCGCTGTTTATCGGGCAGGCACCGGCGCCAGCACTTCGTTCTCGCCCTTGTTGCGGGCCGCCGCCTTGTGCACCATGGTGTAGGCGTAGTCGACGCCCATGCCGTAGGCGCCCGAGTGCTCGGTGACGATCTTGATCACGGCATCATAGGTGTCGCGGTGGGCCCAGTCGCGCTGCCACTCCAGCAGCACCTGCTGCCAGGTGACCGGGACCGCGCCGGCCTGCACCATGCGCTGCATCGCGAAGTCGTGGGCGTCCTTCGAGGTGCCGCCCGAGGCGTCGGCCACCATGTAGATCTCGTAGTCGCCTTCCAGCATGGCGCACAGGGCGAAGGTAGTGTTGCAGACTTCGGTCCACAGGCCGGCCACGATGACCTTCTTGCGGCCGTTCGCCTTCAGCGCGTCGCGCACCTTCTGGTCGTCCCAGGAGTTCATCGAGGTGCGCTCGAGGATCTGGTGGTTCGGGAAGACATCCAGGATTTCCGGATAGGTCTTGCCCGAGAAGGAATCGGTTTCGACGGTGGTGATGATGGTCGGGATGTCGAAGACCTTGGCCGCCTTGGCCAGGCCGACGACGTTGTTCTTCAGGGTCTGGCGGTCGATCGACTGCACGCCGAAGGCCATCTGCGGCTGGTGGTCGATGATGATCAGCTGCGAGTTTTCCGGGGTCAGGACTTCGAGTTTTGGATTGGTCATGATGTCTCTCCTTGTGTGGACGTTGAAATTACCGCTTAACCGTGTTGTGCGGGCTCGTCGCCCGGTGCTGCTTTTGCTTTCGACGCCAGGCCCGTGATCTTGGGCTGGCACTCCTCGGCGAACCAGGCCGCGCTCAGCGGTGCGCCGTCGATCAGGCGCTTGGCCACGGGCACCACCTGTTCGCCGATCAGCATCCCGAGCAGGCCCACCAGGGCAATGGCCGGCGGCGCCGGCGAGCGCACGTTGAGAAAGCCGTACAGGATTCCGGCCAGGATGCCGGCGCCTAATGAAATCAGGTACATCGTCCGCTCCTTCTGTTGGCGGCGCCGCTGGCGGGCGCCGATCTCCGTGAGTATCGCCAGACGCGAAGTCCGCCGATAGAATCAGATTGCTCTTTTCGCGGCTTGCTATACAAACGCTACCCCAAGCCGCTACCATGGCGGCACGCCTACGACCGGACTGCCAATTGCTCAAGCTCAGCCTCGACGCCCTCCAGATCATCGAAACCATCGCCCGCAAGGGCTCCTTCGCCAGCGCGGCCAAGGAACTGTTCCGCGTGCCCTCGACCATCTCCTACACCGTGTCCAAGCTCGAGGACGACCTGGGCGTGCGCCTGTTCGACCGCTTCGGCCCCAAGGTAGTCCTGACGCCCGCCGGCCGCGAACTGCTCAAGGAAGGCCGCTACCTGCTGCGCGCCGCCGCCGACCTCGAATCCCGGGTGCGGCGCGTGGCCTCGGGCTGGGAGACCGAGATCGCGCTGGGCATGGATTCCATGCTCTCCGCCGCGGGGCTGGAGCCCGACATCCGCGCCTTCTACGAAGCCGCCGACCAGACCCGCCTGCGCATCGTCCGCGAATCGCTGTCGGGCACCTGGGACGCACTGCTCGACCGCCGCGTCGATTTGCTGGTGGGCGCCGCCGGCGAAGGACCGTCCGGCGGCGGCTACACCCTCGAACCGATCGGCACCAGCCGCTTCGTGTTCGCCGTTGCGCCCTGCCATCCACTGGCCGGCGCCGACCTCCCGCTGGACAAGGCCGACCTGCTGCCCCACCGCGCCATTTCCGTCTCCGATTCGGCGCGCCTGCTGGGCGCCCGCACCGTCGGCCTGCTGTTCGGCCAGGACACCCTGGCCGTGCCGGACATGATCACCAAGTACGAATTCCAGGTGCGCGGCCTCGGCTTCGGCTTCCTGCCCGAGGCCTGGGCCCGGCCCGCCATCGACCAGGGACTGCTGGTCGAGAAGCAGGTGGTCGAGCCCAAGGCCGACGAGACTTTCTACCTGGCCTGGCGTAGCGGCGAGGACGGCGCTGCGCTCAGGTGGTGGATCGACCGGGTGCGCAGCAGCTCGCCTTTCGCCCGCATGATCGCCGAACCTTGCGGCGCGACGCTCACCGGTCTCGCCTGATTGCCTATACCGCTTCCGTGTTGATGCGGATCGTGCCCGACAAGGTCTTGTGCACCGGGCACTTGTTGGCGATATCGGTCAGGCGCTGTTTCTCTTCCTCGCCCAGCGCGCCGACGTATTCGATGTGGCGGTTGAACTCATAGGCGCCGTCCTTCTGCCCGTGGTCGATGCGCACCCGGATGTCCTCCAGCGCCATGCCCTTGCGGGCGGCGTAGAGCTTGACGGTCAGCGCGGTACAGGCCGCCAGTGCGGCGGCCAGGATGTCGTGCGGTTCCGGGCCGGTGTCCTCGCCCCCGATAGCTTCGGGGATGTCGGTCAGCAGCTGGTGCTTCCCGATCTGGATCACGTGCTGCATCTTTCCGGTCCCGCGTGCGGCTGTCACTTGCATGGCTTGCTCCCTGGTGTCGTTGGCCGCCCCCGGCGGGGCGGCATAAAGGTTTTTATTGCGGCAGGTCGAACACCAGCACTTCGGCGGATTCGGCCTTTTCCAGGCTCACCTGCGACTCTTCGGTCACCTTCAGCGCATCGCCGCCGTTCAGCGCGACGCCGTTCACGGTGATGCTGCCGCGGATCACGTGGACGTAAGCCTGGCGGCCCGCGGCCAGCTGGTGGGTCAGCGCATCGTCGCCATTGAGGATCGCGGCGTAGATCGAGGCGTCCTGGCGCATCGACACCGAGCCTTCGCGGCCGTCGTTCGAGGCGATCAGGCGCAGGCGGCCGGTCTTGGAGGCGGCGTCGAAGTGCTTTTCCTCGTAGCCCGGAGCTTCGCCGGCGGTGTTCGGCTCGATCCAGATCTGCAGGAAGTGCACGCCTTCCGTCTTCGAGTGGTTGTACTCGCTGTGCACGACGCCGCTGCCGGCGCTCATGCGCTGCACGTCGCCGTAGCGCAGCACCGAACCGTTGCCCATGCTGTCCTTGTGCTCCAGCGCGCCGTCCAGCACATAGGAGATGATTTCCATGTCGCGGTGGCCGTGCGAGTCGAAGCCGCGGCCCGGCGCCACATTGTCCTCGTTGATCACCCGCAGCGGACCGAAGCCCATGTGCTTCGGGTCGTAGTAGTGGCCGAAGGAGAAGGTGTGACGGGATTTCAGCCAGCCGAAGCTTGCGGCGCCGCGTTCATTGCTTTTACGTACGTTCAACATGGGATGCTCCTTTCGTGATTGGGAATCATCGAACCCGTCGATGCTCAGGACTTTTGCTTTCCCATCCTTTGCTCTGCGTTGTTCGATGCGATGGAGTCATTATGCGCGCCCTCAGCCGCCCTGAAAAACGGATAATTTGCGGCCCTATCATCGAAATTTTCGATGATCTCTCAGCGCCAGGTCCGGCTCGCCCGCGAACACCGTCTCCAGCCACTGCGCAAAGGCCTGCAGGCGGGGGCTGGCCATGCGCCCGCGTGGATACAGCAGCGAGACCGGCATCGGCGTCGGTTCCACCCCGGGCAGCACTTCGACCAGCTCGCCGCTCTCCAGATGGCGGCGCGCCTGGTAGCGGCCGAGCTGGGCCAGCCCCAGTCCCTGTAGGGCGCAGCACAGATTGGCCTCTGCGTCGTTGACGGCCAGGCCGCCGCCCAGCTCGAGCTTGACGGGGCCGTGCTCCGTCTCCAGCTCCCAGTCAAAGGCGCGCCCGGTGCGCCCCGAGAAATGCACGATGCCCTCGTGCCCGGCCAGCTCGCCGATGCTGGCCGGGACACCCCGGCGCGCCAGGTAGGCCGGCGAAGCCGCCACCAGGAAGCGCATGCTGCCCAGCGGCCGCGCCACCAGCGCCGAATCCTGCAACACCCCGACCCGGACAGCGCAGTCGATGCCTTCCTGGGTCAGGTCGACCAGGCGGTCGCTCAGGCTGATGGTGAGCGCGAGGTCCGGATAAGCCTCCCGGAATTGCGCGATGCGCGGCAGGACGATGGCGCGGCCCAGGCTGCCCGGCAAATCGATGCGCAGCTTGCCGTGCAGCGGCCTACTCGACGCGCCCAGGAAGCCGGCCTCGGCCGTCTCGATGGCGGCCAGGATCCCGGCGCACTGCTGGTAGTAGCGTTCACCCTCGGGCGTCAGCGACAGGCGCCGGGTGGTCCGCTGCAGCAGCTGGGCGCCCAGATAGGCTTCGAGGTTCTTGATCGAGGCGCTCAGGGCCGCGCGCGGCAGGTCCAGGGTTTCCGCCGCCTTGGAAAAGCTGTTCGCCTCGACGATTCGTACGAAGGCTTGCATCGCCTTGACCTTGTCCATGATTGTTCAGAAAAAGTGACATGTATAAGCGCATTATGCCCAGATTATCTTTGAGTCATGCCTCTCTACAATGGCTTATCTCGTCCCCCCTCTGGAGTACAACATGCAGAACAATCCCTCGCGCGGCATGGTCATGCTGCTGGCCGCGGCGGCCGGCATCATCGTCGCCAACCTGTATTACGCCCAGCTCCTGGTCGGCCCCATCGGCGCCGCCATCGGCATGCCGCCGGCCGCCGCCGGCCTGGTGGTGACCCTGACCCAGGTCGGCTACACCCTGGGCCTGCTGTTCGTCGTCCCGCTGGGCGACCTGCTGGAAAACCGGCGCCTGATCGTCACCGGCCTGGCCGCCACCGGCGCGGCCCTGCTGCTGGCCGCCACGGCCTCCGGCGCCGCGCAATTCCTGCTGGCGGCACTGGGTATCGGCCTGGGCGCCGTGGTGGCGCAGGTGCTGGTGCCCTTCGCCGCCCACCTGGCGCCCGAGGCCAGGCGCGGGCGCATCGTCGGCCAGGTGGTCAGCGGCCTGCTGCTCGGGATCATGGTCGCGCGCCCCGCGGCGAGCCTGCTGGCGGACCGCGCCGGCTGGCAGGCGGTGTTCGTGCTCGCCGCGCTGCTGGTGTGGCTGCTCGCCGCCGTGCTGCGCCTGCGCCTTCCGCAGCGCCGTCCCGATGCGGCCTTGCCTTACCGTGCCCTGATCGCTTCGCTGTGGACGGTGCTGCGCGCCACGCCGCTGCTGCGCCGCCGCGCCCTGTACCACGCCGGCCTGTTCGGCGCCTTCAGCCTGTTCTGGACCGTGGCGCCGCTGGCCCTGGCCGGCCCGGCCTTCGGCCTGTCGCAGACCGGCATCGCCATATTCGCCCTGGTCGGCATGGCGGGCGCCGTGGCCTCGCCCATCGCCGGGCGCCTGGCCGACGCCGGCCATACCTTGCCGGCCACCGCCGCCGCCCTGGCCCTCGGCGCCGCCAGCTTCGCGCTGCCGCTGCTGGCGCCGCAGGCGCACTGGCTGGCCCTCGGGCTGCTGGCCGTGGCGGCGATCGTGCTCGACGCCGCGGTCGCCGCCAACCTAGTGCTGGGCCAGCGCGCCCTGTTCACGCTCGGCGCCGAACTGCGCAGCCGCCTCAATGGCCTGTACTTCGCGCTGTTCTTCCTGGGCGGCGCCCTCGGTTCGGGCGTGGGAGGCTGGCTGTATGCGCGCCACGGCTGGCATGCGGCCCTGCTGGCGGGCATGGCCCTGCCCCTGGTCGGCCTGGCGGCCTGGGTCGCCGAATACCTGGAACAGGCCGCGGCGCGCCAGGCGGCGTGAGCGCGCCGGATATGCTTTAATCGGGCATGCGAGCACGCCGAGACCACGATGCAGCCCAAGCCCGATCCCTCCGAGCTGGATGAAGCCACCCTGGCCTGGGTGCGCCAGGTATTCCAGTCCGCACGCAGCGGCGAGGCTGGCGCCCTGGGCGCGCTGCTGGCCCAGGGCCTGCCGCCGAACCTGCGCAACGAGCGCGGCGACAGCCTGCTGATGCTGGCTTGCTATCATGGCCACGTCGATGCGGCCCGGGTCCTGCTCGAACACGGCGCCGACCCGGAGCTGATGAACGACGCCGGCCAGGCGCCCTTGCATGGCGCGGCCTTCAAGGGCGACCTGGCGGTGGCCGCCCTGCTGCTCGACCATGGCGCGCGCGCCGACCATGCGGGCCCGAACGGCAAGACCGCATTGATGTTCGCCGCCATGTTCAACCGGGTGGAGATCGCCAGGCTCCTGCTCGAACGCGGGGCCGATCCGCGCGTGCTGGATGCCGGTGGAATCGGCCTGGTGGAAGCGGCGCGCCGCATGGGTGCGGGCGATACCGCCGCCCTGCTGGCCGCCTATACCTGAGCGACTGGACGCGCCTGTTGCGTTCGCCCAACCGGATTCCCTTGAGAAACAATTGTTTCTTGACCGCAATTCCAGCCATCGCTATTGTGACGTAAAGCGAAGCGTTTTTTAACACGGCCTGTGCCTTACAGGCCGCATCGTCCTCTAGTGCACTGGTATCGCCATGGCAGAACTGCAATCCATCTCCATCGATCAGGTCCAGGTCGGGCTGTTCATCCACCTCGACCTCAAATGGTTCCAGCATCCTTTTGCCTTCGGCAAATTCAAGATCAAGTCGGAAGACCAGCTCGTCACGCTGCGCAGCCTCGGCCTGACGACGGTCCGTTACGACCCGGCGCTCAGCGATGTCGGCCCGGCGCCGGCCTCCGCTACTTCCGCCGCGTCCGCCGGGCCTGCCGCCTGTCCCGCCGCGCCCTTGAATCCGTCTGAAAGCCCGGTCATGGCGGCCAAGCGCGCGATGATGGAGCGGATCCGCCAGCAGCGCGACGACGCCGCCCGTGTCGAGCACGCCTTCGTCAATGCAGCCAAGACCATCCGCGACATCGACCGCAACCTGTTCGCGCAACCGCAGGAAACCATGCGCATGGCCAACCAGCTGGTCGGCCAGATCACGGATTCCATGCTCAACGTTTCCGAGCTCGCCATCCACATCATGGGCGACAAGCAAGGCGGCGAAGAAGTCTATGTGCACTCGCTGAACGTCACCCTGCTGTCGATGATGATCGCGCGCGACATCAAGCTGCCGCCGGATTTGGCCAACCTGCTGGGCATCGGCGCCCTGTTCCACGACGTCGGCCACAAGAACATTCCCGACAAGGTCTTGAACAAGCTCGACCCGCTCAGCCGCGCCGAGCAAGCCTTGTTCGAAACCCATTGCCAGTCCGGCGCCGAGATCGCGCAGAAGCTGGGCCTGCCCGCGGCGGCCATGGCCATCGTCCACGACCACCACGAGCTGTTCGACGGCAGCGGCTATCCGCGCGGCCTGGCCGGCGAGGCTATCGGGGTCCTGAGCCGCATCGTCTCGATCGCCAACTGCTACGACGAGCTGTGCAACCCGGTCAACATCGCGCAGGCGCTGACGCCGCATGAAGCCCTGTCGCTGATGTTCGCCAAGATCCGCGGCCGCTTCGACCCGAAGCTGCTGCAGGTGTTCATCCGCTGCCTCGGCGTCTACCCGCCGGGCACCATCGTGCAGCTGTCCAATGGCGTGATCGGCATGGTCGCCACCGTCAACACGGCGCGTCCGACCAAGCCGGTGCTGACCGTGTACGAGGCCGGGGTGGCCGAGGAAGACGCGATCCTGATCGACCTGGACCGCGAAACCGACCTGAACATCGTGAAGTCGATCCGCCCGGCCCAGGTGCCGAAGGACATCTTCCACTATCTGAGCCCGCGCAAGCGGGTGAGCTACTACTTTGACGCCGGCAAGCAAGGCCAGCACGGGGCACTCTGATGAACAGCCTGCAGCAACTGATGCTGGATCACAGCCCCCACATGATGATGCTGGTCGATCCGAGCGACCTGCATATCGAGCTCGTCAACCGCGTGGTCGAGCAGACCCTCGGCTATTCCAGCGAGCAGCTGCGCGCCATGAGCATCACCGACATCGAAAGCTCGCTGCAGGACGTCTTCTACTGGGAGGACGTGCGCGGCGGCAGCTGCCAGGACGTCGCGGCGCAGCAGGGAGAATACCGCTGCGCCGACGGGAGCATCGTGACGGTCATGAAATCGGTGCGCGCTATCCAGCACGAGGGCGCGGCGCTGCTGCTGGTGCAGGCGCGCGACACCCGCCACGAGCGCCAGGTCGAGGAGCTGCTGGACCGCACGCTGGCGCAGCTGCGCGCCACCCTCGAATCGACCGGCAGCGGCATCCTGGTGCTGGACTGGCACGGCAGGATCACCAGCATGAACCGCCAGTTCAGCGAGATGTGGGGCATCCCGGGCGCCCTCCTCCAGGCCAACGACGACACGGCGATCATCGCCCACATCGCCGGGCAGGTCGAGGACGGCGAGGCCTGCAGCCAGCGCCTGCAGCAGGTGGCGGAACTGGACGAGACCGACGACGTGCTGCGCCTGAAGGACGGGCGCTACTTCGAATGCCGCTCGCGTCCGCAGTACCTGGGCGAGCGCGTGGTGGGACGGGTGTTCGGCTATACCGACGTCACGGCCCGCCAGCGCGCCGAGGAAGCGCTGCGCGAGTCGCACGACCTGCTCGAATCGAAGGTCCAGGAACGCACCCGCGACCTGCAGGCGGCCAATGCCGGCCTCGAAACCGAAAGGGCGCGCCAGGCGGAACTGATCAAGAAGCTCGGCGTGGCCCAGAGCCAGCTGCTGCAGTCCGAGAAGATGGCGTCGATCGGCGTGCTGGCGGCCGGCGTCGCCCACGAGATCAACAACCCGATCGGCTTCGTCAATTCCAACCTGGGCAGCCTGCAGCGCTACGCCCACTCGCTGCTGCGCCTGCTCGACGCCTACGAAGGCTACGAATCGCGCCTGAGCCAGCAGGACCGCGACGCCATCCAGCAGCTGAAGGTCGAGGTCGACGCCGACTACCTGCGCGAAGACCTCGACAGCCTGCTGAGCGAGTCGCTCGACGGCCTGGGCCGGGTCAAGCGCATCGTCCAGGACATGAAGGATTTCTCGCACGTGGACGGCGGCGACCTGCAGTTCGCCGACCTCGAAGGCGGCTTGAACAGCACCCTCAATGTGGTCTGGAACGAGATCAAGTACAAGGCCGAGGTCACCAAGGAATATGCGAATATTCCGCAGATCGAATGCTATCCGCAGCAGCTGAACCAGGTGTTCATGAACCTCCTGGTCAATGCCGCGCACGCGATCGAGAGCGCCGGCCACATCACCCTGCGCACCGGGCACGACGACACCTGGGTATGGGTCGAGATCGAGGACACCGGCAAGGGCATCCCGCCGGACAACCTGAGCCGGATTTTCGAGCCCTTCTTCACCACCAAGCCGGTGGGCCAGGGAACCGGGCTCGGATTGTCCCTGTCCTACGGCATCGTGCAGAAGCACGGCGGCCGGATCGACCTGAGCAGCGAAGTCGGCAAGGGCACGCGTTTCCGCGTTGTGCTGCCCAAGCAGGTTCCGAAGAAGGAAGCGGGCGAGCAGGCGGCGGCGCAGGCAGCCACTTAAGCAAGCCGCATGGGCGCGCACGGCAGGATGCCGTTTGCAAATAGTGCTTACATCTGGCGTAATAGTTCCATTGCCCAGATGAGGGGCGGCCTGGAACATGCCTTATGGAAAAACCGCGTATTCCGCCGGAAGAAGCCCACCGCATCGCTTCGCTGTACGCCACCAAGCTGCTCGGGACCGGCCCCGAGGAGGCCTTCGACCGGATCACCCGCCTGACCGCGCGCCTCCTGATGGCGCCGATGGCCGTGGTTTCCCTGGTCGGCAAGGACACCCAGTGGTTCAAGTCGCGCACCGGCACCGAACTGCGCGAGACCGGGCGCGACGTCTCGTTTTGCGGCCACGCCATCCTCACCGACGAACCGCTGGTGGTGCCCGACGCCGCCAACGATCCCCGCTTCTCCGACAACCCGCTGGTGACGGGCGGGCCCGGCATCCGCTTCTATGCGGGCGTCCAGCTGCATTCCGTGGATCGCATGAAGCTCGGCACCCTGTGCATCATGGACACCAGGCCGCGCACCCTCAGTTCCCAGGAGCTGGACGACCTGCGCGACATGGCGCGCCTGGTCGAACAGCAGATCTACCACCGCCAGCTGGCGATGGCGGCCCAGGAACTGCAGCGCGAGCTCGATGTCGAGCCGGGCGCGCTGCGCCTGCCCGCCGCCGGCCAGGTGGCCTACCTGCTGAACCACGACATGCTGACCGGCCTGGCCAACCGCCCTGCCCTGGTGCGCGCGATCCAGACCGGCATCGCCGGCTGGCGCGAACGCGGCGAGCACGCCATCGTCGCCTCCATCAACCTGGACCGTTTCAAGCGCCTCAACGAGCTGCTCGGCCACCGCGCCGGCGACGAGGCCCTGGTGGCGATCACCCGCAGCCTGCAGGACAAGCTGCGCGACGGCGACATGCTGGCGCGCGCCGGCAGCGACGAGTTCATCGTGCTGCTGGGCGACGCCGGCGACGACAACGAGGCGCGCGCCTTGCTGGACCGTCTGCTCAAGGCGGTCAACCGCCAGATCGTCTCCGGCGATAACGAAATCGCGATCACCTGCAGCATCGGCTACGCGCGCTATCCCGACAACGGCGACGACGCCGACGCCCTGCTCACCAGCGCGGCGCTGGCGATGCGCCATGCGAAGTCCCTCGGAGGCGGCGTGGTGCACCAGTTCTCCAGCGACCTGCGGCACGAACTGGGCCGCCGCCTGACCCTGGAAAGCCACCTGCGCCGCGCGGCGGAGCACGGCGAACTGTTCCTGCAATACCAGCCCAAGATCGATATCCGCAACGGCGGCGGCGCGAGCGCAGCAAGCGGCCCGATCGCCGGCTTCGAAGCCCTGGTCTGCTGGCAGCATCCGGAATACGGCCTGATCAGGCCCGACGAATTCATTCCCATCGCCGAGGAAACCGGCCTGATCGTACCGATCGGCGAGTGGGCGCTGCGCACCGCAGTGGCCCAGCTGGCCGCCTGGCGCGAGGAAGGCCTGCCGGGGATTCCGGTGGCGGTGAACCTGTCGGCCCGCCAGTTCCTGCAGACCGAGGTGGTGGCGCTGGTCGGCGAGCTGCTGGGCGCCTCCACCGTCGATCCGGGCACGCTGGAACTGGAGCTGACCGAGTCGGTGTCGATGACCGATCCGGTCGCCAGCGCCTCCATCATGCGCAGGCTGCGCGAGCTGGGCGTCACTCTCAGCATCGACGACTTCGGCACCGGCTACTCGAGCTTTTCCTATCTCAAGCGCCTGCCCATCGACAAGCTCAAGATCGACAAGTCCTTCATCATCGACATGACCCAGAGCGCGGAATCGCTGGCCATCGTGCAGGCCATCGTGGCGATGGCCCACCGCCTGCACCTGGTGGTGGTGGCCGAAGGGGTGGAGACGGCCGACCAGGTCGCGGCCTTGCGCAAGGCGGAGTGCGACCAGATCCAGGGCTACTATTACTCGCGGCCGCTGCGCGCGGAAGACTGCCCCGCCTACATCCGCGCGCACGGGGCCGCCTTGCCGGCCCCGTCGCGGCCGGCCGCCGCGGCCTAGCGCGTGTTCACGCCGCCTGCGCCTGCCCCATCGCGGCGGCGCTGCGTTCCACCTGGCGGCGGAAGAAGAACAGGCCGAGCAGCACCAGCGCGATCGGGACCAGGGTCAGGTAGAAGGCGAACTGGCCGTTGTAGCGCCCGAACACATAACCCGTCACCATCGAACCGGTGGTGCCGCCCAGCGCCGAGAAGATCACCAGCAGGCCCGTCATCGGCGCGTGCTGGTGCTTGGGCAAGGAGCTGAGCATCACCGAATTGATGCCTGGGTAAATCGGCGCCATGAACAGGCCGATCAGCGGGAACACGAAGGCCGCCAGCGGCGCGCTCGACCAGCTGACGTTGGGGTCGTGGGCCACGCCGTGGCTGAGCGGAAGCGCCAGCAGCACGGTGGCGCCCATCGCCAGCACACAGCCGACCATCACCGGGAACCAGTTCAGGCGGCGCATGATGAAGCCGGCCGACAGGCGGCCGATGGCCAGGCAGAAGGCGTAGATGCTGGTGACCTGCACGCTCATGGCCGCCGGCAGCTTGAGGATTTCGTTATTAAATGTCGGCAGCCAGGTGCCCACGCTCTGCTCGATCAGCACGTAGAGGAAGGCGGTCAGCACGAACACGCATACCAGCGGGCGCAGGAAGAGGCGCAGCATCTCCATGAAATCCTGGACCGGGCCGCGGCTCGCCGGCGCGACCGCCTCACTTTCGTCGAAGCGGGTGAACAGCACCAGTACGAAGGTCAGCGCGCACAGTCCGGACAGCAGCCAGTACACGTTCAGCCAGCTGGTCGACGCCGGGTTGTTCGAGTCGATGAACCAGCCGAAGATCCAGTAGGCCGACAGCACCCCGACCATGAAGAAGCCTTCGAGGGTGTTCATGATGCCCGCATGCTGCTTGCGATCCTGGGCCACCAGGCCGACGGTGGTGTAGACCGACACCTTCACCAGGGCGAAGGCCACGCCCACGCACAGGAACAGCAGCTTGGCGGTGCCGAAGGCCGGCAGCAAGGGCATGGCCAGGCAGGCGCAGGCGACGATGGCCAGGGCCACCAGCATGGCCTTCTTGTAGCCGAAGCGCGGCAGGCTGGACGCGACCAGGAAGGACACGATCGCGATCGGCAAGTCCTTGAAGCCTTCCAGCACGCTGGCCGAGGACTTGTCGACGCCGTAGTTGTTGATCACCTGGAGAATCACCGTACCCACGCTGTTGAGCAGGATGGCGAACACGAAGTAGATCAGGAAGAGTGCGAGCAGTATGCGGCGTTGGTTCACGCTGTCTCCTAGTATGGTTGTTTTTGCGCGCGCGTTCAGTTTAGTAGTCTTCGAGCCGGAATGCGCTCAACGAGGGAATCACGTGGTCGGCGCGGGTCAGCACCTCCGGCCTTCCCACGCCCACCGCCACCATCCCGGCATCCTTGATCGAGGCCACTCCGGCGACCGCATCCTCGACGCCGAGGCAGTCTTGCGGCTCCAGCCCCAGCTGGACGGCCGCGGTCAGGAAGATTTCCGGATGCGGCTTGCTGTTCCTGATCGTGGCCGCGTCGACCACGGTGTCGAAGCGCTCGCGGATGCCGAGGCGGTCGAGCACCGTGAAGGCGTTCTTGCTGACCGAGGCCAGGCCGGTCTTCAGGCCCGCCGCACGCACCGCGTCCAGCGCGTCCAGCGCGCCAGGCAGCAGGTCGCCGGGCGTCATGGTCGCGATCAGTTCCTGGTAGTGGCGGTTCTTGGCGTCGGCCAGGGCCAGCTTTTCTTCCTCCGAAAAGCCGCGCGGGGCGCGCGCCAGGATCAGTTCGAGCGAACCCATGCGGTCGACGCCCTTGAGCTGCTCGTTGAATTCCTCGTCGAAGGACGCGCCGACCGCATCGGCCAGGCGCTTCCACGCCAGGTAATGGTAATGCGCGGTGTCGGTGATGACGCCGTCCAGGTCGAAAATGACTGCCTTGTACTTGCTCATGCGGCCTCCAGGCGGATGTCGGGGTTGGCGCGCGTCAGCTGCACGGCGGTCCCGTGGTGGGTGAACGCCAGCGACTCGCCGTCCGCCAGCTTGTAGTGAACGCCGGCAGCGTCGACGGAGACGGCCAGCAGCGCGCCCTGCACATGCACCTGGAAGCGGTAGCTGGTCCATTTACCGGGAAGGGCCGGCGCGAAACGCAGGCCGCTGCCCGTCAGCCGCATGCCGGCGAAGCCGTAGGCCACGCCCAGCCAGGTGCCGGCCATCGCCGCGGTGTGCACGCCGTACTCGGTGTTGGCGTGGGTGTTGTCCAGGTCCAGGCGCGCGGTCTCCATGAAGTAGTGGTAGGCCTTGTCGGCGTAACCCACTTCATTGGCGACCATGCTGAAGATGCAGGACGACAGCGAGGAATCGTGGGTGGTCACGCGCTCGTAGAAATCGAAGTCGCGGCGCTTGTCGTCCAGGCTGAATTCGTCCGACAGCAGCAGCAAGGCCAGCACCACGTCGGCCTGCTTGCACACCTGGTGGCGGTAGATCACCAGCGGGTGGTAGTGCAGCAGCAGCGGATACTTGTCCTTGGGGGTGCCGGCGAAGTCCCAGGGCTTCTTGGACAGGAAGCTGTCGTCCTGCTCGTGGATGCCCAGCGCTTCGTCGTAGGGCAGGCGCATCGCCGCGCTGGCCGATCGCCAGGCCGCGATCTCGCCGTCCTCCAGGCCGATGGCCCCGGCCACGCGGGCGAAGTCGGCGGGCCGCTCGGCGCGCAGGCGCTCGGCCATGTCGGCCGCGAACCTCATGTGCATGCGCGCCATGGCGTTGGTGTAGTAGTTGTTGTTGACCAGGGCCGTGTATTCGTCCGGGCCGGTCACTTCATTGATGCAGAAGCGCCCTTCGCGGTCGTAGCTGCCGATCCCGGTCCAGATGCGCGCCGTCTCCATCACGATCTCGGCGCCGTACTGGGCGATGAAGTCGAAGTCGCCGGTGGCGAGCAGGTAGAGGCGGATCGAATAGGCGACGTCGGCGTTGATGTGGTATTGGGCCGTGCCGGCCGGGTAGTAGGCCGAGCATTCCTCGCCGGCGATGGTGCGCCACGGGTAGAGGGCGCCGGTCGCGTGCGACATCTGGCGCGCCCGCTCGCGCGCCTTGGGCAGGCCGTTGTAGCGGTACTGCAGCAGCGCGCGCGCAATCTCGGGGCGCGAGAACAGGAAGAAGGGGAAGACGTAGATCTCGGTATCCCAGAAATAGTGGCCCTCGTAGCCTTCGCCGGTCACGCCCTTGGCGGCGATGTTGGTGCGGCCGTCGCGGCCGACCGACTGCAGCAGGTGATACTGGTTGAAGCGCACGCCCTGCTGCAGGGCGTCGTCGCCCTCGATCTGGACGTCGGCTTCCCGCCAGAAGCGGTCGAGGTAGACGCCCTGCTCGGCCACCAGGTGGGCGAAGCCGTCCTGCGCTGCGCGCGCCATTTCTTCCCTGGCCAGGCGCGGGACCTCATCTTCGGCCACGTCGCGCGAGCTGACGTAGGCGATGAACTTGTGCAGGGTCAGCGCCTCGCCTTCGCGCAGGCTGGCGCCGAAGGCATGGACGGCGCCGCGGCCGGCGGACGCGGTCGCGCAGACGTGACGCATGCCGGTCGCCAGCAGGAAGCCGCTGTTCCGGGTGCGCTGCAGCAGCAGTTCGCCCTCGCCATCCGCTTCGCGGCTCAGCGTGGACAGCGCCGGGCCGGTCACCGCCGAGCCCACGCGCGGGTCGTCGCCGGCCTGCAGGTTGGTGACCTCGCTGTCGATGCGGGAAGCGATCTCCACCCGGCCGGCAAAGTTCAGCGCCGTCACCCGGTACTCGATCGCGGCCACATGCTTGCGTCCGAAGCAGACCAGGCGCCGGCTGTCGATGCGCACGCGGTGACCCTGTGGGCTTTCCCACTCCACGGTACGTTCCAGGACGCCCTTGCGGAAGTCCAGGCTGCGCTCGTAGGCCAGCAGCTTGCCGGCGTCGAACACGAAGCGCTCGCCCTCGACCGTGAGCGCGATGCACTTCGCGTTCGGCACGTTCAGCATGAACTCGTTGGTGCGCGCCAGGCCATAGGCGTTTTCCGGGTAGTGGATCGCCTCGTTCTCGTAGAAGCCGTTCAGGTAGCTGCCTTCCAGCCCGGCCGCCCCGCCCTCCTCGTGGGTGCCGCGCAGGCCGATGTAGCCGTTCCCGAGCGCGAACAGGGTCTCGTGCAGGAAGGCGCGCGGCCCCAGGGGCGCGGTCTCGCGGATCTGCCAGGGCTCGGCCGGGACAGCGTCGATGACATCGATAACATTTTCCACTTCGGTTTCCTCGTCTGGGCCGCACGGTCACGGCGCGCGTTGTATCGCTTGGTTAAATCAGGGAATCAAGTCTGCCGAACGATCAGGGTCGTCGGCAGCATTTCGGAATCGGTCGGCTGGCCCTCGATCATGGCCAGCATCTTTCTCGCCAATAGCACGCCGCCGTCGCGCAGGTACTGGTGCACGCTGGTCAGCGGCGGCACGAAGCTCGCCGCACCCGGCGTGTCGTCATAGCCGATGACGGAAATATCGTCCGGCACCCGCAGGCTGGCTTCGGTCAGGGCGCGGATCGCGCCCATGGCCAGCAGGTCGCTGGCGGCAAACAGGCCATCGCAGGCCAGGCCAGGCTTTTTCTTCAACAGGGTCTGCACCGAATCGAAGCCGGCTTCGAAAGTGAAAGCCTTGGGACGCAGGATGTGCACGGTGGCGCGTCCGGCCAGGGTGTCGATGAAGCCGGCGCAGCGCTCCTGCACCTCGGCGTGGTCGACGTCGCCCAGGAAGATCAGCTTGCGCCGCCCCTGCTCGAGGAAGCGCTCGGCCGCGCTGGCCCCGCCCTTGCGGTTGTCGCTGCCGACGACCACGTAGTCGCCGTCGCGCTCGGGCGCGCCCCAGACCACCAGCGGCAGATTGGTCTGCTGCAGGGTGCGCACCGCCTCGCCGTGCGAACCCTGGCCCAGCAGGATCAGGCCGTCGGCGCCCTGCACAGGCGCCGTATCCAGCAGCTGCTTGGAGGTGAGCACCACGCTGTAGCCGGCCGTGGTCAGTTCCTGGGTGATCCCGCCCAGCAGCTCCAGCGGATAGGGATCGGACATCGGCCGCCCTTTCACGGGCGTCATCTCGACCACCACGGCCACGGAGTAGGAACGGCGCATGCGCAGGTTGCGCGCACTGATGTTGAAACGGTAGCCCTGCTCGGCCGCCAGCTGGCGGATCTTCTCGCGCGTCTTCTCGGTCACCAGCGGGCTGTCGCGCAGGGCGCGCGACACCGTAATGGTCGAGACGCCGGCCAGTTTGGCCAGGTCTTCCATCGTCGGGGCGGTGTCGCCTTTTGCCTTGTTGTGCTTTGCCAGTGCCATGGAATGTCGATTGGTTCAATACGGCATGCATTATGACAGAAGTTTTTGTTTTGTCGACTAGAAATGACATCGATAACAATGTCGTTGACATCGATAACATTCGATGATTCAATGACACGACTTTCCCGACAGATCATTGATCAGGAAGGGACAAAGCAGGGCCGGAGACGCCCTGCCGGCAACGAATTCCAACAACAGAGAGCCCATACCATGAAGACTACGCACCAGTTCCCGCAACTGTCCGCCATCGCCCTCGCCGTGCTCGCCCTCGGCGCGCACTGCCAGGCCATGGCCCAGGAAGCCGGATCTGCCGACGCTCCAGCAACTCCCTCCGCCGTCCAGAAAGAAATCCAGCAGGTGGTCGTCACCGGCACGGCTTCGGCGGCCGGCACCCGCAAGATCGACGCCGCCTTCAGCATCACCACCGCCAGCGAGGAACAGCTCAAGGCGGCCGCCCCGATCAGCACCGCCGATATCATGAAGATCGTGCCGGGCGCCTACGCCGAATCCACCGGCGGCCAGTCGGGCGCCAACATCCAGGTGCGCGGCTTCCCCTCGGGCAGCGATTCGCCCTTCGTTTCGGTGCAAATGAACGGCAACCCGATCTACCCGGTGCCGGTCCTGTCCTTCTTCGAAGGCTCGTCCTCCTTCCGCCTGGACGACACCATCGAGCGCGTCGAAGTGCTGCGCGGCGGCCCGAGCACCATCTATTCCGCCGGCCAGCCGGGCGCGACCATGAACTTCATCATGAAGAAAGGCACCGACACGCCGGAAGGCTCGATCCGCGTCACCGCCGGCACCGGCAACCTGCGCCGCGTGGACGGCGTTTACAGCGGCAAGATCGCCGAAGGCTGGTACGGCATGATCGGCGGCTTCTACCGCGTGACCGACGGCGTGCGCAAGGCGGGTTTCCCGGCCGACGACGGCGGCCAGCTGTCCGCCGCCCTGACCCGCAAGCTGGACCAGGGCGAGCTGAACCTGTACATGCGCTCGACCAACGACAAGAACGCCTTCTACACCGGTGTGCCGCTGATGTCGGCCAATGACGGCCGCACCATCACCGAGTTCCCCGGCTTCGATCCGCTCACCGGCACCCTGATGAGCAACGAGATGCGCCTGTTCACCGTGGAAGCGGCGCCGGGCCGCACCCTGAACTACGACCTGGGCGACGGCCGCGGCCTGAAATCCAACCTGTTCGGCGCCGAATTCCAGCAGAACCTGAACGGCTGGCAGGTGTCGAACAAGCTGAACTACTTCAACGGCGACCTGAACACCGTCGCCATGTTCACCGGTAACAACCCGCTGCGCGCCGGCGACTACCTGGCGGGCGCCATCACGGCGGCCAACGGCAATGCGGCGGCAGTGGCGGCGGCCGGCCGCCTGGCCACCACCGGCGCCATCACCTATGCGAACGGCGGCGGCGCGGTCGACCCGAACCAGCAGGTGGTCCAGGCTGGCCTGTGGGCGGTCGAGAAGAAGCTGCGCTCCTTCACCGACGAACTGCGCGTCAGCCGCGACATCGGCGCGAACCACACCCTGACGGCGGGCGCCTATGTAGCGAACTACTCGTCGAAGGACACCTGGTTCCTCGGCAACAGCCACCTGATGACCGCGACCCCGAACGCGCGCCTGATCGATGTCCGCCTGGACAACGGCGCGGTAGTCTCGAACAAGGGCAAGGAAGGCAACATCTTCTATGCGCCGGTCGCTTCCTACGACGGCGACAACACCGCCTTCTTCCTCGCCGACGAATGGCGCGTCACCGACCGCCTGAAGCTCGACGCCGGCATGCGCCGCGAGAAGCAGCGCCTGAACGCGACCATCTCGAACCTGAGCTCGGTGGACACGGACGGCAACCCGCTGACGCTGTACAACAACGGCACCTCGACCCCGGACGGCAGCTTCACCGGCCTGTCGCGCGACGACTCGGTGAACTCCTTCACCGTGGGCGGCCTGTACAAGCTGGGCAAGGACAGCAGCGTGTTCGTGCGCGCCAACCAGGGCCACACCTTCATCTACTTCGACGACATGCGCAACGCCGGCACCCAGGCCGTGCTGGACGACCGCTCGCGCGTGCCTACCCCGAAGGTCAAGCAGCTCGAAGTGGGCTTCAAGACCGCGACCCCGCTGTACAGCGCCTACGTGAACGCCTTCTTCACCGACTTCACCGGCATCTCCTTCCAGCAGATCACCACCAGCGGCGTGCTGTACTCGGTGAGCGGCTCCAAGGGCAAGGGCGCTGAATTCGAACTGGCGGTGCGTCCACTGGCGGGCCTGCAGCTCCAGCTGACCGGCAACTGGCAGGATTCCGAGTACCGCGACAACCCGGCGATCGAGGGCAACACGGTGCAGCGCCAGCCGAAGTTCCAGTTCCGCTTCTCGCCGAGCTACCGCATCCCGCTGGGCGACCAGGCGGTGCGCGTGTACGGCACCTACTCGCGCGTCGGCAGCCGCTGGGCGGACCAGGCCAACACCCAGTACCTGCCGTCCTACGAGACCGTGGACCTGGGCGTGCTGGCCGAACTGTCGGACAAGCTCGAGTTCCGCGTGAGCGCCACCAACCTCACCAACGAACTGGGTCTGACCGAAGGCAATTCGCGTCTGACCAGCGGCAACGCCACCGGCCCGATCAACGCGCGTCCGCTGTTCGGCCGCGCGGTGGAAGCGTCGCTGACCTACCGCTTCTAACCGTGCATCTTGCGCCCGGCCTCGCGCCGGGCGCGCATGCGATCTCCACCCCTCTTTGGCGGAACCTCGGTTCCGCCTTTTTTATGGGCGCCGGCGGCGCCGGCCGAACCATGCCGCCAGCGCACCAAGAGCCGCGAGGGCCGGCAGCGCGGGCTCGGACACCGGCTGCGCCACGCGGCTATCGAGCAGCAAGCCACGCGAACCGTGGCAGTCCGGATTGAGATAGCCGCAGCCGAAGTACTCGTCGCTGCGCGCCGCCAGCATCGTGAACACACCTCCGCTGCTCTCCATCACGAAATCGGAATTGCTGTCGTTGGCGCGGATACTCCCGTCGAGCAGGCCTCCCGGCAGGAAGCGGATATCCAGATTGACGTAGTCGCTCCAGTAACGCGGCGCGCTGCGGTATTCGTAATCGATATAGTTCCACACGGCCGCGGAGCCGTCCGGCCACACGCCCTCGTACCAGTAGCGCAGCGACAGCAGGCTGTCCTGCTCATCGATGCAGGGAAAGGTTTCATAGCACCGGTTATGCACTTCGAGCTGCAGGCTGCCCCGGGCCACGGCGGCATCCGAGAACACCAGTTCGATATTCAGCCCGGGCAACATGGTCGGCGCGGCATAGGCCTGGCGCCAGGTATAGATCACTTCAGCGCTCGCCGGCTGGGAAACCAGGGCAGCGGCGAGCAGGCACGACAATGTACGCAACATCCATTACTCCAACGGTAAGTGGGAACAAAGGCTAAGCAAGGAGCGCGCCGGAACATCCTGCGCGCCTATACCACTGATTTAACACATGTATTTACTTGACGCCTTGCGCGAATCCGCACGGGTGTCAAATTTTTCGACAGCGGCCGCTAGGCGAGCGGGCGGCGCATGTACAGGGAATCTCCGGGATACGAAGCCAGCCCGCGTCCCGGCGCACAGGCAGCCGCCGCGGCTGCGCGGTAGCCGAGGGTTTCCCAGAAGGCGGCGCTGTCCTGCACCGACACCAGGGCCGACCAGCGCAAGCCCTGCTCCCTCCCCAGCGCCAGCAGATGGCTGGCCAGGCCGCGCGCCAGCCCCTGCCCCAAGGCGTGCGGCGCCACCGCGAGGTCGTGCAGATAGAGGGTGTCGGGCTGCGGCGCCGGTGCGAACGGGGCGCCCAGGTCGGTGACCGCGCCCAGGACCGAGGGATAGGCGAACAGGTAGCCCGCGACGCCATCGCTGTCCACGGCCACCGCGCAGGTGCCGGGCGCGGCGCGCAGGCGGGCAAGGACGATAGGTCCCGGTTCCTGCATGGCCGCGGGATAGCAGGCAGCCTGCACGCGCAGGACCCCGTCGAGGTCGCTCTCGCGCATGGGACGGATAGGAGAAAGCATCGGCAATTCGGTAGCGCAAAACTGCCGATGGTAGCACGCAGGGTGGCCACCCCAAGCGCACGCTTGACGCCGCAAGGCGCATCCGCCATGCTATCCATTCTGACAACGTCTTCCGGCCCCGCCTATCCGGCGCGGCGGAATCCCGCAGCGGCCGGCCCATCCCGTCGGAACCGCGCTACGGACGAACGCATGCGGAGCCCCGTCTTTTGCGCGGCGCCCGCGATTTTCTTCGTACGCCAACCACAGGATGACAGCAATGAGCAGCACCGACCAGACCCGGATCCAGACCCGGACCGAATACATCCTGACCGCCAGCTGCCGGGCCGGCACGGGCATCGTGGCCGCCGTGGCGACCTTCCTGGCCGAGCGCGATTGTTATATCTGCGCGCTGGAGCAGTTCGACGACGACTCGACCGAACGCTTTTTCATGCGCCTGGTCTTCCGCCTGCAGGACGGTTCGCCGCCGGTCGACGAGATCCGCCAGGAATTCGCGGCCGCCGTCGCCGCGCGCCTGCAGATGCAATGGAAGATCCACGACCCGGCCGATCCGGTCAAGACCGTCATCCTGGTCTCCAAGTACGACCACTGCATCGACGACCTCCTGTATCGCCGCCGCAACGGCGAACTGAACATGTCGATCACGGCCGTGGTGTCGAACCACCTCGACCTGCGCCCGATGGTCGAGCGCGAAGGCATCCGCTACGTCTTCCTGCCCGTGACCAGGGAAAACAAGGCCCAGCAGGAAGCCCGCCTGCTGGAGATCGTCGAGGAAACCGGCGCCGAGCTGGTGATCCTGGCGCGCTACATGCAGATCCTGTCGGACGAACTGGCGCGCCGCCTGGCGGGGCGCTGCATCAACATCCACCATTCCTTCCTGCCCGGCTTCAAGGGCGCCAAGCCCTACCACCAGGCTTTCGACCGCGGCGTCAAGCTGATCGGCGCCACCGCCCATTACGCCACGCCGGACCTGGACGAGGGCCCGATCATCGAGCAGGTGCTGACGCGGGTCGACCACACCTACACGCCCGCCCACCTGGCGCGCGTGGGCCGCGACAACGAATGCATGGCCCTGGCCGCCGCCGTCAAGTACCACATCGAGCGCCGCGTATTCGTCGACGGGAACAAGACCGTCGTCTTCCGCGGCAACTGATACGCCGGGCCGGTATCACTGCCCGATACCCGGCGTAGCGCCGCACGCCACCTCGGCGCCCGCGCCTTGCCGGCGCCATCCCGCAGGTCCATCATGCGCCTACCGATCGAGGAGACACGCATGAAACACCTGCTTTTTGCCGCCCTGCTCTGCCTTCCCTGCGCCGCCCTGCACGCGGCGCCGGATCCTTCCCAGCCCTCGCGCGCCCTTGGCGACCTCTCCGCGACCGTCGTCGGCGGCTCGGTGCTGCTGACGGCCGCCGGCGGCAGCGTGGTGGTCGAGAGCGTGCGCGCTTCCGGCGACGCCCTCGAGGTGGTCCTGCGCAGCACGGCCGACGCCAGCCTGGCCACCGTGCGCCTGTCGGCCAGGGCCGCCGGCGGCCTGTCGCTCGGCGCCGGCACCGTGCTGGAGGTGCTGGCCTCGTCGGCCGGCCAGGTGCTGGTCCTGGCGGGCAAGGCCATCGCCTTCATCCCAAACGAAGCCGGCAAGGCCTTGCTGCACCATGCGCGGGCATATTGACATGGGGCGCCTTGCCGCCGGCCTGCTCGCCCTGAGCCTGGCCTGCACCCAGCCGGCCCGCGCCGGCCAGGGCTGCGGCGAAACGGCCTTGTCGGGACAGGATGCGGTGCGCTCGCTGGAACTCGCCGGGCGCACGGTCGCCGCGCTGGAGCGCAGCGGCGCCAGCGTCGCCCTGGTCTCGCGCGCCGGCCAGGACCTGGGCAAGTACGGCCTGCGTTATTCGCACATGGGCATCGCGCTGCGCGACCATCCAGCGGGCCGCTGGACCGTCGTGCACGCACTCAACGACTGCGCCGCGAACAGTTCCGTCCTGTACGTGGAGGGCATGGGGAACTTCTTCCTCACCGACCTGTTTCGTTTCGAAGGCCATGTCCTGATTCCGGGCCCGGCGAGCCAGGCCGCGCTGGTCCGCCTCCTGGGCGAGCGTACGGCCCTGGCGCATTCCCTGCACGAGCCGCGCTACAACATGCTGTCCTACGCTTTCTCGACCCGCTACCAGAACTCGAACCAGTGGGTGCTCGAGACCTGGGCCGCCGCCGCCGCGCCCCAGCAGGTGGCGACCCGGGCGCAGGCGCAGCAATGGCTGCGCCAGGCCGGCTTCGCGCCCATCACGGTCGACATTCCCGCCGCCACGCGCCTGGGCGCACGCATGTTCCGCGCCAACGTGGCCTTCGACGACCATCCCTTCGACCGGCGCATGGCCGGGCGCATCGATACGGTCACCGTCGAAGCGATCCTCCGCTTCGTCCAGGCCGGCGATCGCGAGGCCCGGGTGCTGGTCGTCGAATAAGCGCGGTTCATGCTCAAGGCATCAAGGCGCCACGGTCATTGCCGGCGCATGCACGCCGGCATTGTTGGGAGCACCACGCTTTGCACGGTCATGCGGCAGCCAGCGCCCGGCCTGGGATCTCCCACTTTGCATAATTTCGTGTCGGAAATTTTTACACCTTATCAATATGCGTCGGTTTGCCAAGCCGACATTTTTCATGCGTTTAAGAAAAAGCTGCTTCACATCAATGCCTTAGCGATGCATGGAGGAAAGCTGGCACGGCACTTGCTTATTCCTGCTTGAATTCAACTTTATCAACCCAGGAGTAAGCATGAAAAAAATTCTCGCCGCCACTATCGGCGCGGCCCTGAGCTTCGGCGCTGCTGCAGCACCAGCCACCGCACTGCCGCCGGGTCCGATCTACCTGAAGTTCACCGGCCAGGAACAAATCGCCGTCAACGGCGCGACCACCTTTGCCGGCAGCAAGGAAATCAACTGGGGCGTGTTCATCATCTCGACCCTGGACGTCGGCAGCGTCAACACCCCGCACGACCAGATCGACCCGACCGGCAACGAGTTCTTCTCGAACGGCGCAAGCCGCGGCGGCGCGGACAAGGGCTCGCAGATCACCGGCATGTTCTACGGCATCGAGCAAGGCGAGGCCTCGCCGACCAATCAGTTCCCGGCTACCAAAGGCTACATGGACCTGTACTGGCGCGACCTGAACCTCTTCTCGAAGAGCAGCCTGGACACGAATCTGAGCCCAAGCAACCCGAACCCACTGAAGCCGAACGTTCGTTGCGGCTGGGACTGCGCCGCTGGCTTTACCGATGGCACCTTCCTGGGCCGTCTGTTCTTTGACACCGGTATGGACGTCAACAGCTCGGTCAACACCATTGTCGGCAGCACCATTCCGAGCAGCAATGGCTTCACCGGCACCGCCGACTCCTACGCCTCGGTCGACATGACCCACATGGGCCTGTGGAGCGAGCAGCTGGACTCGGACTTCTTCAAGAATTCCCTCGGTACCCGCGACCTGCGCTTCAAGAACAGCTATAACTACAACCGCAACTTCAATGGCGGCCCGAACATCCTGGGCGCGCGTATCGACGATCCGGGCCAGGCCTACGCGCTGCCGGAACCGGGCGCGCTGTCGCTGATGGGCCTGGCAATGGTCGGCATGGGCGCCGCCCTGCGCCGCCGCCAGAAGCAGGCGTAATCGAGGGTTCATCCTTTCGATCCGCGAAAAGGCCCTCCGGGGCCTTTTCGCATTGTTGGGACTATCACCAACGGCAGATGCTGCGCCGCCGTCCCGGAATTAGGTGCGTGGCTTAACCGAACAGCAAGGCCCCGCACGGTAAGGTTCCCCTTCGCTCAACGAGGGGACGACCATGGAACTTCACCAGCATTACCCGGTGCGGCTGCGCATCAACGGCCAGGAACGCAGTTTCGACGTCCAGGCCTGGGTGACCCTGCTAGACCTGCTGCGCGAACGGGCCGGCCTCACCGGCACCAAGAAAGGCTGCGACCACGGCCAGTGCGGCGCCTGCACGGTCCTGGCCGGCGGCAAGCGCATCAATGCCTGCCTGACCCTCGCCGTCATGCACGACGGCCATGACATCACCACCGTCGAAGGCCTGGCCGAAGGGGACCGGTTGCACCCGCTGCAGCAAGCCTTCATCGACCACGACGCCTTCCAGTGCGGCTACTGCACGCCGGGCCAGCTCTGCTCGGCCGCCGGGCTGATCGCCGAGGGCGAGGCCAGGACCCGCGACGAGGTGCGCGAACTCATGAGCGGCAACCTGTGCCGCTGCGGCGCCTATCCCCAGATCGCCGACGCGGTCTGCGAGGTGCTGGGGGTCGACCACGGCAAGGTGGGCGCATGAATCCCTTCGCCTTTACCCAGGCCCGCGACCTGGACGGCGTGCTGGCGGCCATGGCCGCCGGCGCCCGTCCCGTCGCGGGCGGCACCAACCTGATCGACCTGATGAAGGAAGGCGTCATGGCGCCGCCCCGGCTGGTCGACATCAACGCCCTCGGCCTGGACAAGGTCGAGACCTCCGCCGAAGGCGGCCTGCGGCTGGGCGCCCTGGCGCGTAACGCCGATACCGCCTACCACCCGCTGGTGCGGACGCGCTACCCGCTGCTCAGCGCCGCCATCCTGGCCGGCGCCTCGCCCCAGCTGCGCAACATGGCCACCGACGGCGGCAACCTGATGCAGCGCACCCGCTGCGTCTACTTCTACGACGTCGGCACACCCTGCAACAAGCGCGAACCCGGCAGCGGCTGCCCGGCGCGGGACGGCCTGAACCGCCAGCACGCCATCCTCGGCGCCAGCGAGCACTGCATCGCCATCCACCCGTCCGACATGTGCGTGGCACTGCGCGCACTGGACGCCAGCGTGCACGTGCGCTCGGCGCGCGGCACCCGCAGCATCCCCTTCGCCGATTTCCACCGCTTGCCCGGCGATCGCCCCGACATCGACAACACCCTCGAGGCCGGCGAGCTGATCACCCACCTGACCCTGCCGGAGGCCGACCGCTTCGCGGACCATTCGGCCTACATCAAGGTGCGCGACCGCCTGTCCTACGCCTTCGCGCTGGTATCGGTGGCCGCGGCCCTCGACCTTGCGCCGGGACGGCGCATCCGCGCGGCCCGCATCGCCCTGGGCGGCGTAGCCCACAAGCCCTGGCGGGTCGAGGAAGCGGAACACGCGCTGGCGGACCAGGAAGCCGGCGAGGAAGCCTTCGGCGCCGCCGCCGACATCATCCTGCGCGGCGCCCGCGGCTACGGCGAGAACGATTTCAAGATCCCGCTGGCGCGCAACGCCATCGTCCAGGCCCTGGGCAGGGCCGCGCGCGGCACGGCGGACCGGGACGGCAAGGAACCCGGAGGACAAGCATGACCGATCTGATCCCAGAACTGCGCACCCCGAGCGCCCCCGAGGGCACCGGCCGGGTGCGCGCCGGCATGGCGGTATCGCGCGTGGACGGCCGCGCCAAGGTCACCGGCGAGGCGCGCTACGCCGCCGAGCACGAGGCGCCCGGCCTGTGCTACGGCGTGGCCGTGAACAGCACCATCGCGCGCGGCCGCATCGTGCGCATCGACCTGGTCGACGCCCTCACCGCACACGGCGTGATCGCCATCCTGACCCACGAGAACCGGCCCAGGATGCGCGACGCCGACCTGGCCTACAAGGACATGACCGCGCCCGGCGGCTCGCCTTTCCGTCCCTTGTACAGCGACCGCATCTTCTACAGCGGCCAGCCGGTGGCCCTGGTGGTGGCCGCGAGCTTCGAGGCGGCGCGTCATGCGGCCGCACTGGTGCGCGTCACCTACGAGAGCGAGGAGCACCAGACCGACCTGCTGGCCTCGCTCGACCAGGCCTACGAGCCGCGTCCCATGAAAGCCGGCTTCACCCCGCCCTCCTCCAAGGGCGACGCCGCCAAAGCCTTCGACGCGGCCCCGGTCAAGGTCGATGCCCAGTACTACAACGGCGTGGAGCACCACAATCCGATGGAGATGCACGCTTCCACCGTCATCCGCAGCGAGGACGGCCACCTGACCATCTACGACAAGACCCAGGGCTCGCAGAACTGCCGCTGGTACGTGTCGCGCGTGTTCGGCCTGTCGAAGAACAAGGTCACGGTACGCAATCCCTACGTGGGCGGCGCCTTCGGCTCCGGCCTGCGCCCGCAATACCAGCTGCCGCTGGCCGTGATGGCGGCGCTCAAGCTCAAGCGCTCGGTGCGGGTCGTGCTGACGCGCCAGCAGATGTTCAGCTTCGGCCACCGCCCCGAAACCTGGCACCGGGTGCGCCTGGCCGCCGACCTGGACGGCCGCCTGCAGGCCATCATGCACGAGGCGATCCAGGAAACCTCGCGCCTTGAAGACTATGTCGAGGTGGTGGTGAACTGGTCGGGCCAGCTCTATGCCTGCGACAACATCGACCTGGGCTACAAGCTGGTGGCCCACGACCGCCACTCGCCGATCGACATGCGCGCGCCCGGCGCCGCCCATGGCGTGCACGCGCTCGAGGTGGCGATGGACGAACTGGCCTACGCGCTGAAGATGGACCCGCTCGCGCTGCGCCTGAAGAACTACGCCGACGTCGCGCCGATCGAGGACAAGCCCTTTTCCACCAAGGCCCTGCGCGAATGCTACCGGATGGGCGCCGAGCGCTTCGGCTGGGAATCCAGGCCCCAGGAGCCGCGCACCATGCGCGAGGGCGATGAACTGGTCGGCTGGGGCATGGCCACCGGTGTCTGGGACTCGCTGGTGATGGTGGCCCGCGTCTCGGCCGAGCTGCGCGCCGACGGCCGCCTGGTGGTGTCGAGCGCCGCCTCGGACATCGGCACCGGGACCTACACCGTGATGGCCATGATCGCGGCCGAGGCCATGGGCATGCCGCTCGAACACGTGATCTTCCAGCTGGGCGACTCGAACCTGCCGCCGGCGCCGGTGGAAGGCGGATCCTCGCACGTGACCACGATCGGCTCGGGTGTCGCCGGCGCCTGCGACAAGCTCAAGAAACGCCTGCTGCGCCTGGCCCAGGCCCTGCCTGAGTCGCCCTTCGCCAAGGCGCGCATGCGCGACGTCGAATTCGCCGACGGCGCGCTCAGCCTGCGCAAGCAGCCCGGGCAGCGCCTGCCGCTCACCGAGCTGCTGGCCGCTTCGCAGCTCGACCGGGTCGAGGAAAAATTCCTCATGACCCCGCAGATGCTCAAGCAGCGCAAGTACACCCGCGCCGTGCATTCGGCGGTGTTCTGCGAAGTGCGGGTCAACGAGGCGCTCGGCATGGTGCGCGTCACGCGCGTGGTCAGCGCGGTGGCGGCCGGGCGCATCATCAGCGCCAAGACCGCGGCCAGCCAGGTCAAGGGCGGCGTGGTGTGGGGCATCAGCCAGGCGCTGCACGAGGAATCCCATACCGACCACCGCTTCGGACGCTTCATGAACCACAACTACGCCGAGTACCACGTGGCCGTGAACGCCGACATCCACGACATCGGGGTCCTGTTCGCCGAAGAAGACGACCGGGTGGTCAGCAAGCGGCTGGGCGCCAAGGGCGTGGGCGAGATCGGCATCGTCGGGGTGGCCGCGGCGGTCTCCAACGCCCTCTTCCACGCCACCGGCAAGCGCCTGCGCACCACCCCGATCACGCCGGACAAGCTGCTGCTGGGTGAGCGGGCGCTCCCGGCGCAGCCTTGAGCCCAGGCCCGTGGGCCGCGCGCCCACGGGTTTCCTCATCGGCAATGCGTGTTGTGGCGTCCCGCGCCATCCGTATTTTCCCCTAGTTGCATAAGCATATACACTCTGGTACAACCTTCCTGCGTACCTACGCGCTGCAAAATAAACAATACGAGACCAGAGGACGACACCATGAAATTCAAGACGATGTGCACCGTCGCGTGCATGGCCCTGTTCAGCGCCGGCATGGCCCAGGCCCAGAACTACCCGACCAAGACCATCACCATGATCGTGCCGTTCGCGGCCGGCGGCCCGACCGACACGGTCGCGCGCCTGGTGGCCCAGTCGATGGGCAACACCCTGAAGCAGCAGATCATCATCGAGAACGTCGGCGGCGCCGGCGGCACCATCGGCGCCGCGCGCGCCTCCAAGGCCGCCCCGGACGGCTACACCCTGTTCCTCCACCACATCGGCCACTCGACCGCACCGGCCCTGTACCGCAAGCTGAGCTACAACGCCGAGACCGACTTCGAGCCGATCGGCCTGGTCACCGACGTGCCCATGACCCTGGTGGCGCGCAAGGACTTCCCGGCCAAGGACTTCAAGGAACTGCTGGCCTACGTGAAGGCCAACAAGGACAAGGTCACCTACGCCCACGCCGGCCTGGGCGCCGCCTCGCACCTGTGCGGCATGCTGCTCCAGACCGCCATCGGCGTCGACCTGACCACCGTCGCCTACAAGGGCACCGGCCCGGCCATGAACGACCTGCTGGGCGGCCAGGTGGACCTGATGTGCGACCAGACCACCAACACCACCAGCCAGATCAAGAGCGGCAAGATCAAGGCCTACGGCGTGACCACCAAGGCCCCGCTGGCCGCCCTGCCGGGCGTGCCGACCATGTCCAGCGCCGGCCTGCCGAACTTCGAGGTGGCCGTGTGGCACGGCCTGTACGCGCCGAAGGGCACGCCGAAAGCGGTGGTCGACACCCTGTCGAACGCCCTGCGCGCCGCGCTCAAGGATCCGGTCGTCAAGCAGCGCTTCGCCGACCTCGGCACCGAGCCGGTGTCCGACGAGCGCGCCCGTCCGGAAGCCCTGCGCAGCCACCTGAAGTCGGAAATCGCGCGCTGGGCGCCGATCATCCATAAGGCCGGCGCCTACGCTGACTAAACGCGCTTCCTGAGTAATCAATCCCGGACCGGCCAGCAAGCCGGCCCGGGATTCGCCCGTTACAATAGCATTTTCATAAGCAAAAAAGGGGACCCCACGTGCCTGCCTTCATCCGCCATCCGAAGGACTTCTGGATCGGCATCATCTTCATCTTCTTCGGCCTGAGCGCCGTCGTCATCGGCCAGGACTATGGCATGGGCACCGCCGGCCGCATGGGTCCGGCCTACTTCCCGGTCGTGCTCGGCGGCCTGCTGGCCCTGATCGGCGCCATCGGCGTGATCCGTTCCTTCATCCGCCAGGGCGAACCCATCGGCCGCATCCACGTCAAGGAGCTGGTGCTGATCCTGGCCGCCGTGCTGCTGTTCGGCTACCTGGTGCGCAATGCCGGCCTGGTGCCCGCGGCCATCGTCCTGATCATGGTCAGCGCCTTCGCCAGCCCCAAGTTCCACCTCGGCAAGACCGTCGCCCTGGCCATCGGCCTGGCGGTGTTCGCCGTGCTCCTGTTCGTCAAACTCCTTGGCCTGCCGATGCCTATCCTGGGCGCCTGGTTCGGTGCTTAACTAAAAGAAGAACAACATGGAAATCCTCAGCAATCTCGGTCTGGGCCTGGAAACGGCCTTCACCCTCACCAACCTGCTGTATTGCCTGATCGGCGTGTTCGTCGGCACCGCGGTGGGCGTGCTGCCCGGCCTCGGCCCGGTGGCGACCATCGCCATGCTGCTGCCGGCGACCTTCGGCCTGCCGCCGATCTCGGCCCTGATCATGCTCGCCGGTATTTATTACGGCGCCCAGTACGGCGGCTCGACCACCGCGATCCTGGTCAACCTGCCGGGCGAATCGTCCTCGGTGGTGACCGCCATCGACGGCTACCAGATGGCCCGCAACGGCAATGCCGGCAAGGCCCTGGCCACCGCCGCCATCGCCTCCTTCTTCGCCGGCACCGTGGCCACCATCCTGCTGGCCCTGGCCGCCCCGCCGCTGGCCGACCTGGCGCTCAAGTTCGGGCCCGCTGAATACTTCTCGCTGATGGCGCTGGGCCTGGTGGCCTCGGTGGTGCTGGCCAGCGGTTCGCTGCTGAATGCGATCGGCATGGTGGTGCTCGGCCTGGTGCTGGGCATGGTCGGCACCGACGTCAACTCCGGCGCCGCACGCTACACCTTCGACCTGCCGCAGCTGGCCGACGGCATCAACTTCGTGATCGTCGCGATGGGCATGTTCGGCATCGGCGAAATCGTGCGCAACCTCGAGCACGACGAGACCCGCAACCTGGTCATGAAGAAGGTCAAGGGCCTGATGCTGGACAAGGAAGACCTCAAGCGCATCGTCGGCCCGGTCCTGCGCGCCACCGGCCTCGGTTCGCTGCTGGGCATCCTGCCGGGCGGCGGCGCCATGCTGGCCTCATTCGCCTCCTACTCGATCGAGAAGAAGGTCTCGCCGAATGCCCGCAACTTCGGCAAGGGCGCGATCGAAGGCGTGGCCGCCCCGGAAGCGGCCAACAACGCCGGCGCCCAGACGTCCTTCATCCCGATGCTGACCCTCGGCATCCCGTCGAACCCGGTGATGGCGCTGATGATCGGCGCGATGATCATCCAGGGCATTCAGCCGGGTCCGGCCGTGATGACCGAGCAGCCGGCCCTGTTCTGGGGCCTGATCGTCTCGATGTGGATCGGCAACCTGTTCCTGGTCGTGCTGAACCTGCCGATGATCGGCCTGTGGGTGCGCATGATCATGGTGCCTTACCACTTCCTGTACCCGGCGATCCTGATGTTCTGCGCGATCGGCGTGTTCAGCCTGAACAACAGCGAATTCGACGTCGGCCTGATGGCGGTGTTCGGCCTGCTCGGCTACTTCTGTTCCAAGCTGGGCGCCGAGCCGGCGCCGATGCTGCTCGGCTTCATCATCGGACCGATGATGGAGGAATACCTGCGCCGCGCCCTGCTGCTCTCGCGCGGCGATCCGATGGTGTTCGTGGAGCGTCCGATCAGCGCCACCATGCTGGTCCTGGCCGCGATCGCGATGTCCGTGGTCCTGCTGCCTTCGCTGCGCAAGAAGCGCGAGGAAGCCTTCCACGAAGAAGAGTAATCGCTTCTCCGAAGCCCGCACCGCCAGGTGCGGGCTTTTTTTTCGGCGCTGTCACCGTTAAATGTAGAAATTGAACTGCCGGGTTTCCTGCTGGTCCAAGTGTCATTGATCGACCTGGACACTGGAGACGGCAATGGACGGCAAGCGCTTCGCGACGTGGATGCGGCAACTGCCGCTGCTGACCAAGGGGCAGCGCGGCAAGCTCATGGAGGCGCTCGGGCCGGCGCTTGGCCTGGATCGCCTCCGCGAAGCAATCGAAGTGAACCGGCCGGCGCCCTGCTGTCCGGCGTGCGAGGCCGAGCGCCCTTATCGGCATGGCCAGCTCCGCGGCCTGCAGCGCTATCGCTGCCGCGCCTGCTGCAAGACCTTCACGGCCCTGAGCGGCACACCGCTGTCTCGCCTGCGCCATCGCGGCAAGTGGCTCGACTATCTGGATAAGATGCTCGACGCCAAGAGCGTACGCGCGGCCGCCGAGGCGGTCGAGGTGCACCGCAATACCAGCTTTCGCTGGCGCCACCGCTTCCTGGAACTTGCCAAGCACGACAGGCCGCAGCACCTGAACGGCATTGCCGAGGCTGATGAACTCTTTTTGCTGGAATCGCAAAAGGGCTCGCGCCAGTTGGATCGGCCGGCACGCCGGCGGGGTGGAGTGGCTTCCAAACGCGGCATCTCGCGCGAGCATGTGTGCATCCTGGTCGCCCGCGACCGCACCGGGCAAACACACGATTCCGTCACGGGACGCGGCGCGGTCACGACACCTCAGCTGCACCGGCACTTGCTGCCCGTGCTAGATCTGGACGTGCTCCTGGTCACCGATGCGCATGCGGCCTACCGGGCCTTCGCGCGCGAAGCAGGTATCTCCCACGAATGCGTCAACCTGCGCGCCGGCGAGCGCGTGCGTGGCGCCGTCCATGTACAGAACGTCAACGCCTACCACCGCCGCTTCCGACAATGGCTGGCGCGCTTTAACGGCGTCGCCTCACGTTACCTGCCGAATTACCTGGGCTGGCAATGGGCGCTGGACGGTGCGCGCATCGCTTCGCCGGACCGCTTTCTGCGAGCGGCGATGGGCCTCTTCCACACTTAACGAGGACAGCGCCTTTTTCGCCTAGTCGAAAGCGCGCTGCCGCAGCAGCAGCGCCGCTCCCGCCAGTCCCACCCACATCAGCACCCAGAATACGTCCATGCCGGCCAGCAGCGCTGCCTGCTGCGTCACCGGCGCCGCCGGGTCCAGGGCCGCTTCCGCCAGCCGGGCGCCGTGCAGCGCGCCGCGTTCCTGCAGCAGCTCATTGGTCGCGCCCACGCCCAGCGCCAGCGCGGGCTGGCTCAGCATGTTCTTGAGCTGCTGGGCGTGCGAGAACACCACGTTGTTCGCCTGGAAGTCCTTGAAGCCGTGCACCGCCGTCGCGGCCATGGCCACCACCAGGAAGCCGCCGAACAGGCCAATCCACCAGGTCACCCCATCCCAGGCATGGCCACGCGGATCGAGATGCGAGAAGTGCCAGCCCAGCAGCGCCAGCATCAGGAATGCCACGACGTAGAACTTGGTCGCATGCGGCCGCACGCGCACCGTCGCCAGCACGGCCCAGAAGGCGAGGAAGCTGACCGCCATGCCGGCCGACTGCAGCCGCCCCGCCGCCTCGAAGCCGACGCCGAGCGCGCGCTGGACCAGTTGCGGCAGCGCGGTGCTGACCGCGCCCAGCACCAGGTAACACAGGCTGAAGATCGCCAGCCCTGCCCGGTAGCGCCGGCTGCCCAGCACCTCCAGGTGCAGGAAAGGCGCGCGCCGGCGCGTATGCAGCAGCCCGAAGGCCAGCAGCATGGCCAGCCCGAGCGCCAGCAGGAACAGCGCGTGGGCGCGCTCGCCATGCCAGTCGTAGGCCAGGCGCTGGGCGCCGAACAGGGCCAGGCCGGCGCCGCCGGCGAGCAGGGCCGCATCCAGCGTATGCAGGCGCGTGGGACTGCCATCGAGGGTATCGGCCCCGGCCGGCAGCCAGCGCGCCGCCAGCGCGGCGGCGCCCAGCGCCACGAGGGCCAGGACCAGGAACATGCCGCCCCAGGCTTCGCGCCCGACCAGTTCGGCCGCCGCCCAGGGACCGAGGGCGATCCCGAGCGCGAGCGCGCTGCCGAAAGCGGCGATGCCCTGCAGGCGCTGGGGCGACGGCGGGATCAGGTTGACCAGCATGCGCGAGACCGTCATGAACGCTGCGCCGCCGGCGGCCATCAGGATGCGCCCGAGGGCGAAGACCGGCACCCGGTCCGCGCCCGCGCTCAGCCAGGCGCCGAGCAGGAAGCACAGCAGCGACGCCAGCAGGTAGCTGCGCCAGCCCAGGCGCTGGACCAGCACCGTCACCTGCGAGATCGCCAGCACTGCCACGGCGGCGTACAGGGCGCTGAGCGCCGCGTACTCCTCCGGCGAGGCCCCGATGTGGCCCATGCTGGGCGCCGCGGCAAACACCAGCATCCCGGTCTGCAGGAATTCGATGAAGTTGAGGGCGAAGATCGCGGCCAGCAGGGCCGGGCGCGGGATGGCCGGGAAGTTCATGGCGGGCTCCTAGCGCTGCGCGACGCCGCTTGCACGTCCCAGCGCGCGCTCGACCGCGGCCTCCGCGCCCTGGTCCTCGGTGGCGTACACCACCGTCTCGTAGCGCTGGCGCTGCGCGCCGGCCTGCATCAGCGCGGGGCCGTCGCGGCGGCTGGTGTCGATCTCCACCTTCATCGACAGCCCCAGGCGCAGCGGGTGGGCAGCCAGTTCGGCCGGGTCGAGGGCGACGCGCACCGGCACCCGCTGGACTACCTTGATCCAGTTGCCGGTCGCGTTCTGGGCCGGGACGGCCGCGAAGGCGCTGCCGGTGCCGGCTTCCTGGCCCGCCACCGTGCCGTGGAAGACCACCGCGTCGCCGTACACGTCCGCGGTCACCTTGACCGGCTGCCCGATGCGCACGTCGCGCAACTGGGTTTCCTTGAGGTTGGCCGTGACCCACATCTGGTCCAGCGGCACGATCGCCATCAGCGGCGCGCCGGGCGCCACGCGCTGGCCCAGCTGGACATTGCGGCGCGCGACGATCCCGC
>NZ_JAGPWD010000003.1 GCF_018119395.1 Massilia sp. ZL223
TTCGCCTGACGCTCTCTTGCGAGCGGCGATTGGCATCTTCAACACTCAACGGTGACAGCGCCTTTCCTTTCGCCTGCCCCCGATGACAGCCGGTGGCTTTTGATATTTCATCGAATATTTACTGTGCGGCCGCAGGTCACTCTTCTTGGTTTCGGAAGAGGATCGTAGGATGGACCGTTTCTAGTGAAGGGGCTTACATGGCGAATATTCCTGTCAAAGACGACCGGGGGTTCTTTATTCTTCCTCAGCGGTTCGAAGGTGGCGGCTACTATACCTATGGCAGCCTTCAGGAGGACGCGGACAGTACGCCCATCCGAAGATGATTACTCTCCTGCTGGCTATCGCGACGGAATGGTGCCAGATAGACAAGCGAAAGTTTGGCATTGGAAATTTCAGCAAAGCGAATGGACCGCAGTTCAAGCCGCATCATTCCCACAGACTTGGTCTTGAAGTCGACGTCAGGCCCCTTCGTGTCGACGGGAAGGAGCTCGCTTGCAAATATCTCGACCCTGGCTACGACCGTGCGGCCACAACAAGACTCATCTCCCTCTTTGTCCGGCACCCGTTGGTCAACCGCGTGTTATTCAATGACCCGACCATTCCGAACGTCCGTCGCGCTCCCGACCACGACAATCATTTCCACGTAGAACTCATCCGATAGGGTCTTCCATGCGGCAATTGCTTGCAATGCTGTTTCTTCAATTCCTGACCTCCAGTCTGGCGTTCGCCGGCGATCAGGAGGAACCGTACAAGAAGTTTTCTGGGACGTATTGGATCTATGGGGGCGAACTCAGCGAGCCACGACCACCGACCATGGGGGACAAGAAGATCGCCTTTTCCATCAACGGCCAGCTCGCTAAAGAGCTGTTCGACGCAATCGGTCCTGACAAGCACGACGTCTGCACTGAAGGTAGTGGCATTCGCATGCGTTGGCAGGATAAACGAAACCTGTTATGCAGCCGTTCGAAAGAAGGCGAGTACGAATGCAATTTCGGTTTCGACCTCAGAACAGGGAAGGGCATTCGAGGGAGTATTTGCTAAGGCAAACGCGCCGTTTCACTCGCCGTCGCACACCATGGCATCGGTTCCGGGAACCCGCTCGACCAAATGGTACTTGTTCGGCTCGCTAATCATGTGCCGGCCGGCTTTGTGACCTGGAGGCGCTCAGCGGATGATTTGACTCAGCCAACCAGATATTTCTGTGGCGCATCAATTTCAACGGGCTGCCAGCGTGGCACAGTCTGGGCGGGACAACTTCCGGAGTTCACCATGTACCACGCACAACGACCAACCCCTGCTTTCGTCGGCGCCTCCTGGGGCGCCTTGCTGATCGGCGCCGCAGGCTACCTGACGGGTTTGTGGAACGCCGACATGCAGCTTAACGAAAAAGGCTATTACCTGACCTTGCTGTTATACGGTCTGTTCGCCGCCATTTCCTTGCAGAAGACCCTGCGCGACAAGGCGGAGAGTATGCCCGTCACCGGCTTGTACGTCGGCCTGTGCTGGCTGTCCCTGATCAGTGCGGCGCTCCTGACGACGGTCGGGTTGTGGAATGCCACCTTGGCGCGCAGTGAAAAAGGCTTCTACGCGATCGCCTATGTGATGGCGCTGTTCGCCGTCATCGCGGTCCAGAAGAACGTGCGCGACCTGAAAGCCGTCCGGCCGACGGCCGACGCCATGCCCGTCCAGTCCTGAAGCCTCATGCCCCAAACGGCTGAGCGTTGTGCATCTTGAAAAGTAGTCAGCCGTCCCTATTTTTCTCCTTAGTCAAAGAACACCACTAGGGAGCAATACCATGCGGCAAGACAAACTGACGACCAAGCTTCAGGAAGCGCTGGCGGATGCCCAGAGCCTGGCGGTCGGCAACGATAACCAGTACATCGAACCTCTCCACCTGCTGGCGGCCCTGCTGAACCAGGACGACGGCGGCGCGCGCTCGCTGCTGCAGCGCGCCGGCGTCAACGTCGGCGCCCTGACCAACGCGCTGAAGTCCGCCTTCGAACGCCTGCCCAAGGTCTCGGGCACCGGCGGCGACGTGCAGGTCGGGCGCGAGCTGGTGTCCCTGCTCAACCTCGCGGACCGCGAATCGCAGAAGCGCGGCGACCAGTTCCTCTCGTCGGAGATGGTGCTGCTGGCGCTGACGGAAGACAAGTCGGACGCCGGCCGCCTGGCGCGCGAGCACGGCCTGGCGAAGAAGGCGCTCGAATCGGCGATCCAGGCCGTGCGCGGCGGCGAATCCGTGAATTCGCAGGATGCCGAAGGCCAGCGCGAAGCGCTGAAAAAATACACCCTCGACCTGACCGAGCGCGCCCGCATGGGCAAGCTCGACCCGGTGATCGGCCGCGACGACGAGATCCGCCGCGCGATCCAGGTCCTGCAGCGCCGCAGCAAGAACAACCCGGTGCTGATCGGCGAGCCTGGCGTGGGCAAGACCGCCATCGTCGAAGGCCTGGCGCAGCGCATCGTCAATGGCGAGGTGCCCGATTCGCTCAAGGGCAAGCGCGTGCTCTCGCTCGACATGGCGGCCCTGCTGGCGGGCGCCAAGTACCGCGGCGAGTTCGAAGAGCGCCTGAAGTCAGTGCTGAAGGAGCTGGCCCAGGACGAGGGCCAGACCATCGTCTTCATCGACGAGATCCACACCATGGTCGGCGCCGGCAAGGCCGAGGGCGCGATGGACGCGGGCAATATGCTCAAGCCCGCGCTGGCGCGCGGCGAGCTGCATTGCGTGGGCGCGACCACCCTCGACGAGTACCGCAAGTACGTCGAGAAGGACGCAGCGCTGGAGCGCCGGTTCCAGAAGATCATGGTCGACGAGCCGAGCGTGGAGGCGACCATCGCCATCCTGCGCGGCCTGCAGGAGAAGTACGAGCTGCACCACAAGGTCGAGATCACCGACCCGGCCATCATCGCCGCGGCCGAGCTCTCGCACCGCTACATCAGCGACCGCTTCCTGCCCGACAAGGCGATCGACCTGATCGACGAGGCGGCGGCCAAGATCAAGATCGAGATCGACTCCAAGCCGGAAGTCATGGACCGCCTCGAGCGCCGCCTGATCCAGCTGAAGATCGAGCGCGAAGCCGTGCGCAAGGAGACCGACGAGGCCTCGATGCGCCGCCTCGAGCTGCTGGACGAAGAGATCGCGCGCCTGGAACGCGAGTACAACGACTACGAGGAGATCCTCAAGGCCGAGAAAGCGGCGGTGCAGGGCACCACCCACATCAAGGAAGAGATCGAGCGCATCCGCCACCAGATGGAAGAGGCCAAGCGCCAGAGCAACTGGCAGCAGGTCTCCGAGCTCCAGTACGGCCGCCTGCCGGAACTGGAAGCCCAGCTGAAGAAGGCCGAGGAAGCCGCCGGCGCCGAAGCCGAGAGCGCGCAGCCCAAGCTGCTGCGCACCCAGGTCGGGGCCGAGGAAATCGCCGAGGTGGTCTCGCGCGCGACCGGCATCCCGGTGTCGCGCATGATGCAGGGCGAGCGCGACAAGCTGCTGCACATCGAAGAGAAGCTGCACGAGCGCGTGGTGGGCCAGGACGAGGCGATCGAAGCCGTGTCCGACGCCATCCGCCGTTCGCGCGCCGGCCTGGCCGATCCGAACAAGCCCTATGGTTCCTTCATGTTCCTGGGCCCGACCGGCGTCGGCAAGACCGAGCTGTGCAAGGCGCTGGCCGCCTTCCTGTTCGATACCGAGGAAGCGCTGATCCGCATCGACATGAGCGAGTTCATGGAGAAGCATTCGGTGGCACGCCTGATCGGCGCGCCGCCGGGCTATGTGGGCTACGAGGAGGGCGGCTATCTCACCGAAGCCGTGCGCCGCAAGCCCTATAGCGTGATCCTGCTGGACGAGATCGAGAAGGCGCACCCGGACGTGTTCAACGTCCTGCTGCAGGCGCTCGACGACGGCCGCATGACCGACGGCCAGGGCCGCACCGTCGACTTCAAGAACACGGTGATCGTGATGACCTCGAACCTGGGTTCGCACAAGATCCAGTCGATGGACAGCGACGATCCGGCGGTGGTGAAGTTGGCCGTGATGGCCGAGGTGCGCGGGCACTTCCGACCGGAGTTCATCAACCGGATCGACGAGATCGTGGTGTTCCATGCGCTCGACGAGAAGAACATCGGCGCGATCGCCAAGATCCAGCTGCACAACCTGGAAGAGCGCCTGGCCAAGATGGAGATGGCGCTCGACATCGACGACGAAGCGCTGCAGAAGATCGCGGAAGCAGGTTACGACCCGGTGTATGGCGCGCGTCCGCTCAAGCGCGCGATCCAGCAGCAGATCGAGAACCCGCTGTCCAAGGCTATCCTGGCCGGCAAGTTCGGGCCGAAGGACACCATCCCCGTGCGCGTGCGCGGCGGGCAGCTGGTGTTCGGGGAGCAGCCGGCGGTCGAGCTGGCAAAATAAGGAAAGGCGCCGCAAGGCGCCTTTTTCATTGCGCGGTCCTGGCTCAGGCCTGCGTCTGCTTGCGGCGGCGCGCCATGAAGCCCAGCAGCGCCAGGCCGCCGCCCAGCATCGCATAGGTCTGCGGCTCCGGCACCGGCGCGATCGCCTGCGACAGCAGGCTGCCCACCTTGCGATCGCCCTCGCCGAAGAAGTTCACCTTCAGGTGCGGCGACTCCAGGTCCTGCGCGCCGCCGGCGAAGGTGAACTGGAACACCATGTCGTCGCTCAGGGCGATGCGGTCGCCCGAATAGCACAGGCCAAAGCCGGCATGGCCGCCGCCCGCGCAGCCGTTGGCATTCAGCTCCTTCGACGACAGGGTCCAGTCGCCCGCCGCGCCCGGCGCCGAAGTCAGGCTCACGTTCGAGAAGCTGCCGATGTCCTTCAGCTGCAGGGCGCCGAGCGAGGTCGCACTGGCCCAGTCGCCGGTCGGATTGGCGGCGTCGATTTCCAGGGTCAGCACATTGTCGGTCCAGGAGGACGTGAAGGTGACGCCCTGGTAGGTGAGGGATCCGGCGCTGGCCGGCAGGATGGCGCCTGCGGCCAGCAGGACGGCAGCTGCTTTGATGAGTGTGGTTTTCAACTTGCTCTCCTCGTAAAGGTGACAGTCCCCGCCTTCGCGTCCTGCGAACGGCCTGGACCGGCGCACTGTTGAGTACGCTGGGCTCAGCCTATTGCGTTTGGGAAGGGGGTTCTGTTAGCTGAATCACGGATGGCTCAGTTCAGCCGTTGCGGCGAACCGGGCCGGTGGAGGAGGGCACAAAGGAAAACGGACCCATGGCGGGTCCGTTTCGTGGAGGGGCGGCGTGCCGCCCTGGCTCATGCGCGCGGCTTGCGGCGGCGTGATGCCAGGCCCATCGCGGCCAGGCCCAGGCCCAGCAGGCCTAGCGCTGCGGGCTCCGGCACCTCGGCATGCGCTTGTTCGCCGGACTGTTCCCCCGAGCCGGAGCCGGTGTCGACCGGCAGCGTGTTGCCGCCGTCGATAGAGCCCGGATGCAGGCCCTCGTCCACCGCGCCAGGAGTGGCTTTGCCATCGCCTGCGCTCGTATCCGCGCCCGAGCCCGTGCCCGTACCGCTGCCCGTGTCTGACGCGGTATTCGAATCCGCACTGAACACGAAGGTATCCGACAGCAGGCTGCCTTCCTTCTTGCCGCGGGCATCGAGGAAGCGCACTTTCAGGTGCGGCGTATCGAGATTGAGCGCGCTGCCGGCCAGGTTGAAGGTGAAGACCATGTTGTCGGTCAGTGCAATGCCTTCACCTTCGAAGCACAGCTTGTCGAGCGAGGCGGAGGCGCGGCGGCCGCGGCCGTTCGACGCCGGGCAGCCGGCGGCCTTCAGCTCGGCGCGGTTCATGTTCCATGCGATCCCGGTAGGCGTTTCCAGGCTCGCACTCGACACGTTGCCGATGCCCTTGATGGCTAGCGCATCGATGACGACCGCGTCCTGCCAGCCGCCGCTGCGGTTCTTCGCATCGATTTCGATCTTCAGCACATTGCCGCTATAGGTGCTCGTAAAGGTGACCCCCATGTCGGTCGTGATGACGCTGGCGCTGGCTGCGCTCATGCCGGAGGCGAGGAAGAGGGAAAGCGCCGTCCAGCGCAGGGTGGTAGAAATCATGATGCTTATTGGCCTGTTGGCGTTTCTCGTTGTTAAGACTGCAAGCGAGATGCTGAGGGTTTAAGTTCATATAGTCAACATAAAATACCTAAATACAACAAATATTTACTGGAAGAATGTTCGCAGGAAATCCCTATGCCACAAATCAATTTCCAATTAGAAATTAAAGTCGTTATTTCATGATGCAGATATGACGTTTCGTATGGCGGGATACTCATGAAAGCCGAGCTCGCTTTAGTTCTCATGGGGAGAAATTTTATTCCGCATCATGATATGTGCGTCCCAAGTGTTTGATATCGCTGGAAAAAATTTTGGCTTCATGTCTTATATAAGAGTGATTGTGCTGCGCACAAACCGCTCTATGATTTCTCCAACGGACTCGCTTTCAGCAATCGAATGGTGTTTATCTTGAGGAGAACTAGCATGGCAACCCGTGAACAGCAGATCAGCCAATTGCAGCAGGACTGGGACAGCAATCCGCGCTGGAAAGGCGTGACCCGCAATTACACCGCGGCCGACGTCGTGCGCCTGCGCGGCTCGCTGCAGATCGAACACACCCTGGCCAAGCGCGGCGCGGAAAAGCTCTGGGACTTGGTCAACAACGAAGCCTATGTGCACGCCCTGGGCGCACTGACCGGCAACCAGGCGATGCAGCAGGTGAAGGCTGGCCTGAAAGCTATCTACCTGTCCGGCTGGCAGGTGGCGGGCGACGCCAACCTGGCCGGCGAAATGTATCCGGACCAGTCGCTGTACCCGGCCAACTCGGTGCCGAACGTGGTCCGCCGCATCAACAACACTTTCCAGCGCGCCGACCAGATCCAGTGGTCCGAAGGCAAGGACGAGATCGATTACTTCGCCCCGATCGTGGCCGACGCCGAAGCCGGTTTCGGCGGCGTGCTGAACGCCTTCGAGCTGATGAAATCCATGATCGAGGCGGGTGCCGCCGGCGTGCACTTCGAAGACCAGCTGGCCTCGGTCAAGAAATGCGGCCACATGGGCGGCAAGGTGCTGGTCCCGACCCGCGAAGCCGTCGAAAAGCTCAACGCCGCGCGCCTGGCCGCCGACGTGATGGGCGCCCCGACCCTGGTCATCGCCCGCACCGACGCCGAAGCGGCCGACCTCCTGACCTCGGACGTCGACGACAACGACCGCCCGTTCTGCACCGGCGAGCGTACCGTCGAGGGCTTCTTCCGCGTGCGCCCGGGCCTGGAGCAGGCCATCTCGCGCGGCCTGGCCTACGCGCCTTACGCCGACCTGGTGTGGTGCGAAACCGGCAAGCCGGACCTGAACTACGCCAAGCAGTTCGCCGAAGCCATCCACGCCAGGTTCCCGGGCAAGATGCTGGCCTATAACTGCTCGCCGTCCTTCAACTGGAAGAAGAATCTGGACGACGCCACCATCGCCAAGTTCCAGCGCGAACTGGGCGCCATGGGCTACAAGTTCCAGTTCATCACCCTGGCCGGCTTCCACGCCCTGAATTATGGCATGTTCAACCTGGCCCACGGCTATGCGCGGCGCGGCATGTCGGCCTTCGTGGAGCTGCAGGAAGCGGAATTCGCCGCCGCCGAACGCGGCTTCACCGCGGTCAAGCACCAGCGCGAGGTCGGCACCGGCTACTTCGACGCGGTCACCCAGACCATCCAGCAGAACCAGAGCTCGACCACCGCGCTGCACGGATCGACCGAAGACGAACAATTCTTCGACGAAAAAAAGGTTGCGTAAATTCTAGTTTCTAGAACGTTCATGCTCTGTAGCAACGCGTGCTTCGGCGCGCGTTTTTTTGTGTGTGTCAATCGGGCAACAGCTGTTGATTTTCATGCTACGCACCTGTAAATTTCGTCTCTGCAAGCAATTGTCTGTTTGTAATACCACTTCACTAACTGGTGATCCGCACCACTTCATAAACATGGCCCTGCAACGACGGGGCCGGATTCCAAAACCACCAAGGTCCTGAAAATCATGAAAAAAATCTCCGCCCTGCTGTTCGCACTCGTCCTCACCGCTTGCGCGAGTGCTCCGCGCATCGCCGCACCGAACCTGATCACCGCACCGACCCCGATCGTGGGCAACAGCGGCAAGTACATGTCGCCGTTCACCGAAGACGGCACCGTGGCCGCCTGGGTGGAGAAGGGCCGCAACGCCAGCGCCGGCGCCAGCATCGGCGGCTTCCTGGGCGCCCAGGCCGGCCAGAAAGTGGCTGAAAACATCCCGTTCATCGGCGGCTTCCTGGGCCAGGCTGTCGGCGAAAGCGCCGGCCGTGCGATCGCCCTGAAGATGGTCGGCGGCGAAGAGTTCATCCGCGCCAACTCGGACATCTCGTTCAACTCGGTCAACGACCTGGCCGTCTACATGTACGCCAAGAACTCGACCCACAAGGATTTCGCCGAAGCCCTGAAGCTGACCCAGGAAATCTACCCGGAACTGAAGACCACCTACTACCAGGCGATCATCAACGCCTCGCGCGGCAAGTAAGGAAACACCGATGAAAACGACGTACATCGCGGCCCTGGCCGCCGTGCTGGCCCTGAGCGGCTGCGCCACCTCGAACCTGAACAACAGCGCGGGCAGCCGCGTGGTCTACCAGGACGTGAGCACCACCTCGACCCAGGTCGCCGGCGTCGGCATGGAAGCGCAGGACATCGTGTCGAGCACCGACAAGATGGTGCGCGACATCCTGTCGAACCCGGCCATCGCCGGCCGCACCACGCCGCCGCGCATCATCATCGATTCGGAATACTTCGCCAACGACAGCTCGTCGCGCGTGAACAAGAACCTGATCACCGACCGCCTGCGCATCGAACTGAACCGCGCTGCCCAGGGCCGCCTGGTGTTCGTCGCCCGTCACTACGGCGACATGGTTTCGAAGGAACGCGAAGCCAAGCGCAGCGGCGAAACCGACCGCGGCACCATCCGCAGCACCAAGGCCAAGGCTGGCGCGGACTTCCGTCTCGGCGGCCGCATCACCTCGCTGGATGCCAACTCGGCCCGTACCGGCACCCTGTCGCGCTACCACCAGATCAGCTTCGAGCTGATCGACCTGGAGTACGAGACCATCGCCTGGAGCGGCATGTTCGAGTTCAAGAAGGAAGCCCAGGATGACGTCCTGTACCGCTAAGCGGAGCAGCATCGTCCTGGCAGTGGCCCTGGCACTCGGTGTGCCGGGCGCCGCCCAGGCCGATTACGCGTCCGAGGCAGCGCGCCTGAAAAGCGCGCCGGCCAAGGACGCGACCCTGCACACCCTGCAGGCCGGCGTGGCCGCCATGTCCGAAGGCAAGACCGCGGAAGCGTCCGAGCTGTTCGACGGCGCGCTGGCGAGCATCGAAGGCATGTTCGCCAACACCGAGAACGCCGCCAAGGCGCGCTCGCTGTGGTACGAAGAGGGCGCCAAGGACTACAAGGGCGAGCCCTACGAGCGCGCCATGGCCTACTACTACCGCGGCATGCTGTACCTGGCCGAGGGCGACTACGAGAACGCGCGCGCATCCTTCCGCGGCGGCATCCTGCAGGATGCCTTCGCCGAGGAACAGCAGCACCGCAGCGACTTCGCGGCGCTGATGATCCTGGAAGGCTGGAGCAGCCAGGCGAACGGCGAAGCCGGCATGGCGAAGGACACCTACGCCGAGGTGGCGCGCCTGCGTCCGCAGTTCGCTGCGCCGGCCGCCGGCGCCAACCTGCTGGTGGTCGCCGAGCTCGGCGGCGCGCCGCGCAAGGTCGGCGACGGTGTCGGCAACCACGAGATCGTGTACCGCAAGGCCAAGCGCATGCCGGAACGCAGCCTCAAGATCGAGTTCGACGGCAAGCCGCAGCAAGTAGCGCTGGCCGAGGACGTGTTCTTCCAGGCCAGCACCCGCGGCGGACGCCCGGTCGACCGCCTGATCGAAGGCAAGGTGGCGTTCCAGAACACCGCCAGCGCGATCGGCGAGACCTTCGGCGCCATCGCCTCGGAAGGCAGCGTGATCGCGGCGGCCAACGGCGGCGGCGGCGGCCGTGCGCTGGGCGCGGTCGCGGCAGTGGGCGCGATCGCCTCGCTGGTCGCGGTCAACGTCAAGCCGCGTGCCGACGTGCGCTACTGGAACAACCTGCCGGAAACGCTGCACATCGGCGCCGTCCAGCACCAGGGCCTGCCCGAGAACGTGACCATCAAGCTGTTCGACGAGAACGGCCAGCAAGTCCCCGCCGATTCCCTGCGCATCCAGAAATGGATCGACAAGAAGGGCAACGGCGTGGTCTGGATCAAGACTAGGAACAATTAAATGAAAAACACCCTCAACATCGCCGCTGCCGGCCTGGCCGCAGTGCTCCTGACCGGCTGCCCGACCGTGTCGCCGGAAGGCGCCCAGCTGGGCGCGCGCGTCAACGACGCCATGGCGCCGACCGCGACCGTGATGTACGACCAGGTCGTCATCATCGACAAGGTCCTGCAGAACACCAAGAACGGCAAGATCGCCATCGAACGCCAGGGCGCGCGCCGCAATCCGACCGGCACCCTGAACGTGATCGTCCAGATCCGCAACCGCACCGACCACCCGCAAGTGATCGAAGCGCGCACCAGCTTCTTCGACAACGGCTTCGCGCCGACCGAGAAGCCGTCGGCCTGGACCCGCGTCCACCTGGACGGCAACGGCATCGGCAGCTACCAGGAGTCGTCGATCGGCGCCGCCCAGGTTGCGCACTACTACGTCGAAGTGCGGGAGGCCCGCTGATGCGCCGTCTGATGTTTGCCGCGCTGATCGGCATCGCCGCCGGCGCCGGCGCGCAGAACCTGACCGCGCCGAATGCGCTGGCCCCGGCCGGCGCCGCCGTGCAGGGCTACACCGATCCGGCCGAAACCGCCGTGATCGCGGACACCCCGGGCGCGGGCAGCTTCCAGCAGTGGTATGTCGGCCAGCGCCGTCCGGCCATGGTGGTCTATTTCGACCGCAAGCTGGACCAGCTGCCGCCGGGCTGGCAAGGCCGTGAACGCCTGCTGGTCGAAGAGACCACCAAGGCCCAGGGCAAGGAAGAAAACCGCAAGCTGACCGTCGGCTTCGAGCGCAACACGGCCCAGGCCGCGCGCCCGGTGTCGCAGTTCGCCCAGCTGTTCCAGAACGCGCTGGAAGCGGAACTGAAGCGCCAGAGCCTGCGCGTGCTGGACGGCAAGGTCCTGCACCGTAAAGAGTCGGCCAGCGGCCGCGGCGGCGACATCGAGTACGCCTCGCTCAAGAAGTCGGCGCGCTTCGTGTTCGAAGTCGAACTGCTGGTGCTGAACGGCCAGTGGGAGCTGGTGGGCGTCCTCAAGGACATCCATAACGGCGACCTGACCGCCAACGTGCGCCTGCCGGTGGACAACCTGGGCAACCAGGCCGCCATCGACCGCGCCGTGCGTTCGCTGGTGCGCCGCCTGATGCATTACTCGGTCGCCTGACAGGACCGTTTCCCTTCGGGGAAGTACAAGGCCGCGGCTCACTGCCGCGGCCTTTTTATTTGTCCGCAGGGCGGCTTAGACCTCATCCATTTCCGTGCCCACCCCGTTTGTAGTGGATAATGGCGCCCATCGCGCCGCTGTCCTTAATGCGGCAACCATTTTCTCGAGGAATTCCAGCCCATGCTGAGCTACCGCCACGCCTTCCATGCGGGCAATCACGCCGACGTCCTGAAGCATTTCGTCCAGGTCCAGCTCCACCTGTACATGAACCAGAAGGACGCCGCCTACACCTATATCGACACCCACTCGGGCGCCGGCGTGTACGCGCTCGACAGCGCGCAGGCCACCAAGAGCAGCGAATACGAGACCGGCATCGGCCCGCTGTGGTCCTGCACCGACGTGCCGGCCCCGCTGGCGGCCTATCTCGACCTGGTGAAAGGCATGAACCCGAGCGGCAAGATGCGCTACTACCCGGGCTCGCCCTATGTGGCCGAGCAGGTGGCGCGCGAGCAGGACCGCCTGCGCCTGTTCGAGCTGCATCCTTCCGACCACAGGATCCTGAGCGAGAATTTCCGCCGCCTGGAAGCGCACAAGGCGGAGCAGGGCGAGCGTGCGCGCGGCCGGCGCGTGATCATCGAGCACGGCGACGGTTTCAACAGCCTCAAGGCACTGCTGCCGCCGCCTTCGCGCCGCGCCCTGGTGCTGATCGATCCGCCCTACGAGATCAAGGACGACTACCGGCGCGTACGCGACGCCCTCGACGAAGCGCTGGGCAAGTTCCCGAGCGGTATCTACGCGATCTGGTACCCGGTGCTGCAGCGCATGGAATCGCGCCAGTTCGCCGACCGCCTCAAGCGCCTGCCGGCCAAGGAGTGGCTGAACGTCACCCTGACCACCCGCACCCCGACCCCGGACGGAACTGGCCTGCACAGCAGCGGCATGTTCATCCTGAATCCGCCCTATACGCTGGAGCCGATGCTGCGCGAAGTGATGCCCTATCTGGTGCGCGTGCTGGGCAAGGATGCCGGCGCCCGCTTCACCATCGAAAAAGGCACGCAAGTGACGGGCGCCGCCGCCGGCCGCCTGGTGGGTGACGCACCGCGCGCGCCGGTAGGCAATGCGCGCCGCGCCAGCCCGCTGTCGGGCAAGGGCAGCTTGCGCCTGCCGGGCCAGAGCATGCCGGGCCGCGAGGAGGGCGCCGCCCGCCCGCCGCGCGCCGCGGGCGAACGCGGCCCATCCACCGAAGGCCGTCCGTCGACCGAAGGCCGCCGGCCCCAGGGCGCTGGTGCGCGTCCCGCCAGGGGCGATGCGCCGCGCGGTCCGTCCCCCGGCCCTCGCAAAGGTCCGCGCCAGGGCGGGCGCAGCTAGCGGTAACATCTTGATACGATGTCGAAATGCTAACGTCGACATTTTTGTAGTATAGTCAAGATGGGCGGAGAGTCCGACCTCCGCCCCATGCGGCGCATCGTGTCGCATTGGTGATCTAGTAGTTACCCAGGAGTATTTGATGCATGCCGACCCGACGGCAGCGGTTTCCGTGCCGTCCAACGATTTTTTCCTCGCCCGCCAACCCATTCTCGGCCGCGACCAGCACCTGGTCGCCTTCGAGCTGCTGTTCCGTGCAGCCGGCGAGGACGACGATGCCAAGCTGACCGATGGCGCCGCCGCGACCGCCGCGGTGATCTCGCACGCCTCCCAGCTCGGCATGGAGCAGGTGGTGGGCGAGCAGCTGGCCTTCGTCAACGTCGACGAAGTCGTCCTGATGAGCGACTTCGTGCGCTTCCTGCCGGCCCATAAAGTCATTCTCGAGATTCTCGAAACGGTGGAGCCCACCGAGCAGCTGCTGGCGCGGGTCGCCGAGCTGAAGGAGCTGGGTTTCAAGTTCGCGGTCGACGACGTGGTCGAGCACTCGGCCGAGCTAGACAAGCTGGTCGCCCTGGTGGACGTGATCAAGGTCGACGTCAAGGGCCTCGCGCCCGAAGAGCTGGCGCGCCTGGCGGATTCGCTCAAGGGCACGGGCAAGAAACTGCTGGCGGAAAAAGTCGAGACCCTGGACGAGTTCCGCCTGTGCATGGAGCTGGGCTTCGAATACTTCCAGGGCTATTACTTCGCCCGTCCGGCTATCCTGACCGGCAAGAAGATCACCCCTTCGGAGATGGGCATCCTGCGCCTGCTGGAGCTGGTCAATTCGAATGCGGACAGCCAGGCCATCGAAGCGGCGGTGAAGCGCGACGCGCTGATCAGCCTGAACCTGCTGCGCCTGGTGAACAGCCGCGCGGCCCCGGGGCCCCAGATCGAGTCGCTGTCGCAGGCGCTCAGCCAGCTGGGGCGGCGCCAGCTGTCGCGCTGGCTGCAGATCCTGGTCTATACCTCGGCCGGGCAGGTGGACCTGGATTCGCCGCTGCTGCTGCTGGCGACCACGCGCGGCAAGCTGCTGGAGATGATGACCCTGCATGTGCGGCCGGGCGACACGGCCAGCGCGGACCGGGCGTTCACGGTGGGCATCATGTCGCTGGCGGATGCGCTGTTCTCGGTGCCGATGGCGGATATTCTCGACAATGTCGAGGTGGCCGACGACGTGCGCGCGGCGCTGCTGGACCGGGAAGGGGATTTCGGGACCATGCTGCGCGTGGCCGAGTTGCTGGAGGCGGCCGATTGCGGGCGCAAGCTGGCGGCGGCGCTCAGGCGCGTGGGACTGACGGTGCCCGAGATTCGGGAGATCGAGCTGGCGGCGTTTAACTGGGTGCGCGAGCTGACCCACGAGGTGCACTAGTTATCGGCCTGCAGGCAAACTTGGGTTCCGGCCTTCGCCGGAACGACGTGCCTGAGCTTGCCACTTAAGCTTGAGCCGTCGTTCCGGCGGAGGCCGGAACCTCAGTTCGTTGAGCAGCCCCTAGCTCAAGCTTTATTGCCCCAGCAGCAAAAACACCGTCGGCTTCTTATGAAACTCCGGCGCCTTCCCACTAGCCAGCTGCGCCTTCCACTTCGCCGCCGTCAATGTCTTCACCGACTCGCTGGCAAGCGTCAGATCCGTCGCCACGCAAACGAGCGTCCCCGGCTGGCACGTCGTCACCAGCGCCTCCAGCATCTGCCCATTCCGGTACGGCGTCTCGATAAACAACTGGGTCTGCTTCTCGCTGCGCGAGCGCTGCTCCAGCTGCTGGATCCGCTTGGTGCGCTGCGCGGCGTCGGTCGGCAGATAGCCATTGAACGCGAAGCTCTGCCCATTCAGCCCGCTGGCCATCACGGCCAGCAGCAGCGAGGACGGCCCGACCAGCGGCCGCACCGGAATCCCGTGCTGGTGCGCCAGGCGCACCAGGTCCGCTCCCGGATCGGCCACCGCCGGCACCCCGGCTTCGGACACCAGCCCCGCATCGCGCCCTGCCAGCAGCGGCGCCAGCAGCTGGTTCAGGGCCTGCGCCGGCGTGTTCACGTTCAGCTCGGCGATCTGGATCTCCTGCAGCGGCCGGGCGAGCGGATGATCGATCGCCACCAGCTTGAGGAAGGCGCGCGCCGTCTTGGCGTTCTCGGCCACGAAATAGTCGAGACGGGACGTGACGGCCTGCACCTGGGTCGGAAGCAGGGTGGCCAAGGCGCCGGGAGCGGCGTCGACCGGGCCGAGGGTATTGGGAATCAGAAAAAGCGTGCCAGCCATAAATACACTATATAGAGAGGTCAGGTGCCGAAGAAACGCACGCCGGCGCGGCGCAGCATGCCGGTCAGGGCGATCAGGGGCAGGCCGGTGAGGGCGGTCGGGTCGGTGGAATCGATGCGTTCGAGCAGGGCGATGCCCAGGCCTTCGTTCTTGGCGCTGCCGGCGCAGTCGTAGGGCTGCTCGATGCGCAGGTAGGCGTCCAGCTCCTCGTCCGGCAGGTCGCGGAAGGTGACGAACACCTGCACATTCTCGACCTGGGCGGGCTCGTCCGTCCGGCCATCCCACAGGCACAACGCCGTATGAAACACCACCTGGCGCCCGCGCATCAGCTGCAGCTGGGCCAGGGCGCGCGCATGGTCGCCCGGCTTGCCGATCTGCAGCCCGTCGAGGGTCGCCACCTGGTCCGAACCGATCACCAGCGCGCCCGGATGAAGGGCCGCCACCGCGGCCGCCTTCTCGCGCGCCAGGCGCAGGGCGGTCTCCTGCGGCGCTTCGCCGGGCAGGGGCGTCTCGTCGAGTTGCGGCGCGATGGCCTCGAAAGGCAGGCCCAGGCGGGACAGCAATTCGCGCCGGTAGGCGGAGCTCGAAGCAAGAATGAGGCGCGCGGGCGCAGAACTTGGTATCATGTCGGCCTTGAAGGGAAAACCATAAGTAAAACAGATAGATAGCTAGTTCCCGACAAGCAAATCTGATGAATGCCGAGCTCGCTGCAACAGCTGCCTCCGAAACAGGCAAAAAACTGTGCAAGTTTTTGACTCTGCAGCGAGAAGCCTGTTATTATCGCAGGTTTTCCGGGGAACCTTCCAAATGAGCGCTTTTGTCATCGACGCTTTTGAGTTTTGTCGGAATAGCGGGCAGCGCGAAGGCGTGACGCCCGTGGCGGACATGCCCCGTCTGGCAGCCGATTGCGCCGACAAGAGTGGCGAGATCCGCTGGTCCATCCAGGGAGGCCAGACCCGCCAGGGCTACCCCTCGATGACCCTGTCGGTGGCTGGTCCGGTGCAGCTGGTGTGCCAGCGTTGCCTGCAGCCCTTTAGCTACGAGATCGATTCGTCCACCATGCTGGTGCTCGGCAAGGACGACGAGGAAGCCGACCAGATCGAGGAAATCCTCGACGACGAGAGTATCGACGTGATCGTCGGCAGCCACGCCTGCGACGTGCGCGAGCTGCTCGAAGATGAAGCCCTGCTGGCCCTGCCGCAGGCACCGAAACACGATGTCTGTCCGGACACCAAGCTCCTGGACAGCCTGAAGACCGAAAAGGTTTCGCCGTTCGCCGGCCTCAAGAATCTCAAGTCAGAGTGATCAGTACAGAATTTGTAGTACCGCAGTAAAAGGCAGTACGACGAAAGAACGTGTCAAACGCGTGCAGCAGTCGAGTATGGCAGTAGGCAGTAGATGTAGGCAGCGTTAAAACATGTCGGCATTCACGGAGAATTATTCCTAAGAATTGCCGGTGGGATACTCGATGCGCATGTATTTGCAAGTCGAATGTGTTAGAATTTTAGAACTTATGTATTAGGAGTCATCATGGCAGTTCAACAGAATAAGAAGTCCCCTTCGAAGCGCGGCATGCACCGTTCGCACGATTTCCTGACCGCGCCGAACCTGGCAGTCGAGCCGACCACCGGCGAGACCCACCTGCGTCACCACATCAGCCCGAACGGCTTCTACCGTGGTCGCAAAGTCCTGAAGACCAAGAACGACGAGTAATCGACGTCTTGTCTTTCAGTACCATGAAAGCGGTGCAACGTATGTTATTTGCGTGGCGCCGCTTTTTCTTTATGACTCATCCAGTAATCGGCTGCAATCCAAGCTTGCACACCGTCATTTACTATCGCGCGGACTCCGGCCGGCCCAGCGCCACGCCCCGATCCCATCTTGCCGCTCGCTGTGCGTAATTCGCGGCAACTTCCCGACAAATGACAATTAAAATTTCCATTGACTGCATGGGCGGCGATCACGGCCCCTCTGTGACGATCCCGGCAGCCATCTCCTTTCTAAAAAAGCAAGCTGACGCCGAACTTATCCTGGTCGGCAACGAAGACCTGCTGCGCCAGGAGCTCAAGAAATCCGGTGCGGACACCCATCCGCGCATCTCGCTCAAGCACGCGACCGAAGTGGTCGCCATGGACGATCCGGTCGAAGTGGCGCTGCGCCGCAAGAAGGATTCGTCGATGCGCGTGGCGATCGAGCTGGTCAAGGACGGCAGCGCCAATGCCTGCGTCTCGGCCGGCAATACCGGCGCCCTGATGGCCGTCTCGCGCTACGTGCTCAAGACCATGGCCGGCGTCGACCGCCCGGCGATCTGCTCGATCGTGCCGAACCAGAAGAACGGCCCCACCTACATGCTCGACCTCGGCGCCAACGTCGACTGCGAGCCGGACCACCTGCACCAGTTCGCCATCATGGGCTCGGTGCTGTGCTCGGCCATCGAAGGCATCGAGCGCCCGACCATCGGCCTGCTCAACGTGGGCACCGAGGACATCAAGGGCAACGACGTGGTCAAGGCCACCGGTGCGCTGCTGCGCGCCGACCACGAGCGCGGTAAACTCAATTTCTACGGCAATGTCGAAGGCAACGATATCTTCAAGGGCACCACGGACGTGGTAGTCTGCGACGGTTTCGTCGGCAATGTCACCCTGAAGGCCATCGAAGGCATGTCGCGCTTCGTCAAGTCGGTCTTCAAGCAGAGCGTGTTGTCGATGGCCGGCGCGGTGCTGGCGCGCGGCGCGCTCAAGAAGCTGAATCCCGAGCGCTACAACGGCGCCGGGCTGCTGGGCCTGAAGGGCCTGGTGTTCAAGAGCCATGGCGGCGCCAACGCCTATGCTTTCGAATGGGCGCTCAAGCGTGCCTACGAGGCCGCCGCGCACAACGTACAAGAGCAGCTGTCGGCCCTGATCGCCGAACTGATGCCCTCTCAGGACCCTGAACGCCAGGCTTGACCAGCCGCGTTCACTCAACTAGCAGGATGGTGGAGCAATGACCGTATTCAGCAAAATCACCGGCACCGGCAGCTATCTGCCGGCCAAGCGCGTCACGAACGACGAACTCGCGGCCCAGCTGGCCGAGAAGGGCATCGAGACCTCGCACGAGTGGATCGTGACCCGCAGCGGCATCGAGGCGCGCCACTATGCGGACGCCACCGAGAACTCGTCCGACCTGGCCGTCAAGGCCGCGCGCAAGGCGCTCGAGATGGCCGGCAAGCAGCCGTCCGACGTCGACCTGGTGATCGTCGCCAGCTCCACCCCCGACTTCCACGGCAGCTTCCCCAGCACCGCCTGCATCGTGCAGCAGAAGCTCGGCATGGAGAACAACAGCGCCGCCTTCGACGTGCAGGCCGTGTGCAGCGGTTTCGTCTACGCGGTCTCGACCGCCGACGCCTTCATCCGCTCGGGCATGCACAAGACCGTGCTGGTGATCGGCGCCGAGATCTTCTCGCGCATCCTCGACTTCTCGGACCGCACCACCTGCGTGCTGTTCGGCGATGGCGCCGGCGCCATCGTGATGGAAGCCTCGAGCGAACCGGGCGTGCTGGCCTCCAAGCTGCACGCCGACGGCCGCCACTCGCATATCCTGTCGGTCCCGGGCAACCTGGCCCAGGGCGCGATCGCCGGCAGCGGCTTCCTGTACATGGACGGCCCGGCGGTGTTCAAGCTGGCCGTTACCGTGCTCGAGGAAGTGGCCCACGAAGTGCTGGAGCAGGCGCAGATGCGTCCTTCGGACATCGACTGGCTGGTGCCGCACCAGGCCAACCTGCGCATCATGAAGGGCACCGCCAAGAAGCTCGACCTGCCCATGGAAAAGATGGTCGTGACGGTCGGCGAACATGGCAACACCTCGGCCGCCTCGATCCCGCTGGCGCTGGACCAGGCCGTGCGCGACGGCCGCATCAAGCCGGGCCAGAACGTCCTCATGGAAGGCGTGGGCGGCGGCTTCACCTGGGGCGCGGCCCTGGTGCGCATGTAACCAAATCGATAAGGACAATAAGAAGATGAGCAAATTCGCATTCCTGTTCACGGGCCAGGGCGCCCAGGCAGTCGGCATGCTGAACGGCTTCGCCGGCAACCCGGTCGTCGAGCAGACCGTGGCCGAAGCATCGGACGCCCTGGGCTTCGACCTTGGCCGCCTGATCGCCGAAGGCCCGAAGGAAGACCTCGACCTCACCACCAATACCCAGCCGGTCATGCTGACCGCCGCCGTCGCCGTCTACCGCGCCTGGATCGCGGCCGGCGGCCCGGCCCCCGCGGTCGTGGCAGGCCACAGCCTGGGCGAATACTCGGCCCTGGTGGCCGCCGGCGTGATCCCGTTCAAGGACGCCGTGCCGCTGGTGCGCTTCCGCGCGCAATCGATGCAGGATGCGGTGCCGGTGGGGCAGGGCGGCATGGCCGTCATCCTCGGCCTGCTGGCCGACGACGTGCGCGCTGTCTGCGCCGAGGCGGCGCAAGGTGAAGTGGTCGAAGCCGTCAACTTCAACGAGCCGACCCAGATTGTCATCGCCGGCCACACCGCGGCCGTCGAGCGCGCCTGCGAGATCGCCAAGGCCAAGGGCGCCAAGCGCGCCATGAAGCTGGCCGTGTCGGCGCCGTTCCACTCGTCGCTGCTCAAGCCCGCATCGGACCGCCTGCGCGAGTACATGGGCAAGCTGAGCTTCTCGGCGCCGCAGATCGAGGTCATCAACAACGTCGACGTCGCCGTGCTGAAGGACCCGGAACAGATCAAGGACGCCCTGGTGCGCCAGGCCGCCGGCCCGGTGCGCTGGGTCGAGACCATGCAGAAGATGGCTGCCGAGGGTGTCACCCAGGTCATCGAATGCGCCCCGAGCAAGACCCTGATCGGCATGGCCAAGCGCATCGACCCGGTGCTGGTGGGCGAAGCCCTGGTCGACCAGGCCTCGCTCGAGCGCGTGCTGGCCTCCCTGCAGCAGGCATAAACCCTATTTCATAAGAAGAGGATGAAAGAGATGAATCTGGAGAACCAAGTCGCCCTCGTGACCGGCGCATCGCGCGGCATCGGCAAGGCCATCGCGCTGGAACTGGCGCGCCAGGGCGCGAAAGTGGTCGGCACCGCCACCACCGAATCCGGCGCACAGGCCATCACCGAATACCTGGGCGAATTCGGCGGCAAGGGCGTGGTCCTGAACGTGACCGATGCGGCGCGCTGCGGCGAAGTCGTGGACGAAGTGCAGAAGAGCTTCGGCAGCCTGTCGATCCTGGTCAACAACGCCGGCATCACCCAGGACAACCTGGCCATGCGCATGAAGGACGAGGAGTGGGACAGCGTGGTCGCCACCAACCTGACCTCGGTCGGCCGCCTGTCGCGCCTGGTGCTGCGCGGGATGATGAAGGCCAAGCACGGCCGCATCATCAACATCACCTCGGTGGTCGGCGCGTCCGGCAACCCGGGCCAGATGAACTACGCCGCCGCCAAGGCCGGCGTGGCCGGCATGACCCGCGCCCTGGCGCGCGAGATCGGCAGCCGCAACATCACCGTCAACTGCGTCGCGCCGGGCTTCATCGACACCGACATGACCAAGGCGCTGGGCGACGACCAGCACGCCGCGCTGCTGGGCCAGATCCCGCTGGGCCGCCTGGGCAAGCCGGAAGACATCGCCCATGCGGTCGCCTTCCTGGCCGGTCCGCAAGCCGCTTATATCACCGGTACCGAGCTGCACGTGAATGGCGGCATGTACATGAATTGATGTGCTAATGTCCGGCTTTTGAGCATTCGCTTGCAAAAAGCCGGTTCATTCCCATCTTTTAGCAGGAAATTCGGACGAATTAGCAGCAATCGCCGAAAATAGTTTTTCAAGGCGCAAACCTGATAAAATGCGCGCACTTTCCGCAACACATACCTTAATGGAGCCAAAACATGTCGGATATCGAACAACGCGTTAAAAAAATCGTCGCTGAGCAACTGGGCGTTGCCGAAGCAGACATCAAAATCGAATCCTCGTTCGTTGACGACCTCGGCGCTGACTCGCTGGACACCGTGGAACTGGTGATGGCACTGGAAGACGAGTTCGAGATGGAAATCCCTGACGAACAGGCTGAGAAGATCACCACCGTCAAGCAGGCAATCGACTACGCAACCGCGCACGTCAAGGCCTAAGCTGCTGCTTTAAAGTTTTTGGGAGAATCGCTTGAGCCGTTCACGCAACCGCCGTGTCGTCGTTACTGGCCTGGGCTGTATTTCACCGATCGGCAACACCATTGCCGAGGCGTGGAGCGCGGCCCTGGCAGGTAAGTCGGGCATTGCCAACATCACCAAGTTCGACGCGTCGCAGTTCAGCACCCGTTTCGCGGGCGAAGTGAAGAACTTCGTTGTCGAGGACTACCTGCCGGGCAAGGAAGGCCGTCACATGGATAGCTTTATCCATTACGGCATGGCAGCCGGCATCCAGGCCCTGCAGGATTCGGGACTGGAAGTCACCGAGGAGAACGCGGACCGTATCGGCGTGACCATCGGTTCGGGTATCGGCGGCCTGCCGATGATCGAAGCCACCAAGGAAGAGTACACGGCCAAGGGCCCGCGCCGCATCTCGCCGTTCTTCGTGCCGGCCTCGATCATCAACATGATCTCGGGCGATCTCTCGATCAAATTCGGCCTGCGCGGCCCGAACCTGGCGATCGTCACCGCCTGCACCACCGGCCTGCACTGCATCGGCGCGGCGGCCCGCCTGATCGAGTACGGCGACGCCGACGTGATGATCGCCGGCGGCGCCGAGTCGACCGTCTCGCCGCTGGGCCTTGGCGGTTTCGCCTCGGCGCGCGCGCTGTCGACCCGCAACGAAGATCCGACCACCGCGTCCCGTCCGTGGGACAAGGACCGCGACGGCTTCGTGCTGGGCGAGGGCGCCGGCGTCATGGTGCTGGAAGAGTACGAGCACGCCGTCAAGCGCGGCGCCAGGATCTATGCGGAAGTCATCGGCTTCGGCATGAGCGCGGACGCCAACCACATCACCTCGCCGGTCGAGGATGGCAGTGGCGCGGCGCGCTGCATGGTCACGGCGCTGAAGAACGCCGAGATCAACCCGGACCAGGTGCAGTACGTGAACGCGCACGGCACCTCGACGCCGCTGGGCGACGTGGCTGAAGTGCGCGGCATCAAGCGCGTCTTCGGCGACCAGGCGAAAAACATGGTCGTGAACTCGACCAAGTCGATGACCGGTCACCTGCTGGGTGGCGCGGGCGGCCTGGAATCGGTGTTCACCGTCCTGGCCATCCACAACCAGGTCTCGCCGCCGACGATCAATATCTTCAACCAGGATCCGGAATGCGACCTGGACTTCTGCGCCAACACGGCGCGCGAGATGCAGATCAACTACGCGGTCAAGAACTCGTTCGGTTTCGGCGGTACCAACGGTACCCTCGTGTTCGCTAAAGTCTAAGCTGAACTCACCACGCCCATCCCTTGTCTAAGGGGTGGGCGCCTGCCTCATCCGGCTCGGCCATCCTGGCCTCCGCTTTCCGCTGGCGCTGTTTTCCTTCCCTACATCATGCCGATCACGGTGACTGCCGTCGTCGCGCCGTCGCGCCGCCTGCGCGTGCTGCTGGCCGCCTTCTGCGCGTCCCTGTTCGCGGCGTCCGTCGCCGTCGGCCTGCTATTGCCCGGGCGTTTCCTGACCGGCGCCTGGCTGCCGCTGTTGCTTGCCGCGATAGCCGTCGCCCACGCTTTAGGCAGCGGCAATGCAGCCGTGCGCCGGATTGATTTTTCTGGAGTCGGAACACTACGCCTGACGGTACAACGGAATGTGCACCTGCCGACGGCGACCAGCGCGAGCTTGCTGCCCGGCGCCACTGTCTGGCCCTGCTGCATGCTGCTGCGCCTGCGCGCCGGGGAGTCCGGCGACGCCTGGCGCCTCGTGCTGCTGCCCGACAGCCTGGGCCCCAGCGCCTACCGCGAGCTGGCGGTGGCCTTGCGGCATGGGGGTGCTGTGGCGGACGCCGCGGGGGGCGCCGCGGGTGCCGGAGTCAGCGCAAAAATACTTTGAACTTATTGCAGTGGGCCAACTCTTAAGCAAGGAGGGCCGGCTGCAGCCGATGGGGCATGGTCCGTGACGACAGAACGCGAGTGTGATCAGCTGCTGGTGGAGCGCGTCCAGGCCGGGGACCGGCAGGCGTTCGACCTGCTTGTGGCCAAGTACCAGCGCCGCCTGATGCGGCTGGTATCGCGGCTGGTGCACGACCCGGCCGAGGCCGAAGATGTTGTGCAGGAGACGTTTATTAAAGCGTTCCGGGCACTGCGGCATTTTCGGGGCGACTCGGCGTTCTATACTTGGCTTTACCGAATAGGAATCAACACTGCAAAAAACTTTCTTGTAACCCAAGGCCGCCGGGCGCCGACCTCGACCGAGACGGATGCCGAGCGTGCCGAGGGGTTCGACGACGCAGACAGCCTGCGCGACATCAACACACCGGAATCTATGCTTGCCAGCAAGCAGATCGCCCACACGGTCAACGCGGCCATGGAAGCGCTGCCCCTCGAACTGCGCACGGCGATCGTCCTGCGCGAGATCGAGGGACTGAGCTACGAAGAGATATCCGAAGTGATGGCCTGTCCCATAGGCACCGTGCGCAGCCGGATCTTCCGCGCGCGCGAAGTCATCGCCGAGAAATTGCGCCCTTTGCTCGATTTCCCGGTTGACAAACGTCGGTAGGTAGCGAGATCGTAGACAGGCGCAGCACATCTTGAACATACCGACAGATACACCGATGGACACCAACAAAAAAATCCGCGAACACATCTCCGCCCTGGGCGACGGCGAGCTGCCGGAAGCCGAGCTGGAGCTGGCGTTCGCCGCGTTGCAGGAACCCGGCGGGCGCGAGGCCTGGGACCTGTACCACCGCATCGGCGACGTGCTGCGCGCGCAGCCTGTGCCGGATCTGTCGCCCGGGTTCGCGGCCAGGCTGGCGGCCCGGCTGGCGGCCGAGCCGATGTCCGTGAAGCGTGCGCCGGTCGGCACGACCGAGGCGGAGGCGCCATCCTCCGCGCCTGCGCTGACGAATCCCGCGTCATCGTAGGGTTGGCGGCTACGCCGCCGACGCGGCGATTGTTTGCGGCGCCGATGTCGTGCCGGATGATCTTGCTGCAAACCGCCACCGCGTGGCGGCAGAGCCGCCAACCCTACGATCGCCGCACGGCCCGGCTATGCCGCGCGCCGCGACAAAGCGCTGATTTTGCCTTACCATTCAGTCAATCTCAGCCCAGTCCATCGCCACCCCATGCCTAGCAAAACCGCCACCCTGATCCTGTCGGCACTGCTCGTGTCCGGCTCTTCCGCATTGCTCGCTTCCCCAGCCGCCACCGGCGCCGCACCCGTCCCGACCCCGCTCGTCACCGGCTTGCCGGACTTCACCGACCTGGTCGACAAGGTCAGCCCGGCCGTGGTCAACATCCGCACCACCGAGCGCGTGCGCGCCGGCAGCGGCATGCCGGGCGAGGAAGAGATGCAGGAATTCCTGCGCCGCTTCTTCGGCGGCCAGATCCCGCGCGGCGGCGGCGGGCGCCGCGGTCCCCAGCAGCAGCCCGAGGAGCAGGAAGTGCAGCGCGGCGTGGGCTCGGGCTTCATCATTTCCGACGACGGCTTCGTGCTCACCAACGCCCACGTGGTCGAGGGCGCCGACGAAGTCACCGTGACCCTCAACGACCGCCGCGAATTCAAGGCCAAGGTGCTGGGCGCCGACCGCCGCTCGGACGTGGCCCTGCTCAAGCTGGCCGCGACCGGCCTGCCTTACCTGCGCACCGGCGACTCCAGCAAGATCCGGGTCGGCGAATGGGTGGTCGCGATCGGCTCGCCCTTCAACCTCGACAACACCGTGACCGCCGGCATCATCTCGGCCAAGTCGCGCGATACCGGCGAATACCTGCCGCTGATCCAGAGCGACGTGGCGGTCAATCCCGGCAACTCGGGCGGCCCCCTGATCAACATGCGCGGCGAGGTGATCGGCATTAACTCCCAGATCGCCACCCTGTCCGGCGCCTATAACGGCATTTCCTTCGCCGTGCCGATCGATGAAGTGATCCGCGTGGCCGACCAGCTCAAGAAGACCGGACGCGTCACCCGCGGCCGCCTGGGCGTGCAGATCAGCGAAGTCACGCGCGACGTGGCCGAGTCGCTCGGCCTGGGCAAGGCGCGCGGCGCCGAAGTCTCGATGGTCGAGCAGGGCGGCCCGGCGGAGAAGGGCGGCATCAAGGTCGGCGACATCATCCTCAAGTTCAACGGCCAGCCGATCGAGACCACCCGCGACCTGCCGCGCCTGGTGGGCGCGTCCAAGGTCGGCAGCCGCGCGACCGTCACCGTGTGGCGCCGCGGCACCCAGCTCGACGTGCCGGTCACCATCGTCGAACTGCAGGACGAAAAGACCACCCCGGCCAAGCCGCAGCCCAAGAAGCCGGCGCCGAGCGCCGCGCCCAACGTCCTCGGGCTCAACGTATCGGGCCTGAGCGCCCAGCAGCACCGCGAACTCGGGATCGAGGGCGGGGTGCTGGTCGAGAACGCCCAGGGCAATGCGGCCACCGCCGGCATCCGGCCGGGCGACCTCATCCTGCAGGTGAACAATGCCCCGGTGACCGACGAGGCCCAGTTCAATGGGCTGATCGGCAAGCTCGATCCCAAGAAGCCGGTGGCCCTGCTGGTGCGGCGCGAGAACGTCACCCAATATGTCGTGATCAAGCCGCGCCAATGATGGGGGCGATTCCTTTCACCCTGTATTCGCGCGTCTGGTGCCACCTGTGCGAGGACATGCTGGCGGCCCTCCAGGCCCTGGAGGAGCCCGGCCGGCCGTTCGCGATCACGGTTCTCGACGTGGACGCCGACCCGGCCCTGGAAGCGCGCTTCAACGAGCTGGTGCCGGTGCTGTACGGCGACCCGGACGGCCCGGAGCTCTGCCATTACTTCCTGGATGAAGCGGCGGTGCGGGCCTACGTGGCCAGCTTCAGCACCGCCGCGGCCTGAGCGCGCACGCCCGTCCGCGCCTGCTCCGGGACAGGCCAAGCCTTGTTTCGGCTGTTTTGGCCCGCAGATATGCCTGCCGGCGCCCCGGAAACCGGGCTTTCTGCCTCGAAATCCGGTAAAATGCCGGGTCGGAAAGCTTCTATCGCTGTGATGATCGCCGCATAAACGTTTTTCCCGCTGTTGACCAGGCGCTGCCTGGGGACCCTCGCGGCCCCGGATGCGGCGCTTTTTTCGTATTTCCGCTGCCTGCCACCGTGCTGTGCGGCGCCCGGATGCCGGCCTTGTGCGGCCCTTTTGGTTTTGAGCTTTGTTAATGAACAACATACGTAACTTTTCCATCATCGCCCACATCGACCACGGCAAATCGACCCTGGCGGACCGCATCATCCAGCTGTGCGGCGGCCTGTCGGAGCGCGAGATGGACGCGCAGGTGCTCGACTCGATGGATCTGGAGCGCGAGCGCGGCATCACCATCAAGGCCCAGACCGCGGCGCTGCAGTACAAGGCGCGCGACGGCCAGACCTACAACCTGAACCTGATCGACACCCCCGGCCACGTCGACTTCAGCTATGAAGTCTCGCGCTCGCTGTCCGCCTGCGAAGGCGCGCTGCTGGTGGTCGACGCGTCCCAGGGCGTGGAAGCCCAGACCGTGGCCAACTGCTACACCGCGCTCGACCTGGGCGTGGAAGTGGTGCCGATCCTGAACAAGATCGACCTGCCGCACGCCGACCCGGACAACGCCAAGAAGGAAATCGAGGACGTGATCGGCATCGACGCCTCGGACGCGACCACCTGCTCGGCCAAGACCGGCCTGGGCGTGGAAGACGTGCTCGAGACCCTGATCGCCAAGGTCCCGCCGCCCAAGGGCGACCCGGAGGCGCCGCTGCAGGCCCTGATCGTCGACTCCTGGTACGACCCTTACGTGGGCGTCGTGATGCTGGTGCGCGTGGTCAACGGCGTCCTGCGCCCGAAAGAAAAGATCCTGCTGATGGCGACCGGTTCGGTGAACCTGGTCGAGAGCGTCGGCGTGTTCACCCCGCGTTCGGTCTCGCTGCCGGAACTGTCCGCAGGGCAGGTGGGCTTCATCATCGCCGGCATCAAGGAACTGACCGCCGCCAAGGTGGGCGACACCGTCACCCTGGCGAGCAAGCCGGCCTTGGCCCCGCTGCCGGGCTTCAAGGAAGTCCAGCCGCAGGTGTTCGCCGGCCTGTTCCCGGTGGAAGCGAACCAGTACGACGCGCTGCGCGACTCGCTGGAAAAGCTGAAGCTGAACGACGCCGCCCTGATGTACGAGCCGGAAGTCTCGCAGGCGCTGGGCTTCGGCTTCCGCTGCGGCTTCCTGGGCCTGCTGCACATGGAAATCGTGCAGGAACGCCTCGAGCGCGAATTCGACATGGACCTGATCACCACCGCCCCGACCGTCGTGTACGAGGTCGAGATGCGCGACGGCTCCATGGTCCGCGTCGACAACCCGTCGAAGATGCCGGAGCCGTCCAAGATCAACGAAGTGCGCGAGCCGATCGTCGACGTCAACCTGTACATGCCCCAGGAATACGTGGGCGCGGTGATGACCCTGTGTAACGGCAAGCGCGGCGTCCAGATGGACATGGCCTACCACGGCCGCCAGGTCAAGCTGCACTACGAGATCCCGATGGCGGAAATCGTGCTGGACTTCTTCGACCGCCTGAAGTCGACCTCGCGCGGCTATGCCTCGATGGACTACGAGTTCAAGGAATACCGCGCCGCCGACGTGGTCAAGGTCGACATGCTGATCAACAGCGAGAAGGTCGATGCGCTGGCGATCATCGTGCACCGCGCTAACGCGCCTTACCGCGGCCGCCAGGTCGCCGCCAAGATGCGCGAACTGATCCCGCGCCAGATGTTCGACGTGGCGATCCAGGCCGCCATCGGCGCCACCATCATCTCGCGCGAGAACGTCAAGGCGCTGCGCAAGAACGTGCTGGCCAAGTGCTACGGCGGCGACATCAGCCGCAAGAAGAAACTGCTGGAAAAACAGAAAGCCGGTAAGAAGCGCATGAAGCAGGTCGGTTCCGTGGAGATTCCGCAGGAAGCCTTCCTCGCCATCCTCCAGGTGGAAGAAAAATAAATGAACCTGCAACCCATCTTGGGCAACTTTGCCCTGATCCTGTTCGTCGCCATGGTGATCACCGGTGTCATCTGGTGCCTGGATGTGTTCTACCTGGCCAAGGAGCGCCGCCGCAAGGCCGACGCCGCCCTGGCCGAGTACGACGCCCGCACCGCCAAGCTGGTGGCGGACGGGATCAAGGTCGACAACAACGGCAACCGCGCGGCGATCGAGCAGGCCCACCTGCGCCAGCCGACCTGGATCGAGTACTCGGGCAGCTTCTTCCCGGTGATCGCCCTGGTCTTCGTGCTGCGCTCCTTCCTGTGGGAGCCGTTCAAGATCCCGTCCTCGTCGATGGTGCCGACCCTGCTGGTGGGCGACTTCATCCTGGTAAACAAGTACACCTACGGTATCCGCCTGCCGATCATTAACAAAAAGATCATCCAGGTGAACGATCCCCAGCGCGGCGACGTGATGGTGTTCAAGTACCCGAAGGACATGAGCCAGGACTACATCAAACGCGTCATTGGTGTGCCGGGTGATAAAATCACCTACGAGAACAAGCGCCTGATGGTGAACGGCAAGCCGGTCGAGTACACGCCCCTGGACGACTACCTCGACGACCAGCACCCCGTCTACCACAAGCAGCTGGTGGAAAAGCTCCCGGGCAAGGATAGCGAGGTCGCCCACCGCATCCTGAATACCGACGGCCGCCCCACCTTCGATCTCGGCAATGTCGAGAACTTCCCGAACCGTGAAGCTTGCGACTATTCGTACGATAAATTTACCTGTATCGTACCGGAGGGCAACTATTTCATGTTAGGCGATAACCGAGACAACAGCCAGGACAGCCGCTATTGGGGCTTCGTCCCGGACAAGAACATCGTTGGCAAGGCGATCGTCGTTTGGATGAACTTCGGCAATCCCAAGCGGATTGGCGGCATCCGGTAACGCGGGGAGCGCAAGCAATGCAAGGCAATAAGAAGCACTATTTCGTGGGCGCCGAAAAAGGCATGTCGCTGACCGGCCTGATCGCCGTACTGGCGGTCCTCTGTGTCATGGCGCTATTCGCCATCAAGCTGATTCCGGCTTATCTCGAATACAACACGATCAAGGACGCGGTCGCCAAGGCCAAGGAAGCGGGCGGCACGCCGCGCGAGATGATCGCGGCCTACGACCGCAACGCCGAGATCAACAACGTGGAAGCCCTGCGCGGCCGCGACCTGGTGATCTCGCGCGACGGCGGCGAACCGGAAATCAGCTTCGCCTACGAAAAGCGGGTTCCGCTGATGGGCAACGTCAGCTTCGTGATCGACTTCGCCGGCAGCACCGACCCGAACGCGGCGGCGCCGGCTGCCGACACAGCCCAGTAACAACACACAGTACCCGGCCTGGCGCCGGGCGAGAGACGGCATCGACAATGAATCTTCAGTTATTGCAAACACGCTTGGGGTATACGTTTCGGGATGCCGGGCTGCTTCAGCAAGCCCTGACCCACCGTAGCCACAGCAGTTTGCATAACGAGCGCCTGGAATTCCTGGGCGACTCGATCCTGAACTGCGTCGTGGCCTCGATCCTGTACGAACGCTTCACGAACCTCGACGAAGGCGATTTGTCGCGCCTGCGCGCCAACCTGGTGAAGCAGCAGTCGCTGTTCGAGATCGCCCAGAAGCTGGAGCTGTCGCAGTTCCTGCGCCTGGGCGAGGGCGAGCTCAAGTCGGGCGGTTTCCGCCGTCCTTCGATCCTGGCCGACACCCTCGAAGCGCTGCTGGGCGCGATCTTCCTGGACACCGGCTTCGAGGCCGCGCGCGCCGTGATCCGCGCCTTCTACCTGCCCTTGCTGGACACGGTCGACCCGGCCACCCTGGGCAAGGACGCCAAGACCCTGCTGCAGGAATTCCTGCAGAGCAAGAAGATCTCGCTGCCGACCTATAACGTGGTGGCCACCCATGGCGCCGCCCACAGCCAGGAATTCGAAGTCGAATGCCTGGTGCCCAAGCTGAACATCCAGGTCTTCGGCCGCGGCGGCAGCCGCCGCGCCGGCGAGCAGGCCGCGGCCAGGCTCGCCCTCGAAGTCGCGCAGCAGGCCCTGACCAAGCCGGCAGGACGCAAGACCAAACCGCGCGCCGCCCAGCTCAAGCTGGCGGGCATCGCCACCATCCAGAGCGACGCGCCCGCTGCGCAAGCAGAACAACCAGGAACCACCCCATCATGAGCAGCACCCAAGAAGCCTTCCGCTGTGGCTACATCGCCATCGTCGGCCGCCCCAACGTCGGCAAGTCGACCCTGATGAACGTGCTGATCGGCGCCAAGGTGTCGATCACCTCGCGCAAGGCCCAGACCACGCGCCACCGCATCACCGGCATCCAGACCCGCGACGACGCCCAGTTCATCTATGTCGACACCCCGGGCTTCCAGACCCGCCACGCCAACGCCCTGAACAAGACGCTCAACAAGACCGTCTCGAACACGCTGACCTCGTCGGACGTGATCCTGTTCCTGGTGGAAGCCGGCACCTTCGGCCCGGCCGACGAGCAGGTGCTGAACCTGCTGCCCAAGAACGTGCCGGTGGTCCTGGTGATCAACAAGGCCGACCGCGTCAAGGACAAGGCGGTGCTGATGCCTTTCGCGCAAAAGATCGCCGCGCTGCGCGACTTCGCCGCCGTGGTGCCGGTCTCGGCCAAGCTGCGCTTCCAGGTCGACGCCCTGGAAAACGAGATCAAGCGCCACCTGCCGGAAAACGAGCCCATCTTCGGGCCGGACGACATCACCGACCGCAGCGAGAAATTCCTGGCCGCCGAGATCGTGCGCGAAAAGGTGTTCCGCCTGCTGGGCGACGAGCTGCCCTATACCAGCACCGTCGTGATCGAGCAGTTCGAGCAGGAAGGCAATTTGCGCCGCATCTTCGCCGCCATCCTGGTCGAGCGCGATACGCACAAGTCCATGATCATCGGTAACAAGGGCGCCAGGTTGAAGGAAATCTCGACCCAGTCGCGCCTGGACATGGAAAAGCTGTTCGGCGGCCCCGTGTACCTGGAAATCTGGGTCAAGGTCAAATCCGGCTGGGCCGACAACGAAGCGGGCCTGCGCGCCTACGGCTACGAGTAAGCGGCGCAGGGGGATCCCCAGGAACGCATGCCCAGCCACGACGACCTCGACGATGCCCAAGCGCTGATCGCGTCCAGTGCGCCTGCGAGCGCGCCCGCGCCCGAGCGGCGCATCCGTCCGCGCACGACCCAGCGCGAGGGCAGGGTGGTGGGCCAGCCGGGCTTCGTGCTGCACAGCTACCCCTACAAGGAAACCAGCCTCATCGTCGACATGTTCACGCGCGACCACGGCCGCGTGGGCCTGGTCGCCAAGGGCGCCAAGCGCCCGCTGTCGAAGCTGCGCGGGGTGCTGCAGACCTTCCAGCCCTTGTCCGTCTCCTTCAGCGGCAAGTCCGAGCTGCGCACCCTGATCGATGCCGAATGGGTGGGCGGCATGCTGCCCCTGGAAAAGACCGCGCTGCTGTGCGGCTTCTACCTCAACGAATTGCTGGTCAAGCTGCTGGCCCGCGACGACAAGCATCCGGCCTTGTTCGATCACTACGTCTCGACCCTGAACCAGCTGGCCCACGGCGAACCTGCGCAAATCGTCTTGCGAAAGTTCGAAAGGGCCTTACTTAAGGAAACGGGCGTCGCCGCCGACCTCGGCCGCTGCACGACGACGCGCGCGCAGGTGGAGCCGGAGGGCAGCTATGTGGTCGACCCCGAGCGCGGCCCGCGCCAGGCGGTCGTCAGCGACGTTTGGCCCGTGGTCAGCGGCAAGTGTTTGATCGACATGGAGCGCGACGACTACGCCGATCCGGCCACCCTGGCGCAGAGCAAGCAGCTGATGCGCTTCCTGCTGGCGCACCACCTGGGCGGCCAGCCGCTCAACACGCGCCAGATTTTGATCGATTTAATGCAGTTATAACCACGAATAAGACCATGAGCTTCCTGCAACCTGCCGGCCCGGTGATCGACCTGGGCGTGAACATCGACCACATCGCCACCGTGCGCAATGCCCGCGGCACCGTGTATCCGGACCCGATCCGCGCGGCGCTGCTGGCCGAGCAGGCGGGCGCCGACCTGATCACCCTGCACCTGCGCGAGGACCGCCGCCACATCAAGGATGCCGACGTGCTGGCGCTGCGCCCGCAGCTGGCCACCCGCATGAACCTGGAAGCGGCGGTGACGCGCGAGATGATCGACTTCGCCTGCCGGGTGAAGCCCCAGGACGTGTGCCTTGTGCCCGAGCGCCGCGAAGAGGTGACCACCGAGGGCGGCCTGGACGTGGTGCGCCACTACAAGGAAGTCGAGGCCGCCGTGCAGCAGCTCAAGCAGGAAGGCATCCGCGTGTCGCTGTTCATCGATGCGGACGAACAGCAGATCGAAGCCTCGCGCGCCGTCGGCGCCACCGTGATCGAGCTGCACACCGGCGCCTACGCGGAAGCGGAAGGCGAGGAAGCGCTGCGCGAGCTGGAGCGCATCAAAGCCGGCGTGCATGCCGGCGTGACGCGCGGCCTGCGCGTGAACGCGGGCCACGGGCTGCATTACACCAATGTGCAGCCGGTGGCCGCGATCCGCGACATCCACGAGCTGAACATCGGCCATGCGATCGTCGCCCATGCGCTGTTCGCGGGCTGGGAAAACGCGGTGCGCGAGATGAAGGCGATCATGGTCGCGGCGCGCCTGGGCGTATCGTATGCGAACGGAAAAGTCGGGGGCTGACGTGATCTACGGCATCGGCACCGACATCGTCCAGATCTCGCGTGTCGAGGCCGCCCTCGCACGCAGCGGCCCGCGCTTCGCCGAGAAGATCCTCGGCCCGCAGGAGCTGGAAAAATACCACGCGCGCAGCGCCAAGAACGCCGTGCGCGGCCTGCGCTTCCTGGCGACCCGCTTTTCGGCCAAGGAAGCGTTCTCGAAAGCCATCGGCCTGGGCATGCGCATGCCCATGACCTGGCGGTCGATGCAGATGCTGAATGCCCCGAGCGGCAAGCCCGTCATCGTCTGCAGCGGCGATCTCGAACAATTCATGCGCGCCAACCGGCTCAGCGCCCAGGTGTCGATCAGCGACGAAGCCGACTATGGTGTCGCCTTCGTGATCGTGACCCAGGACCTCAGCCAGTCCACCCTATAGCGATTCGCCAGTGACCAAGGAAGTACAACCCCCAGCGCAGCCGGACCTGCCGGCGCCCACCAGCGAAGTGGCGGAGGCGCCCGCGAGCTATGCGGCGTCGGCAGGCGCCGCGATGCCGGCCGCGCCTTCGAAGCCTGCACGCACCCGCAAACCGAAGGCCGCGGCGCCCCAACCCCCTGAACTGCGCGTGCGTCCGGACGCCTGGCAGGCCAGGAAGGAAGAGATGGCGGCGACCCTGAGCAAGGACGCCGAGGGAGGCGTGCAGCCCAGCGCCTCGGCGCGCGACCAGGTGCTGGCGACGGTGGCCAAGCTGCCCGACCTGCCGGGCGTCTACCGCTACCTCGACGCCAACGGCGGGGTGCTGTACGTCGGCAAGGCGCGCAACCTCAAGAAGCGCGTGTCGAGCTACTTCCAGAAGACCTTGTCGAGCCCGCGCATCGCGATGATGGTGTCGCAGATCGCGAACCTGGAAACCACGGTGACCAGCAGCGAGGCCGAGGCCCTGATCCTGGAAAACAACCTGATCAAGTCGCTCAAGCCCCGCTACAACATCCTGTTCCGCGACGACAAGTCCTACCCCTACATCAAGATCTCCAGCGGCGAAGCGCCCCGCATGTCCTACTACCGCGGCTCGCTGGACAAGAAGAACCAGTACTTCGGGCCTTTCCCGAGCGGCTGGGCGGCCAAGGAATCGATGCAGCTGCTGCAGAAGGTCTTCATGCTGCGCACCTGCGAGGACAGCGTCTACAGCAACCGCACGCGTCCCTGCCTGCTGCACCAGATCGGCCGCTGCAGCGCGCCCTGCGTGAACCTGATCGCGCCGGAGGACTACAAGCGCGACGTCGACAACGCCGCGCGCTTCCTGCGCGGACGCCAGACCGAGGTGCTGGACGACCTGCAGGCCAAGATGCAGGGCTATGCCATGGAGCTCAAGTTCGAGCGGGCGGCCTCGGTGCGCAACCAGATCCAGGCGCTGTCGAAAGTGCTGCACGCGCAGAGCATGGAGACCACCGGCGACGCCGATGTCGACGTGATCGCCGTGGTGGTGCAGGGCGGGCGCGCCTGCGTCAACCTGGCCATGGTGCGCGGCGGCCGCCACCTGGGCGACCGCGCCTACTTCCCGACCCACGTGGGCGAATCGCTGGGAGAATGTCCGATCGAGGTCGAGGTGCTGTGCGCCTTCCTGGCCCAGCACTACAGCGGCCAGTTCATTCCGGGCACGCTGATCCTGAACATCGAGTTCGACCAGCCGGAGCTGATCATGGCGCTCGCCGAGCAGTGCGGACACCGCATCAACCTGGTGTTCCAGCCGCAGGGGCAGCGCCGTCAGTGGCTGGAGATGGCCTGCAAGGGCGCCGAGATCGCGCTGGCGCGCCTGCTGTCCGAGCAGGGATCGCAGCAGGCGCGCACCCAGGCGCTGGCCGATGTGCTGGAGCTGGACAACGATGATCTCGAGTCCCTGCGCATCGAGTGCTTCGACATCAGCCACACGGCGGGCGAGGCGACCCAGGCCTCGTGCGTGGTGTTCCACCATCACCAGATGCAGAACGGCGAGTACCGGCGCTTCAACATCAACGGCATCACGCCGGGCGACGACTACGCGGCGATGCGCCAGGTGCTGACCCGCCGCTACGAGCGGGTGGCGAACGGCGAGGGCGTCGTGCCGGACATCGTGCTGGTGGACGGCGGCAAGGGCCAGGTCGAGATGGCGCGCCAGGTGTTCGAGGAACTGGGGCTGGATATCTCGCTGATCGTGGGCGTGGCGAAAGGGGAGGGGCGCCGGGTGGGCCTGGAGACCCTGATCTTCGCCGACGGCCGCGCGCCCAAGGAGCTGGGCAAGGAGTCGGCGGCCCTGATGCTGGTGGCGATGATCCGCGACGAGGCGCACCGCTTCGCGATCACCGGCATGCGCGCCAAGCGCGCCAAGGCCCGCCAGGCCTCGCGCCTGGAGGAGATCGAGGGCATCGGCGCCAAGCGCCGCCAGAAGCTGCTGGCGCGCTTCGGCGGGCTGCGCGGGGTGATCGACGCCAGCGTGGAGGACTTGATGACCGTGGAGGGCATCTCGAGCACGCTGGCGGAGGAGATTTATCGGCAGCTGCACTAACGGAACCGGGGCGATGCCCCGGTTTTGTTTTTAGAGGTGTGCTTCGAACTTGGGCGGAACAATGCCAGTGGCATTGTTCCGGCCTTCGCCGGAACGACGTACTAAAGCAGCGGGCCGCAATAGCGACTTCGACACGCGCCTTTAAAACCGTCATCCCGGGACTCGGCGTCCCCCTTGGCCGGGATCCAAGTTTGCCCGCACACCCAAAGCTCATACACTCGCTCCATACAGATGAGCTACCTGTTCCAATCCCCAATACCCATGTAGACTAGCGGCGCAAGCACTTTTCGCGGAATTTAGCCGTTACCTTATGCCTTTCAACATCCCGATTCTCCTGACCTGGTTACGCGTAGCGCTCATTCCCCTGGTTGTCGGTGTCTACTACCTGCCCACCCATTGGCTGCCGCTGGCCGACCGCAACCTGGCCGCGACCCTCGTCTTCATCGTCGCCGCCGTCACCGACTGGTTCGACGGCTACCTGGCGCGCCGCTGGAACCAGGTCTCCGCCTTCGGCGCCTTCCTCGACCCCGTGGCCGACAAGCTGATGGTGGCCGGCGCCCTGCTGGTGCTGGTCCAGCTGGACCGTGTCAACGCCATCATCGCCTTCATCATCATCGGCCGCGAGATCACCATCTCGGCCCTGCGCGAATGGATGGCCGAGATCGGCGCCAGGAAATCAGTAGCGGTCAGCTCGCTCGGCAAGATCAAGACCGCCGCCCAGATGACCGCCATCCCCATGCTGCTGTTCCACGACCGCCTGCTGGGCGTGCTCGACACCCACTACTGGGGCGAGTACCTGCTGTGGATCGCGGGCGTGCTGACAGTGTGGTCGATGCTGTACTACCTGCGCCGCGCCTGGCCCCTCATCAAGGAAAAAGCGGGGACGATGTAATTTGTTCTGTGGCATCCTTGACGTACAGAATAGAATCTCTATAATGCCTGCCTGTTGCGACGACATCGCAGCAGAGTAAGACGAAGCGGGAGTAGCTCAGTTGGTAGAGCGCAACCTTGCCAAGGTTGAGGTCGAGAGTTCGAGACTCTTCTCCCGCTCCAAGATTGCAGAAATGGCAGCAGTCTTGGAAAAACGTCAAAGTTCTGCGATAATCGATGTCTTGTACGCGGGAGTAGCTCAGTTGGTAGAGCGCAACCTTGCCAAGGTTGAGGTCGAGAGTTCGAGACTCTTCTCCCGCTCCAGTTAAAGCTGGCGCGGCAAATATGTAAGACTCCAATGCGGGAGTAGCTCAGTTGGTAGAGCGCAACCTTGCCAAGGTTGAGGTCGAGAGTTCGAGACTCTTCTCCCGCTCCAAAGGTTTTACGAAAAACACGTTGTACTCCTAAGCGGGAGTAGCTCAGTTGGTAGAGCGCAACCTTGCCAAGGTTGAGGTCGAGAGTTCGAGACTCTTCTCCCGCTCCAGAATTCCGAGAAGACTTTCCCTTCTCCTGTTGATGCGGCACATAACCCGCCGGCTCAGCAGATCTACACTATCTTCTGGCGAGGTAGCAAAGCGGTTATGCAGCGGCCTGCAAAGCCGTCTAGACGGGTTCGACTCCCGTCCTCGCCTCCAGAATATCGCACACCTAGGAATAGGTGCTGATCTAGATCAGATGAATGGCCTCCAAAATGGAGGCCATTTTTTTGTCCGCAGATGTTTCGCACATATACGCTCGCGATGTGAGCAGCGGCGCACACTGCGTTGGGAAGCCGCGTGGCCGCCTACCGGGCCCGACGCGGGCAGAATGGCCTGTGCACGACCATGCGCATCCAGGTGTCGCGGCGCTAATCGGCAATCCATGGCCAGTCGGTAATTGCAGCAGGCCCGCGCGCTAGTCACCGCGCTGGCTGCCCGAGCCGTATGGATGTGTGATTACAGGGCGCGCATCGGGAAACAGGTTTCGGAATTGCGCGATGTCGCTGCCGCCCGCATCGATCCACGCACGCGCTTCTGCGACCCGTCCGAGCTCCTCAAAGCAGTACACGCCACCGTTGAGCGTGACTTCATTTGTCAGTTCCATTCTTCTCTCTTCCGTGCCGACCGGCACTGCTATGGAACGCGATAGGCCATGCAAGGCTGTCCAGGCAGGACGAGGCGCGTTTTCGCCTCTAGTGCATCCTTTCCCTCGCCGGAGGTCGGATTCAGCTTGGGAAAGGGATACCCGGCCTGTCCAGCCCGGTCAGTCCTTCATGCTGTCCCAGCCGTGGTGCAAGGCCGCCCTGATCTCTTCCCAGGTCGCTGGCTTGCGCTGTTGATGACCACGCTCCCATTCGTCCCGCAATTCGCCTTCCACATCGTTCCAGCCGCGGCCCAGGAAGGCGACTCGGCGGCGCACGTTGTGGCCGTAGCGGTAAACCGGGGCCAGATCGTTGTAATCCGTGCCGGGATAGTTATGGGCATGATGAAAACGGTAGTCGGCCTCGTGCAGAGCGTGGCCAGTGCCGAATCGGTTCCAGCCATGCTTGATGGCATCCATAAAGTCGGCCCAAGCAGAGAATTTTCCCGGATGCCCAGGAGCGAATGCGCTCCTCCGGAGGGAGGGTGCGTGGGCGAACCCAGCATCATCGGCGCTGGTCGAGGCACTGGTCCTCCGGTGCCCCGGATCCTGGCTATCGTCGTCGGCATGCCCTTCCCGCATTACCCCATCGTTGAGTGTCAAGGCTGGATAATGTGCTGGCGACAGCGTCGGTTCCCGGTAGGTAGTGCCGATCATGAACGTGTCACCGGCATCGTGGGTGCCGAAATAGTGGTCGACGTCGCGTGCGTAGAACTGCAGCGCTCCCGGTGCGACGGTGCGGCGCTGGGCGACGTTCGCGAGGTCCGCCGGCCTGGCGGGTACGCTCGTCCAGGCATCCTCGCCGCTGAGATGCACGAAGCCGGAAACCAGCGAGCTGGCGCGTTCCGCGTCCTGGGCGTTGTCGGTCGACAGGGTAAGGACATGGCTGTCCGCCGCATCCGACTGCGGATCGGCCGTCACCGGACGGTTCTTCATCCGGGCGAGAGAGCGGTAGAGCCAGCGGGCGGTCGATGTCCCGGGGCGCTCCGGCCATTCGAGTGCCGGGGCGTCGTGGGATCCGGACCGCACGCCAGGCATGGTCACCAGGTCCGCGTCGGCGCGCGCGTATCCGGAGGCCAGCAATTCGTCCAGCGCCTGCTGGGCTTTGTCGCGGTCGTCGAAGACCGCCTTCAGCTTGTGTCGCATGATGTTCTCCTGCTGCCATTGATGAAAGCATGCTTGCCGGCGCTTCGGAAATGCCCGATGTGATCGCAAGGACGATGCCGGGGGAATCGCGGTGCGTCGTACGGCCCGCAGCGTGCGGGCTGGTGCTGGTCGCCAGGAGAAGCATTCGCGATATGACGCGAGGCGTCAGCGACCGGAGGGGAGGGCGGCGCGCATTTGCGGAGCCGGAGTATCAGTGTACGCCGATGGTGACGCAGGTGTGGACAATGCGCGGGATTCTTTACACGCCGGTAGGGCGTCCATGCGATCCACAGTCCGCCCTCCGGCGCCGCACACGCCGCGACCAGGGCGCGCAAGAACCTGGCCTCGAACAATTCGTGCGACGACGCTTGTGCGCCGTGCTAGCATGCCCTGTAAGCTTTCTGGCAACGCGTGAGGAACCATCCATGGAACCGGTCGAGCCAGCCGAGGTGAGGCGGTGCGCGGAAACCCCGAACCAACGGTCATGGAATCCTGCAGATGTTGAACTGCAGGGAGTGATCGGTACCGATGCTGGTAGCGACCAGTCATTTCCACTGAGGGGGCATGCAGGAGCCCGTCGCCGGTCGACTGTCTGCCAGGCGGTATCGCGCCGACGACAGGAGCGTCCCACCTGGTGCGGTGCGCTTTGGTTGATCGGCTGCGGCGGGGCGGCCTGGGGCCGCAAGTGTTGGGCCGTACTCAAGGAGGCAACGTGGCAAACCGGGTACTCGTCATCTCGCCTGACCCGGACGATGTCCGGACCCTTCGCCAGGCACTGGGCAGCGCATCCGACGGCCCCTTCATCGTGGAGAACGCCTCGACCTTGGCAAGCGGCCTGCGACGCATCGAACAGGGCGGGGTCGATGCGATCCTGCTGGACTTGACCCTGCCGGACAGCCGCGGCCTGGCGGGCTTCGACCAGGTTCACGCGGTCGCGCGCCATACGCCAGTCATGACGCTGTGCGCGCTCGGGGAAGAGCAGGATGCCAGTGAGGCGGTCCAGCGCGGCGCGCAGGGCTGGCTGTCGAAGGGCTACTTCGACAATAACCTGGTGCCGCAATCCTTGCGCAATGTAATCGAGCGCATGAAGGTCGAGCAGAAGCTGTACGCTGTCCAGGCACGCGCGCAGATCACGCTGAACTCGATCGGCGACGCCGTCATCTCGGTCGACATGCACGGGCGCGTCGACTACCTGAACATCGCCGCCGAACTAATGACCGGGTGGAAACGCGACGAGGCCAAGGGCCGGCGCATCTCGGAAATACTCGTCATGGTCGATGGCGATGGCGGCGCGCCGGTCGTCAATCCCGTCGAAGCCGTGCTGCGAGATGGCCAGGTCGAGGGCCTGGCCGGGGAAGTCGTCATGGCGGATCGCCATGGCAAATGCAGGAGGATCGAAGATTCGGCCGCACCTATCTTCGATTGGGACGGACTGCTGGTGGGCGCCGTCATGGTCTTCAGGGACGTTTCCGATACTGTCGCGCTGACCACGAAGATGAAGCACCTCGCCCAGCACGATTTCCTCACCGGCCTGCCCAACCGTGTCCTCCTGAACGACCGCATCACCCAGGCCACCGTATCGGCCAAACGCAGCAACACCTGCCCGGCGCTCCTTTTCCTTGACCTGGACAAATTCAAGCACATCAACGACTCGCTTGGACACGCCATCGGCGACCATTTGCTGCAAGCCGTGGCCGGACGCCTGCTCGACTGTGTGCGCTCGTCCGACACGGTCAGCCGCCACGGAGGCGACGAGTTCGTGGTCCTGCTTGCGGACGAGCGGCGCCCGCAGGACGCGGCGCTGGCGGCCGAGAAGATCCTGATCGCCATATCGACGCCTTTCCTGCTCGATGGGCATCAATTGCATACGTCCACGAGCATCGGCATCAGTGTGTTTCCGCTCGACGGCCTGGATGCCGCCGCCCTGCTCAAGAACGCCGATACCGCGATGTATCACGCCAAGGAGCGAGGCCGTAACGCTTACCAGTTCTTTCGCCACGACATGAATGCGCGCGCCGTCGAGCGTCAACTGATCGAAAGTAACTTGCGCCTCGCACTCGAACGGTCCGAGTTCACACTCCATTACCAGCCCAAGCTGGACCTGGAAAGCGAAACGATCACTGGCGTCGAGGCCCTGCTGCGCTGGAACCACCCGGAATGGGGACTGGTTCCGCCGGAGCGCTTCATCCACATTGCCGAGGAGTGCGGCCTGGTCATTCCCCTGGGACGGTGGGTGTTGCGCGAAGCCTGTACCCAAGCGGTGCGCTGGCGTGACAGCGGGATTGCACCGGTGTCGATCGCGGTCAATGTCTCTGCCATGGAGTTCCGCCACCGCGACTATTTCGACCACGCGCTTGCCATCTTCAAGGCAACCGGGGCCGACCCGGTCTGGCTGCAGCTGGAACTGACCGAGAGCGTGCTGATGCGCGACGTCGCGGCCAGTGCCGGCTTGCTCGCGAAGTTCAAGGCGATGGGCGTGCAGATTGCCGTCGATGACTTCGGCACCGGCTATTCCAGCCTCAGTTACCTGAACCAGTTTCCGATCGATGTGCTCAAGATCGACCAGTCCTTCGTCAGGGCGATCGATGGTAGTGCGGAAAGAAACGGCGCCATCGTGAGCGCCGTGATCGGCATGGGAAGGAGCCTGCACCAGCGTGTCATCGCCGAAGGCATCGAGAATGCGGTCCAACTAGCCTTTCTCAAGCTGCACGGCTGTGGCGAGGGACAGGGCTATTTTTTCAGCAAGCCTGTCGACGCCGACCGGATGCGGGCGATGCTGCATGCAGGTGGGTGACTTCGGCTGGCTGGCTGCCGGCGGGCTGTTTTTGAACTGCCGGCATGGCCTTTTATGCGACCAACGACATGGTGCGTGACGGCCAGGGGATCCGGCATCTGTTGGTCCTGGCCGGCGGCATGTGCCACTAGATCGTCGTCCCGTTCGATGTTGTCTGAGGCCCGGCCGCGCGCGCTGCCAAGGCGGGCGCCTTCCGGAGCAATATGTTGCCGCTTGCTATTCCACAAAAATAGATTTGCAAATTGGCCGCACGCACGCGGAAATGAGCGCATAGTGTGATGGTCATACGCGATCTCAGCGATCGTCCTCTCCCAGACGGCATTTGCTGTGCTGCCATTCCCGCCGGACCTGTCCACGCATTGCGTCAGGCGCACCTGCATGTCCAATTTGTTATAACTTTTGAAAGGTACTTCATGTATCCATTCCCCCAATCCGTCAATCCCGCGTTGCGTTCGCATATCGATGCACAGAGCGCGTTCTACAACGAACTATCGCAAACGATCTCCGACTCCCTGCAGCAGGTATTTCAGATGAACATGCAGCTGGGCCAGACCCTGTTCGAGGAAAGCGCCAGCACCGTCCGACGCATGCTGGCCACCGGAAGTCCGACCGACGCGCTGTCGGCGGCGGCATCGCGCGCCCAGCCCGCTGCCGACAAGTTGCGTTCGTACCAGCAGCAGTTGTCGCAGCTTGCCGCCAGCACCCAGGTCGACCTGACCCGCGTGACCGAGCAGCATGTCCAGGAAACGTCCCGTACCGCGCACGCCCTGGCCGACGAGGTGACGCGCGTCTCGGGTGAAGACATCGACAAAAGCTTGCGTCAACAAGCGGATGCGATGAAGAATTCGCGTGACGCCTTTCGGCAGGATGCTGAGCGCGGCGCCAGGGCCGGCGCCCAATTCTCAGGCAACCTGCAAAGCGGCGCCGACGGCGCGGGCGTGAAGCCCGACGGCCAAGCGCGTCCGTCGGGTGGTTCCGGCAACGCGCAAGGCGGCAACAACCAGGCCGGCAACAAGATCCCGTCCCCGGCGCGCTGACCTTGGGCGTCCTGGCCCCGACAGCGAGGTGTTGGGACGCCGCCGACCACGCGGTGTCGCCGTCGCCTTCATTTGCAGTAGCGTGTTTGACCACGTCATCGAGGAAACGGCGCGCGCATTTGTCTCTGGCGGAACAGGCCATCGATGATCTTCCACTGAATGTACGCCGGCACATCGCAATAGCCCACGTTAAAAGGAACGATAATGAGCAAGAATCACGATTCGAAGAGAGCCACGAAAAAAGAACCGGCCAGGACGCCGAAGGAAAAAAAGGCAGACAAAAAAATTAAGAAGGCGGAGAAAATGCGCCAGCAATGACGAGTATCTTGCAGCTAGGATTCCTACTGAGTTCGCAAAGCAGGCCGTGAGGCGCGTCGGCCGCCGCCATAGGGGTTGACATGGCCTTGAGGCCTTATCGCCCCTGACGAGCAGGGCGATGTGGCATAACCTGCGGTTCTCGACTAAACGATTGATATCGCTGAGCGAAATACGCCCTGCAAAGCCGTCTAGACGGGTTCGACTCCCGTCCTCGCCTCCAGTTTATTCTTTATCCAGATCTGGATATTGATTCAAGTCAGACCAAAGCAAATCGCCGGCTCAGCCGGCGATTTGCTTTTGCGTCATCATCATGCGCTCGCGGCTTGAAGGCTGCTCGCAGGTATGTGCGACCTACACAGCTAGACCCGTCACGGTCGACGGTGTCGCGCCACTTGCCGCGCGACGAAACGTTGATGGCGAGACACCGGTGTGGTCTTTAAAAAATCTCGAGAAGTTGCCCGGTGCCGAGAATCCAAGATCCAAAGCCACTGAGGTCAAGGATTCTCCCTGGCTGATGAGCCGGCGCATTGCTTCCTCCACCCGTACTGCACTCCAGAACACCTGAGGCGTCGTATTGAGCTGATCGCGGAATAGCGTAAACAGGTGCGCTCTCGAAACGCCAACCCGGCTCGCTATCTCATCCACTGCAAACTTTTCGCTGACGTTTTCGCGCATCAGCGCAATCGCGGTACGCAAGCGGTGATCGAGCAAGGGCGGAAGCAGCCATTTCGTATCCCCGAAGCGCTCCCGGGTGACTGCATCGATGCTCGCGATAATGAGCTGCTCGACCAGTTCATCCAGCTTTTCTTCTGAATCCCGCGAGTAGAGGATGAGGTCAAGGATCTGCCAGCAGGCCTGGCGCAGGGCGGCATCGATTGGAATCCGGGGGGAGGGGAACACAAAAGGCCGTCCGGTCACCCTGCGGCGCTCGTTCAACCAGCTTCGTGAAATCATGAAGACCAGGAACACGGCAGGCCCATGCTGATCCAGCAGCGACATGTCATGCGATTGGTTCGCGTTCGTCGCCAGCCCAACGTTCTCGCAGTATTCCACCTCGTCCGCGCCAACCTTGGCCCGTGCCCGCGAACCACCTAGCCAGAACACGATCTGCGATTCCGAATGTGAATGCGCAACAAGATCACTACTGGCCTCAAGCACGATCGCTTGGCCGAACGCCCCTTCACGGAACGCGTACGCCGCTGTCATTGAATGTCTCCTTGCCAGTTTTTCTGGTCGATTTGTAGCTGGATTTTAACGCCTCCCTCCTGATAACGAGCATTCAGCGAAAAGATATCAGACTCCTTGATAAGTTATCCGACAGCTGGATAAGGCCCGGCATTCCCCGATAAGCGCGGCTTTTTCATCCTTCCTACACTCCCTGCACGGTTGATCGTTCCGCACCGGTTGGAACAGACCGCATCTAGGAGAAACAAGGAATGCAACTCGCTACTTATCAATACGACGGCCGCCGCTTTGTGGGAATCGTCAGCGCCGACGGTCAGAGCGTCATGCCGCTGGACCTGCCGCAAGCCGTCGCTGCAAAGGGCGTCCTCGCCGTGATCGAACTGCTGGCGAAAGGCGAAGCACTGCCGGCGGCGGCGGGCCAGGCTGTGTCGGTCGCGTCCGTGAACCTGGAGGCGCCGCTGCCCCAGCCGCGCCGCAATCTCTGGTGTGTCGGCCGCAATTACCACGCCCACGCAAAGGAATTGCAGACCTCGGTGTTCAAGGACAACGACAAGAACCCGGAGTCGTGGCCGATTGTGTTTACCAAGGTTCCGGAATGCGTGGTTGGCCCGACCGCCAATATCATCTTGCCAGGTGCGGCGATCTCCGAACAGATCGACTATGAAGCCGAGTTGGCGGTTGTCATCGGCAAAGGTGGCAAGAACATCACCCGCGACAACGCGATGGATCACGTGTTCGGCTACACGGTGGTCAACGACATTACCGCACGCGACGTCCAGATGCGTCACCAGCAGTGGGACATGGGCAAATCGTTCGACACCTTCTGCCCGATGGGACCATGGATCGTCACGGCCGACCAGCTCGACGGCACCAATACCCGCGTGCGTTGCTGGGTCAACGGCGAGCTGCGCCAGGACGGTCCGACCGAAAACCTCATCTTCGACATTCCCATGCTGATCGAGACTATCTCGCGCGGAATCACCCTTTATCCGGGCGATGTGATCGCGACCGGAACGCCGGCAGGCGTCGGCCTGGGCATGACGCCGCCGCGTTTCCTGGCGGCGGGCGATGTGGTACGGGTCGAGATCGACGGTATCGGCGCCATCGAAAACAAATTCGTTTAAGGAACGGACATGACTAGCCACGTCATTCAAGGCATCGCCGTCGAGGTCGAAGGCGAGGGACCGGTTGTCGTCTGCATCCACGGCTTGGGCGGGACGAGCAATACGTGGACGCCCCTGCTCCCCGCAATGCAGGGCTACCGTATTGTCCGAATCGACTTGCCCGCCAGCGGGCGTTCCGCGATTCCGAGCGACCCGGTCAGCATCGACACCATGGTTAGCGCCGTCGAAGCTGTTTGCGATGAACTGGAGGTGAGTCGGGCGACTTTTCTCGGACATTCGATGGGAACCATCGTCTGCCAGCATCTTGCCACGCGCAACCCGGCCCTGGTGCAGCGCCTGGCCCTGTTTGGTCCGCTGCTGTGTCCGCCTGACGCCGGCCGCCCGGGCATCCTGGCGCGTGCGGACAAAGCGGCTACGGGTGGCATCGCGGCGATGCAAGAGATTGCGGATGCGATCGTTTCAGGGGCTACCGGACGTGAAACCAAGGAGAACGAACCGGTCGTGCTCGCCATGGTGCGCGAGAGCCTGATGCGGCAGACCCCGGAAGGCTATGCGCAATGCTGTATCGCCCTGGCCAAGGCGCGAGCGGCTGCCGTCGAACAGATTAAGGTGCCGACCTTGCTTGTGACCGGAGATCAGGATGGCGTGGCGCCCGCCGCCGCAGTCGAGGAAATGGCCGCACGTATAACGAACAGCCGAATGGTCGTGTTCAAAGCTTGCGGCCACTGGACCACATTCGAGCGTCCGCAAGAATGCATGGACGAGCTCAACGACTTCTTGAACCAAGCCAATTAACGCCTTCCTTGTGTCGAGGGTGGAGGAGACAGAAATGAAAAAGACAGCAATTACGAACGTTGCGATTTTCGATGGAAGCGGCGGAGAGGTGTTCAACGGCGAGATTCTCATCGAAGGAAACCGCATCGTCGAGGTCGCGCATTTTCCCAACAAGCTCGCCGGCCGTGCCGATCAGGTCATCGACGGCAAAGGCAAGTTCCTGATGCCGGGCATGACGGAAGCGCACACGCACTTCTCGTGGAACGACCAGCCAAGCCTTGCGGCCATCCAGATGATGCCGCCTGAAGAGCACATTCTCTGGTGCGTTCAGGTGGCCAAGCGCTACCTCGACATGGGATGGACCTCGGCGCTTGGTGCGGCAGCGGCCAAAGCGCGGCTCGACGTGGTACTGCGCAATGCCATCACTGCCGGCCAATGTGTCGGTCCCCGCTATCTGGCGGGGAGCCAGGAGATCACGACCCTGGGCGGCCTCGGCGACATGACCCTGCCGCACCTGCCGTTCCAGGAACTCAGCTTTGGCCATATCGTCAGCGGTCCTGAAGAGATCCGCAAGGCGGCGCGGATGTTCATCAAATATGGCGTCGACCATCTCAAGATCAATCTGTCCGGCGAATATATCGCAGGCATCGCAGCGGAGCTGTCGCCATTCTCCGACGAAGAAGTCGCCATGCTTGCCGCCGAAGCCAAACGCTATGGCAAGCGGGTGGCGGCCCATGCCCGGTCGAGCGAATCGGTGAAGCAGTGCGTCCGGCACGGTCTCGAGCTGATCTTCCACGCGAGTTTTGCAGACGAGGAAGCGCTCGACCTGCTCGAAGCAAACAAGGACAAGCACTTCGTGGCGCCGGGCATCGGCTGGCTGGTGCGCACCTGCTTCAATGCGTCGGAATACGGCATCACGACGGAAGTGGCGGAAAAGATGGGTTACCGGCGCGAACTGGAAGCGGCATCCGAAACCCTGAGCAAGATGCACAAACGCGGTGTCCGCGTCCTGCCGGGCGGCGACTATGGATTTGCATGGATGCCGCACGGTACGAATGCAAACGACCTGCAGTATTTCGTCGACTATATCGGCATGAGCTCGAAAGAAGCGCTGTTGGCGGCCACCCGTCTGGGCGGCGAACTCATGATGCGCGCCGATGAGTTGGGCCAGATCCAGCCCGGCTATATAGCGGACCTGGTGATGGTCGATGGAGATCCGCTCCATGATCTGCGCATTCTGACCGAACCGTCGCGCATCGCCATGGTCATGCAGGACGGTGTCGTTCACAAGAACCTCCATGACAGCAGCCCGCGCGAAGCTGCACTGCACATTCCCGACAGTGAAAACCCCTTGCGCGACAAGGGCGTCCAGGAAGCCATCCCGGCTTGATGAAGCATCCGGCTGGGGCTAGATCATGTCCCGGCCAACAATCACAAGATCATGGAGACAAGATGAGTAAGATGCACCATGTGGCCCGGGTTGCCCTGGCCGCTGCAGGCTTGACGATGGCCGGAACGAGCGTTGCCGCCGAATTTCAGGTGGCGAACCTGAATGCCCTCTACACCACGCGGTCGAAAGCGGATCCGGTGCTCGGCACCGGCACTGACGACGAACATCTCAAGACCTACCAGTTCGAGTATTTCGCCGGCTTTAAATACGGTGACGTGTACGTGGATGCCGAGGTTTTTCATGGTGATCATGTGGGCGGGGCTGGTGCTGGCTCATTCGGTGGAAGCAGCAGCTTCCAGAACCTGATGGTCTTCAATCCTCGCCTGAGCCTGGGGAAACTCAGCGGCCGCCAGCTTTCGCTCGGTCCGATCATCGATGTTTCCTTGATCGCGAGGTATGAAAGGGCCAGCTATGCCGATTTCCGCTCCTACAACCATGGGGTCTCGTTGAATTTCTCAGTTCCCGGGTTCGCGTATTTCGAAAGTGGACTCCTTCGTCGGAATACGAATTTCTACCGCGGTGAATGGCTGTGGCGTTCGGTGCTGATGTCCAAGCCATGGCCGATTGCCGGGCAACAGCTGCACTTCAACCTTCTCTCCTTGGTCAACGGTGCGGGAAGCAATGGGACCGAGGTGTTCCTCAGGCCGGAGCTCTTGTTGGAGATGGACCCGAAGGGAAGGGTACAACTCGGCCTGCGGTACGAGATCCATCGCTACAAGATCAACGGTGCGAATTATTCACGCAACTCACCAATGCTGATGCTGAAGTGGAACTTGTAACTTCCGCTTGACGATACTGGGCTCGGCCGATAACGCGGCACGACAGCGCATTATCTATCTTCGAGACCCCGGGCAATGGATGACGGCCGACCTTACACCGGAAAGGCACACTTCGATGACTGTTCCCGCCGGACCTGGGCCCAAGCTTGAGCGAGCTCAGGTGGTGAAATACTGTGGTTCTCAACTAAGTCTTTGAAATTGTTGAGTATAATGCGTCCTGCAAAGCCGTCTAGACGGGTTCGACTCCCGTCCTCGCCTCCAAATAAAAATACGAACGGGCCTCAAAATGAGGCCCGTTTCGTTTTTTCGGTTTCCATCTTCGGCATATCTTATTTGGCAAGGGCGGTCCGACGTTCCATCGCTCCACGAGCGGCCCAGCAGGCCGTTGTTAGTATCTTCGTATTTCGATTAGCAGCATCACGAGATGAGGGCCTCGAAAACGCCCAAAATGCTCTTGATCGAAAGATGGGCGCGGACTAAGGTGATATCGACACAGGCGGTTTCGGAGGCTGCGCCGATGGAAGGCCAAGCGAAGAAGCATTGGGATGACGCAACGGTGGGCCCCGGCTTGGCACTTCCCGGAAAGCTGGCTGTGGCGAGCCATTGAGCGCTGCTTGCCAGGCTTGGCCACAGACGCGGTCACCGGCTAATGGCGACACTCTATTGACAGCGAAAAGTATGCATCGGCGGTAGACCTGGATGTCCCCGCAGACTTTCCGGTGAACAGTGCTCCATTGGATGCCATGGGTGAAACCGCATCGATTTCTACAGAGAGGCCCGGTGTGGGGATCGTTCGCCCTAGGCAACGTGGCCCGCATCCCTTCCCTGAGCAGCCTCGAACGGGCCTGATGTTGCCGATCACATGCCGAGTTCGATGACAATCCTGCGGAGAGCCCTGATGAAGCGTAGTTGCATGATCCTGCTAGGACTGCCGGTCGTGGCCTTGGCCGATCCGGTCGTCGTCACCACGCATTCTGCCGGTACCAGCGATGTCGACAGCACCGTCCTGTTCGCACTCGGCTTGAACAGCGCCACGCCGGCGCCCTTGCTTCCTTTTGAACTGACACTCACGTCGGCGTTCGAGCCGGACGCCATGCCTTCCAACCGGGCCGACAACAACGGAGGCGCGGTGGCGATCGACTTCCGGATCGGAGACCAGATCTACCACTACGGCGGCAGCGCCAACAGCTCGGTCAATCGGACCGGCCAGTCCCCCAGCTTCGACGCGTACAGCCACACGATCTTGTTTAACACTCCAGGTCCGCCGGACGCCAGCTACACGGTCCGTTTCTCTCATACGCTGACCTACCTGCCGCACAACCCGGAATCAACTGGACCATTGAGCCCGCTCCAGGCTGACTCGAGCGATGGCATCTATGGGTATTACGCGATCGATGTTTTTCCGAGCAATCCCGATGTGCCACTCCACTGGCAGATGTCCTCCACCACCGATGCGAGGCTGTCCGTCCAGGTGGGTGTGGTGCCGGAGCCGGCACCGCTCGCCCTCATGGCGGCAGGGCTGTTGGTCCTTGGGCTGGGCCGGCATTTGGCCCGGCGGCGATCAACACCTGCGAAATTACTTGTCTCTTGACCTGCATCAAATATTTTTTTGATTGAGCCGTACAGACTTGCGCTAAAAGTCCTTCAACGCAGACGGACAGGAAAGGCGATCATGTTCCGCAAAATCCTGGTTCCTACCGATGGCTCGCCCTTGTCCGACACCGCGGGTAAGGCTGCGGTGTCGCTCGCGCGCGGTTGTGGCGCTGAAATCGTCGCCTTGTCTATCGCCGAGCCAGGCTCCCCGACGGGGCGCGAGCGGGCGCTTGACCTGGCTGCGCGCCGCGCCGCTAGAATCGCCCGCCTGGCCGGGGACGCGGGGGTGCCGCATAGCGAGCTCACCTCCGCCGGATCGCCGGAGTACGAGGAAATCATCCGAATCGCCCTTGAACGACATTGCGACCTGATTTTCATGGCGACACATGGACAGGGAGGCCTGACCAAGCTGATCGCCGCGCGGGTGCCTCAACTGGTGCTCGCCTATTCCCCCTTGCCGGTCATGCTGTACCGGGGGAGCGTCGAACCCGCCTAACAAAACCGGCAGGCGGCCCCTTCCACAACGTCATCCAGGAGTGGACATGTACAAGCGAATTCTGTTTCCGACCGACGGTTCCGAAGCTTCGGGACGAGCCGCCCTGGCCGCCGTCGGCTTCGCCAGGAGCGTCGGGGCCGAACTGGTCGCCATGACCGCGGTACCCGAGTTCCATACCTTCACCACCGACGCGGAAATGCTGGAACAAACCGCGTCCCAGTACGCGGAGGCCAGCAAGGCGCGGGCGGGGCGTCTGCTGGACGAGGTCGCCGAGGCCGCGCGCGATGCGGGTGTGCGCTGCACCTGCCTGCAAGTGGTATCCGATACTCCCTACGAGGCCATCATTGCCACCGCGCGGGCGCAGCACTGCGATCTCATCGTGATGGCTTCACACGGCCGCAGGGGCATCAAGGGACTGCTTCTGGGCAGCGAGACCCAGAAGGTGCTCGTCCACAGCGCGATCCCCGTGATGGTGCACCGCTAGGGCGCCGCCGCGCCAGAAAGGACGACAGCCATGTACAAGCGTATCCTGGTTCCTACCGACGGCTCTGCCGTCTCCGAGAACGCCGTCGCCGCCGCGATCGACTTCGCCCGCGCCTGCGGCGGCGAGATCGTGGCGCTCTCCGTCGCCATGCCCCAGCCGGCGATGCAGTCGGCCGAGGCCGCGATGGTGATCGATGCGGGGCTGGAGATCGACGTCCTGCTCGAGGAGGCGAAAGCGCAGGTCGCGGCCGTCTGCGCACGCGCGCGGAAAGCGGGCGTGACGTGTACCGAGCGCGTCGAACTGTCCATGGATCCCGGTAAGGTGATCGTCGGTACTGCTCGCGAGCAGGCGTGCGACCTGATCTTCATGGGCTCGCATGGCCGGCGCGGGCTGAGCCGCCTGCTGGCGGGCAGCGTCACGCAGGCCGTTCTCGCGTATGCACCGGTCCCGGTCATGGTGTTGCGTCCGGTTCCGGACGACGAACGTGCGCAGGGGTTCGCGCGTCCGTGCCCTGCCGAGCATTCCACGCGATAGGGACAGCCAGTGCGTTTCCATCCACAGTGGCAGGCATGGCGCATGCTTGCAAGCCACGCGAAGCTTGCCGGCAGGGGCGAGGTGCAGGCCGGTGCTCGTCCTGGCCTGGGGCAGCGCTGGCGCGCTGCACGGACGCGCATCCTGGGCACGCTCGACCCGCCCCTCGAGCGCGAGTTCGGCGTCGCCCTCGACCGCAGCATATCCGGCATGCTGCCCGCGCTCGGGGCCGTGTTCGGCATCGCCGTGATCCTGTTCAGCGCCTGGGACTATTGGCTCGATCCGGAGCGCGCAGGCGCCACTTGCCTCGTGCGCCTGGCGCTGGTGCTGGCCGGAGCGGCAGGCTACGCCGAGTGGCACCCTGCCATCCCCGTCGCCTGGCGCTGCGGCTTCGTGTACGGCACGCATACGGGCGCCATGATCCTGAGTTCGGCACTCCTCCCCGGCGGCCTGGTGCTCGCACTGCCGGCGATTACCGGGGCCATGTTCCTGGCGGCCCTGGTCGAGCCGCGCCTGCATCGCTTGTTGTACCTGTTCCCGTTCCCTTCGCTGCTGTTTGCCGTGCTGGCTGCCGCCGTCCTGCCACAGCAGCTCTTCACCAGCAGCCTCCTGCTCTACCTGCTCACGCTTGGGCTGGCGGTGGCCATCGCCGTCGCGCATGGCCGCCTGCGGCGCGGCGCCTTCGCGGCGGAGCATGCGCTCGAGTATGCCGCCCGCCACGACAGCCTGAGCGGACTGCTGGCGCGCGGCTACCTGATCGAGCTCGCCACCCATGATCTCGCGCTGGCGCGGCGGTACAACAGGCCGTTGACGATCAGCATGCTCGATATCGACTACTTCAAGCGCATCAACGACACCTTCGGCCATGCGGCGGGCGACGCACTGATCCGCGCGATCGGCAAGGCATGTTCGGACGAACTGCGCGCCAGTGACTACTTCGGCCGCGTCGGTGGCGAAGAGTTCGTCTGCGTCATGCCCGAGACGCCAGTGGAAGATGCGCTCGCTTGCGCCGAGAGGATGCGCAAGGCTGTGGCGGCCATACGGCTCGAACTTCCCCAAGGCAGCGTCGCGTGCACGATCAGCATCGGCGTCGCGGCGCTCGGGCCCGGCCATGCGCATTTCGACGCCTTGCTGGCCGAGGCCGACGCCGCCCTCTACCGGGCCAAGTCGGGCGGGCGGAACCGCATCGAACTGGCCCTGGATACCGGCCCTGGCAGCTAAGCGGGGACGGCGGTCAGCAGCGCCTCGAGCTTGTCCGGGTCGCGCAGGACGAGTTCACGCTTGTCGAGCTCGATCCACCCCAGGTCGCGAAAACGGGTCAGCAGCCGGCTGACGCTTTCCAGCGCCAGTCCAAGGTGGTTGCCGATATCCGCGCGCGACATGTGCAGGCGAAACCGGTTCGGGGACAAGCCACGTTCGGCATATCTTGCCGAGAGACTCAGCAGGAAGCCTGCCAGCCGTTCGGCCGCCGGGGTATTCGCCTGTATGAGCGCGGCCTGCTCGCGGACGATTTCATGGCTCATGGCGCAGTGGAAGCGCTGCATCAACTGCGATGATGCCCGCAAGGCATCCTGAAATTCGGGATAGGGGATCGCACATACTTCGCTGTCTTCCAGCGCCACCACGGTGCATGCGTGATGCCCGGCGCAGATGGCGTCCAGTCCGATCAGGTCTCCAGCCATATGGAATGCGGTAACGTGTGGCTGGCCGTGGCGGTCGGGACGCGTGGCCTTCAGGTGTCCCAGGCGCACCACATAGAGCGCCACCAAAGGCTGGGCCCTGCGCAACAGGGTTTCGTCGCGTTCCAGGCGGCGGCGATAGCCGGCGAGCACATCGAATGCCCCGGCCCCGCTGGCATCGGCACCCGCAGGCGCGCATGCATCGCGGACGATACAGCGAGGACAATGGGCGGACTGCGGAACCGGGACGGGCGTACGCAGGACGCGAGGAATGCTCATGTGATTCATCCGTTCCCCCTTGAAGGACCACGAAGGCCACGCTTGACCAGTATCTGGCAAAGTCCCCGAAGGGGCAAGCGGAAATACGGATGAGTTTCCCCGCGGGCAGCGTATGGTGAGCTCAGGAAACGGCTCCCTTTATCTATGCGCAATTTGATCTCGGTCAATTCAGATGCATGACTTCCGCGCGCGGAGGATTTACAGTCGATCCGACCACGTCGGTTGAATGCGACAGCGAGAAAGCAATGCGTGAATTGGTTCGGATCTGCGCGGGCACACGCCCCTACATTGCAAGCGGGCTCCGGCCGTGGCTGGGCATCCATGGAGGCTGACGCCGCCGCGGCACCCGAGGGGCTGAGCAGCGAAGATGCGGCGCGGCGCCTGGCGCGAGACGGGCCCAACCGGCTGCCGGATGCGGGGCGACGGCGGTGGCGGCGCATCGCTGCTGACGCGGCGCGCGAGCCCATGTACCTGCTGCTTGCGGGTGCGGCCGTACTCTACCTGCTGCTCGGCGAGCCGCGCGAAGGCGCCTTCCTGCTGGGCATGGTGTGCCTGATGCTATGCATGACCTTGTTCCAGGAAGGACGTACCGAACGCGCGTTGCAGGCACTGCGCGACTTGAGTTCGCCGAACGCCCTGGTGTGGCGCGATGGGCGGGTGCAGCGCGTGCCGGCCACTGCCCTGGTCGAAGGCGACGTGGTCGAGCTGGGCGAGGGGGACAGGGTTCCTGCCGACGGCCTGCTGCTGTCCGCGGCCGGATTGCTGGTCGACGAATCCCTGCTCACCGGGGAGTCGGTCCCGGTCGGCAAGCTGGCGGCGCCGCAGGGGAGTGCCCCGGCCGCCCCGGGTGGCGCCGATCTGCCCTGGGTCTATTCGGGCACCCTGGTGGTGCAAGGCCATGGCCTGGCGCGGATCAGCGCCACCGGTATCCGCAGCGAGATCGGGCGCATTGGCGCAGCCCTCGGCCATATCGAACCGCCGCGCGGGCGCCTGCAGCGCGAGACCACGCTGTTGGCCCGCCGTTTTGCGCTGCTGGGCGCGGTCGTCAGCCTCTCGCTGGTGCTGCTGCTGGTCGCGCGCGGCGGCGACTGGCTGCAAGCCCTGTTGGCAGGGATTGCGCTCTCGATGTCGATGCTTCCGGAGGAATTTCCTGTCATCCTCACGGTGTTTCCGGCCATCGGTGCCTGGCGGCTGGCCCGGCAGCAGGTCCTGACGCGGCGCCTGGCCGCTATCGAGATCCTCGGCTCGACCTCGGTCCTGTGCGTGGACAAGACGGGCACGCTGACCGAGAACCGGATGGCGGTGGCGGCGCTGTGGCGCGACGGAGTCCCCCATGAGCCGGTCGCCGGCGTTCCGATGCCGGCGCTGCACCGGGAACTGCTGGCGTACGCGCTGCGCGCCAGCCGGGAGCTCGGCAGCGATCCAATGGAGGCGGCGTTCTGGCGCCTGGCTGCCAACGCGCTCCCGGACGGCGGCGCGACGCCGCGCGGCTGGTCCCTGGTGCACGAGTACGGCCTGACCCCGCAGCGGCCGGCGCTGGTCCACATCTGGGACCGGGGCGACGGTACCGGACTGGCGGCCGCCAAGGGAGCGCCGGAGGCGATCGCCGCGATGTGCCGCACGGACGAGGCCCGCAGGAACGCTGTCCTCGGCGCGGCGGCGCGGATGGCGGGCGCGGGACTGCGGGTTCTGGCCGTCGCCCGCGCGCCAGCCGGGGGCGGGCCATGGCCGGACGATCCCGCCGGCTTCGGCTTCGAGCTTCTCGGCCTGGCGGCGCTGGCCGACCCCCTGCGCCAGGATATACCGGACGCGGTCGCGGCCTGCCGCGAAGCGGGGCTGCGCATCGTCATGATCACGGGCGACCACCCGCAGACTGCCAGTGCGATCGCGCGCCAGGCCGGCCTCGGCGGCGGCGAGGTGCTGACCGGCGCGCAGATCGAAAGCCTCGACGGCGAGGCGCTGGCGCGCCGGCTCGATGGCGTCGACGTCTGCGCACGCATCGCGCCGCAGCAGAAGCTGCGCATCGTGCAGGCGCTGCAGCGCAATGGCGCCGTGGTGGCGATGACGGGAGACGGCGTCAACGACGCGCCGGCGCTGCGCGCGGCCAACGTCGGCGTCGCGATGGGGCGGCGCGGCACCGACGTCGCGCGCGAGGCGGCCGAGCTGACCCTGCTCGACGACCGGTTCGCCTCGCTGGTCGAGGCGATCGCCTCGGGGCGCCGGATATTCGGCAACATGCGCAAGTCGATGTGCTACGTGATGGCGATGCATGTGCCGATCGCGGGCATGGCCTTGCTGCCGGTCCTGCTGGGCTGGCCCGTCCTCCTCTATCCCTTGCACATCGTGTTCCTCGAACTGGTGATCGATCCCGCCTGCTCGCTGGCCTTCGAGAACGAACCAGCGGAACCCGACATGATGCGGCGGCCGCCGCGGGCGCTCGACGATGCGCTGTTCGGGCGTGAAGCGATTCTCGGCGCAGTGGCGCAGGGCACGTGGGTACTGGCTTTGTTGACCCTCCTGTACGCCTGGGCGCTGTCGCAGCTGCCGGAAGCCGAAGCACGCGCGGTCGCCTTCGCGGGGCTGATCCTGTGCAGCCTTGCCCTGCTGTTGTCGAACCGCCAGCAAGGCGGCGTCCGAGGGACGCTGCGCACAGCCAATCCGGTGTTCTGGACGATTGCCGGGGTGGCGCTGCTGTTGCTGGCACTTGCCGTATTCACGCCTCCGGCGGCGTCCATGCTGCTGCTGGCGCCGCCGGCACCGGCCATGCTGGGCGTCGCCGGGCTGACCGCAATGCTCGCGCTGGCGGGTCTCGAGCTGCGCAAGCTCCGCCTCGCGCGCAGGCGGTAAAGGGCTTGTCAGCGACAACAGGGCGGCTATTGTTGTTGGAGCTTCAGATACCGGCCGACAAGGATTGCAGTCGGATAGAGGATTTCCTCCTCCTGCCGCGCATGCGCCTTCAAGTGTGCGGCGAACGCCACAGCTTCCTTCTTTCCTTCTTTTCGGCCGGCCGCGCGCAGCCGGTCCAGGGCCTGCGCAATCGCCCGGTGTTCCGCCAGCATGGCAGGCATATCGCCCTGCAGAAAAGCTGACATCCAGATGATCTCGGCGGCGTTCGCGGGCCTGCCTCCCGACGCCAGCTCCGCCAGCGCCGCGAGGGGCGGAAGTGCGAACTGTTCCTCCTTGGCGAAGTGAGGTTGAAGCAGCTGCTGCACATTCCGCGCTTCGATCGCGGTCCGCCCCTGCGCCCGGGTCAGCCTGGCCAGTGCGTCGTGGAGTTTGTCGTGTTCCGTAGCTATCGACGGCGGGACCCGGCCGCGCCCTGGTGCTTCCTGTGGCTGTTCGGGGCCCTGCATCCCGGCCATGCAATAGCCGCCCATCGCCGTGCTCGAGAGCGCACAAACTGCCGTGATGCGCAAAATCGTTCTCGTCAGCATGGAGCCTCCTTCGCCTTCGCTGCGGTTCTCAAGACCGGGCCCGGTGGGGCTCCGTCTCGTCGGCGCCCTCGCGGACATCGGGTCTTGCCGCCGGAACAGGCCCGTCGGCAGATGCGCCTCTGGCCGGCGCGTCCTGCCATTGAAGCCACCAGAAACCCAGGACGCAGATCAGCAGGACCACGGCCACGCCGCGCCGTGCGCTGTGTATCCCGTCTTGTGGTGCACCGGACTTGCGTCCGCTGATCATTGCCGCGACCAGGTTTTCACGGTGAACCGCGCTGCCGGCAAGGACCCCGGCCACGTGAACACCGACGATCGCCAGCATGAGGTTGGCAAGGACCTCGTGGAGTTCTTCCATCGTGTCGCCGGCCAGCCCCCTGTCGGTGGCCCAACCGGAGCCGGCAATAATGACGGTCAGGAGCAGAAAGGCGAGAATTGTCATCGCGCCGGCAGGATTATGGCCGACGTAATGTTCGGGCCGGCCACGAAGCAAGCCGCGGAAGTAGCGCAGGATGCTGCCGGGACCGCGGACGAAATCGGTGAACCGCGCATGGTGCGTTCCGATCACGCCCCAGGCGATGCGGAAGACAACCAGCCCAGCCATGGTGTAGCCTAGCGTGACGTGCAACAGGCGCCACTCGTCCAGCTCGGCGGTCAGGTAGGCGCCGGCAAAGCACAAGACCATGAGCCAGTGAAACACGCGCACCGGGGCATCCCAGACGAGGATCTTGCGGGTCGCTGCTACCTTGTCGATCGCTTCGGTATGAAACAGCCGGTGCGTACCCATGCCGGTCTCCTTGAAAGGGGTGGGTCCCAGGATGGCGCGGCGTGCACCCGGGCGCTGTCCATCCCTGGAGCCCTCATTGGCATTAGATGCCACGCCGGGCATGAGTACGTTTGATGCAGGTCAAAATACTTGGTTTTAGTCGAGAGCTACGTTCGGGGCGGGGGCGTCATCATGCATATGAATCGGCGGTTGAATGTGCTCCAGGTGGCAATCTGCGCGCTTGCCCTGGCCACCGGGGGAGCCTTGTACCTGCTCGGCATGGCGCGCCCCGCGACCTGGGTCTGGCTGGGCGGCGCCACTGTTGTGCTCGTTGCGGTGCTGCACAATACCGCCTTGGCCTTGTGGCAGAAGAAATTCGGTCTCGACCTCATCGCGCTGGTATCGATCGTCGGCGCCGTGGCGCTCCAGGAGGCCCTGACCGCGGCGGTCATCGCCTTGATGTTTGCGAGCGGGCGCGCGCTGGAGGACTACGCGGAAAAGCGGGCGCAGGACGAGATGTCCGCACTGCTGAGCCGGGCGCCGAAGCTGGCCAACCGTTATGAACATGGCTCGGTGGTGCAAGTGGCGCTTGCCGCGGTACAGCCGGGCGACAGGCTCCTGGTAAGGCCGGGCGAGACCGTGCCGGTGGACGGTAGGCTGCTCACTGGCGCCACGGTCGATGAATCGAGCCTCACAGGCGAGGCCCTGCCGGTGACATACGGGCCTGGAAACACGGTAGGCAGCGGTGTCGTCAATGCCGGCAATGCCTTTGACTTGCTTGCCACGACCACGGCGGAGGACAGCAGCTTTGCCGGCATCATCCGTCTCGTGCGCGCGGCCCAGGAATCCAGGGCGCCTGCGGCACGCCTGGCGGACCGGTATGCGCTGTTGTTTGTTCCCCTGGCACTCGGGATCGCCGCGATCGCATGGCTCGCGACGGGGGACCCGAACCGGGCCCTGGCCGTGGTCGTGGTCGCCACGCCGTGCCCCCTGATCCTTGCCGTGCCCGTCGCGATCGTCAGCGCGATGTCGCGCTGCGCCCAACGGGGCATCCTGATCAAGCACGGCGGTGCGCTGGAAAAGCTGGCGCAGGTGAACACTATCTTCTTTGACAAGACGGGGACGCTTACCGGCGGCAAGGCCCGGCTGGCCGCTATCGCGGCCGATCCGCTGCTGCAGCCGGAGCACGTGTTCAGGCTGGCGGCATCCCTGGAACAGATGTCCGGCCATGCGATTGCCCAAGCGGTGGTCGGCGCGGCGCTCGAACGGGGAGCGGTCCTGTCGCTCCCCGAAGAGGTGAGCGAGGAGGCCGGCGCGGGACTTTCCGGGTTCGTGGACGGAGCGCTGGTGCGCGTCGGCACCTATCGCTACGTCTCGGGGGATGCGGAGAAACCGGGCTGGGCCGCCAGCGTCCTCGAACGCGCCAGGTATGAGGGCGCTGCCGTGGTCTGCGTCGCCATCGGCGGGCGCTTGAGCGGCGTCTTGCTGATGGCCGATGAGATCCGGCTCGATTCACCCCGGGCATTGCGCCTCTTGCGGGCCTCGGGCGTCACCCGGATCGCAATGCTGACCGGCGACCGTAGCGACGTCGCCGCGACGATCGCGGCGTCACTGGGGATCGATACCATCTTGCCTGAGCAGACGCCGGCATCGAAGCTTGCCGCCATCTCCGCGGCGCGGATCGACGGGGTGACGATGATGGTCGGCGATGGCATCAACGATGCCCCGGCGCTGGCCGCCGCCGACATCGGCGTCGCCATGGGCGCGCGCGGCGCCGCCGCTGCGGCCGAGTCGGCGCAGGTGGTGCTGCTGGTCGACCGTCTCGACCGCCTGGTGTTTGCGATCCGTATCGCCCAGCGGACCCGCAGCATTGCGCTGCAGAGTGTCATTGGAGGCATGGGCATGTCGATCATCGCCATGATCGTTGCGGCTTTCGGCTATCTGCCCCCGGTCGCCGGCGCACTCCTGCAGGAATTGATCGACGTCGCCGTCATCCTGAACGCGCTGCGCGTCCTGCGCCTGGACACGGGAGACGCCGGACGACAGATGCCGCCCCGCGAAGCCAGCCGCTTGAAGGAGGAACATCAGCGCCTGATGCCGGTCATCGATCACGTGGGCTGGCTGGCCGACCGGGTGGACGGCATGCCGGCCGAGGTGCTGCGAAGCGAAATCTCGCAGGTGAATGCAGCGCTTCGCGACCGCATACTTCCCCATGAGTCGAACGATGACGCCGCGCTGTACCCGCAGCTGGCGCGGATGCTGGGCGGCGAGGACCCGATGGCATCCATGAGCAGTACGCATCGGGCGATCTTTCACCTGAGCCGTGTCATCGAGCGGCTCGCCAGCGCCACGCCGCAGGACGGCGAAGCCGGCGAGTCCAGGCGCGAGTTGCGCCGGACCCTGTATGCACTCGACTCCATCCTGAGATTGCATTTCGCCCAGGAGGAAGAGCTCTACCATGCCTTGACATCCTAGGCGAATCAGGCCCCGTGCGGCAGGCCCAGGTTCTGGTTGGCGGGCACGGCCACGTCGATCAGCTTCGGCTTCGGCAGGTTCAGTTCGCCCATGAGCTTGACGAAATCCGCGCGGCTGCGGCCGGCCAGGCGCGCGTTATGGCGCTTTTCCCAGCCGATTGTCGATACCGCCTGGCCTTTGTAGTCGTGGCCCGGCCACATGCGCGTGTCGTCCGGCAATGTAAACAGCTTGGCGTTGACGCTGTCGTACAGCGCGTCGGCGCTGCCGCTCTGGAAGTCGGTGCGCCCGCAGCCGTCGATCAGGAGGGTGTCGCCGGTGAAGACGTTGCCGCGCCAGACATAGCTCATGCTGCCGGCGGTGTGGCCCGGGGTATGGAGGACGGCGATCTCCTCGCCGGCGCCGAAGCGGAGCACGTCGCCGTCCTTGAGTTGCAGCTCGGCGGGTGCGATGCCGCAGCCCGCCGGCACGGCGGCGGCGGCGCCGGTCAGTTCGCGCAGCCGGCCTGCCGAGGTCACGTGGTCGGCATGGGCGTGCGTCTCGAGCACGTAGCGCAGCTTCAGGCCGAGGCGCTCGAGGTGCCGCAGGTCGCGCTCCCAGTGGCGCTCCACGGGATCGATGATGACGGCCTCCGTCTCGCCGGGTGCGGCCAGGATGTAGGTGAAGGTCGAGGATTCGGTGTCGAACAGCTGGATGGGATTCAGGTTCATATCGTTCTCCAAAAGGAAGGGAGGCTGCATTTCAGGCGAGCAGGGCCTTTGCGATCATGCCGGCGGCTACCAGGGCCGAGACCGCGGCGAAGGCCTTTTGCAAGGCTGGTCCCGCCACCCTGGCGGCGAGCGACCGGCCGCCCAGCATGCCGGCCAGGGCGCCGCCGGCAAACGGGACCGCCATCGGCCAATCGATGCCGCCCTGGGCCGCCGACGCCGCGACCCCGGCGGCGGAAATGATGGCGATCACGGCCAGCGAGGTCGCGACCGCCGATTTGATGGGCAGGTCGGTATAGCGCTGCAGGGCGGGCACCATGACGAAGCCGCCGCCCACTCCGAGCAGGCCGGACAAGAAACCGGCAAGCGCGCCGGACAGGCCCAGCGCCCGCGCACAGGGGCGGGTCCAGACGAAGCGGCCGGTCTGTTCGCCGCGCAGGCATACCGGCGCAGCCGCGGACTGGCCCGGGACGGGTAGGGCGGCCTGGCGCCAGGTCCTGGCCGCCACATACAGCAAGGTGAGGGCGAACAGCAGGCCCAGCCAGCGGGCGTCGGCCAGGCGCGCCGCCCACAGCCCGGCCGGCGCCAGCAGCATGCCGGCTGCCGCGACCAGAAGGGCGGCGCGGTAGCGCACCTGCCCGGCGCGCAGCCCGAGGATGGCGCCCAGCGTGGCCGCCATCCCGACCGCCAGCAGGCCGATCGGACCGGCCTGGGCGACCCCGATGCCGGTGCCGAACACCAGCAGGGGCACGGCGAGGATGCCGCCGCCTGCGCCGGTCAGCGCCAGGACCAGGCCGACCGCGAGGCCGAGCAGGGCAGGGATCATGGCGTCCGCCTCAGGCCTTGGCGGCGGCGCGGGCGGCGCCCAGCCGTTCGAGCAGTTCGAACACCCCCATGCCGGCGACCATCGCGGCCGTGAACACGAGCGGCTTGGCGCTGCCGCTCGCCAGCGAGGCCAGCGCCGGGCCGGGGCAGTAGCCCGCCAGGCCCCAGCCGGCCCCGAAGGCGAGCGAGCCCAGCACGAGGCGGCGGTCGATCCGGGTCGCGCTCGGCAGGCGCATGGCCTCGCCCAGCAGCGAGCGTTCGCGCCTGCCGGCCACGCGGAAGGCAAGCAGCCCGACCAGGATCGCCCCGCCCATCACGAAGGCGAGCGAGGGGTCCCAGTTCCCGGCCAGGTCGAGGAAACCGAGCACCTTGGACGGGTCGGTCATGCCCGAGACGATCAGGCCGATGCCGAACACCAGTCCGACGATGAGTGCGCTAAGGATGTGCATGGCGGTGTCTCCAGTCTCAGGTGAACAGGTGGCGCGTGAGGAATACGGTGGCGAAGCCGGCCAGCATGAAGGCGGCGGTAGCCACCAGCGAGCGCGGCGACAGGCGCGAGATGCCGCACACGCCATGCCCGCTGGTGCAGCCGGCGCCATAGCGGGTGCCCACGCCGACCAGCAGGCCGGCGGCGACCAGGGTCGGCCCATCGGCCTCCACGGTGACGGCGGGCGGCGCCGCCAGCAGCGCGTAGGCGAGCGGCGCACTTACCAGGCCGAGCAGGAAGGCCAGGCGCCAGCCGATGTCGCCGCGCGCGGGACGGAGCAGCCCGCCCAGGATGCCGCTGATGCCGGCGATCCTGCCGTTGAGCAGGATGAAGGCGGCGGCCGCCGCGCCGATGATGAGCCCGCCGGCGAGCGAGCTCCAGGGGGTGAAGTGGATCCAGTCGATGTTCATGGTGTGACTCCTTGGGATGGCAGGCAGAACTGCTGGTACAGCACCTGCATGAGCGCCAGCGCTTCATTGCTGTCGATTCGGTAGAAGATCTGCTTTCCTTCGCGCCGCGTGCCGACCAGCTGTTCTTTGCGCAGCACGGTGAGCTGCTGCGACAAGGTCGGCTGGCCGATCCCCAGCAGGGACTCCAGCTCGCCGACGGCGTGTTCGCCCTGGCTCAGCTGGCACAGCAGCATCAGCCGGTCCGGATTGCCCAGGACCTTGAGGAGGGCGCAGGCCTGGGCGGCGGCGGCGCGCATCTGCTGCAAGTCGAGTTGTTGTGTGTCGCGCATAAGGTTCTCCGTCAATCTATTGAATTACATTATATCGACAAACAATCTATTTTTCAATATAATGTAATTTATCGACGCACAGGAGAGCAACATGACGATCCGTTATCTCGGCACGCACTACGCAGTGGCGCTGCAAATCACGCCCGCGGACGTCGGGCGGCTGAAGGAGCAGGGCTTCGCCACCCTGGTCTGCAACCGGCCGGACGGCGAAGGCCCCGGCCAGCCCTCCTTCGCCGAGATCGAGGCGGAAACGATGAAACACGGCATGCGGGCGCTGCACCTGCCTGTCACGCCGGGCAGGATCACGCAGGCCGACCTCGACGCCTTTGCCGCCTGCTATGCAAGCGCGCCCAAGCCGGTCCTCGGCTTCTGCCGTACCGGCATGCGGGCCGAGGCGCTGTGGGAGGGCACGCGGCTCAGGTGATCCGCAAGCTGATTTCCGCGACCGTGCCCTGGCCGTCCGGCTTGCGCCTGATGCGGACCTGGCCGCCGTGCTGGTCGACGATTTCCTTCACGATCGCCAGCCCGAGGCCGAAACCGCCTGCGGGAGCGCCCTGCACGCGATAATATGGCGTGAACAGTTTGGCGATCTCGGCCTCCGGGATCGGCACGCCGTCGTTCGATACCGTCAGGACGGCGGCTTGCCCGCGCCGCGCCAGGGTGACCTGGATGTCGCCGCCGGCGGCGCCGTGCACCGACGCGTTGTCGATCAGGTTCTGCAGCATGCGCCGCAGCTGGGCCGGTTCGCCCAGCACGTGGCAGTCCTGCAAGGCTTCCAGGCCGATGCTCTGGCCGCGCTGGTCGAGAAGCGGTTCGAGGGTGCCGATCACGTCGCAGCAGACTGCCATCAGCGACAGGCGCTCCAGCGGCGCGGCGTCGCCGCCGGAACTGATCCGGCTCAGGGTGAGCAGCTGTTCCGTCAGCCGGCTGGTCCGGCGCGCCGCCGCCAGCGCGGACTCCAGCGATCCGGTGCGCTGGCCTTCGTCTCCCGCGCGCAGCGCATTTTCCAGGTGCAGCTGCACGGCCGCGATCGGCGTGCGGATCTCGTGGGCGGCCGCGTTCAGGAAACGCTGCTCGCGTTCCATCGAGGCGCGGGTTCGGTCCATCAGCTTGTTCAGCTCGGTCACGATCGGCATCAGCTCCAGGGGCGCGGCGTGCAGTTCGACCGGATCGAGCGATTCGGGCTTGCGCGCCGCGATCAGGGTAGCCAGTTCCGACAGCGGGCGGGTGCTGCGCAGGATCAGCCAGTTCAGCACCGCCAGGAGGCACAGGGCGCCCAGCGCCAGCGGCGCCAGGATCGACATGCCGATGCCTTCCGAAAGTTCTTCGCGCACTTCCTCCTTCTCGGCGGCCATGATCCAGACGTCGCCCGAGCGCAGGACGAACACCTCCCACAGCACGCCGCCGATGTCATGCTCGGAAAATCCCGGCCGCAGCGGCGCCAGCGGCGCTTCCGGCGCGGCGGCCGACTTCACCAGTAGCGCCCCATCGCGCCAGACCTGGAAGGCGATCTTGGTCTCGTAGCGGTGGCCGAAGAACTCGGGCAAGTCGCTGGTGCTGGTTTCCAGCTCCTGCGGCAAGGAGATCACGATCGGCCGGCCGACCGTGGCCGACGCCAGCTGCTGCGCCACCAGCGCCTCCAGCACCCGGGCCGAGGTGGCCAGGCGCGCGCTGAACAGCTCGACCGATTCGTGGCGCGCCACCTTGTGGGCGCCGACGCCGATGCCGGCGAAGATCAGCAGGATGCAGGCCAGAGTGCCGAGCACCAGGCGGCGCCGGCCTGAATACGGGCGCCCGCTCATGCGGCCAGGTCGCCGATGCGGTAGCCGACTCCGCGTACGGTCTTGATCGCCTCCGGCCCCAGCTTGCGGCGCAGGTGGTGCACGTACACGTCGATGGTATTGCTCTCGCTGCCTTCACCCCAGCCATACAGGGATTCCTCGAGCTGGGCGCGGTTGAACACGCGCTGGGGGTGCTCGGCCATCTGCTTGAGCAGCATGAATTCCAGGCGCTGCAGCTCGACCGGCTCGCCCCGCCAGCGCACGCTCAGGCTGCCCATGTCCATGGCCAGCGCGCCCAGGGTCAGCTGGTTCACCTGGTGCCCGTTGCGGCGGCGCGCCAGCACCCGCAGCCGCGCCAGCAGCTCGTCCAGCTCGAAGGGCTTGATCAGGTAATCGTCGGCGCCCAGGTCGAGGCCGGCGATACGGTCGCGGGTGGCGTCGCGCGCCGACAGGATCAGCACCGGGATCGGATTGCCGGCGGCGCGCAGTGCCTTGAGCACCGCGATGCCGTCGATCCCGGGGAGGCCGAGGTCGAGCACCATCATGTCGAAATCGTTGTGCGCCAGCGCCGACAGAGCGGCCTCGCTGGTGCCGACGTGTTCGACCGTATATTGGGCCTGGCGCAGGGCGACCTGCAGGCCGCTGCTCAGCAGTTCATCATCTTCGACCAGAAACAGCCTCACATTCTCCCCCTGCTTGAATTACCGGCGCTTCGCAGCGATCTGTTCGAGCAGCTGCGCGATCTCGCCGCGCCGTCCTTCGTCGGCCAGCTTGCGGCCAGGACGCGCCGGCGCCTGCAGCGCCTTGCGCAGGGCGCGTTCGGCGCCCTCGTAGTCGCCCTTGCGGAACAGGTAGTCGCCATAGAAATAATTCGGGTCGATGCCGTCCGGATTGATCGCCAGCCCGCGCCTGAGGTTCTCGAGCGCCTTTTTGTCGTCGCCGAAGCCGATCGGCCAGCCCGGCACCTGATAATGCAACGAGCCCAGGCTGGTATAGGCCGAGCCGTTCAGGGCCTGCGGGTCGATCGCCAGCGCCTGCTCCAGCGTCTTCTTGGCGTTCTTCACGTGCGACAGGGCCCCCAGTCCGCCCTTGGCGCCTGCATAGGTCGACTCGATGATCGCATACCAGATCAATACCTCGGCGCTCGCGGGATTCTGGAGGGCGGCCTGGCGCGCCTGCCCGGTCAATTGCTCGAACTGCTTTTCCTGCTGGTTGGCCGGTGTCTGGTATTTGATCTGCTCCCAGGCGCCCTGCAGGCGGGAAACTTCCTCCGGCGGCGTGGCCGCGGCCGACAGCGCGACGGCGGACAGCAGGGCAATGGCGAATCGGGCGAATAGGTTCATGGCGTTTTACTCCTGGTGATGGGCGAGGCTTTTCAGCCGGGCAAATGCTTGCGGATGACCGCCAGCTGCTTGCGGATCCCGCCGTCCGGCAGGCCGGGCAGCAGCTTGTTGACGAGCACGAAGAAGCTCTCCTTGCGGCCCAGCGTACGCTGGAAGGCGCTGCCGCCGAGGAAGGCCATGAACGCGGCCGCTACCGCCTCGGGCGTATCCTCGGCGGTGCCGAGCTCGCGGTTCATGGCGTCCACCGCGCCGCTGTTGATGGCGGTGCGGGTGGCGCGCGGCGCGAAATGGCGCACCGTGATCGTGGTATCGAGCAGCTCGCGCCGCAGCGCCTGGGAAAACGTCAGCATGCCGGCCTTGCTGGCGCCATAGGCGGCAAAGCCCGGATAGCCCAGCTGGCCGAAGACCGAGCCGACGTTGACGATCTGGGCCGCGGACGCCTCCTTCAGCAGGGGCAAGAGCTGGCGCGTCAGCAGCATCGGCGCGAGCAGGTTGGTCTCGAGCATGGCGCGGATCCGTGCCGGAGACTGGGTCTCGAAGGCGTGGAAGTCGCTGATGCCGGCGTTGTTGACCAGCAGGTTGATGCCGCCTGCGGCGCGCCCGGCGGCTTCGACGGCGGCCAGGGTCGATTCCTCGCCCAGGTCGCCGCAGACGATCCGCACCGGCACAGCAAGTCCGGCGGCGAGGGCGTCCAGCGGTTCGCGCCGGCGCCCGACCAGCACCATGGCGTCGGCGGTGGGCGCCATGGCGCGTGCGATCGCCGCGCCGATGCCGCCGCCGGCGCCCGTGATCACGGCGCGGTAGCGCGCGCCGCTCACGGCGCCTCCGCGAACAGGGCCGCGCCGCGCGGCAGGCTGCGGAACACGCCGCCGTACAGGCCGTACATCATGCGCGCCATATGTACCACCGCATCCTGGTCGCGCGGGTCGTCGAGACGGTTCACCAGCTTCTCGAAGAAGGCCACGTGTTCAAGATCGAGGCTGCCGTGCGAGCTGAGATAGCTGAACGCCTCCGGCGGCAGCGCCAGGGCGCCGCGGATGGTGTCGGCGGCGTGGGTGGCAAGCGCGGTGCTGGTGCCTTCCAGCACATGCACCATGCCGAAGAAGGCCACCGGATTGCCACGATCGACCTGGTGGTAGGCGTAGGCGACCATCAGTTCCGTGCTGGCGTGCGGGCGCGAGGCGCGCGCCGCCGCGGCGTCGCCGCCGCAGGCGGCGATGTCGTTCAGGATCCACTCCTGGTGCCCGATCTCTTCCTCGATGTATTCCGCGATCGCCTGGCGCAGCCACTCGTGCCGCTCGTCCAGGCGGCTGCCGCAGGCCATCATGAGGGGCACCGTGTGCCTGACATGGTGGTAGGCCTGGGTCAGGAAGGCGATGTACTGGCCGGTCGTCACGCTGCCTTGCAGCGCGTCCTGGATGATCGGGATGGAGAACAGCTGCTGCCGTTCCTGCTCGGTCTCTGCCTTGAGCTTGTCGAAAAAATTCACGATGCGTGCTCCGTCTGGTCGAAAAGGGATGCGATGCGGTCCGCATACTGCTGCTGGATCGGCGCGCGGCGCGGACGGCCGTTGGCGGTGGCCAGGCCATTCGCCGGGGTGAACGGCGCCGCCGGCGCCCAGCGCCGTATCTGCGCGTAGTCCGGCAGCTCGCGGTTGGCCAGGTCGACCGCTTCCTGCAGCTGCTGCGCGGTGAGGCCGGGGGCCGCCGGCACCAGCAGGGCGGCCAGCCAGGGCTGGCCGTCGCCCACCACCAGCGCCTGGGCGATGCTGCCGGTGCCGAGCAGCGCCGACTCCGGCCATTCGGGCGACACGTTGCGGCCGTAGCCGGTGATCAGGATGTCCTTCTTGCGCCCGTCGATATACAGGTAGCCGTCCGGGTCGAGGTGGCCGAGGTCGCCCGTCGCGAACCACTCGCCGGCGCCGGCCGCGCCGTCCAGCTGCCCGAGGTAGCGAGCGGGGGCTCCGCGCACCTCGATTTCGCCGTCCGGCGCGATGCGCAGGCTGCGGTTCGCCAGCGGGCGGCCGACGCTGCCGTCGCGCGCCGCGCCCGGCAGGTTCAGAGCGACCACCGAGCTGCATTCGGACAGGCCATAGCCTTCGTATACGGGAAGCCCGCGCGCGCGGGCCGTGGCCAGGATCCGCGCCGGCGTCCTGGCGCCGCCCACGGCGGCGAAGCGCAGGCTGGCGAGGCGCGGGTCGCCAGGGGCGCTGGCGGCTAGCAGCGCGGCCAGCATCTGCGGCAACAGGATCACGCTGTTCGCCTGGTGGCGGGCGATCGCGTCCAGGCAGCGCTGCGGATCGAAACCGCTGGCGCCCGACAGCCCGACCTCCGCCAGCGGCGGGCAGATCGTGGTGGCGCCGCTCAGCAAAGCCGTATAGGGGCCGGCGATGTTCTCTAGCAGCACTGCGAACGGCAGCAGGCACAGGTGGCGCTCGACGTCCAGCCTGCCCAGCCCGGCGGCATGCAGCGCCTGGGCCACTTCCCATTGCTGGGAAGTGCTGAGGCAGACCCCCTTGGGCGCCGAGGTGGTGCCGGAGGTGAAGGTGATCTTCTGCACGCCGTCCAGTCCCGGGGCCGGAGCAGGGGCGGCCGGGCCCGGACGCTGGCACAGCGCCAGCGGGCCGTCCAGGGCGACGGTCCCGGTAAAGCCGAGCGCGGCTCCCTGGGCGGGATCGGCGCAGAACAGGGCTTGCGCGCCGCTGGCGGTGATCGCATGCTGCCACTGGGCCGGGGTGAAGAACAGCGGCAGCGGCACCAGGGTCAGACCGGCCCGCTGGGTGGCCAGGTCGATCGCCAGCCATTCCGGGCTGTTGTCGGCCAGGATCGCCACCGGGGCGCGCGGCGCCGTGCGCGCCGCCAATGCCTTCAGCAGGGTGGCGATGCGCTGCGCCAGCGCGGCGCGGTCGAGCGTACGGACGCCGTCGCTCAGCAGGGCGCGGCCCGGCGGGAAAGTGTCAGGAAAGCTTGTCATGGCCATAACGGATGTCGCCGAACATTACTTGAGGATGGGTGTCGTAGTAGCTTCCCCAGTCGCGCCCGCCGTCGGGCAGGCGCGCCGGGTCGGCCTGCGCCAGCAACTGCGGCTGCAGGCGCAGGCGCCGGAAGGAATTCAGGAGGCTGGGCGTGGCCGTGAACGCGACCCAGCGCAGGCCCAGCCCGTGCAGCAAGTGGGTGGTATGCACGATCAGCGCGCGCGCCGCGCCCGCGTGGATGGCGGCCAGGTTGCCCACTTCGACCACGCCGGCGCGGTCGACCGGCTGTCCGGTCCGGGCGGCGATCTCGCATTCCAGCGGCGCGTCCAGGTATTGCTCGAGGAAGACCGGGCCCGCGGCGGCGGGGGTGTAGCCAAGCGCCGCGATCCAGTTGCCATCCTCGTCGGCGCAGCCGATCAGGGTGGTGCTGAAATGGTGTACGCGCGAGCCGTAACTCGCGAGGAAGGTCTGGGCGATAAAAGCTTCCAGGCCTGCGCGGCGGCTGTCGCCGCGGCTGACGGTTTCGATCTGGTAGCGGGGAGGGCGCGCGGCGTGCGGCGCTTGCGCACGCGGAAAGACCGGCTCGGCGAGGGCGGGAGGCATAGGGCTTCTTCCATTTCTTTGTTGCATTGGAAGAAGCCTATGCAGCGAACATTAATTGCAGATTAAACGGCCGGGCAAGCGTGCGCCTGCCGGCGGGAAACCGCTGCTCAGGCGGCGCGCTCGCCCAGGCGCCCCAGGCGCGCGCACCAGCGGGCGGCCCGCTCGGGCGTCATGGCGCCGGCGCCGCCGACGATGGTCGTGGATACCGGAGCGATGCCGACGAAGTGCAGGATATTGCGGCGCAGCGAGCGCACGCTGTGCGCACGGTAGAACGAGCGGTACAACAGCGAGGGCATCCCCATCGTGACGATCACGCGCGCACTGCGGCCGCCGAGCAGCCCGGCCTTGAGCGGATTCGCGGGAGTGCGCGCCAGCGCGAAGCCGGGCCGCAGCACCTGTTCGAGGAAGCCTTTCAAGAGCGCAGGCATGTCGCCCAGCCACAGCGGATAGACCAGCACGATATGCGCGGCGCGGGCGATCGCTTCCTGCGCCGGCAGCAGCGCCGCCGGCGGCGCGCCATCCTGCCACTGCTGCGCATCGGAAAGCAGGCTGAAATCGAGGCGCGCCGGTTCGATGGTCTCGACGACGTGACCGGCGGCGCGTGCGCCGTCGGCGTAGGCTTGGGCAAGCGCGTGGCACAGGTGTTGGCGGGCGCCGTCCGGGTGCCCCTGGATGATCAGGATGTGCTTGCTCATCACGCGGCCCGGCCGGCATCGAGAATGCGCCGCATCGTCACCATCCCGTCCGCGCCGGCATGGACGTCGAAACCCAGCGCGTGCGCCAGCCCATGCATGCCGGCATTCTCCGGCAGGGCGACCCCTTCGACGACGGCCACGCCGCGCTGCGCGCAGTAGTCGAGCAGGCAGTCCATCAACAGCCGCCCGAGACCGCGTCCCTTCAGGTCGGAACGCACCGTCACCGCGAACTCGCCGCGCACGTCGTCCGGGTCGATCACGACGCGCGCCACGCCCAGCGTTTCGCCATTCCCGGCCGGATCCGGGCGGGTGGCGATGAAGGCCATCTCGCGCGCGTAATCGATCTGGGTGAAGCGCGCCAGCTGCTGGGGCGAAAGCTCCCGCATCAGGCCGAACATGCGCATGTGGACGTCCTGCGGCGTGAGTGCATGGAAGAAGGCCACGTGCGCGGCGGCGTCCTCCGGACGAATGGGACGCAGCGTCAGCCTGCCTGCCGCGCTGTCCACCTGGCGTTCCAGTTGTTCCGGATAGGGCAGGATCGCCAGCCGCGCATGGCTGTCGCACCCGGCGGGAACCGGCTGCAGCCGCATGCGGGCGTCGAGCGCGATCACGCCGCCGGCGTCGGCCAGCAGAGGATTGATGTCGAGCTCGGCCAGTTCCGGCAGGTCGGCCGCCAGCTGGCCCACCCGGACCAGCACATCGTACAGGGCTTCCATGTCGGCCGGCGGCCGGCCGCGGTAGCCCGCCAGCAGGCGTGCCACCCGGGTACGGCTGACGAGCTCGCCGGCCAGGACCCGGTTCAGCGGCGGGAGTGCGACCGCCTGGTCGGCCGTGACCTCGACGGCGATGCCGCCGTGGCCGAACAGCACCACCGGCCCGAACACGGGGTCGGTGCTGAGGCCGACGATCAGTTCCAGCGCCTGCGGCCGGCGCGCCATCGCCTGGACCGTGAAGCCGTCCACGCGCGCGTGCGGAAGCCGGCCGCGCACGCGCTCCAGCATGGCGTCGAGCGCCGCGCCAAGCGCTTCCGGGGTGGCCAGGTCGAGCGCTACCCCGCCGACATCGGACTTGTGGACGATGTCCGGCGACACGATCTTGAGCGCCACCGGATAGCCGAGGCGGCCGGCGGCGGCGAGCGCACTGGCGGCGTCGGCGGCGAACTCGGTTGCCACCACGGGAATGCCGTAGGCTGCCAGCAGGGCCTTGGTGGCGCGCTCCCCGACCGCACCGTTCGGATCCGTGCCGCCGGCCAGCAGCCGGTCGATGTGGGCGCGGGCGGCCGGGCGGTCGGGAGCGCCCAGTTCGCACGGTCCCGGCGCCTGCATCAGGGCGGCCTGGTTGCGGCGGTAATCGACCAGCTGCTGGAATCCCTTGACGGCTTCCTCCGGGGTGTCGAAAACCGGGACGCCGGCCTCGATGCACAGGCGGCGGGCCTCGGCCACGCTGGGGCCGCCCAGCCAGCAGCACAGCACCGGGCGGGCGGCGCCGGCCATCAGGGGCAGCAGGATGCGGGCGATCTCGGCGCTGGGTACGATCGCCGTCGGCGCATGGATCAGCAGGACTGCATCGGTCTCCGGCGCGTCCAGCAGTACGGCCAGCGCATGGCGGTAGCGCTCGGCGGGGGCATCGCCCACGATGTCGACCGGGTTGGCGTGCGACCACAGCGGCGGCAGGCCGTCGCCGAGCCGGGCCAGCGTGGGCGGCGCGAGCTGGGCCAGTACGCCGCCCGCGTCCGCCAGCGCGTCGGTCGCCATGACGCCGGGCCCGCCGCCATTGGTCATGATCGCCAAGCGCTCGCCGCGCAGCGGCCGGGTGCGCGCCAGCATTGCCACCGCGTCGAACAGTTCGTCCGTGGTGAGCACGCGCAGCATGCCGGCGCGGCGCAGCGCGGCGTCGTAGACCAGGTCCGAGCCGGCCAGCGCACCGGTATGGCTGAAGGCCGCGCGTGCGGCGTCCTCGCCGCGCCCGGCCTTGACGATCAGGGTCGGCTTGCCGCGCGCCGCGCTGCGCGCGGCGCTCATGAACTTGCGGGCCTGGCGCACGCTCTCGGCATACAGCAGGATGGCGTCGGTGCCCGGGTCGGCGGCGAGGTAGTCGAGCAGGTCGCCGAAATCGACGTCGCTGCCGTCTCCCAGGGAGACGAAGCAGGAAAAGCCGATCCGCCGCGCCGCCGCCCAGTCGAGCACGGCGGTGACCAGCGCCCCTGACTGCGCCACGAAGGCCAGCCGGCCGGGCAGGGCCGCGCCCGGCGCGAAACTGGCGTTCAGCCCGATGCCGGGCACCAGCAGGCCGACGCAGTTCGGACCCAGGATGCGCAGCAGCCAGGGTCGCGCCGCTTCCAGCATCGCCTGGCGCAGGCTGCGGGCGCCGCCGGCGTCCGCGTCCATGCCAGCGCTGATCACCACGGCGGCGCGGCAGCCGGCGGCGCCGAGCTCGCCGATCAGTTTGGGCACCGTGGGCGCAGGGGTGCAGATCACGGCAAGGTCGGGCACGCCGGGCAGGTCGCGCACGCTGCCGAAGGCGGGATGGCCGCCGACCTGGGCATGGCGCCGGTTGACGGGCCACAGCGGTCCTCCGAAACCGCCTGCGAGGACGTTCCGCCACACCGTCGCGCCCACGCTGCCGGGCCGTTCGGAGGCGCCGATCACGGCCACCGAGCGTGGGTGGAACAAGTGCCCGAGGTTGCGAATGCTCATGAAGTCTCCTTCCGATGGCTGGATTGGATCAGCCTAGCGAAGCATTACAAGGATTTATTTGACCGCAATCAAAATTTGCTCCGAAAGTTATGTTAAGGCAGCGGCGCGGCTGGACGGCTTGCCTCCGTGCCGCTACCCTGTCCGGATTCCTTCCGCCCGACGTGCTCGCGCAGGCTGGACCGGCCGCGCAGGCGCGCTGCGACCAGCTCAGGCACGAGGCGCGCGAGGCTCTGGCGCGCTTCGCAGCGCTGGCCGAGGCGGAAGGCGTCGCGTCGTTCGAGCACAGCCTCGCCGAGGACGAGGTCGGGTGCGTCCTGGCGCTGCGGGCACGTTAATGCGACCTGGTCGTGGTAGGACAGGACATGGCCGAAACGGGGAGATCTGCACCGGGCGACCTGGCTGCACATGTGCTGCTGCATGGCGCACGGTCCGTCCTGGCGATTCCCGGCGCGGGTACTGCGTGGCCCGGCATGGATGCGCTGGTGGGCTGGGACGGCAGCGCGCAGGTCTGCCGCGCGCTCGACGGCGCCATGCCCCTCCTGCGCGCCGCCCGGCAGGTGACGGTCATGTCCCTCGGGGAAGGCGACGAGGGCCAGGAGCGGGGCGCAGCGGACCGCTGCGTCGCCTTCCTACGGCGGCACGGCGTCGTCGCGACATTCCTGCAACAGCCGGGCGCGGGCCGTACCGGCGAGGTTCTGCTGAACGCGGCCCTCGCCGCAGGGCCGGGGCTGCTCGTCATCGGCGCCTATGGCCATGCGCACCTGCGCGAACAGATCCTCGGCGGCGTCACCGCGACGGTGCTGAAGGACATGTGGCTACCCGTCCTGTTGGCCCACTAGCCGTTGTAATGGTCGACCTGAGCGCCGAGACGAAAGTCGACTGATGGTCAATTCATGGGGAGCAAGTCGATTTGATCTCGGTCAAACACGCCGCCGAGCGAAGCGGGGAGACTGTCTTGATTCCGAACATCATCAACATGGGGAGCAGGAACGATGAGCTACAAGACCATATTGGTGCATGCCGACTTGTCACGCCATGCGCCCGCACGCATACGGATCGCTGCGCAGCTGGCCAAGGCGCATGGCGCGCACCTGATCGGCCTTGCCGCCACCGGCGTGTCGCGCGACGTATTCCCGCACGGGTATCATGCTGCTCCCGACAGCCTCGAGGCGAGCTATTTCCAGCCCCTGCACGACACGGCGTCCCGCGCGCTCGAGCAGTTCACGACGATTGCCGCCGAGGCCGGGGTGTCGTCGGAAAGCCGCCTGGTGTGCGACCTGGCCAGCGATGCGCTGGCCCGCGTGGGTCGCTTCAGCGACCTCGTGGTCGTCAACCAGGACGACCTGGCCGAAGCGCTGACCGATACGATCGGCCGCATCCCCGAATACGTGCTGTTCACCAGCGCGCGCCCGGTGCTGGTCGTGCCCTGCGCACCCGTGGCGCGCCAGCCTGGCGACCATGTCCTGGTCGCCTGGAATGGCAGCAAGGAAGCCTCCGCCGCGCTGCGCGCCGCACTGCCGGTGCTGCAGCGCGCCGTCCGCGTCACCGTCGTGTCCTTCCGCCTTCCTGACGAGAGCAGCCTGGTCGAGGACGACGACGACGCCGGCATCACCGCCTTCCTCGGCCGCCACGGCGTCCAGGCGCAGATGCTGACGATCGGACGCAACATCGATTGCGGGCACAATCTGCTCACGCTGGCGACCCAGGACGGCTACGACCTGGTGGTCATGGGGTGCTACGGCCACACCCAGTTCCGCGAACTCTTCCTGGGAGGAGTGAGCAGGACCTTGCTTCAGAACAGCACAGTGCCGCTGCTCATGGCGCGCTAGGGCGGGCGTCCCAGCCTAGCTGGCCGGCCGGTCGCCGAACTCGGGCTGCGAGGCCTCGCGCGGCACGCGCAGCAGCATCACCGGAACCGTCGAGTTCGCGAGCACGTACTGGGCGACGCTGCCGGCAAACAGCCGGTTGGCGTCGTTGGGCCCATGGGTACCCATCACGATCAGGTCGCAGCCCTGTTCTTCCGCGATCCGGACAATCTCCGGACCCGGCGTCGACGAGAGCGGCGCCGCCGTCTCGCAGCTGACCCCGGCGGCTTGCGCGATGCGCAACACCGTGTCGAGGTGGGACTGGGCGGCCTCGTGCGCGCGCAGAAACTCCGCCTGCGCGTCGGGCATGGCAGCGGACCGCTCCGGCATGGAGAAATGCGGCTGCGCAACCGACACGGCGAACATCCGTCCCGCGCCCGAGCGGGCGAGCAGGGCGGCCATCTGGGCGGCCTGTACCGCGAGGTCGGAGCCGTCTGTTGCCACGCAAACTCGCTCTAGGAACATGATCATCGGCCCTGGAAGAGATGAGTCGTCAGGATTACCAGTCTTGATCTTGTTGTGTTTGACTAGCGTCAAAGAACTGCTAAGTCAGCCCCGCAAAACGGTGTATCGACCGGTCATGACCCATCATCGCCAGCTTCGGCCTGCCGGGATGTTCGGGGCGATCCCCTGTCCGGGGCGACAGAAGGTCCACAAGCACAGCTCCTGTGCAAATGCCGGTATGTTCAGCCGGCGCTCTGCGCCTTGCCCGCGACGACACTCACCTGCGCGAAGCGCAGGTTTTCATAGGTCCTGATGCGCCGCTTCAGCGGCCACCAGTCGTAGAGGAAGATCTGCACCGGGCGCCACATCGCCACCCAGCCGATGATGGTGAGGCTTTCGCGCGCGATCTTCCCGCCATGGCCGGGAGCCAGGCCGGTAATCAGCTCGGCCAGCACCAGGCAGGACGCGACGAAGCCCAGGCCGATCGCGAGGCTGGTCCGCCCCTGGCGCAGCAGTTGCCCGAGCTCGCCGCGCACCAGGCCGATCTTGTAGGTGTAATAGTTATGCACCGCATCCGCGACCATCTCCCCCGCATCCCGGGGCAGTTCCGGATTCTCGACGCGGATCGCCAGCCGCAGGTGGCTGTCGAGCGGCAGCGGCAGCGCCCAGCTCTCGATGAAGGCTTCGCACAGATGATCGAGGTCGCGGTTCAGGAAGGGGGCGGGATCGAGCGAATTGAACAGCTGCGCGAGCTCGCGCACGCGCAGGTCGAGCGTATGGGTAGGGTGCTGGGTGATGTGCATCGCTCAGGTCCGGCCACGCGCCATGCCCGGTGATCCATCCGTCCTAATGCGCCATCCAGAGCGGAATGGTCGAGGTCGCCAAGAGCGAGCGCGTCATCCCGCCGAGCATGATCTCGCTGAAGCGCGAGCGTCCGTACGCGCCCATGACGATCAGGTCCGCCTCCTTGGCGGCTGCGAACGCGAGCAGCGCGCGGTCCTCGTCGCGCCCGGCCCCGGTGACTGTGACTTCGACCTGCACGCCATGCTGGGCCAGGTAGGTGGCCATATCCGCGCCCGGTTCCTGCCCGTGCGCCCCGCGCGTGCTGCCGGGATCGAACACGACCAGGTCAACCTGGCGCGCCTGCCGCAGGAGGGGAAGGGCGCTTGCGATCGCCCTCGCCGCTTCCTTGCTGCCGTTCCACGCCACCACCACCCGCGTGCCGGGCACGGCGCCGCTCCAGGCGCTAGGGAGGACCAGCACCGGCCCGACCGCGTTCAGCACCACGTAGTCGGGAAAGTCGCTGCGCTGGCGCGGCAGGAACTCATCCAGGGAGGCCTGGCTGATGACGACCAGGTCGCTGTAGCGCGACTGCAGGCTGATGGCGATGCCCGCGTCCTCGTCCACGCAGCGCCGTTCGACCGAGGCCACGCCGGCGCGCCGCGCCGCGGCCTCGAACAGCTCGAGCGAGCGCTCGGCCTGGCCGCGCGCCTCTTCGAGCGGCGCGATGTCGACGGGCCCCGCGGCCACCATGCCGTCGGTGGGAAACAGGTAGGCGGGAACCCCGGTCGTGGCGACGCCGATCAGGCGGGCATCGCTGGCCAGCGCCATGGCCGCCGCCACCTCGGTGCGTTGCGCCGAGCGGGCGGTTTCGTCGACGTGAACCAAAATTGTCTTGTACATGGACTTCCTTTCTGTCGTGAAAGTGATGTCTGGACTGTACTTTGCGCGCCGCCGCGCTGTAATTGATGTGGATCAAATTTAGGATCGCATCGCTTGCCGTGCGGGTCAAGTCGTGCGGTCTTCAATCGGCGCGCAGGGCCCGGATCAGCGGCTGGTCCAGTCCATAGATGTCGTCGGCGAACAAGGCGCGCCCGTCGCGGTCTGCAAGCGCGGTCGCGTAGAACAGGACCACCGGCACCGGCGCGCGCAGCCTGACCGTGCGGCTCGGTCCCGGGCGCATCGCGTCGGCGACGCGCTCCGCGCTCCACTGTTCCGGGTCGGCGAGCACGAATTGCGCCAGTTCCGCCGGGCGCTCCACGCGGATGCAGCCGTGGCTCAGGTCGCGGCGCGTGCGGGCGAACAGCTCCTTCGAGGAGGTCGAATGCAGATAGACGTTCATCGGGTTGGGCATGGCGAACTTGACTTCCCCGAGCACGTTCGACGGCCCCGGGCGCTGCCGGGTCCGGGCCGTGCCGGCGCGCAGGCGCGCGAGCGCTTCGCCGCCCGTGGACGGCAGTACCTGGCCGCCGGCTCCCACCAGCTCCATGTCGTGCTGTTCGAGATAGGCCGGATTGCGCGCCAGCTTGGGGATGATTTCGCCGAGCTCTATGCTGCGTGGCACATTCCAGTAAGGGTTGAACTCGAGATAGCGCATCTGACCGATGAACAGCGGGGTCGGCGTCCTGGCCGCCTTGCCGACGATGACCCGCATTTCGAGCGGGGCCGTCCAGGAACGGCTGCCGAGGTCGAAGGCCCACAGGCGATAGGCCGGCAGGTTGACCGCCACCAGCCTGCCGTCCGGCGGCGGCGGCATCCAGCGCAGGCGTTCCAGGGTCAGCGCGAGCTGGGCGACGCGGTGGGTGAGCGGCACCGACAGGGCGGCAAGGGTGCCCGGGCCCAGCACGCCGTCCTCGACGAGTCCGTGGCGCGACTGGAAACGCCGGACCGCGGCCGCCAGCTCGGCCGTGTAGATCTGCTCGCCGGCGGGAGCGTCGTCCTCGCCGAGGTCTCCCAGCAGCTGCAGGCGTTCGCGCAGCAGCGCACTGCCGGGGTAGGCGCTTCCGGCCGCGACCCCCGCCTGGCCGGCGGGCGGCAGCGATGGCCATTCCGGATACAGCCGCGCCAGTTCCCGGTACTGCGCCAGCGCCGTCCTGACCCTGGCGTACAAGGGGATCGCCGGTGCGGCCTGGTCGACCGCCTGCGCCAGGCGTTTGGCGTCCAGCGCCAGGCGCAGCTGCAAGGCGGGGTCGAAACCGGCCGCGGCGCCCGGCGCGGGACGATAAGGCGAGGCGGTGCGGCCGGCATGCAGGTCCGCCAGGTAGCGGCCCATTGCGGCGCCAAGGTCGCGCTCGAACGCCGTCGCGCCGGTGGAGTCCTCGCGCATTTCCAGTGCGCCCAGCCGGCGCGTCAATGCGTCGGCGTCATAGCGCGCCGGGTCGAGGCCGTGCGAGGCGGCGTCCCGCAGCAGGCGCAGCGCCAGGCGCGCCTGCTCCTGTCCATTCTCCAGCCAGGGCAGAGGAAGGGCGGCGGCCGCGGCATGGATCAGCGAGAAAAGGATGCCGCAAGCGATACGGCGGAAAGAAATGGAAAGCATGATACTGAGCAATCGTTGACGTCACTGCACGATAGAGGAGCGGTCCGCGCACCGTCCTTGACCTAGGTCAAACCAGGGTGGAATCCTCCCGGAATGCCGCCGGCTTCGTGCCGGCGCGCTCGCCGGCGATCCTGACGCAGTTCCGGCCCGACTGCTTGGCGGCGTAGAGCGCCTCGTCGGCCTGTTTCAGCACCTCTTCCCACGTGGCGTGCGTGTCCTGCATGCGGGCCAGGCCGATACTGATGGTGACGCGCACAGTGCCGCCCTCGGCCGGGACTTCGAGCGCGGCGATGGCTTGCCGGATGCGTTCGGCGCAAAGGCTCGCGCTGGCGTCGGACGCCTGGGGGAAGATGCAGCAGAATTCCTCGCCGCCGAACCTGCCGGCATGATCGGTTTCGCGCAGGGTGCCCTGCATGGTGCGCGCCACGGCCTTCAGGACCTCGTCGCCGGCCTGGTGCCCGTAGCTGTCGTTGACGCGCTTGAAATGGTCGATGTCAAGCATGGCGAAGACCAGCTCCGTCCGGTAGCGCCGTGCCGACGAGAACGCCTGCGCGGCCGCCTGGCTCAGCCAGGCGCGGTTATGGATGCCGGTGAGCGGATCGTGGCTGGCCTCACGGACCAGCCTGGACTCGACCGCCTGCGCGTAGCGGCGCAGCGCGACCGCGATGTGCATCTGCACGAAAGCCACCGCCAGCGCCGAGGCGTACAGCAGGATGCCGCGCAGCAGTTCCGGCAAGCTGCAGGCCAGGACACTGCACGCTACGAACAGCAGGGCCGGGGGCGCGACGACCTTGGCGAAGTGGGCGCTGCCGTTCGCGATGAAGGGCACCAGGAACAGGCCGAGCACGATGCCCCCCACGCCCTGCACCAGGCCGCCGTCGAGCTGGGCGCTGGCCAGGATCACACCGCTGGACAGCATCCAGTGCGCCCATGCCGCCCGCAGGTGCGCCGAGCAGGTGGGGACGACCGGCCAGAACGCGAGCGCAGCCAGCACGGCGAACGCCGCCCGCGTCAAGCCGGACTGCAGGACGTGCGCCGGATCCAGCAGGAAGTCCCATACCGTATACACGATGAGTATCGCCGCCAGCGCCGGGCCGACGCGCGGCAGGAGATGGCGCAGGTCGGCCTCGGCGCGCGCATGCAGGGTGAGCACGGAGGAAGGAGGGTTCACGGGCGCCGGATTCATTGGCTGCGCTCAGGGACGGCGGGCTCCCAGCGCGCAAGCGCCGCTTCGTCGTGCTCGCGCGCCTCGACCCAGCGCGCGCCGGCGGGGCCCCATTCCTTTTTCCAGAAGGGGGCGCGGGTCTTCAGGTAGTCCATGACGAATTCGCAGGCCGCGAAGGCGTCGCCACGGTGCGGGGCCGCCACGGCCGCCAGCACGATCTGCTCGCAGGCTTTCAGCGCGCCGATGCGGTGCACGACCAGCACCTCCGAGACCGGCCAGCGCAGCATGGCCTGCGCCGAGATCTCCTCCAGTGCCGCTTCCGTCATGCCTGGATAATGTTCGAGCTCCATCAGCGCGACGGGACCCCCGGCGCCCATGTCCCTGACCGTGCCGACGAAGGCGACCACGGCGCCGATTTCCGGACGGCCGGCGCGCAGCCGCGCCAGTTCGGCGTTCAGGTCGAAGTCCTCGTGCTGGAGACGTACCGGCATCGCTAGCCTCCCGTCACCGGAGGGAATACCGCCATCTCGGCGCCGTCGTGGATGGGGCTGGCGAGGCCGCCCATGCGCTGGTCGACCGCGATCCGGTAGGCACGCTCCGGCCCGAGCGCGGCGTCCCATGGACCCCCGCGCCGGCGCAGCAGGTCCAGCACGTCGCCGGCGGTGGCGACGTGCTGCGGCACCTGGATGCGCTCGCCCGAGGTGCCCAGGGCTTCGCGCAAGCCGGCGAAGAAGCGAAGTTGAATATGCATGGTGCGGTCCAGTAGTCGATGCTGGCGCCATTGTAAAGACGGCAAGCGGTGGCCGCAGTCGGCATGACGGACTAGAAAGACTAGGCATTCGGTACTAGATCGTAGGGAGGGCGGACGGCGCCGATCGCGCTGTCTATACTCGGAGGGCGGCGACGGCGCCGCCAAGCAAAGGAAGAACCCATGCAAGACACTCGCACCTCCCACGCGCTGCTTGCGCACCTGGCGGCGCGCCGCAACACGCCGCCGCGGCGCCTGGCGGCGCCCGGGCCGGACCAGGACGGCCTGCACCGTATCCTGGAGGCGGCGGCCTGCGCCCCCGACCATGGGCGCCTGCTGCCATGGCGTTTCATCCTCATTCCGGACCACAAGCGCGCCGAGCTCGGCGCCGTGTTCGCCGCGGCGCTGGCCGAGCGCGACCCCGATTGCGGCGACGAGGCCCTCGCCGCCGCCCGCCAGCGCGCTTTCCACGCTCCCTGCCTGATGGCGGCGGTGCTGGCCGATGATGCTGCCGCCGGAGCGGTTCCGCTTGCGGAAAAGCTGGTGTCGCTGGGCTGCGCGATTCAGAACATGCTGCTCGCCGCGCAGTGCCTGGGCTTCGGCAGCGGCCTCGCCAGTGGAGGCGCGATGAACCACGCCGCGATGCGCGCAATGCTGGGCCTGGCGGGCGATGAGGAAGCGGTGTGCTTTATCGCCTTCGGCACTCCGGCAACGGCAAAGGCCGCACCCGCAAGGGCGCAGCCGGGGCAATTCTATTCGGTCCTGTAAGGCCTAGTGCCCGCCGCAGGAACCGCAGCACCCGCCGCCTGCGTGCGGCGCGCCCGCAAGCAGCGGGAAGCCCGAGCGGCTGACGCTGGTGCGGATTTCCTGCGCCGAGGTCAGGCTGTCGTCGAACTGCACATAGACCCGGCTGCTGCCGGCCGTGGCTTCGACCGCGCGCACGCCCGGGACCGCGCGCAGGGTCTGAAACATTTTTTCCACGCCCGGGTGGTCGAGCGTCGCGGAGAGTTGCAGGCTGTGTTCCATGTTGTTTCCTTGAGAAGTGAGGAGGAGCGATGGGTTCATCGTAGCCGGACGGCGCGCCGCCTTCCTTGAACCAGTTTCAGGTTTCGGCAAGCGGCGCAGGGAGGCGTCAGCCGCAGCTGCCGATGTAGTGGCATTCGGCGCAACGCGCGCAGCCGTCGACCTTGTGCAGCGCCCTGGCGCCGCATTCGGGGCATTTTGCGGCGCTGCCGGCGCCGGGTCCCGGCACGGGCTGGGGCTCCGGCTGGTGCTGGACAGGCCCCTGGCCGCGCAGCGCCAGCTGGCGGTCGAGCTGCTGCACCGGCACCTGGTTGCCCCAGGCGTCGAGGAAGCCGCGCCGGATCAGGACACGCTGCAACATGAAGGCGATCGCCGCGACTTCCGAGTCGTGGTAGACCGGCACCTGGACGCCGTCCTCGCGGGTCAGGAAGCCGCAGCGCACCGGTCCCTTTTCCCAGACCACCTCGCGCATGTCGGCCAGCGCCTTGGCGATCGAGCTGCCGGCGCGCGCGGCCAGCGACAGCAGGCGCATGGTCGAGGTGATCCACTGCTGGCCGTCGCTGCGCTGGTTGGCCGGCATGAAGAATTCGAAGGGGCGTTCGATCGCGACCTCGCGTCCGTCCAGCAACCCATCGGCGCGGATGAAGCTGATGGTCAGGTAGACCGCCTTCTTGCCTTCCTGGGTCGTGTACTCGACCTTGGAAGTCACCGACTCGAGCTCGCCGAGCGGGCGGCTGTCGAAGCGCTTGCGCAGCGGATCGATGTCGCCGGCGGCGGGAAGGGCCGCTGGCTCGGGCGCCACGCTCAGCACGCTGCCGGTGACGCTGTTGGGACGGTAGGTCGCCAGGCCCTTGAGGCCAGCGCGCCAGGCGTCGGTGTACAGGTCCTTGAACTGATCGTAGGGATAGTCGGCGGGGACGTTGACGGTCTTCGAGATCGCCGTATCGACGTAGGGCTGGACCGCTTCCATCATGCGCAGGTGGTCGTGGGCCGACATCGCGAGCGCGGTGACGAACTGGGGCGGCAGCGCGGCGTCGTCGCTTACGTCGTGGCCGAGCTGGCGGTACAGGCGCCAGGCGTGGTCGGCCACCTCGTAGCTGCGCAGGCTGTCGTCCGGCATGCGCTTCTTGCGCTGGTAGACCCAGGAGAACGCCGGCTCGATGCCGTTCGAGGCATTGTCGGCGAAGGCCAGCGAAATGGTGCCGGTCGGCGCCACCGACAGCAGATGCGAATTGCGGATGCCGTGTCGCGCGATCGCCGCGCGCAGATCCTCCGGCAGGCGGCGCACGAACTGGCCCGCCAGGTAGGCGTCGGCGTCGAACAGCGGGAAAGCCCCTTTTTCGTGCGCCAGCGCGACGGAGGCGGCGTAGGCCGCGTCGCGCAGTTCCTCGGCGATGCGGGCGGCCAACTGGCGGCCTTCTTCGCTGTCGTAGCGCACCCCGAGCATCACCAGGGCGCTGCCGAGTCCCATGAAACCGAGGCCGACGCGGCGCTTGCTGCGTCCTTCCTGTTCCTGCTGCGGCAGCGGCCACTGGGTGGCGTCCAGCGCCAGGTCGAGCATGCGCACCCCGATGCCCGCGACTTCGCGCATGGTGGCGAAATCGAAGTACGCGCCGGGCGTAAAGGGTTCGCGCACGCAGCGGGTGAGGTTCACGGAGCCGAGGTCGCAGCAGCCATAGGGGGGCAAGGGCTGTTCGCCGCAGGGATTGGTGGCGCACAGGCGCTCGGCGTAGTAGAGGTTGTTCTCCGCATTCATGCGGTCGATGAACAGCACGCCGGGCTCGGCATGGTCGTAGGTCGAGCGCATCACCTTGTCCCACAGGGCGCGCGCACCGATGCGGCGGTAGACCCACATGCCGTCCTCGCGCTGCGCCGCGCCGGCGGCCAGCAGTTCTTCGCCCGGCTCGGCCTGGTGCCACAGCTCGACCTCGCCGTCGCCCAGCACGGCGTGCATGAAGTGGTCGGTGACGCCGACCGACAGGTTGAAATTGCTGAAGGCCCCGCCGTCCTTGGCGGCGATGAAGCGTTCGATGTCCGGGTGGTCGATGCGCAGCACGCCCATCTGGGCGCCGCGCCGCGCGCCCGCCGATTCCACCGTGCGGCAGGAGGCGTCGAACACTTCCATGTAGGACACCGGTCCCGAGGCGCGCGAGCGGGTGCCCCGCACCGCGCTGCCGGCCGGGCGGATCGGGCTGAAGTCGTAGCCGACCCCGCCGCCTCGGCGCATGGTTTCGGCCGCCTCGGCGACGGCGGTATAAATGCCCGGCAAGCCGTCGTGCGCGCCGGTGATCGAATCGCCCACCGGCTGCACGAAACAGTTCATCAGGGTGGCCTTGATGCCCAGCCCGGCGGCGGAGTTGATGCGCCCGGCGGGCACGAAGCCGTGCTCCTGCGCCCACAGGAAGCGCTGCTCCATCTCGGCGCGCAGTCCTTCGGCCTCGTAGGCGGCGAGGGCGCGCGCGACGCGGGCGCGCACCTCGGCGATGGTGGTCTCGTTTCCTTTCGCGTACTTTTCGCGCAGCACGTCGACGGATACCTCTTGTGCCGGCATCGTTGCGGCGAACATCTGGTCGTTTGCGTTCATGGTTCTCTAGTCGGTGGATCGGGTGGATCCGGTTGGGGGAGGGCGCCGTCCAGTATCCGCTCCTCGCGCGGCGGGCGCCTTGAATCAGTTCAAGCAAGGACGACGCCATCCGCCGCGGGTGGCGCGGCCGGGGCGCTCGCCAGGGCGGCGACGTCCTTGGCCACGACGGCCACCAGCGTTTGCGCCTGCTCCGGCTCGAAGCCGGCGTGATAGCGCTTGCGCACGCCGTGTTCGCCCAGTTGCCAGTGCAGGGTGGGCGCCACGTCGTGGCGCGCCAGGCAATTCTTGGCGCACACCAGCGGGCAGCCGTCGACCACGACGACGGGGCGTCCGGATTTTGCCAGCTTGACCAGCGAGGGCACGTCGCCGCCGACGCCGGCGACGCAGGACATCTCCGCCACGCCGAGGCGGTCCAGCTCGAGGGCGAGGTGGTTCGCCATCTGGGCCGCGCTGGAGCAGCCGGAACATGAATACACCAGGGGGAAACTGCTGCGGGCCTTGGCCATAAGGTCCTCCTTCAATGTCGGGTGGATGGGCGGCCGGCGCGGCGCGGCGGGAACAGCTGCCCGAGCACCCTGCGCGGCGCCAGCGCGGCCGGGTCGAACAGGGGCGCGTCCACCGCGTCCAGGGTGTTCTTGACCAGCAGCCCCAGCTCGGTGTCGCCTTCCATTACCAGGCGCCGGCTGAAGAACAGGGTATCCGGGTCTTCCTTGCGCCGCGCCAGCAGGGAAAAGTCGTGGGCGCTGGCGCTGATGGTGAGGTCGGCGTCCGCGCCCGGCTTGACGGGACGGAAGGCGCGCCCGTCCCAGCTGAAGTCGACGGCGATGCCGGCGTCGCTGGCGCGCAGGCGCAGGCGCTTGCCGGCGAGGGTGGCGCGCACGTCGTCGGGCAGGTGGCGCACCACCGCCAGGTTCAGGGCGCAGGCGAACAGGCGCGAGCCCGGGTAGGCGGGAAGCAGGGAGAGCAGGCGGCCGAGCGGGGCCGGCAGGTGTTGCGCTTGGGTGTGCATGAGCTGTCCTTTCGTAGGCGGTCGCCTTCAGGCGGCCTGTTTGACAAGTCCGGGCCGGCCGTGCCAGAAGCCGTCACAGGCGGCGGCCGGCATCAGCGGCGTCATGCGGACGGCGGCATCGGCAGGCGCCAGGGCGCCGTCCACGGCGGCGCGCATCAGGGCCACGATCTCGGCCATGTGGGCGGACTGGGGACTGAGGCGCAGCACGTCGACGCCGGCGGCGCGCATGGCCGGGATCTCCGCCGCCAGGTTGTAGACCAGGGCCGACTGGGTCTGGATGCCGTTCAGCACCAGGAAGGGCTGCTTCTCGCGGGTCTCCATCAGCAGTCCGTCGGGGTGGTCGATGCAGCTGAAGCGGCAGTCGTCCTTGGGCAGGTTGCGGTGGCGCGCCGTGAAGCAGCGCGCCGAGAAGGCGAGCGGCAGGCGGCCGTAGGCGAAGACCTCGGTCTCCAGCCCTGCCGGGCGCCGGGCCAGCACCTGCTCCAGGCAGGTGCGCGACATTTCCAGCGGCATTACCCAGCGCACCGCCCCTTCGCGTGCGACGATCGCCAGGGACGGGGCGTTGTACAGGTTGAGGTGGGGACCGGCGACGAAGGGCCGCCCGCTCATGCACTGGACCGCGCCCATGTCGTTGGCCTCGACCAGGTGGCGGCCGTTGGACGCGATGCGGCGCAGGGTGCCCAGGTCGGAGCCCGATTCGATCAGCACCTGGGTCGAGAGCACCACCTGCTTGCCGGCCTGCTCGAGGCGGTCGGCCAGCGCCAGCCAGTCGGGCAGGCGCAGTTCGTGGCGGCGCGAGCACACGGCTTCGCCGAGGTAGACGATGTCGACGGGAGCCGCGGCCATCTCCTCGTAGAAGGCGAAGACTTTGTCGCGCGGCCAGTAGTACTGGATGGGGGCGAGGGCGAGTTTCAAGTCGGTTGCTCCAGGCAGTTCATGTTCATTTCCAAGGGCGGTGATAGGCGCCGAGCGTGTGCTGCTGACCCTCTGCGACCTTGTCCAGCTCGTTCATCCAGGCCGGCTTGACCGAGTAGCGCTGGTGTTCCGACAGGCAGCAGTCGATCGCTTCGCGCCACACGCGCGTGACCTGGGCAACATAGGCGGGGCTGCGCTGGCGGCCTTCGATCTTGACGGCGCGCGCGCCCAGGGCGACCAGCTTGGGCAGGATCTCGAGGGTGTTCAGGCTGGTCGGCTCCTCGACCGCGTAATAGGTTTCGTCGCCGACGTCGAAGCGGCCCTTGCACAGGGTCGGATAACCGGCATGCTCGCCTTCCGCATAGCGGTCGATCAGCACCTCGTTCAGGCGCGCTTCGAGTCCCCTGGGAGTGGGCTGCCAGCGCACCGCCTTGGCGGGCGAGCACACCCCGTGGGTGTTGGGCGACTCGCCGGTGGCGTAGGAAGACAGCTGGCAGCGTCCCTCGACCATCACGCACAGGCTGCCGAAGCCGAACACCTCGATCTCGACCGGGGTGTTGCCGATCACCTGCTCGACCTGGGCCAGCGACAGGACGCGCGGCAGCACGGCGCGGGCGATGCCGAAGTGGCGGTGATAGAAATTGATGGCCTCGGCATTGGTGGCCGAGCCCTGGACCGACAGGTGCAGGCGCAGCTTGGGATAGGTGCGCGCGGCATACTCCATCAGGCCCGGGTCGGCCAGGATCACGGCGTCGATGCCTAGGTCCGCGGCGTGGTCGACCGCGCCGCGCCATATCTCCAGGGCGCCCGGCTGGGCATAGGTGTTCAGGGCCAGGAAGACCTGGCGTCCGCGCCGGTGCGCGTAGTCGATGCCGTCGGCGATCGCGCGTTCGCTGAAATTCAGGCCGGCGAAGTTGCGCGCATTGGTAGCGTCGCGAAAGCCGAGGTAGACGCAGTCGGCGCCGTTGTCGACCGCGGCTTTGAGGGCCGGCAGGCTGCCGGCGGGGCAGACCAGGTCGAAGGCCGGCCTGGCCGCCGGGGCGGTGGCGGAATCGGTAAAGATGGAAGGCATGGATCTCCGTCTAAAAGGGGGAACGGCATTCACCCTGGCCGGAGCATAGCCCCGGCGCCCGGGGAAGCGCCATGAACTGGTTCAAGAAGGGCGCGGCTAGTGGAAATGCACGGTCCGGCCCTCGGGGTCGAAGGCAAGGAAGCGCTCGATGGCGCCGCGGTGGACCGCGTCGACCATCATCCGCAGCGCGCGCTCGACGTCGTTTTGTTCCGGGGTCCTGTTGTCGCGTCCGGGCAGCGCGGCCACGAACACCATGTCCCAGGGTTGGCCGGTGCGGCGGGATTCGGCCGCCAGCGCGGCGAAGCTGTCCAGCTCCGCAGGCGCCTTGTCGACGCACATGACCGGCGCCAGGGCGCCGCCGCGCCCGGTCTCGAAGCGCTTCTTCTGGCCGGGGGAATGGGTCTGCGGCAGCTCGGCCACGGCGAACACGAACAGCAGCCGCTGCGGCTCGTCCTGCGAGCGGGCGGCGGCGAGGAAATCGGAAAAATCTGTGATCTGCATGATGGAGAAGCGGCGCGTCAGCGCGCGAGATAGCGCCCGGGGCGGTGGTTGATCGCCAGGGACAGGTTGAGGACCGCGGTGCCGGCCAGCGACAGCAGCCAGGCGCGCAGCGGAATCACGGCCAGCGACGCCAGCAGGATCATGGCGTCCAGCGCCAGCTGCACCAGGCCGGCGCGCCAGCCGAAGCGCTCCTGCAGGTAGAGGCACAGGATGTTGAAGCCGCCCAGGCTGGCCTGGTGGCGGAACAGCATCAACAGGCCGACCCCGGCCAGGACCCCGCCCATCAGGGCCGCGTACAGCGGATGCACGCGCTCCAGCTCCAGGGCGCGCGGCAGCAGCTCGCTGGCGAAGGAGAACAGCAGGACGGCCCCCAGCGTCTTGAGCGTGAAGCGCCAGCCCAGCTTGCGCAGCGCAAAGGCATAGAAGGGCAGGCTGAGGGCGAAGAAGATCTTGCCGAAGCCGATTCCGGTCGCGTAGTGCAGCAGAAGGCACAGGCCAGCCACGCCGCCGGTCACCAGGCCGGCCTTGCCCATCAGCCCGACGCCCAGCGACACCAGCATGGTGCCGGCCACGAGCGCCTGCAGGTCGTCGAGCACGGAATGCGGCGCCACGGGCGGAACCGGAAGCATCATGTGGGAATGCGCCATGGGACGCCTACTGCACCAGCGGGGTGGAAGCGCCGTCCAGCGTGACGCCGCCGATCTCGGCGCGGCCCACCAGCAGCTGCATGTACTGGTGGATGCCGCGCTGCCAGGCCGCCGTGCTCAGGTAGTCGGCGATCTGCGCGTGCACGGCGGCGAACGGCAGCAGCCTGCCTTCGACGCGGCGCAGCACCTGCACGATGTGCAGGCCGAAGCGGGTCTCGACCAGGCGCTGGGCCAGTTCGCCTTCGCCGAGGCGGAACAGTACCTTGTCGAACTCCGGAACGCACTGGCCGCGCGAGAGCTGGCCCAGCTGGCCGCCGACCGCGCCCGAGCTGCAGTTCGAGTACTGGCGCGCCAGTTCCTCGAAGCGTCCCGGTTCGGCCTTGAGGGCCTCCAGCACGCCTTCCGCGGTGTCGCGCACCAGCTCCAGCGGCACGCTCGGCGTGACCTGGAACAGGATGTGGCGCGCTTCCAGCATCTCGCCGCTGGTGAAGCGCTGAGGATGCTGGCTGTAGAAGCGCGCGCAGGCGGCTTCGTCGGCCGGCGGCACCCGCACCTCGCGCTCGAACAGCGCCTCGATGAGGGTATCCTCGTCGCTACCGGTTAGCCCCAGCCGGCGGGCTTCCTGCAGCAGCACGGTGCGCAGCACGACTTCGTGCACCGTTTCCTTGAGCGGGTTGGCGCTGCCCTGGTGATGCGGCAGTTCCTGCGCGATCGCGCTGTCGTCGATGTCGACGCCGTTGACGGACAGTCCCATGATAGTCTCCTTGCTCGATTAACGCGGACGGACCAGCTGGAAGGCGCGGCCCAGGTAGGCGACGGCGCCGAAGCCGCTCCACACGTGCACCAGGCGGGTGAACGGGAAGATCACGAACAGCGACATGCCCATGAACAGGTGCAGTTTGAACACCAGCGGCGCATCGAGGATGAAATCCGGGGCGTCGCCGCGGAAGGTCACGACGTGCTGGGCCCACTGCATCAGCTGGACCATGGTGTGGCCGTCGAGGTGGTCGGCCGAGACCACGATGGAGTACAACCCCAGCAGCAGGGTGGCCAGGATCCACAGCAATACGACCTTGTCCTTGACGCTGGTGACCTTGCGCAGGCGGTCGCTGGCGAAGCGGCGCGCCAGCAGCAGCAGGATGCCGATCAGGCACAGGCCACCCATGATGCCGCCCGCGATCATCGCGAACAGCTGCTTGGCGCCGTGCGGCACGCCCAGGGTATCCCAGACCCAGACCGGGGTCAGCAGCCCCACGGCGTGGCCGAAGAATAGGCCGATGATGCCGATGTGGAACAGGGTGCTGCCCAGGCGCAGGCTGCCGCGGTGCAGCACCTGGCTCGATTCCGACTTCCAGGTGTACTGCTCGCGGTCGAAGCGGATCAGGCTCCCCAGCAGGAAGATCGCCAGCGCGATGTAGGGATAGATCCCGAAGGTGAAGTGGTGCAGGTAGTTCATGGTGGTCTCCTAGTGCTGGGCGGCGGCCGCGCGGTGCGTGCCTTTCGGGTAGAAGTTGATCGGCTGCAGGCCGCCGGCCTGGGGCTTGAGCAGCGGCTCAACGCCGTCCACGCCCGGGCCGAAGGTTTCCAGAGCCTCGTCCATGTCCTTGACCGGCGGCTCGCTGAGCGCCTCGGCCGCGACCGGGCTGAGTCCCTCCAGCACCTCGAACACGCAGGCGTAGACGCTATCGTTGGCGGACAGCTTGCGGCCGATGTGGGCCAGCACGTGCACCGCGTCGCCCAGCAGGCGGCCGGCAGCGTCCTCGGTCGGCAGCTGCGACAGGAATTCCAGGAACAGCGGCACGTAGTCGGGCAGCTCGTCGTCCGTCATGGCCAGGCCGTGCTTCTTGTATTCCTCCATCAGGTCGACCATGGCCTGGCCGCGGTCGCGCGATTCGCCATGGATGTGCTCGAACAGGTGCAGCGAGTGCGAGGGCGTGCGGTCGAACGTCTGGACATAGACCTGCTGCAGGGTGATCAGGTCTTCGCGCGCCAGGTGCTCGAACACCGGGCGCAGCACGGCCAGCATGCGCGGGCTGTGTTCGAGGCCGGCCTCCAGCTCGGGCAGCGCGGCCACCAGCTCGGGTTCGGGGTAGAGCAGCAGGGCCGACAGGATTTGAAAGTGTTGCATAGTGGTTCCTTAGACGGTGGCCGGGCTTACGCCTGCTCGGCTTCTTTTTTCTTGCGCGACTTGGGCATCGAGACGAAGATCACCGAGCCCTGCTTCTTCTTGCCGAACAGGGAGGCGTCGCTGACGCCGTCCGAGCAGCCGTTGCCGAACGAGAAACCGCAGGAGCCCTTCTCGTTGAAGCTGTCCTCGGCCATCTCCTTGTGGCTGCTCGGGATCACGAAGCGGTCCTCGTAGTTGGCGATGGCCATGATGTGGTACATGTCCTCGACCACCGCCTGGCTCAAGCCCACTTGTTCCAGCACCTTCAGGTCGCCGGCGCCATCGACCGACTTGGCGCGCATGTAGGCGCGCATCGCCAGCATGCGGTCGAGCGCATGGACCACCGGCGCTTCCTTGCCCGCCGTGAGCAGGTTGGCCAGGTAGCGCACCGGAATGCGCAGGCTGCGCGTGTCCGGCAGGATGCCGTTCATGCCCATCTTGCCGCTTTCCGCGGCGGCCTGGATCGGCGACAGCGGCGGGATGTACCAGACCATCGGCAGGGTGCGGTATTCCGGATGCAGCGGGAAGGCGATCTTCCATTCGACCGCCATCTTGTATACCGGCGAGCGCTTTGCCGATTCCAGCCAGGCGTCGGGGATGCCCTGGCGCCGCGCCTCCTCGATCACCTTCGGATCGTGCGGATCGAGGAACAGGCCGAGCTGGGCCTCGTACAGGTCCTGCTCGTCCGCCACCGAGGCCGCGGCCTCGATCTTGTCGGCATCGTAGAGCAGCACGCCCAGGTAGCGGATGCGGCCCACGCAGGTCTCCGAGCACACGGTCGGCTGGCCGGCCTCGATGCGCGGGTAGCAGAAGGTGCACTTCTCGGCCTTGCCCGAGGACCAGTTGTAGTAGATCTTCTTGTAGGGGCAGCCGGAGATGCACATGCGCCAGCCGCGGCACTTGTCCTGGTCGATCAGCACGATGCCGTCGTCCTCGCGCTTGTACACCGAGCCGGAAGGGCAGGACGCCACACAGGCCGGGTTCAGGCAATGCTCGCACAGGCGCGGCAGGTACATCATGAAGGTGTTCTCGAAGGTCGAGTACATCTCCTTCTGCACGTTGTCGAACAGCTTGTCCTTGCTGCGCTTGGCGAATTCGCCGCCCAGGTCGTCCTCCCAGTTCGGGCCCCACTCGATCTTGTCCATCTTCTTGCCGGTCAGGACCGAGATCGGGCGCGCGGTCGGCGGGGTTTCCGACAGCGGCGCGTTCTGCAGGCGCTCGTAGTCGTAGGTGAAGGGCTCGTAGTACTCGTCGATCGTCGGCAGGTTGGGGTTGGCGAAGATGTTCGCCAGGATCTTCAGGCGCGAACCCTGGCGCGGCTCGATCTTGCCCGACGGGAGGCGCTTCCAGCCGCCGTTCCACTTGTCCTGGTTTTCCCATTCCTTCGGATAGCCGATGCCCGGCTTGGTCTCGACGTTGTTGAACCACGCGTACTCGACGCCGTCGCGGCTGGTCCAGACGTTCTTGCAGGTCACCGAACAGGTGTGGCAACCGATGCACTTGTCCAGATTTAACACCATGCCGATTTGTGCTCTGATCTTCATATTGACTCCTGATTGATTCTCATGCGCCCTTGGGCGACGGCGCGAGGGCGATGGCGGGCTCGGTCTCGGCCGCCTTGGCCGGCTTCCTCGCCGCGTTCACCGCGCGCAGCGGACCCTGGCCGGTCTTCACATCGCCGTTCGGGCGCGACTCGTCGCGCGCGCCTTCCATCCAGTCGATGTCGCGCATCTTGCGCACCAGGACGAACTCGTCGCGGTTCGAACCCACCGTCCCGTAGTAGTTGAAGCCGTAGGACAGCTGGGCGTAGCCGCCGATCATGTGGGTCGGCTTGGTCACGGCGCGGGTCACCGAGTTGTGGATGCCGCCGCGTTTCTTCGAGGTCTCGGCGCCCGGCACGTTCACGATCTTTTCCTGGGCGTGGTACATCAGGGTCATGCCTTCCGGTACGCGCTGGCTGACCACGGCGCGGGCGGTCAGGGTGCCGTTCACGTTGAACACCTCGATCCAGTCGTTGTCCTCGATCCCGGCCGCTTTGGCGTCGATCTCGGACAGCCACACGTGGGGGCCGCCGCGCGACAGGGTCAGCATGCGCAGGTTGTCCGAATAGGTCGAGTGGATGCCCCATTTCTGGTGCGGGGTGATCCAGTTCAGCGCGATCTCCTTGTTGCCGTTCGGGCGGGCGTTCAGCATCGCCTCGGTGGTCTTGGTGTTGATCGCGGCCTTGTACACGCACAGGCCCTCGCCGAAGTCGCGCATCCAGGCGTGGTCCTGGTAGAACTGCTGGCGGCCGGTGAGGGTGCGCCATGGGATCAGTTCATGCACATTGGTGTAGCAGGCGTTGTAGCTGACTTCCTCGCTCTCCAGGCCCGACCAGGTGGGCGAGGAGATGATCTTGCGCGGCTGGGCCTGGACGTCGCGGAAACGCACGCTGTCGTGCTCGCGCGGGATCGCCAGGTGGGTGTGGTCGCGGCCCGTGATCTTCGACAGGGCATCCCAGGCCTTGACGGCCACGTGGCCGTTGGTCTCGGGCGCCAGCGACAGGATCATCTCGGCGGCGTCGATCGCCGTGTCCAGGCGCGGCTGGCCCTTGGACACGCCTTCCTCGAGCACGGTGCGGTTGATGCCGCGTAGGATCTCGACTTCGTGCCCGGTCTTCCAGCCGATGCCCTTGCCGCCGTTGCCCACTTTCTCGAGCAGCGGGCCGACCGAGGTGTATTTCTTGTAGACGTCGGCGAAGTTGCGCTCGACGACGGTCATGGCCGGCATGGTCTTGCCCGGGATCGGCTCGCACTCGCCGGCGCGCCAGTCCTTGGGATCGAAAGGCTGGCCCAGTTCGCCCGGGGTGTCGTGCATCAGCGGGGTCAGCACCAGGTCCTTGCCCGTGCCCAGGTAGGCGCCGCCGATTTCCGAGAACTTGGCGGCGATGCCCTTGTAGATCTCCCAGTCCGATTTCGACTGCCACAGCGGCTGCACGGCTTCCGACAGCGGGTGGATGAAGGGGTGCATGTCGGAGGTGTTGAGGTCGTCCTTCTCGTACCAGGTGGCGGTCGGCAGCACGATGTCGCCGTACAGGCAGGTGGTGGACATGCGGAAATCCAGCACCACCAGCAGGTCGAGCTTGCCCTCGGCGGCCGGGCGCACCTTGATGTCGCGCGGCTTGATGCACTCGTCCTCGTCGCTCATCAGGGCGTTCTGGGTGCCCAGCAGGTACTTCAGGAAGTATTCGTGGCCCTTGCCCGAGCTCCCCAGGATGTTGGAACGCCACACGAACATATTGCGCGGGAAGTTGACGGGGTTGTCCGGGTCGTCGCAGGAGAAGTTCAGCTTGCCGGCCTTGATCTGCTCGACGGCGTACTTGACCGGGTCCTGGCCCGCGGCTTCGGCCGCGCGCACCACCTCGAGCGGATTGGTCTCGAGCTGGGGCGCCGAAGGCAGCCAGCCCATGCGCTCGGCCTTGGCGTTGAAGTCGATCAGGGACATTTCGCCCAGTTCGCCGTCGGCGGTGGGGCAGAGGATCTCGTCGGTGTGCAGCTTCTCGTGGCGCCACTGGCTGGTATGCGCGTAGAAGAAGGAGGTCGAGTTCATCTGGCGCGACGGGCGGTTCCAGTCGAGCGCGAAGGCGAGCGGGGTCCAGCCAGTCTGGGGACGCAGCTTTTCCTGGCCCACGTAGTGGGCCCAGCCGCCGCCGCTCTGGCCGATGCAGCCGCACATCATCAGCATGTTGATGATGCCGCGGTAGGTCATGTCCATGTGGTACCAGTGGTTCAGCGCGGCGCCGACGATGACCATCGACTTGCCCTTGGTGCGGTCGGCGTTGTCGGCGAACTCGCGCGCCACGGTGATCACGTCGGCGGCCTTGACGCCGGTGTGCTTGACCTGCCAGGCCGGGGTATAGGGAACGTCGTCCTCGTAGCTCTTCGCCGCGTTCGGGCAGATGCCGCGGTCGACGCCGTAGTTGGCCATCGAGAGGTCGAACACGGTGGTGACCAGGGCTTCGCTGCCGTCGGCCAGGGTGATTCTCTTTACCGGCACGTTGCGCAGCAGGAGGTCGTCGGCGTCCTTGCCGCCGAAGTAGGGGAAGCCGACCGGGACCACGCCGTCGTTGGCTTCGATCAGGGACAACTGCGGGTCGATGGCGGCGCCGCTCGTGCCTTCCTTCTGCTCCAGGTTCCACTTGCCGGATTCGCCCCAGCGGAAGCCGATCGAGCCGCTCGGCGCGACGATGCGGCCGCTTGCCTGGTCGAGCACCAGGGTCTTCCATTCCGGATTGTTGGACTCGTCCAGGCTGTTCGCCAGGTGGGAGGCGCGCAGGAAGTAGTCGGGCACCAGGGTGCCGTCGCGCTCCTTGAGCAGGACCAGCATCGGGAAGTCGGTGTACTGCTTGGCGTAGGCGTTGAAATAGGCCGACTTGCCGCTGGCGTGGTACTCCTTCATGATCACATGGCCCATGGCCATCGCCAGCGCGGCGTCGGTGCCCTGCTTGGGCGCCAGCCAGATGTCGCCGAACTTGGCCATCTCGCCGAAGTCCGAGGACACGGCAACGGTCTTGGTGCCCTTGTAGCGCACCTCGGTGTAGAAGTGGGCGTCGGGAGTGCGGGTCATCGGCACGTTCGAGCCCCACACCATCAGGTAGGTCGAGTTGTACCAGTCGGCCGACTCCGGCACGTCGGTCTGTTCGCCCCAGACCTGCGGGCTGGACGGCGGCAGGTCGCAGTACCAGTCGTAGAAGCTCATGGCGACGCCGCCGATCAGGCTCAGGTAGCGGGTGCCGGCGGCGTAGCTGACCATCGACATGGCCGGGATCGGCGAGAAGCCGATGATGCGGTCCGGGCCGTACTTCTTGATGGTGAAGGCGTTGGCGGCGGCGATGATCTCGTTGACCTCGTCCCAGCTGGCGCGCACGAAGCCGCCCTGGCCACGCACCGATTTATAGCTGCGGGCGCGTTCCGGGTCCTGGCTGATGTATTCCCAGGCCCCGACCGGATCGCGGGTGATGCGCGCCTCGCGCCACATCTGCATCAGGCGGCCGCGCACCATCGGGTGCTTGACGCGCTGGGCCGAATACACGTACCAGGAATAGCTGGCGCCGCGCGGGCAGCCGCGCGGCTCATGGTTGGGCAGGTCGGGGCGGGTGCGCGGGTAGTCGGTCTGCTGGGTTTCCCAGGTGATCAGGCCGTTCTTGACGTAGACCTTCCAGCTGCACGAGCCGGTGCAGTTGACGCCGTGAGTCGAACGCACGATCTTGTCGTGCTGCCAGCGCTGGCGGTAAGCGTTTTCCCAGGTACGGTCCTCCTGGACGACGGCGCCGTGGCCGTTCGAAAAGGTTTGCTTGGGGGTGCCGAAGAACTTCAGGCGGTCCAAAAAGTGGCTCATGATTTCTCCATCGGTGCGCCCGCCAGGGGGCGGGGCGCATTCAGAATTACGGTGCGTGCAGCTGGAGCCAGTGTAGGATCCGGGCTTCCGGTTGAGTATTCGCAGGAAGTCGGTCCCGGTCCCGCATTGGGACTAGGCCGACTAGTCATTTGGAACTAGCAGGGCATCTCGGCGCCCTTGCGCGCATAGCACCACCAGGTGATGGCGATGCAGGTGGCGTAGAAGCCGATGAAGCACCACAGGGCCGCGCCCGGGCCGCCGGTGAGGGCGATCGAGGTGCCGTAGCTCTTCGGGATGAAGAAGGCGCCGTAGGCCGCCACCGCGGAGGTGAAGCCCAGCACCGCGGCCGCTTCCTTGTTGGCGTTGGCGACGGCCTGGGCCTGGATCGCGGCCGGCTTGCCGGCGCAGGCGCGCTGGTGCAGGGTCAGGAAGATCACCGGGATCATGCGGAAGGTCGAGGCATTGCCCACGCCGGTGCAGGCAAACAGCGCCATGAACATCCAGAAGAAGCCCCAGAAGCTGCCAGCGGTGCCGGCGGCCGGCAGGAAGTGCAGCACGCCCAGCACCGCGGCGATCATGGCGACGAAGGTCCACAGGGTGACGACGGCGCCGCCCAGGCGGTCCGAGATCCAGCCGCCGGCCACGCGCGCCAGGGCGCCGACCAGCGGGCCGAGGAAGGCGTACTGCAGCGGGTTCACGTCCGGGAACAGGGTCTTGGTCAGCAGCGGGAAGGCGGCCGAGTAGCCGATGAAGGAGCCGAAGGTGCCCACGTACAGCCAGCACATCAGCCAGTTGTGCTTGCGCTTGAAGATCACGGCCTGCTCGGCGAAGGAGGCCTTGGCCGAGGCCAGGTCGTTCATGCCGAACCAGGCGGCGACCGCGGTCAGGGCGATGAAGGGCGCCCAGATGAAGCCCGCGTTCTGCAGCCACATCTGCTTCGTCTCTTCGCCTTTGATCCAGGCCTGGGGCTCGCCGCCGAACACCGCGGCGGTGATCACCAGCGGCACTACGAACTGCACCGCCGACACGCCCAGGTTGCCCAGGCCGGCGTTCATGCCCAGGGCATAGCCTTTCTGCGACTTGGGGAAGAAGAAGCTGATATTGGCCATCGAGGACGCGAAGTTGCCGCCGCCGAAGCCGCACAGCAGGGCAAGCAGGAGCATGGTCGGGTAGCCGGTGGAGGGGTCCTGCACCGCGAAGCCGATCCCGATCGCCGGAATCAGGAGCGAGGCGGTGGAGATGGCGGTCCATTTGCGGCCGCCGAACACCGGCACCATGAAGGAATAGAAGATGCGCAGGGTGGCGCCCGACAGCCCGGGCACGGCGGCCAGCCAGAACAGCTGGTTGGTACTGTAGGTAAAGCCGATGTTGGGCAGATTGACGACCACCACGCTCCACACCATCCAGACCGCGAAGGCCAGCATCAGGGCGGGGATCGAGATCCACAGGTTGCGGTTGGCCGTGGACTTGCCCCGGCTTTGCCAGAAGGCGGGAACCTCGGGTTCCCAGGTCGAGATGAGATAGCGGCTCACGTTGTTTCTCCAGTCAGGTTAGGGGGAAGCGCCTCAGGCCGCGCGCTTGAGCGGCGCCGCGCCGGCGGGGGTGGCGAGGCCTTGTGGCTTGAACGAGTAATGCATCCAGATCAGCGAGACGCAGACGGTGCCGTACAGCAGCATGAAGGAGCTGGAACGGATGCCGGTGAAGTCGACGACGGCGCCGAACATGATCGGCAGGATGAAGCCGCCCAGGCCGCCGGCCAGGCCGACCACGCCGGACACGGCGCCGATGTTGTCGCTGAAGTCGTCGGCGATGAACTTGAAGACCGAAGCCTTGCCGACCGCCATGGCCACGCCGACCACGAACAGCAGGACGGTGAAGGCGACCGGGCCCAGGCCGAGCGCCAGGTCCATGCCGCCGTCGACGGTCTGCACCCTCATCGTGGTCTGCGGATACGAGAGGATGAAGAAGCACACCCAGCACACCCACATCACCCACCAGGTGACCTTGTAGGCGCCGTACTTGTCCGAGATCCAGCCACCGAGCGCGCGCAGCACGCCGCCGGGCAGCGAGAAGCAGGCGGCCAGCAGGGCGGCGTGCTTGAGGTCGAAGCCGTATTCGCCGACGTAGTACTTGGTCATCCACAGGGCCAGCGCGACGTAGCCGCCGAAGACCACCGAGTAGTACTGGCAGTAGCGCCACACGCGCGGATCCTTGAGCACGGCCAGCTGCTGGCTGAAGGTGGCGCCGCCGGCGCTGCGGTGCGAGGGATTGGAGTAGGAAAACAGCCAGAACAGCACGGCGGTGCCGAGCATCAGGGCGGCGTAGGCCTGGGGCAGGGCTTGCCAGCCCCAGGCCGCGATGATCGCGGGCGCCACGAACTTGGTCAGGGCCGATCCCGAATTGCCGGCGCCGAACACGCCCATGGCGAAGCCGCGGCGCTCCTGCTTGTACCAGCGCGCCACATAGGGTGTGCCGACCGAGAAGGAGCCGCCGGCCAGGCCCACGAACAGGCCGAGCACCAGGAAGTGCCAGTATTGGGTGGCGTAGCCGATCAGCCAGATCGGCAGTACGCAGGCCAGCATCAGGCTGAAGAAGACGATGCGTCCGCCGAAGCGGTCGGTCCAGATCCCGAGCGGCACCCGGGTCAGCGCGCCAGTCAGGACCGGCGTGGCGACCAGCAGGCCGAACTGGGTCTCGTTCAGGCCCAGCTGGGTCTTGATCGGGATGCCCAGCACCGCGAACATCATCCAGATGGCGAAGCAGATCGTGAAGGCGAAGGTGCTGCTGGCGAGGACCGAAAACGGCCTCCTGTCGGTTCCCATGTGATTCTCCTTGTCGTAGGTCGCGATACCTCAAGCCTACGGGGCGCGCCTCAGCCCGGCCATTCGCCGGAGGGTGAAGCGCAGCAAGGGAATCGGCCTAGGCACGGCCCGCCGGATGGGCTAGGCCGGCGCGCACGCCTAGTCAGAAAGGGCTAGGAGCTTCAGGCGAGCAGGGAGGAGAAGGGCAGGTAGGGGACGGCGTCGCCGCGCGCGATGGACTGGCCGGGCGCGCGCAGCACCAGGCCGTCGGCGCCGACAGCGGAGCCGAGGATGGCCGAGCCCTGGTGCGGCAGCAGTTCGAGCGCGCCAGCGGCGTTGACGCGGGCGCGCAGGAATTCCAGGCGCTGGTCGGGACGGTCGACCTGGAAATCGGCGCGCAGCATCAGCGGCGCCGGCCGCACCTCGCGCGCACCCTGCAGGCGCAGGATGAAGGGACGCGCGAACATCAGGAAACCGATGAAGGCGGCCACCGGGTTGCCCGGCAGGCCGAGGAAATGGGCGCCCCCGGCGGACCCGAAAGCCAGCGGCTTGCCGGGCTTCATGGCGATCTTCCACATGGCGACGCTGCCTTCGGCGGCGACCGCCGCGCGCACGTGGTCTTCCTCGCCGACCGAGGCGCCGCCCGAGCTCAGGATCAGGTCGTGGCCGGCCGCGGCGTCGCGCAGCGCCGCGCGGGTGGCGTCGAGGCGGTCCGGCACGATGCCGTAGTCGCTGGTCTCGCAGCCGAGCCGGGCGAGCAGGGCGCCGAGGGCGTAGCGGTTGGCGTTATAGATCTGTCCCGGCGCCAGCGGCTGGCCTGGCGTGGCCAGTTCGTCCCCCGTGAACAGCATCGCCACCCGGATGCGGCGCGCCACCGGCAGCCGGTCCAGGCCGCAGGACGCCGCATAGGCGAGTTCCTGCGGGCGCAGGACGGTGCCCGCCTCGAGCAGCACGCTGCCGGCGCGGACGTCCTCCCCGGCGCGGCGCAGGTGTTCGCCCGGCGCCGGAAGGTGCAGCAGGGTCACCGCGCCGTCCGGGCCGGGACGGCAGTGTTCCTGCATGACCACCGCATCGGCCCCGGGCGGCATCGCGGCGCCGGTGAAGATGCGCGCCGCGCTGCCCGGCGCGAGCGGTTCCGGCCTGGCGCCGGCGGTGATGCGCTGGCTGACCGGGAGCGCCGCGTCCGGCCCGCAGCCGGCGCTGCGCACGGCGTAGCCGTCCATCGCCGCGTTGTCGGCCGGCGGCAGGTCGAGCGCCGCGTACTGGGTGGCGGCCAGCACGCGGCCGCAGGCGGCGATGGTGCCGACGGTATCGGTCCCGGCCACCGGCGTGGCCCTGGAGAGAAGAAGGTCGAGTGCTTCGTGTACGCTCAGCATGGTGTCGCTCGCAGAAAAGGGAAGGCGCGCTCGCCGCGCCGCTGCCGCCATTCTCGGCAGCCGCCCGAGTGTTGCGCAATATGCCGAAATGACGATGGGCGGCCGTGCAAGGTCTTCACCGGCCCAGGCAGGAGGTGTAGGATCACGCTTGTTTCCACTAGTAATCTTGTTATGAAGAACACCCTCAGTCCCGAGCAGCTCGCCGGGATCCTGGAAATCGCCGACAACGCCATCGTCTGCACCGACGAGGCGCAGCGCATCGTGTTCTTCAACCAGGGCGCCGAGCGCATCTTCGGCTGGCGCGCGGCGGAAGTGATCGGGCAGGAGCTCGCGGTCCTGATCCCGCCGCGCTTCCGCGCCGGCCACGGCCGTCACATGGCGGGATTCCGGAGCGGCGAGCAGCAGGCCCGCAACATGGGCGAGCGCGGCGCGATCTACGCGGTGCGCAAGGACGGCAGCGAGTTCCCGGCCGAGGCCTCGATCTCGCGCTCGCATACCGCCAGGGGCTGGCTGATGACCGCGATCCTGCAGGACATCTCGGAGCGCCAGGCCTACGAGCGCGCACTGGAAGCCGCCAAGGAAAAGGCCGAAGCCGCGATGCAGGCCAAGAGCATGTTCCTGGCCAATATGAGCCATGAGATCAGGACGCCGCTGAACGCGGTGATCGGCATGACCAGCCTGCTGCTCAACACCGGGCTGGACGAGGAGCAGCGCGACTACACCGAGACCATCCGCCACAGCGGCGAAGCCCTGCTGGCGATCATCAACGACCTGCTCGACTACTCCAAGATGGAAGCGGGCCGGCTCGACATCGAACGCCATCCGGTCGACCTGCGCCGCTGCGTGGAGGATGCGCTCGACCTGCTGGCGCCCGCCGTGGGCGGCAAGGACATCGAACTGGCCTGCGTCATTGAGCCGGAGGCGCCCGCCACGATCCTGGCCGACGCCGCGCGCCTGCGCCAGGTGCTGGTCAACCTGCTGTCGAATGCGGTGAAATTCACCCGCCAGGGCGAGGTGGTGGTCGAGGTCGCGGCCGCGCCGCTGGAGGGCCAGCGCCACGCGCTGCGCATCACGGTGCGCGACAGCGGCATCGGCATCCCCGCGCACCGCCTGGACGACATCTTCGAATCCTTCACCCAGGTCGATCCATCGACCACGCGCGAGTACGGGGGCACCGGCCTGGGACTGGCGATCAGCCGGCGCCTGGCCGCGATCATGGGCGGCGCCCTCTCGGTCGAGAGCCGCCTGGGCGCCGGTTCGCGCTTCACCCTGGCCTTCGAGGCGGAGGCGGTCGGGGCCGGGCTGGCCCGGGACCTGCTGCAGGACCGCTCGGGGCAACTGGCGGGGCGGCGCCTGCTGATCGTCGACGACAATGCCACCAACCGCCGCATCCTGGTGCGCCAGGCCCTGCTGTGGGGCATGGAGGCGGTGGCGGCGGCGTCGGCGGCCGAGGCGCTCGACCTGGTCAGGCATGGACAGGCCTTCGACGCCGCCATCCTCGACATGCACATGCCGGAGATGAACGGCGAGCAGCTGGCCGCCGAGATCCGCCGTGCCGAAGGGCAGGGTGCGGGCCTGCCACCCTTGCCGCTCCTGCTCCTGACCAGCCTAGGACAGCGCGCCCGCGCCGGCGCCGTGGAGGGCCTGTTCGCCGCCGCCCTCAACAAGCCGGTCAAGCCGGCGGCGCTGTTCGAGGCGCTGCTGCACGCCATGGGCGGGGCACGTCCGGCCCCCGTGCCGGAGCTGCCGGCGCCGGCGGCCGGCATCGACATCCTGGTGGCCGAGGACAACACGGTCAACCAGAAGGTCGTCAAGCAGCTGCTGCGCCACCTGGGCCACCGCGCCGACATCGTGGCCAACGGCGTGGAAGCGCTCGAGGCCATGGAGCGCCAGGACTATGGCGTGATCCTGATGGACATGCAGATGCCCGAGATGGATGGCATCGAAGCGACGCGCCGCCTGCGCCGGCGCTTCCGCGGCGCCAGCGCGCCCTGGATCATCGCGATGACCGCCAATGCGCTCCCCGGGGACCGCGAACGCTGCCTGGAAGCGGGCATGGACGCCTACCTGCCCAAGCCGGTGGTGCTGGAGGAACTGCGCCGGGCGCTGGCGGCCGGCATCGGCGCCGTGGCCGTGCGCCGCCGCGCACCGGAGGCGGTCGACCCGGCCCGCCTGCGGGAGCTGCGTGGCGCGGCCGGCGGGAACGATGGTGTGCTGGAGGAAGTCATTGCGGCCTTCCTGGATGGCGTGCCGCCTCTGCTGGCGCGGGCCGGGCAGGCGATCGATGCGGCGGACGGACCACTGCTGGCAGCCACCGCCCACTACCTGCTGTCCAGCATCGATTGCGTCGGGGCGGGGCGCATGCGCGTGCCCTGCCTGAACCTGGAGTTGCTGGGGAAGGCCGACAACGTCGAGGGCGCGCGCGCGGAGCTCGCGGCCCTGGCCAGGGAATTCGAGGGCGCGCGCGAAGCGCTGCGGGCCTACTTGTCCTGAGCGGCGCCCAGACCGTTCTCGACCGCGAACACGGCGGCCTGCACGCGGCTCGTCAGGCCGAGCTTCTTGAGGATGTTCTGCACGTGGATCTTGACCGTGCTCTCGGCCAGGTCGAGCACGCGCGCGATCAGCTTGTTGCTCTCGCCGCGCGCCAGGCAGGCCAGGATCTCGCGTTCGCGGGGGGTCAGCTTGTCCAGTTCCGACACCGGCGCCGGCGCCTTGGCGCCGCCGCGCTGGACGTGGGCGAACAGCTTGCCGGCCATCGACTCGGCCAGCACCGATTCTCCGGCGGCGGCGCGCTCCACCGCCCGGATCAGGTAGTCGGCGTCGATGTTCTTGATCAGGTAGCCGCGCGCGCCCGCCTGGAGCGCGGCGGCCAGGTCTTCCGCTTCTTCCGACACGGTCAGCATCAGTACCGCGGCGTCCGGGCGGTCCTGGAGCAGGAGCTGCAGGGTCTCGACCCCGGACATGCCGGGCATGTTCAGGTCGAGCAGGATGACGTCCGGCCGCAGCTGCAGCGCGCGCTTGACGCCCTCGACGCCGTCGGCAGCCTCGCCGACCACGGCGAAGCGTTCGTTGCGCTGCAGGAGCGAGCGCACCCCGCTGCGGAACAGGGTATGGTCGTCGATCAGCAGCACGCTGATGGTATCGCGGTCACTACTCATTCAGGTCTCCAGATTGCATAATTCACGCCGCGCGGCGCTGGGCCTGCCCCAGCCGCAGCCGCACCGTGGTGCCGGCGCCGGGCCGCGACCGCACCTCGAGGGAGGCGCCGATGCGCCCCGCGCGTTCGCGCATGATGTGCAGGCCGACATGGGCATCGTCGCGGTCTTCGCCGCCATCGGCATCGAAACCGACGCCATTATCGCCGATCGAGAGCAAATAGTCTTCTCCGTCCTCGACCCCGATCTCTACCCGCCCGGCGCGCGCGTGCTTGCGGATGTTCGACAGCGCCTCCTGCGCGATGAACAGGATCTGGAGCTGGGCTTCGCGCGGAATCGGCGGCCCGCCGGCGCCGTTCACGGCGAAGGCCGTGGTGATCCCGGTCTGGTCGCCGAACTTGTTCGCGGTCTTGCGCAGCGCCGCGTTGAGATCGTCCTCCTCGAGCCGGCTGCGGAAATTGAGCAGCAGTTCGCGCACGTCGGCATAGCTTTCCGCAACCCCGGCGCGCAGGGCGGGAACGATGGCCGCGGCCTCGCCGGTCTTGCCGGCGCGCAGCGATTCGTCCAGCATCTGCACTTGCAGGTTGAGGAAGTTCAGGCCCTGGGCGATGCTGTCGTGCAGGCCGCGCGCGACCAGGTTGCGCTCCTCGGAAATGGCCATTTCGCGCTCGCGCGCCGCCAGGCGCATGTTCTGGATCGCCACGCCGAGCAGCTTGGCCACGGTCTCGAGCAGGGCCTGTTCGCGCGGCGTGAGGACGCGCCCCTCGCGGAAATGCAGGCTGAGCAGGCCGAGATGCTGGTCCTGGGCGACGATCTGCGACACCGACACGGTGGCGAAACCTTCACGTGCGCATTGCAGGGCTTCGCCGCCGGGCATCTGGTCGAGCCGGTGCACGACGGAGACTTTCCTGGCCGCCGCCTCGCCGCACAGGCAGTCGCCGATCTTCATGCAGCGTTCGGACTCCGCCATTCCCGCCGACAGGCCCTCGTGCACGACCAGGTGGACATTGCCCTTGCCGGCGTCGATCAGGCGCACGCTGCCGCCCCCGGCGCCGAAGTAGGCGGCGATGCGGCGCAGGAAGCCGTCGCACATGGTGTCCAGTTCGTGGCGCTGCTGGAGGTAGGCGGCGCAGTCGTACAGCAGGGCGAGCTCGCGGTTCTTGTCTTCCAGGTTGGCGGTCTTGAGGCGCACCTTGTCTTCCAGGCTGCCGTACAGCTGCTGCAGGCGGTCCGCCATTTCGTTGAAGCCTTCCGCCAGCTGCCCGAACTCGTCGCGGCTCGCGACCTCCAGCCGTACCCCGAAGTCCGACTCGGCCATGCTGCGCATGCCTTCGCGCAGGCGCATGACCGGATCGACGATCAGGCTGAACATCAGGTAGACCAGGGCCACGGTACCGCCGATCGCCATCGCCACCAGCATCAGCTGCGAAGCGCGCAGCCAGAAGGTGCGCAATTCGTTGTCGCGCTCGATCAGCCCGACCAGGCGGTCGATCTCGGCCACGAAGTCCTCGACATGGCCGCCGAAGCGCGCCACCGCCGCGCGACGGGCATCGCTGTCGCCGTCCAAGGCCGCGAGCGCGAGCGGACGGGTCGCGCCGCTCCAGCGCCGGCCGAGTTCGAGGAAGGCGCCGCGGATCGCCGGCGCGGGCGGCAGGCCGAGCGGCCGCTGCGGATCGCCCCGTTCGACCAGGGCGAGGGTGGCGTCGATCCGGGCGATCTGGCGCCTGGCCTCGGCGGCGTGACTCAATACAGGTTGGCTCTCGGCCCGTTCCAGCAGCAGGGCAAGCCGGTAGCTGTGGCGGCGCAGGCTGCCGGTTTCGTTGATCGCCGCCGCGGCGCCTTCCAGCTGCCAGGACAGCCAGAGAGTGGCGCCGATGGCGACCAGGGCGAGCAGCAAAAAGCCGATCAGGGCGCCGACGATCTTGGTCGACAGGCGCTGGCGGTTCAGGAGGGCGGAAACCATCGGTGGCAGGAACGGAAGACGGGAATCAGGCGGCGCACGCCGCGGGCGGAACAATCGGCTCGAGGATGCTGAGGAATTCCTGCTTGCGCGGCGAGTAGGCGAGCAGGGTGCCGGCGGCCAGGTCGAAGTACCAGCCGTGCAGGGCCAGCTTGCCCTCGGCGACACGGCGCGCGATCCAGGGGTAGCTCATCAGGTTGTCGAGCGAGTGCAGGATGCTGGCCAGTTCCGCCGCGCGGCACTGGGCATCCTGGTGCTTGTGCTGCAGTTCGCGCAGCACGTCGCGCCGCACCGGTTCGGCGATGCGCATCCAGCGCGCCACGAAATCGGTCTCGGTGGTCACGCTCTGCGCCGACATCAGCGCGCGGATGCCGCCGCAGCGGGCGTGGCCGAGCACGATGATGCGCGCCACCTCCAGTCCGCAGACGGCGAACTCGATGGCCGAACTGACGCCGGGTGGCGCGTCCGGCGTGCAGGGCGGCACCAGGTTTGCGATGTTGCGTACCACGAACATGTCGCCCGGGTCGCAGCCGGTGAGCAGGGCCGGATCGACGCGCGAGTCGCAGCAGCCGATCACCAGGGTGCGCGGATGCTGGCCCTGGCGCAGGATGTCGAGGGCGGTCGGCTCGCTCAGGTACTGCTGCTGGAAACGGGCGAAGCCGCGGATGAATTTTTCGATGTCCTGCACGTCAGCCTCCGGTCTGGGCCATGAAACGGATGATTTTTTGGGGAGCGGCGTTGAACTCGTGCTTGTGGGGCTTGAGTTCGATGGCCTCGCGGATCGCCGCCTCCAGCTCGGCGTCCGAAGCGCCGCCGCGCAGCAGGGGGCGGAATTCGAACTTCTCTTCCTGGCCCAGACACAGGTAGAGCGTGCCGTCGACCGACAGGCGCACCCGGTTGCAGGTGGCGCAGAAATGCTGGGACAGCGGCGTGATGAAGCCGATGCTGGACCTGCCGTCGGGAGTGGCCAGGTAGCGCGCCGGACCGCCGCCCAGTTCCGCCGCCTGCGGCACCAGGCCGAAGCGCTCGCGCAGCCGGGTCTGCACTTCCTGCAGGTCGAGGTAGGCCGCATTGCGGCCGGTGGCGCCCATCGGCATCACCTCGATCAGGCGCAGCATGAAACCGTGCTCGATGCAGAATTCGGCCATGGCCTCGATCTCGCCGTCGTTCACCCCGCGCATCGCCACCATGTTGATCTTGATCGGCTCGAAGCCGGCGGCCTTGCCGGCCATCAGTCCGTCCATGATGCGCGCCAGGCTGTCGCGGCCGGTGATCTTTTCCATGCATGCGCGGTCGAGGCTGTCGAGGCTGACGTTGATGCGGCGTACTCCCGCCAGGCGCAGGGCGCCGGCGTGGCGCTCCAGGCGGGTGGCGTTGGTCGACATCGACAAGTCCTCGATGCCGGGCAGGGCGGCCAGGCGGCCGGCGAGGACGGCGACGTCGCGGCGCAGCAGCGGCTCGCCCCCGGTCAGGCGCACGCGCCGCGTCCCGAGGCGTGCGAACGCGGCCACCAGGCGCTCCATCTCGTCGAAGCTGAGCCAGTGTTCCGGCTCCTCGAAGCCGCGAAAGCCGGTGGGGATGCAATAGGTGCATCGGAGATCGCAACGATCCGTCACCGACAGCCGCAAGTAGTCGATGGATCGTCCGAAACGGTCGCGCAGCATGCGGGCCTCCTTTGGTCGTCAGGTTTCCATTGTAGGGATTCGCGCCGCCGCGGAGAGTCGGCATGACGGACTAAACGGCCCTAGTCATTAAGAACTATGCCGAACCTCTCTCGGAAGTATTTGATTTTCATGAGATTTGGCTTGTAATGACGACATCGGGAAGGCGTCTTGCGGCGCCGTTCCCGCCCTCCACCAGCCGACCCTCGCCATGCTCAGAACCCGCATCGATCCCCGCCAGTTCCTCAAGCGCCTGCCGCTGTTCGCGGACCTGGCTCCCGCGGACATGGACATGGTGGCCGCGGCGACCACCGAGCTGCACCTGCCGCGCGGGCGGGTGATCTTCAAGCGGGGCGACCCCTGCAACGGCTTCCATACCGTGATCTACGGCAGCGTCAAGCTGTGCTTCGTTTCCTCCCAGGGCGACGAGAAGGTGGTCGAGCTGATCGGCCCCGGGCAGAGCTTTGGCGAGGCGCTGATGTTCATGGAGCGCGACTACATCGTCCAGGCCGAGGCCCTGGCCGACTGCATGCTGCTGCACATCGGGAAGGAGGCGATCCTGTCCGGGATCGAGCGCGACCCGGGCTTCGCACGCCGCATGCTGGCCGGGATGAGCCGGCGCCTGCACGGCCTGATTTCCGACGTCGAGTCTTATACCCTGCGCTCGGGCAGCCAGCGCGTGGTGGGCTACCTGCTCAAGGACGATCCGCGCCAGGGCGGCGAGGTGACGCTTTCGGCAAGCAAGAAGATGGTCGCCTCGCGCCTGAATATCACGCCCGAATACTTTTCGCGGGTGCTGCACGACATGGCCGGCCGCGGCCTGGTCGGCATCGCCGGCCGCAGCATCACCATCCTCGACCTCGAGCGCCTGCGCGCCTACGAGGGCTGAGCGGCGCCTCTCACCACAGGAACCTGCCATGACACTGCTACGCATCGACGATCCCGCCGCCCCGGCACGCCCGGGGGGCCTGCAAGGGCAGCCTTTGTTCGCCCTCGGCTTCCGACCCTTCTACCTGCTGGGCGCCGCCTTCGCCGGCGTCGCGGTGCCCGCCTGGACCGCGTCCTGGCTGGGCTGGTCCGGCGCGCCGCAGCTGACCCTGGCCTGGCACATGCACGAAATGCTGTTCGGCTTCGTGATCGCCATCGTGGTCGGCTTCCTGTTCACGGCCGGGCGCAACTGGACCGGCCTGTGGACGCCGCGCGGCGGCCACCTGGCGGCGCTGGCGGCCCTGTGGCTGGCCGGCCGCGTGGGCATGGCGGTCCTTCAGCCGGCGGCGGCGGCCGCGCTCGACGTGATCTTCCTGCCGCTGGCCGCCTGGCCGCTGTACCGGGTGATCCGGCGCGCCGGCAATACCCGCAACCTGGTGATGGTGGCGCTGCTGGCAGTGCTGGCGGCCGCCAACGCCGTCTTCCATGCCGCCGTGCTGGGATGGCTGCCGGTCTCGCCCGTGCAGCCGCTGTACGCCGCCATCGTGGCGGTGATCGTGATCGAATCCGTACTCGGCGGCCGCGTTATCCCCAGCTTCACCGCCAATGCGTTGCGCGGCGTGCGCACGGCCACCTCGCCCCGGCTGGAGAAGCTCAGCCTGGCGCTCACCGTGGCGACCGGCCTGGCCTGGGCCCTGATGCCGCTGTCCTTGCCGCTGGCCGTGCTGGCCGCGGGGACCGCGGTGGTCCAGGGGCTGCGCATGGCGGGTTGGAAACCGCTGGCGACCCTGGGTACGCCGCTGCTGTGGATCCTGCATGTTTCCTACGCCTGGATCCCGCTCGGTTTCCTGATGCTGGCCCTGGCCTGCGTGGGCCTCGCGCCGCAAAGCGCCGCCGTGCACCTGCTGACCGTGGGGGCGATGGGCGGCCTGATCATCGGCATGATCACCCGCACCGCGCTCGGGCATACCGGGCGCATGCTGAAAGCCGGCCGGGCGGAGACCGCCATGTACCTGCTGCTGCAGGCGGGCGTGCTGGCGCGCCTGGCCGCGGCCCTGAGTGCTGGCAGCCTGTACCGGGCCGGCCTGGTGGCGGCGAGCATCTGCTGGAGCCTGGCCTTCGCGCTGTACTGCATCACCTACGGGCCTTACCTGCTGCGGGCGCGCGTCGATGGCCGCGAAGGCTGAGCGGCGCCGTTCAGGCGGTGCGCGAGTAGGGCATGCGCAGCAGCGGCTGGGCGCCGGCGCTGCCCAGGTAGCGGTCGAACACCATGCAGATATTCCGGACCAGGAAGCGCCCGCTGGGAGTGACGTCAAGGCGGCCGGGCGTGCGCGCCAGCAGGCCATCGGCCTCCAGGGCCGCGAGCTGCGCTGCTTCGCGCGCGAAGCAGGCGCCGAACTCGATGCCATGGCGCCGCTCGAAGGCCTCGACGTCGAGGCTGAAGTCGCACATCAGGCGCTGGATCAGGTCGCGCCGCAGCAGGTCGTCCGTGCCGAGGTTCAGGCCGCGCGCGACCGGCAGCTCGCCCTGGTCGAGCCGCGCGTAGTAGCGTCCCAGCGACTTCTCGTTCTGGCTGTAGGCCGCGCCGACGGCGCTGATGGCCGAGACGCCGCAGGACAGCATGTCGGCGCCGGCATGGGTGGAATAGCCCTGGAAGTTGCGCTGCAGCCGGCCCTGGCGCTGGGCCAGGGCCAGCTCGTCGTCCGGCCGGGCGAAATGGTCCATGCCGATGTAGACGTAGCCGTTGCCGGTCAGGTGGGCGATGCACAGCGCCAGCAGTTCGAGCCGGGTCTGGGCCGAGGGCATGTCTTCCTCGCGGATCAGGCGCTGCGACTTGAACAGCTCGGGCAGGTGGGCGTAGTGGTAAACCGAGATGCGGTCGGGACCGGCCTGCACCACCTGGTCCAGGGTGCGCCGCATCGATGCCGGGCTCTGCTTAGGCAAGCCGTAGATCAGGTCGATGCTGATGGAGCGGTAGCCCGCCGCGCGCGCGGCCGCGATCGCGTCCAGGGTCAGCGCCGCCGGCTGGATGCGGTTGACGGCGCGCTGCACGTCCGGATCGAAGTCCTGCACCCCCAGGCTGAGGCGGTTGAAGCCCTGGGCGCGCAGCTCGTGGATGCGCGCGGCGTCGACCGTGCGCGGATCGATCTCGATCCCGTATTCGCCTTCGGCGTCGCCGGCGAACTCGAAGGCCCGGCGCAGGTGACTGGTGAGGACGCCCATCTGCTCGCCGGACAGGTAGGTCGGAGTGCCGCCGCCGAAATGCAGCTGCGCGACCCGGTTCATGCCGTCGAACAGGGCGGCCTGCATGTCGATCTCGCGCAGCAGGTAGCCGAGATAGACGGCGGCCTTGTCGCGCTCGCTGGTAATGATCTTGTTGCAGGCGCAGTAGTAGCACAGCGACTGGCAGAACGGGATGTGCACGTACAGCGACAGCGGCCGCCTTGGGTCCGCGGCGCGCCGCGCCGCCACCGCCGCGCGGTAGTCGGCGACGCCGAAGACCGGGCCGAAGCGGTCGGCGGTCGGATAGGAGGTATAGCGCGGGCCGGGACGGCTCATGCGGGCCAGCAGATCGGGGGCAGGGCTATCAACGAAAACGGGGGAGGAAGTCATGGCGTGTCACTCGCTGAACAATGTGGATGCGCATGCCAGCTTATGCCGGGCCCGGCGCCGGCACAACGGGATGGAGGCGCAAAAAGCGGCGCCGGCGGGAGCAGGTCGCGATTTCTTGATCTGGCATATCCAATACATGCAATTTGTTTGCATCATTTTGGGCGGAACCCTAGGATGAGCGCCGGTAGCACACCGCTTTCGTTCATCACTCACAAGGAATAGTCATGCAAGCCACAAGAAAACTATGGACATGGCTCGCCGTCATCTGCGTGATTTCCTTCTCCGTACTCGGCTGGGTCGGCAGGGAAATCTACTTGCAGGCGCCGCCGATACCGGTCACCGTCACCGATCCGCAGGGAGGCGTCCTGTATTCTGCCGGCCAGATCCAGCAGGGCCAGCAGGCCTGGCTGGCGGCCGGCGGCCAGCAGCTCGGCACCGTCTGGGGCCACGGCAGCTATGTCGCCCCGGACTGGTCGGCCGACTGGCTGCACCGCGAAGCCGAGGCGCTGCAGGATGCGCTGGCGCGGCGCGAATTCGGCGCCGGCTACGCGCGCCTGGATGCGGCGCGCCAGGGCCATGTCGACGCGCTGGTGCGCGCCGAGCTGCGCCGCAATACCTATGACGCGGCCAGCGGCACGCTCTCCCTGTCCGCCGTGCGCGCCGAGGCCGTGCGCGAAGTGGCGCGCCACTACGCCGGCCTGTTCGGCGACGAGGCCGGCCTGGACGGCCTGCGCGAGCAGTACGCGATGCGCCCCAACTCGCTGGCGGCGGAACAGGACCGCGCCGCGCTCACCGGCTTCTTCTTCTGGTCGGCCTGGGCCGCGGCCGCCGACCGCCCGGGCGAGACGGGCCTGAGCTACACCAGCAACTGGCCGCACGAGCCGCTGGCCGGGAACACCCCGACCGCCGGCGCCGGCATCTGGTCGATCGCGAGCGTGATCCTGATGATCGGCGCCATCGCCGCCATGGTCTTCTTCCATGGCATGCACAAGGACGAGGAAGATCCGCCGGCGCCGAAGAGCGATCCCCTGATCGACCTGAAGGCCACGCCCTCGATGCGCGCTACCCGCAAGTACTTCTTCGTGGTGGTCGGCCTGATCCTGGCCCAGGTGGGCATGGGCGTCATCACGGCACACTATGCGGTGGAGGGCAACAGCTTCTTCGGCATTCCGCTGGGCGACGTGCTTCCCTTTACCGTGAGCCGCACCATCCACACCCAGTTCGCGGTGCTGTGGATCGCCACCGCCTGGCTGGCCACCGGCCTGTACATCGCGCCGGCCATTTCCGGCCATGAGCCGAAGTACCAGAAACTGGGCGTCGACGTGCTGTTCTACGCGCTGCTGTTCATCGTGGCCGGCTCCACCGCCACCGGCTGGCTCGGCACCTTGCGCGGCGCCGGCAGCGAATTCTCCTTCTGGATCGGCAACCAGGGCCTGGAATTCACCAGCATGGGCCGGGTGTGGCAAGTGCTGCTGTTCGCCGGCCTGCTGTTCTGGGCCTTCCTGCTCGGGCGCGGCCTGTGGCCGGCCCTGCGCAAGCCGTCCGAGAGCCGCGGCCTGATCGCCATGGTCTTCCTGGCTGCCTTGTGCATCGGCGGCTTCTACGCCACCTCGCTGACCTGGGGCCGCGGGACCCATTACTCGATGGTCGAATACTGGCGCTGGTGGCTGGTGCACCTGTGGGTGGAGGGCTTCTTCGAGGTCTTCGCCACCGCCGTGATCGCGCTGCTGTTCACCCGCCTGGGCCTGATCCGCGCGGCCTCGGCCAACAGCGCCATCGTGCTCGAGACCATCGTGTTCCTGTTCGGGGGCATCCTCGGCACCCTGCATCACCTGTACTTTACCGGCACCCCGACCTCGGTGATCGCGATCGGTTCGATGTTCTCGGCGCTGGAAGTGGTGCCGCTGTCGCTGATCGGCCTCGAGGCCTGGCGCAACTACCAGCGCACCCAGGCCGCCGCCTGGGTCCGCAACTACAAGTGGGCGATCCTGTGCTTCATCGCGGTCGGCTTCTGGAACACCGTCGGCGCCGGCCTGCTCGGCTTCGCCATCAATACCCCGATCGCGCTGTACTACATGCAAGGCCTGAACATGACGGCCGCCCACGGTCATGCCGCCCTGTTCGGCGTCTACGGCATGCTGGGCATCGGCCTGATGCTGTTCTGCCTGCGCGGGCTGAGCGCGCGCGCCGCCTGGTCGGACGCGCTGCTGCGGCCCATGTTCTGGCTGCTGAACATCGGCCTGGCCATGATGGTGTTCCTGTCGCTGGTCCCGGCCGGCATCTACCAGGCGGTCGCCAGCATCAGCAAGGGCATGTGGTACGCCCGCTCGGCGCAGGTGATCCACTCGCCCTTCATGGAGAACATGGTGTGGCTGCGGGTCCCGGGCGACGTGGTGTTCGCCGTGGGCACCGTGTTCCTGGCGCTGTTCGTGCTGCGCCTGATGCGCGGCGGGCGCAGGCCGGTGGCGGAAGCGCTGCCGGTGCGGGCCTGATGTCCGCCTGATGTCTTACCCCGGCCGCGCCGCGGCCGGATTATCGAAATCATCGAAAGGAGTTTCCCATGTCGCACAATTGCTCTGAACCGAACGTCTCCAACCGTACCTGGGTGTTCGACGCGCGCGGCATCGCACGCCGCTTCCGCCATGCCGCGATCTTCGGCGCCCTGCGCGCGCTGCTCCCCGGCGAAACCATGCGCTTTTGTAACGACCACGATCCGCTGCCGCTGCTGGCGGAGCTGGGCGAACACTTCGGCGAACGCCTGAACGTCGTCTACCACCGCCGCTCGCCGGGCGACGTGGTGATCGACTTCGTGGTGCGCGCATGAGGAGCCGGCCGTGCGCCTGACGGAATTCACCGACCATGCCTTGCGCCTGCTGCTGTATCTGGGCCAGCACCGCGACCGCATCGTGACGGTCGACGAGATCGCGCGCCGCTACGGCATCTCGCGCAACCACCTGGCCAAGGTCGTCAACGAGCTCGGCGCCTGCGGCCTGATCGACACGCTGCGCGGCCGCAGCGGCGGCATGCGCCTGGCGCGGGACCCGCGACTGCTGCGCATGGGGGAGGTGGTCCGGCGCACGGAGCCCAATTTTCATATGGTCAAATGCTTCGCCGGCGAGGCGAGGGAATGTCCTTTCGACGCCGACTGCCGCCTGCGCGCATCGCTGGCGCGCGCCACCGCCGCCTACCTGCACGAACTCGACCGCGTGACCCTGGCCGACCTGCTGTCTCCCTGCCAGGACCTTGACCCGGCCCCGATCTGAGGAATCATCATGAGCACCCATTCGACCGCGACGATCCCGCTCGACGTCTCCGGCCTGCTGCCGCCCGAGCCGATGGAGCAAATACTGGAAGCGCTGGCGGCCATGGCGCCGCAGCAGCGTCTCCAGGTGCTGATCGACCGCGAGCCGCACCCGCTGTACAAGATCCTCGACCGCCATGGCTACGGCTACCGGACGAGCGTCCGGGCCGACCACCGGTTCGACCTCCTGATCCAGAAAATCCCATGCAACGATCCCTGACCTATACGGCGATGCCGCCGATCCAGGTGCCGCTTCCCTTCCTGCTGGCGGCGCCATGCTTCGCCCTGGCGGCGGCCCTGCTGCTGGCCTGGCAGGGCGAAACGGCGCTCGCCTCGCGCTGGACGCCCGTCACCCTGGCGATGACGCACCTGCTGACCCTGGGTTTCCTGACCATGACCATCGTCGGGGCGCTGTTCCAGCTGCTGCCGACGGTCGCCGGCGTCGGCATCCCGCTGGCGCGCCCGGTGGCCGCCTTGTCCTGGGGCGCGCTGGCACTGGGCACGCTGCTGCTGGCCGGCGCGCTGGGCCTGGGCCTGGGGCCCGCTGCCTACCAGGCGGCGGCAGGGGTGCTTGGCCTGGCCGGCTTCGTGGTCCTGGCCGCGGTCGGCACCGCGATCTCGCACAAGATCGCCCCGGTCGCCAGGCCGCTGGTGCGCGGCGTGCGCCTGGCCTCGGCGGGGCTGGCCGTCACCATCGGCCTGGGCGCTTCCCTGGCCCTGTACCTGAGCGGCATGGGGCCGCTCGACGCCCCGCTGCTGACCGACATCCATGCCTCCTGGGGCCTGGTCGGATGGGTGGTCGCGCTGACGGCGACGGTGTCCTTCCAGGTCATCCCGATGTTCCAGGGGACCCCGGCCTATCCGCGTTCGCTCGAATCCTGGCTGCCCGCCGCGCTGGTGGCGCTGGTGGCAGGGTGGAGCGCCGCGGCCCTGGCGGGCGTGGGCGCGCTGCGCCTGGCGGCGGAGGCCGGCGTGGCCCTGCTGCTGCTGCGCTATGCCGGCGCCACGCTCCTGTTCTTCCGCAAGCGCAAGCGGCCGGCGGACGTGGGCACGTATTACTGGGTCCTGGCGATGGGCAGCCTCGCGCTGGCGGCGCTGGTCCATTTCCTGCCGCTCGGCGCCGACCAGCGCCCGCTCCTGATCGGCATCCTCGTGATCGCCGGCTTCGGGATGTCGGCCGTGAACGGCATGCTGTACAAGATCGTGCCTTTCCTGGTCTGGTATCACCTGCAATCCGACGCGTCGCTGCCGCGGGAACGGGTGCCGGCGCTGAAGAACATCCTCGATGGAGAACGTGCGCTGAGGCAGTGGCGCTGGCATGTGGTGGCGCTTGGACTGCTGGCCGCGGCGCCGTTTGCACCCGCCGTGCTGGCGCGGCCCGCCGGACTGTTCCAGGCCCTGGCCATGCTGCTGCTGATCCGGGACCTCGGCGGCGCGGCCGGACAGTATCTGTCGCTGCGCAGGCGGCAGTCAGGGACCGTGGTACAGGGGCACGCGCTGTGACCGTTCCGCAAGCCTCGCGCGTGTATACGCCGGTCCGCTGCCTCAGGTTTGCGGCCCTGGGCGCCGACCTGGCGGCAGAAACCGTCCATATCAGCGGCGTGATCGGAATTTCAGCCATGCACGCCGTTACTCGTCACGAACCCGGTTACGTCATGTTGCACGAGGGAAGCCTGATTCCGCTGGTCGACTACCGCAGGCCCGAGTCTCGGCAATGCCCCATGGCGGGGGCGCCGGCCCTGGTCGCCATGGTCTATCGCAGGAAGTTTGCCCTCGTGGTCGACCGGATCGAGGGTGGGCTCGACGTCGAGTGCGCGGAAATCGCGCCCCCGTCCGATGCGCTGGCCTGCCGGTTTCCCTATCTGACCGGCCGCATCTCCCGGGCTGGGGCCGACATTTACCTGGTCGACGTGGAGCGTCTGCTCGGGCCAGCGATCGAAAAGCATCTCCTGAAACCCAGGTGAAGCAGCATGGGCGGAACGATGCTGGCCCAGCCAGCACGGCTAGCACGTCAACGAACCGTGCGTCAGGTCTGCCGTACCGATGGTACTTTTCGAACAACCTTGCCCATATGTAGAAACTGTCTGGAGTCTCCACATGGATTGGCGCCCGATTCTCGTCATCAGTTTGGTGATTGCCTTACCTGCCATGGCCCAGCCCCAGGCCGGCCCGGCCGGCGAGCGTATTCCAGACACGATGGAGGCGCGGGTTGCGGCCTGCATCGGCTGCCATGGCGCCGCCGGGCGGGGCGTCGACAACGTCTATTTTCCCCGCCTCGCCGGCAAGCCGACCGGCTACCTGTACAATCAGCTGGTGGCCTTCCGCGACGGCCGCCGCAAGTACGTGCCAATGAACTACCTGCTGGCCTATTTGCCCGACAGCTACCTGTACAAGATGGCGGAACACTTCGCCGCCCAGAACCCGCCGCCGCTGGCCCAGCCTCCCGTCAACGCCTCGCCGCAACTTCTGCGCGATGGCGAGCGCATCGTGACCCAGGGTGTGCCGGGCAAGCGCCTGCCGGCCTGCGTCGCCTGCCACGGCGCCGACCTGGCCGGCCGCGAACCGGGCATTCCTGGCCTGCTCGGACTGCGCGCCGACTATGTCAGCGCCCAGCTCGGCGCCTGGCGCTACGGGGTGCGCACCGCGCTTGCCCCAGATTGCATGCAGGTGATCTCGTCCACGCTCAGCGAGCCGGAGGTGGCTGCCGTTGCGGCCTACCTTGCCTCGCGCCCGGTCACCAATGCCCGTCCTGCGAAGACGGCCCCGGCCGCGCTGCCGCTGCGCTGCGGGAGCCAGCACGCGAGCCAGGGAGGAGCGCCGAAATGAACCCGATCCGATTCTCTGCACGGACGGCCCGGTGGCTGGCGCCCGCGCTCCTGCTGGCGGCCATGCAGGCGCCCGCACCGGCGCAGCAAACGGCGCGGCCGGCCGCGCGGCCGGCAGGCAGTGCACAGCAGGCGCTGGTCGAACGCGGCAAGTATCTTGCCCAAGCGGGGGACTGCATCGCCTGTCACACTGTCCCTGGCGGCAAGATCTTCTCGGGCAACCGGCCGATGCCCACGCCCTTCGGCACGCTCTATGCCCCCAACATCACGCCCGACCCGCAGACCGGGATCGGCAAGTGGACCGCCGACGATTTCTTCAAGATGATGCGCACCGGCCGCTCGCGCAACGGCGAGCTGCTGTATCCGGCCATGCCCTTCGCGAGCTACACCAAGGTCACCCGCGCCGACAGCGACGCCATCTTTGCCTACCTGCGCTCTGTGCCGCCGGTGCGCCTGGCCTCTCGCCAGCATGACCTGCGCTTTCCCTACAATAACCGGGCGCTGCTGATCGGCTGGCGCACGCTGTACTTCCAGGAGGGCGAATACGTCCCCGACAAGACCAAGTCGGCCGAGTGGAACCGCGGCGCCTACCTGGTGCAGGGGCTGGGCCACTGCTCGATGTGCCATACCCCGATCAATGCGCTGGGCGGCTCCTCGCAGGAACGCGCCTTCCAGGGAGGCCTGATCCCGATGCAGAACTGGTATGCGCCCTCGCTCACCTCGAACAAGGAGGCAGGGCTGGGCACCTGGGAGATCCAGGACATCATCGACCTGCTGCAGAAAGGCGTGTCGAACCGCGGCACCGTCTACGGCCCGATGGCCGAGGTGACCTTCAACAGCCTGCAGTTCATGACGACGGAAGACGTGCGCGCCATGGCGGTCTACCTCAAGAGCCTGCCGGCCGACCAGCCGATGCAGAGCGACCCGGCGAACGCCCCGGCGCGCGCCAACCTCACCCAGCAGTTCACGCAGGGCAAGCGCGTCTACGACGCCCAGTGCGCCAGCTGCCACGGGGCCCAGGGTCGCGGAAAGCTGCCCCACTATCCGCCGCTGGCCGCCAACCAGTCGATCACGATGACCTCGGCCGTCAACCCGATCCGCATGGTGCTCAACGGCGGCTATCCGCCGGGCACCCGCCGTAATCCGATGCCCTACGGAATGCCGCCGTTCTTCCATTCACTGTCGGACGGGGAGATCGCCGCCGTCGTCACCTATATCCGCACTGCCTGGGGCAACCGCGGCGCGCCGGTGAGCGAACGTGAAGTCAACGAGCTGCGCTCGGCAACGGTTGAATGAGTCCATCGAGGAGAGTCCATGATCCTGGAACCGAGGGAAAGCGACGCCAGCTTCGACCAGCAGCGCGTCGACGCCGTGGTCGCACAGGGGCCGCGCGGCGCCTTTGCAGTGGCCGGCCTGGCGGTCGCCATCGTGATGGCGATGTGGGTGGCCTTCTATGTGCTGGTCTACCTGGCGCGGGGAGGGGACTGAGATGGCCCACGACGCCTCGCCCGGCGCGGCGGTCGCCCATGGCGCCGAGTCGCGCTGGGCCATCCTGGTCGGCGCCATCGTCCTGTTCCTGGTCGGGATGATGGCCTACATGAGCCTGCACTGGGCCGCCATGCCGCCGGTGCGCACCGAGACCATCGATCCCGGCACCCTGCACATCTCGGGCGAATTCATCGAGAGCAACCTGGGCTCCAGCGTCGAGCCCGACGGCACGGTCATGGTGCGCGTGCTGGCCAACCAGTATTCGTTCACCCCCTCCTGCCTGCTGGTGCCGAAGGACACGCCGGTCCACATCCGCGGCACGGCGGCCGACGTGGTGCACGGCTTCTCGATCAGCAAGAGCAACGTCAACGTCATGCTCCTGCCCGGCTATATCTCCAATTTCCGCACGAAGTTCGAACAGACCGGCGAGCACGTCATGCCCTGTCACGAATACTGCGGGGTGGGCCACGCCGCCATGTGGGCGAAGGTGAAGATCGTCGAGAAGGCCGAATTCATGCGCCTGGCCGCGAACGGAAGGAGGCTGAGCTGTGTTGGACAATGACACCAGGCGCCTCGTGCTGGCGCACTTCTGGATCGCCTTCATCGCCTTCTTCGTGGCGCTGCTGCTGGGCGAATGGCAGATGTACATCCGCAGCCCGCTGCGCGACTGGATCGGGAATCCCGAGCTGTACTACCGCGCGGTCACGGCCCATGGCTCGGCGATGGGCTACGTGTTCCCGACCCTGGTGGCGATGGGTTTCGGTTACGCCATCGTCGAACTGGCGCTCAAGCAGACCCTGGTCGGCAAACGCTGGGCCTGGATCGGATTCTTCCTGGTCGTGCTGGGCACGGTGACCGCCATGGTGCCGGTCTCGATGGGCCTGGCCACGGTGCTGTACACCTTCTACCCGCCCCTGATCGGCAATGCGTTCTACTACATCGGCGTGGTGCTGGTCGTGGTCGGCTCGTGGATCTGGGTGGCGCTGATGTCGCTCAACCTGTATGTCTGGAAAAAGGCGAATCCCGGCGCCGCCGTGCCGCTGCCGATGTTCGCCAACCTGGCCGGCGCCTACCTGTGGGCCTGGACTTCGCTGGGGGCGGCGATCGAGATCCTGTTCATGATCCTGCCGGTCGCGCTTGGCTTCAAGAACACCATCGATGCCGGCCTGGCCCGCGTGTTCTTTTCCTGGACCCTGCATGCGATCGTGTATTTCTGGCTAATGCCTGCCTACATCGCCTTCTATACGCTGGTGCCGCGCGCCATCGGCGGGCGCCTTTACAGCGACAAGATGGCGCGCATCTCTTTCGTGCTGTTCCTGGTGTTTTCGATGCCGATCGGCGTACACCACCTGTTCCAGGACCCGCAGGTGGGCTCGGGCATGAAGTTCCTGCATGCGGTCTTCACGGGCATGGTCTCGATCCCGACCTTCCTGACCATCTTTACCATCACCGCCTCGGTCGAGATCGCGGGACGCCTGCGCGGCGGGCGCGGTGCCTTCGGCTGGGTGAAGGCGCTGCCCTGGAAGAACCCGATGATGCTGGCGGTGGCCTTCTCCTTCATCCTGCTGGGCTTCGGCGGGGCGGGCGGCCTGATCAACATGAGCTACCAGCTCGACTTCGCCGTGCACAACACGCAGTGGATCACGGGGCACTTCCACCTGATCTTCGGCGGCGCCATCGTCATCATGTACTTTGCGCTGGCCTACGACTTGTGGCCCCACCTGACCGGCAAACAACTCGCCAGCGGCCGCCTCATGCGCACCCAGCTGTGGCTGTGGTTCGTCGGAATGATCGTGCTGACCTTCCCCTGGCACGTGGTCGGCGTGCTCGGCATGCCGCGCCGCATGGCCTACTTCGACTACAGCAATCCCGAGATCGCGCCCCAGGCCATTACGGTGATCATCACCTTCTTCGGCGGCCTGATCCTTGTCGTGTCCGGTCTGCTGTTCCTGCTGGTGCTGCTGGGCGGCCACCGCAGCGGGCGCATCGAGCTGCCCGAATTTCGCTTCAGCCAGGTGGCGCACAACGAAGGGCGGCTACCGGCCGCGCTGAACGGCTACGCGCTGTGGCTGGCGCTGATGATCGGCCTGTCGATCGTGAACTACGGCTACCCGATCAGCCAGCTGATGGCGCTCAAGCAGACCTCGGTGCCGGCCGTGCCGGTAGGGAGCCAGCCATGAGCGACGAAAGAATCTTTTCCCTGCGCAACCGCTGGTTTGCCGGGAGCGTGGGCGCGATCCTCGTGATCGCCTTGGTGGCCGCCTTCATCGGACTCGTCTGGCTGCCGAAGGCCCACGAGCGCAATGTCATGCAGAGCATGTGGGAGGCGATCTGCAGCGCCGTCGGAGCGCCGGCGCCTTTCCGGGCGGCCGGACTGCCGGCGGAACAACAAAAGTACCCGAGCAGCGTCATCGTCAACGCGCACATGATGGAGGTGGGCGAGGCGTCGGTTGGTAGGGGCGCGACCTTGGCGATGGCCTGCACCATGTGCCACGGCGCGCGCGGCACCAGTCCGGCCGGCACGCCCCACCTGGCCGGGCAGCCGGCCTCCGCCACGTACAAGCAGCTGCGCGATTTCCTTTCCGGCCACCGGCCGAGCGCCATCATGCAACCCCTGGTGGCCGAGCTGGACGACCAGGACATGCGCGACCTGTCCGCCTATTACGCCTCGCTCGAGCGCGAACGCATCGCCGACATCGCGCCCTCGGCCAGCGGAACGCCGCGGCTGGTGCGCAACGGCGATCCGATGCGCAGCGTCGGCGCCTGCTCGTCCTGTCACAGCCCGCATGCGGTGAGGCCGGCGACGCCGGTGCTCGAAGGGCTGTCCGAGGCCTATCTGAGCGACCAGATGCTCGCCTTCCGCGACGGACGCCGGGCCAACGACATCAATGGCCAGATGCGCAATGCCGTCCGCAACCTGAACGATGCGGAAATTGCGGAGCTGGCGCGGTACTATGCCGGACGCTAACATGCCAAGCACAGATTCGGTTTCGAATTCGTAACGCAAGCTCGCGCGGTGGGTCTTTCCTGTCTGCGGATCTTGCGCCAGATGCCTATTGCTAGAGTCTCAGTTCCTTGCTTGATGAAGACCAAGGTGAACGAACTCAAGAGGCGAAAATTGTGGTTCTCGCCTAAGTGTTTGAAATTGTTGAGTATAATACGCCCTGCAAAGCCGTCTAGACGGGTTCGACTCCCGTCCTCGCCTCCAGAATCAAGACAATCGCCGGCTCAAGCCGGCGATTGTCATTTCTGGCTTCACATTTGCTATTTTGCGAACATCACCATGTTTTACGGAATCAAGACAGTCAAGGAAGCGCTCGCGTTGATGCTGCGCGTCTGGCGCGAAGCTATCGTTTTTTTCCTTAGTATCGAGTTGTGGCTGATGGTCCTGGTGGCCGGCGCCACCGTCGGCGGGGTGTGGCTGGCGTTCACGGGCGATGTGCGCGGCATGCTGGCGCTTAGCCTGGCTGCCGCTTATCTGCTCGGGCGTGTGGTGCTGCACGCGAAGCGCATCCTCTCCTGGCCTTTCCTATAAGTCGCGGAGTGGGCCAGATCCTTCGCCGGCGACACGTGTAGTACTGGTCTGGATCAGGGGAATGGCGTCATAATGCTTGTCATTTCGGCCAATCGTATGGCCAGCATGCGTCCAACCAATGAGAGCCCCGATGTCAACCTCGAAGTTTTCCTTTAGACCGCTGTCGTTCGCGCTTCCGGCAGCGATCCTCGCCACGCTGGCCGGCTGTGCCGCCCAACCCGTCCCGCAGCCGCCGACGCAGATCGGGGTTGCCTCCTTTAACATGGCCTGGGCTGGTTCGCAGCAGGACTTCGACCGCCACGCCGCCGTCTGCCAGGCCGTCTCCTGGTGCGATACACGTCCCCGGCGCGAGCGGGGACAGGCGTCCGCCAGCGAAGAAGCCGTGCGCGCAGCGAAACAATGCGCCGCCGACACCGAGCGCCTGGCGGGAGGGCCCGCGCAGCTGGCCATGATGCCCCCATGCTCCGCCTACCAGGGCCGTGGCGCCTCGGCGCCGCTGGCCAGCAGCGACTACGCCGCCAAGCTGGCCGGCCTGCAGGCGACGATCAACAACCTGATCGCGACGCAGCAGGTGCGCGTGATCGCCTTCCAGGAAGTGCGCTCGGCCGAGGTCATCAAGCAGCTGCTCGGCCGCCACGCCGGGCGCTTCAGCGTGTGCGACGCGCCGCACGAGGGCTTCCAGACCGTGGCCTTCGCCTGGGACCGCAGCCTGGGCCAGGAGCCCGGGCGCTGCAGCGTGGAGACAGGCCTGGCGGTGAGCGACAATCCCGCTGATCCGGAAGCGCGCAAGGTGCGCCCGGGCCTGGCGCTCGAGCTGCAACTGCCGGGGCGCCGTATCAGCTTCCTGAATGTGCACCTGAAGTCCAGCTGCGCCAACATCGTGCCGACACCTATCTATCAGGCGCGCCTGCTCGACGATCGCGCCGGCGCCTGCCAGGTCCTGAACCGCCAGGTGGCGCCGCTGGAGCGCTGGCTCGACAAGGTCGCGCAGCGCAGCCCCGAGTTCGTCCTGCTGGGCGACTTCAACCGCCGCATCGACGAAGAGGCCGCCGCCGCGATCCGCCCGGATCAGGTGCGCGCGGACGGCAGCAATCCGGCCGGCGTGCCGAAGCAGGATGCGGACGGCAAGGTGGCGACGCGCTACCTGTGGCAGGAGCTGAACGACGGCACCCGGTCCCTCAAGCAGGTCCCCTTGACGGGCGTCGACGCGAATTGCCGCGGCTTCTCGGGCCTGGACCATATCGTGCTCAGCGGCCCGCTCGCGGCGCTCCAGCCCGAGGGGCTCGGCTCGCGCAAAACGGCGGTAGTGCAGACGCCGGGACAGCGTATCGAGACCAGCGATCACTGCCCGCGCAGCGTCAATCTGGTGTTCTAGTCTGTGCGGAGCGCGCCGGATCCGGCATGTGCAGGCTGGCGCGCCACCCCATTCCTGACCGTCATCGTGGCGAGCCGCGGCTCGCGCACCTGGAAGGCCGCCATGTCTTGCGCGTACTCGTCGAGCACCTCGAGGGTCCTCCTCACCGGCGCATAGCCGTTGCCTTTTTCCGTCCACCAGGTCTGCATCTGCACGCGGCCCGCATAGGTCACTTCGCCTTCCACCACCTCGATCACGGTGTCGTCCTTCGGCCCCACGACCTGCTCGTTACCCGGCGTACCCACCGTTAAGGATCTCAGGTAGTACTTGCCCGGCTTGACCGGCTTGAGGAAGGCCGGGTAGCCGCGGTCGGTCCTGGCCGGCTGCTCCACGTTCACATAGCCTGCGAACGCCCCGCCGCCCCGAAGCACCCAGAACGGCGACCCGGCCGAACCCCGCACCGTGTCGAAGTAGACGATCGTGCTCCCGGCCGTCGACATGGCGGTCGGCTGGTCGTTGCTGTGCAGGCGGTTGGCCTGCACCACCATCGTCGCCACCAGGCCGTAGCCCGGCTTCATCAGCGGCACGTTCGCATCGCCGAGGCGGTGCGCCGGCCCCGTCTCGCAGGCGGTGAGGGCGAGCAGGGCGGCGGAGAGCAGTACTGGGCGTGCGGACAAGGGAAAACGCATGGAGGCTCCTCATGAGGTAGTCGGGCAAAGCTGCGCCATTGAAGTTGCAATTATGCAATAATCTTCAGCCGGAGAGGGCGTCCCGGCCCACATTATTGAGCATGCATAAGGCGTGCGGTCTGCCGTCCGCCAAAGGAAGAAACGATGAAATTCAAGGACTTGATCGTGAACAGGGCAGAACGCTTTTCGCTGGGCGTGGAAGAGGCATCGGGACGCTATTTCCTTTCCGTGCCGGTCCGTAACGATTTTGCCGAGTACGAGGAATACTACGCACTGACACCTGGCCAGTTCGAGCGCTTCCGGCAAGACCGCGCGGCGGCATCCGCTTTCGCATCGGCCTGCCGCCGGCGTGAACACGACGCGCTGTTGATGGTCCAGCCTGGCGGTTCGCGCGGCGTGGCCAACTAGTTTGCGCGCCGCCTGTCCCTGAACGTCGCACCGCCGGCTGGCACAACTGTTCCAAGCTGCAACAGCTTGGCATCCTCATCGCCGGGCCGGCCCATGGCACACCAATTGCTCCTGTTCGATTACCCAACTCGATAACCAGCAGGAGACAAGCATGAAGCACCCCATCCGCGTTTTCGCCGCCGCACTCGCACTCGCCGCCGCCATCACCCCCGCCTTCGTGCAGGCGCACGGCCCGGTCACGCCGCAAGCCGTCGACACCAAGGGCTTGCCCGACCTGGGCAAGCAGTGGCGCGACGAGAATCCCTACCGCGCCAATCCTCACGCGCTCAAGGTCGGCGCATCGGCCTATAACCAGAACTGCGCCCGCTGCCACGGCCTGGAAGCGGTATCGGGCGGCATCGCGCCGGACCTGCGCCAGCTGGACCGCGACTGCACCGGCATGAAGAACGCCGCCAAGAAGGCCGCCTGCTACAAGGAGATGGACAACTATTACCTCACCTCCGTGCGCAACGGGAAGGTGCGCAACGGCGCCGTGTACATGCCGCCCTTCGAAGGGGTGTTCAACCAGGAAGCGATGTGGGCCATCAAGACCTACCTCGAATCGCGCCGCGAGTCCAACTGATCCACCAACCGTAGAGGCCAAGCATGAGCAAGCGTTTGATGAGCCGGCGCCGCGCGCTGCTGGCATGCGCCGCCGCGGCATTCGCCGCCGCCGCCCCGGCACGCGCCGGCTGGGACAAGATCCGCGAAAGCGGCGCGCTGAAGGTGGCGGTCTACAACGAGTTCGCTCCCTTTTCCGACAAGGGAGCGGGGATTGACGTGGACCTGGCCCAGGTCCTGGCTGCGAAGCTGGGCCTGCGCCTGAGCCTGATGCCTTTCCCGGCGGACGAGGAGGTCGCGGACGACCTGCGCAACATGGTGTGGAAGGGCCATTATCTCGGCTACGGCCCGGCGGACGTCATGCTGCACGTGCCGGTCGACAGCCGGCTGATGGCCGACAACCCGCAGGTCAGGATCTTCGCACCCTATTATGTGGAGAGCCTGCGCCTGGCGCGCAGTGCGGCGGCGATCCCGCAGCTGCAGGGCGTCGATTCGCTGGCCGGCAAGCGCATCGGCGTCGAGAAGGTCTCGATCGCCGGCATGCTGATGCTGGGCGAGGCGCGCCTGCGCGAGCAGGTCCGCATCTATCCGACGGCGGGCGAGGCCCTGGCCGCGCTGAAGGCGGGTGCGCTCGACGCGGTGCTGGCCAAGCGCTCCGAGGTCGAAACGGCCCTGCGCGACGATCCGGCCTTTCCGGTCGAGGAGCTGGCTTTCCAGCGCATGCCGCGCAACGGATGGGCGGTCGGGATGGCGGTCCGCAAGGACAACGAGGACCTGGCGCGCCGCCTGCAGGCTGCCGTCAACGAGATGACCGCCAGCGGCGAACTGGCGGCCCTGTTCGAGAAGCATGGGGTGAAGGCCGTGCGCCCGTGACCGGCTTGCGCCGCAATGGCACGGCGCTTGCATTTGCCTCCGTACCGCGTCTCCCGGACGCTTCTACGAAAGGCCGATCATGTCTTCTCTTCGCGTTTGCCTGGCCCTGGCCGGCATCCTGTCCGGCGCTGCCGCCCTTGCCGCGCCGCTTGCCTACATCCCCAACGAAAAGTCCGCCACCCTCAGCGTGATCGACACGGCCACCGGCACGGTGGTGCGCGAAATCGCCGCCGGCAAGCGCCCGCGCGGCATCGCCGCCGATCCGCAAGGCCGCATCCTGTACGTCACCGACGCCGGCAGCAGCGCGCTGCTGGCGCTGGACGCCGCTGCCGGCACCACGCTCGCTACCATCGCCCTGGGGAAGTCGCCGGAAGGCGTCAGCGCGTCCAGCGACGGGCGCTTGCTGGCGGTGGCGGTCGAGGAGGGCAACAGCGTGGCCCTGATCGACGCGGCCAGCCGGCGCATCCTGGCCGAGATCCCAGTGGCGGGCAAGAACCCGGAACACGCCGTCTTCAGCCCCGACGGGCGCTGGCTGCTCGTCAGCGCCGAGGACGCGGAGCAGGTGGACGTGATCGATGTCGCGCAGCGCCGCCAGGCGGGTTCGGTCGCGGTCGGCCTGCGCCCGCGCGGCATCGGCTTCAGTCCCGACGGCAGCCGCGCCTATATCGCCTGCGAGCTGGCCAACGCGGTACACGTGGTCGACATGGCCGCCCGGCGCAGCCTGGCCGTGATCCCGGCCGGGAAGAACACGGCCGGCGTCGCCGTGCACCCGGGCGGCAAGCAGGTCTATGTCTCGAACGGCGCGGACGGCACCGTGATGGTGGTCGATGCCGTGCGCAACGCCGTCACCGCGACCATCCCGGTCGGCAAGCGGCCATGGAACATGGCGCTGACGCCGGACGGGGCGCGCCTCTACGTTGCCAACGGGCGCTCGGACAGCGTCTCGGTCATCGATACCGCCACGGGACGCCGCCTGGACGATATCGCCGTCGGACAGCTGCCCTGGGGAGTGCTGATCCGCTGAGCCTTCCCGCCGCTGTCACAGATTGCAACAGATGTACCAGAAAGGGGCGCGCCTTCTTCGGCGCCTGCTCGCCCGGCCGGGCTTCTCCCTGCGGGAGCGCGGCGAAAACGGGGCTGGCACGGCCCTTGCGAAAAGGAAGTCGTGGTCAACACAAGCCCGTTCCACCGACGGACAACTCAACACAGACATAGAGGATGACATGAATCTCGCGGACATCAACAAGCTGGGCGTCGCCAATCCCTTCAAGCAGCGCTACGACAATTTCATCGGCGGCCGCTTCGTCGCGCCGAGCAAGGGCGAGTACTTCGCCAATATCACCCCGATCACCGGCCAGCCCTTCTGCGAAGTCGCGCGCTCCACGGCTGAAGACGTGGAAGCCGCGCTGGACGCCGCCCATGCCGCCAGGGACGCCTGGGGCAAGACCTCGCCGGCCGAGCGCGCGCGCATCCTGAACAAGATCGCCGACCGCATGGAGGAAAACCTCAGCCTGCTGGCCACCGCCGAGACCATCGACAACGGCAAGCCGATCCGCGAGACGACGGCGGCCGACATCCCGCTGGCGATCGACCACTTCCGCTACTTCGCAGGCGCCATCCGCGCCCAGGAAGGCTCGATCGCCCCGATCGACCACGAGACCTACGCCTACCACTTCCACGAGCCGCTGGGCGTGGTCGGCCAGATCATCCCCTGGAACTTCCCCATCCTGATGGCGGTCTGGAAGCTGGCGCCCGCCCTGGCGGCCGGCAACTGCGTGGTGCTCAAACCCGCCGAGCAGACCCCGGCCTCGATCATGGTGCTGATGGAGCTGATCGGCGACCTGCTTCCGGCGGGTGTCATCAATGTCGTCAACGGTTTCGGCCTGGAAGCCGGCAAGCCGCTGGCCTCCAGCAAGCGCATCGCCAAGATCGCCTTCACCGGCGAGACCGGCACCGGCCGCCTGATCATGCAATACGCAGCGCAGAACCTGATTCCCGTCACCCTCGAGCTGGGCGGCAAGTCGCCCAACATCTTCTTCGAAGACATCATGGACGCCGACGATGCCTTCTTCGACAAGTGCCTGGAAGGCTTTGCCATGTTCGCGCTGAACCAGGGCGAGGTCTGCACCTGCCCCTCGCGCGTGCTGGTGCAGGAATCGATCTACGAGGCCTTCATCGAACGCGCGCTGGAACGCGTGGCCGCGATCAAGCAGGGCAATCCGCTCGACAGCGCGACCATGATCGGCGCCCAGGCCTCGCAGGAACAGCTGGAGAAGATCCTGTCCTACCTCGACATCGGCCGCCAGGAAGGCGCCCAGGTGCTGGCGGGCGGCGAGCGCCATGTGCAGCAGGGCGAACTGGCAGGCGGCTACTACGTGCGCCCGACCGTGTTCAAGGGCGATAACGCGATGCGCATCTTCCAGGAAGAGATCTTCGGGCCGGTGGTCTCGGTCACCACCTTCAAGGACGAGGAGGACGCGCTGCGCATCGCCAACGACACCCTGTACGGGCTCGGCGCCGGGCTGTGGACGCGCGATACGGCGCGCGCCTTCCGCGTCGGCCGCGCGATCCAGGCCGGCCGGGTGTGGACCAACTGCTACCACCTGTACCCGGCGCACGCGGCCTTCGGGGGCTACAAGCAGTCGGGCATCGGGCGCGAGAACCACAAGATGATGCTCGACCACTACCAGCAGACCAAGAACCTGCTGGTCAGCTACAGCCCCAACGCACTGGGCTTCTTCTGAGGCGTGAACCCGCGCCGGCATGGCGCCGGCGCGACCTGGACATAGGAGCAAGCATGAGCACCTCGATCGACCGCGTCTGCGCCACGCCCGCGGCGCTGGCCTTCATCGGCGAACTGCGCCGCCGCCATGGCCCGCTGATGTTTTTCCAGTCGGGCGGCTGCTGCGACGGCAGTGCGCCGATGTGCTACGCCTCCGGCGACTTCGGCTTGAGCGACACCGATGTCTATCTCGGCAACCTGGACGGCGCGCCTTTCTACATGGGCATCGAGCAGTTCGGCTACTGGGAGCACACCCAGCTGGTGATCGACGTGGTGGACGGGAACGGCGGAATGTTCTCGCTCGATAACGGGACCGGGCGCCGCTTCCTGACGCGCTCGCGGCTGTTCACCGACGAGGAATGCGCGCTGCTGCGCTCCCTGCCGGTGCAGCAGGGATTTTGAATGCAACGATAACAACAAGGAGACGATGATGAAGAACACCATGCTAGCCGTACTCACCGCCACGGCGGGCGTCCTCGGAACGGTGCAGGCCGTCGAGGTGACGAATGCGATGATCGACAACGATGCGAAGGACCAGAAGAGCGTGCTCTCCTTCGGCATGGGCACCAACGGCCAGCGCTATTCGACCCTCACGCAAATCAACACCGGCACCGTGAAGAACCTTGTGCCCGCCTGGTCGTTCTCGTTCGGCGGCGAGAAGCAGCGCGGACAGGAGTCGCAGCCGGTGATCCACAACGGGAAGATGTTCGTGACCGCGTCCTATTCGCGGATCTTCGCGATCGATCTCAAGACCGGCAACAAGCTGTGGAAATACGAGCACCGCCTGCCGGACGGGATCATGCCCTGCTGCGACGTGGTCAACCGCGGCGCCGCGCTGTTCGGCAACCTGGTCATCTTCGGCACCCTCGACGCGCAGCTGATCGCGCTCGACCAGGACACCGGCAAGATCGTGTGGAAGGAAAAGGTCGACGACTACGCCGCCGGCTATTCGATGACCGCGGCGCCCCTGATCGCCGAGGGCGTGCTGCTGACCGGCGTGTCGGGCGGCGAGTTCGGCGTGGTCGGCCGCGTCGAGGCGCGCAACCCCGCCACCGGCGAACTGCTGTGGGTGCGCCCCACGGTGGAAGGCCACATGGGCTACCGCTACGACAAGGACGGCAAGGAGATCGAGAACGGCGTGTCCGGCACGGTCAACAAGTCCTGGCCGGGCGAACTGTGGAAGACCGGCGGCGCCTCCACCTGGATGGGCGGCACCTACGACGCCACGACCAAGCTTGCCTACTTCGGCACCGGCAACCCGGCGCCGTGGAACAGCCACCTGCGCCCGGGCGACAACCTGTACTCCTCGTCCACCGTGGCGCTGGACGTCAAGACCGGCCAGATCAAGTGGGCCTACCAGAACACGCCCAACGACTCCTGGGATTTCGACGGCGCCAACGAGTTCGTCACCTTCGACATGAACGGCAAGCGCTATGGCGGCAAGGCGGACCGCAACGGCTTCTTCTACGTGATCGACGCCAGCAGCGGCAAGCTGCAGAACGCTTTCCCCTTCGTGCGCAAGATCACCTGGGCCAGCGGCATCGACCTCAAGACCGGCCGCCCGATCTACGTGGCGAGCAACCGCCCCAGCGACCCGACCAAGGGCGACGGCAAGAAGGGCTCCATCGTGTTCGCGGCGCCGGCCTTCCTGGGCGCGAAGAACCAGATGCCGATGGCCTACAGCCAGCAGACCGGCCTGTTCTACATCCCGGCCAACGAGTGGGGCATGGATATCTGGAACGAACCGATCTCCTACAAGAAGGGCGGCGCCTTCCTTGGTGCGGGCTTCACCATCAAGCCGCTGTTCGACGACTACATCGGCGCGCTGCGCGCGGTCGATCCGAAGAGCGGCAAGATCGTGTGGGAGGCGAAGAATACGGCGCCGCTATGGGGCGGGGCGATGGCGACCGCGGGCGGCCTGGTGTTCTACGGCACGCCGGAAGGCTTCCTCAAGGCCCTCGATGCGAAGACGGGCAAGGAACTGTGGAAGTTCCAGACCGGCTCCGGCGTGGTGGCGCCGCCCGTCACCTGGCAGGACGGCGATACGCAGTATGTGGCGGTGGTGTCCGGCTGGGGCGGGGCGGTGCCACTATGGGGCGGCGAGGTCGCGAAGAAGGTCAACTTCCTCGAGCAGGGCGGCTCGGTGTGGGTGTTCAAGCTGGCCGCGAAAGGGTAAATCTGTTTAACGGAAGGGCTGCGTGCATTGGGTCCGTGCACGCCTGCCATGTTTGCTGACGGTTTCGGCCGTCAGCTTTTTTTTTGCCGTTTCGGGCAGCCGCCCAGGCGACCCAGAACGGCGCAGCGAACAGTCCGACTGATCCGTACTGGGACAAGCGATCGCGCGCAACGCCCGATTCGACGGGCGAAACGCCCAGGCACGCTCCTTGCCATTTCCTTCATGTGCATCACCAGATGCCCACACCCACAAAAAACAATGCGAGGAGACACACATGAAGAAGATCTGCGTACTGGCCGCACTGTCGGCATGCATCCAGCCTGCACTGGCGGTCGACATCAAGGCCGGCGAATGGACCGTGTCGGTCGGCGGCATCGTCAACGCCTACGCCACCGCGGTGGATTGCAAGGGCGATGCGGTCGGCGGCCTGGCGCTGGCCGGCCAGGGCCTCGGCTGCGGCGGCGAGGACAGCCGCACCACCATCGGCAACGGCCTGCTGCCCAACGCCCTGATCGCATCGGCGTCGTCGCAGCAGGGCGGTTTCGACGTGAAGGCACTGGTCGGCATCTACGCCGCCACCGCCACCGACAGCGCGATCGCGCAGAACAGTACGGTCGACGTGCGCCAGGCCTTTTTCACCTTCGGCCGCGCGGACCTGGGCACCTTCAAGCTGGGCCGGGACTACGGCATCTTCGGCAGCCATGCGATCCTTGGCGACATGACCCTGGTCGGCGCCGGCGCACCGGTGCAGGCGACCCAGCGCGGCCGCGTCGCGCTCGGCCACATCGGCGCGGGGTACAGCTATCTCGGCACCTATGGCCAGATCGCCTACACCACGCCCGCCAGCAGGGGCTTCACTGCCGACATCGCGGTCATGAGTCCCGTGGCCGATACGCCGGTGGTGGCCGGCTCCGCCTATTCGTCGACCTCGTCGCCGCAGTTCCAGGCCCAGCTCAAGATGAGCCAGGGCGGCTTCAAGGGCTGGATCGGCGCCAAGGCGCAGCGCTTCAACGGCGTGGCTTCGGGCACGCCCGACCTGTCGATGCGCGGCGTCGAAGCGGGCGCGTCCTTCGATGCCGGCGCGGCGGGGCTGCTGGTCAACGTCCAGAGCGGCAAGGGACTCGGGGTGCTGTCCGACGCCGACCAGGGCGAGGTGCGCACCACGCACTTCCTGGTGCAGGGGACCTACAAGGCCACCGACAAGCTCAAGCTGGGCATCGGCTACGGCAAGAGCCGCAACAAGGAGGCCGCGCCCGGCACCGGCGGACTGCGCTCGAACGCGAACCTGACCGTCGGCGCCTACTATGCGCTCAACAGCGTCATCACCCTGGTCGCGGAAGCCGGGCAGACGCGCTCCGAAGCCTTCGCCGGCCAGGAAGCGCGCATGAACGGCGTGTCCTTGGGCGGCATCATCTTCTTCTGACGGGCGACTCCCATGCGCGCGTTCCGCTGTCTGTTGTTGCTGGCGCTGCTGCTTGCCGGCGCGGCGCGTGCCGGCGTGCTCACCAGGGAAGAGGTGGCGCGGCGCTTTCCGGCGCCGATCGTGGTGGGCGTCAAGGCCAGCGAAGTGCCGGCCTGGCCGCTGTTCAAGCAGAACGGCACGGCGACGGAGCTGGTCGGCTATGTGTTCGAATCCATCGACCTGGCGCCGGTGCCCGGCTTTACCGGCGTGCCGCCCAACCTGCTGGTGGCGATCGACCCCAAGGGCCGCTTCATCGAGGTGGCGGTCCTGTCCCAGCACGAGCCGGTATTCATGGAGGGATTGGGAGAGGGGCCGCTGCACGCGTTCGTGGCGCAGTACGAAGGCGCCTCGCTGGGGCAGAACATCGATGTGGGCGGGCCGGGCGGAGCAGGGCGGGTGCGGCTCGACGGCGTGTCCAAGGCCACGGCGTCGGTCCGCATCGTCAACCAGAGCGTGCTGTCGGCCGCCTTGCAGGTGGCGCGCGCCAAGCTCGGCTTCGCGCAGGGACGCGATCCCGGCCAGGTCGCGCGCATCGACCATGCGGTGTTCCGGCCCATGGACTTGCGCGCGCTGCGCGAGGCCGGCATGGTCGCGCACCTGCGCGTACTCAACCGCGACGCCGAGAAGCTGTTCGCGGGCAGCGGCGGGGAAGGCCTGGACCAGGAAGCGCTGGCCCGGCCGGACGAGGTCTTCATCGATCTCTACCTGGCCTGGGCCTCGGTGCCCGCGGTCGGCCGCAACCTGCTCGATGCCGCCAGCTGGAAGCGGCTCCAGGGCAGGCTCGACAGCGGCGACCATGCGCTGCTGGTGATGAGCACGGGCCGCCATGGCATCCTGGCCGAGGATTTCGTGCGCGGCAGCGTGCCCCAGCGGATAACGCTGCGCCAGGATGGCTGGCCGATCGAGATGCGCGACCTCGACCTCGACCTGAAGCTGCGGGAGGCGTTGCCGGTGACGGAAGTGCTGGCGCTGCGCGTTATTGGCCAGGCAGGGCTGGATGCCGCACGGCCGCTCGATTTCAGCTTGCCGGTGACGCGCAACAAGGGCATCGTCTATCCGGAACGGATCACGCGCGAACTGCAGCTGGCGTACCGGTTGCCGGAACACCTGTATCACCCTAGGGAAGCGCCGTCCCCGGCCTGGCAAGCGAGCTGGCGCAGCCGCTTGCCGGACCTGCTGGTGCTGGCGGCCGCGCTCGCGCTGCTGGCCGTCGCGCTGGCGCAGTCCGGCCGCCTTGCAAGAAATGCGAGCCGGTTCGCCTGGATGCGCGGTGCGTGGCTGCTATTCACGGTCGCCTTCATCGGCTATCACGCCCAGGCCCAGCTCTCGATCGTCAACCTGACTGGGGTCCTGCAGGCGCTGCGCGCAGGGCGCGGCCTGGACTTCCTCCTGTTCGATCCGATGTCGCTGGCCTTGTGGGCCTTCGTGCTGGTGTCGCTGCTGCCGTGGGGACGCGGGACCTTTTGCGGCTGGCTGTGTCCCTTCGGCGCGCTGCAGGAACTCGCGGGCCACCTCGGCCGCGCACTGCGCTTGCCGCAGCTTGCGGTGCGCCGCGTCCTCGACGCGCGCCTGCGGCGCATCAAGTACTTGGTGCTGGCCGCGATCCTGGGCGCCGCCTGGTTCGCGCCGGCGCTGGCGGACAGGCTGGTGGAGATCGAGCCCTTCAAGACGGCGGTCACGCTGGCCTTCGACCGTGCCTGGCCCTTCGTCGCATGGGCGGCAGCGCTGCTGGCGCTGGCGATGGTCTCGACCAAGTTCTTCTGCCGCTACCTGTGCCCCTTGGGTGCGGCGCTGGCGCTGGCGGGGCGGGTGCGCATGCTCGACTGGATCAGGCGCCGCGCGGAATGCGGCGCGCCTTGCCAGACCTGCCGCCACCGCTGCGGCTACGGTGCGATCCGCGCGGACGGAAGGATCGACTACCGCGAATGTTTCCAATGCATGGACTGTGTGGTGATCATCGAGAGCGACAGCCTGTGCGCTCCGCGCATCCTCGACAAGAAGCGCGGCCGGACAGTGGCCATCCTGCAGGTGGCGGCAAAATGAGGGAGATGGCGGCGATGCACAGACGAAGCTTTATCGCGGCGGCGCTCGGGTCGGCGAGCGTCCTCGGAGACACCGCGCAGGCAAGGGCGCCGCGCACCCGGCTCCACACCGGCGCGGCGCTGGCCTTCGGCACCACGGTGGCCGTCACGGTCCGCCACGAGGATGAACGCGTGGCGCGGCGCGCGATCGATGCGGCGCTGGCGGCCGTCGGGCGGATCCAGCGCCTGATGAGCATCTATGATCCGGGCAGCGAGGTATTCCGCCTCAACCGCGACGGTGTGCTGGGCGCGCCGGCTCCCGAGCTGCTGGCCGTACTGCGCCATGCGCGCGACTTGTCGCAGCTGACCAATGGCGCCTTCGACATCACGGTCCAGCCCTTGTGGGAAGCCTGCCGGCAGGCGTTCGGCCAGGGGCGGCCGCCCTCGGCGGCGGAGCGCGAACGTGCCCGCGCCCTGGTCGGCTGGCGGCAAGTGGAGGCCAGCCCGGAGCGCGTGCAGGTGCGCAAGCGCGGCATGCGCATCACGCTCAATGGCCTGGCCCAAGGCTACGCCGCCGACCTGGCGCTGCGCGCGCTCAGGCAGCATGGCGTGGCGCATGCATTGCTCGACACCGGCGAGTTCGCATCAAGCGGCGCGGCGCAGGACCGGCCGTGGGCGCTGGGCGTGCCCGATCCGCGCGCACCTGGCAGGCTGGCGGCGTCCTTCGCCCTGGACGGCCGCAGCGTGGCGACATCGGGCGACTACGAAGCCGCGTTCACGCGGGATTTCGTCCACCACCATATCTTCGATCCCGCCACCGGCAGTTCGCCGGCGGACCTGGCCAGCGTGACCGTGCTGGCGCCCACGGCGCTGGAGGCGGACGGACTGTCGACCGCCTTCATGGTGATGGGCGCCCGCTGCGCCCACAGCCTGGCGGCGCGCCTGGGCGGCGTGGATGTGCTGACCATCGACAAGCGTGGCCAGGCCTGGCGCTCGCCGGGTTTTCCGGAGCCCTTGTGATGAAACTACTTCAGGTGCGGCAGCTTGCGGTAGATGGTGTTGCGCGAGACGCCGAGTGCGCGCGCCGTGGCCGACACGTTGCCGCCGTGCGCTTCCAGCGACTTGAGGATCACGGTCAGCTCCATTTCGCCGAGCTGGACGCCGTTCGCCACCATCTGCTCGGCGCTGGGCACCGCTGCAGCCTCCGGCTCCTCCGGCATGCTGTCGATGTCGTCGAGGAAGTCGTCCGGCATGTGTTCGATGCCGATCTCGGGCTCGTCGCCGGCCATGATGATGGCGGTGCGCAGCAGGTTGGTCAGCTGGCGGAAGTTGCCGGGCCATTTGTGGCGCCGGAACAGGCGCAGCACCTCGTCCGATACAGCGTACTGGCGGGTTTCGCATTCGGTCGCCAGGATCTTGCGCACCACGGTCTCGAGGTCGGTGCGGTCGCGCAGCGGCGGCAGCTTCACCACCAGGCCGTTGAGGCGGTAGTAGAGGTCTTCGCGGAACAGGCCCTGGGCGATGCGCTCGCGCAGGTTGTGGTTGGTGGCGCAGATCAGTTCCACATTGACCGGGATCGACTTGCTGCTGCCGAGCGGCGTGACCATGCGTTCCTGGAGCACGCGCAGCAGGTGGGCCTGCAGGCTGACCGGCATGTCGCCGATCTCGTCGAGGAAGAGGGTGCCGCCGTTCGCCTGCAGGATCTTGCCGGTCGCGCCCTTCTTGCGTGCCCCCGTGAAGGCGCCGTCCTCGTAGCCGAACAGCTCGGACTCGATCAGGGTTTCCGGAATCGACGCGCAGTTTACCGCCACGAACGGTCCCATGGAGCGCGGCGAGTCGTTGTGGATGGCCTGGGCCAGCAGTTCCTTGCCGGTGCCGGTCTCGCCCATGACCAAGATCGGGATGTCGCGCCCGAGCACCTTGTTGACCTTGTCGATCACTTTTTCCAGCTGCGGGTCGCCGGTGTTCAGGTAGCGCAGGCCGGAAAGGCGCCGCGACCTGGCCGGGGCCGGGGGAGCCGGCGCAGGGACCTGGGCATGCTCGTCCGGGCTGGTGAGGGCGTGCACCCCGCTGCCCAGGCGCAGTTCCGCGCGTGCGCGCACCCGCACACCGTTGTGCATGCACAGGTCGAGCAGGCCGGGCGCGGCGGTGCGGTAATGGTCGAACAGGGCGGACACGGGCAGGCCGAAGAGCGAGCTGAATGTGTGGGTTTGCAGGGCGGGGAGGGACAGGCCGAGCTGGAACAGGCCGTTGCGGTTGGCCGCCAGGAAGCGCCCGCCCGGGCTGAAGGCCGCCATGCCTTCCATCAGGGTGCCGAGGAATTCCGCGCGGGTATGGAAGCGCAGGATGATCGCATGCTCGAAGTTCGCCGCGAACAGCTGGTTTTCGATCATCAGCGCGGACATGCGCACCAGCGCCATGGTGTGCTTGTGGTAGCTGCGGCGGTCGGAACTCACGTCCAGCACGCCGATGACGGTGCCCTGGTGATCGGTGATCGGCGCGGCCGAGCAGGTGAGGAAGTGGTTGGCGGCCAGGAAGTGCTGGTCGGCGTGCACGAGCGAGGGCGCGCGCTCCGCGATGGCGGTGCCGATCGCGTTGGTGCCCATGCGTTCTTCCGACCAGCCCACGCCGGCCGAGAGCGCGACCCGGTTCGCCTTTTCGATGAAATCGGCGTCCCCCAGGGTGTGCAGGATCACGCCCTGGGCGTCGGTCAGCAGGATCATGTTGTGGGTGTTCATGATCTGCTGGTAGAGCGTTTCCATGGCCGGCACCGCGTGGGTGTGCAGCTGGGCGTTCTTCTCCAGCAGGAAGGACAGGTCGTTGCGCGCCAGCGGATTGAAATCGGGACGGGCGCCCGGACACAGGCCGTAGCCCGCCGAGCGCTGGTGCGAGATTTCGATGACGGCGGTCGCTTCTCCTTCGACGCTGCAGGTGGCCGCTGCCAGGCGGGAAGCCGATGACGCCGGCATTGGATCTCGATGCATCATTCCATGTCTCCTTTCGGCCCGGTGGGCGGGCTCTCGTGCTGGAATCGCTGTTCCATAATGTAACACCTGTACCAGGACGGAACATCTCCCCTATGCGGAATTCGTGGGACAAGCCTGATTCAGATGGTCTGGTGGAAAGCTATGCAAATGCGATGCCACGTTCGGGGTGGGGATTGCATTGAGGGAAACTCGATTTCTACAAATGTATATATAATGAGCGGCTTGCGACCTTGACGCTCCACCATGCCTCCCGATCCTTCCCAGCACGACGTCCGCACTGCCTTCCGGCGCGAAATCATCTCTCCGCATCTTTGGGCCACCCGCGCCGTGGTCGTCAGCACGGCGGCGCTGGCCGGGCTCGTCGTGGTGGGCTTCACCTGGCTGGCCGAGGCGGCGTTCGCAGTGTTCCGGGGCCTGGAAGGGCAGGCCTGGTGGCTGCCGATCGCATGGACGCCCTTGTGCTGCGCGGCGGTGGTCTGGGCGACCCGGCGCTATGCGCGCGGCGCGGCCGGGTCCGGCATTCCGCAAGTGATGGCGGCGCTCGATCCCGCGCTGTCGGGAGGCCGCCGGCCGCTGCTCGTCTCCTTGCGGCTCAGCATGGCGAAGATCGGCCTGACCTCCGCAGGACTGCTGGGCGGCCTGTCGCTCGGCCGCGAGGGGCCGTCGGTGCAGATCGCCGCCGGGGTGATGCTGGGCGCGCGCCGCTGGCTGCCGAAGGGCAGCGGCGTCAGCGCCCACTCGCTGCTCGTTGCCGGGGGCGCGGCGGGGATCGCGGCCGCCTTCAACACGCCGCTGGCAGGGGTGATGTTCGCCATCGAGGAGCTGTCGCGCTCGCCCGAACAACGGAACAGCGGCCTGATCGTCGCCGGCATCGTGCTGGCCGGCCTGATCGCCGTGTCGGTCCATGGCAACGGCACCCATTTCGGCGTCATCCACCCCGGGCCGATCGGGCTCGCGCTGCTGTGGCCCGGCCTGCTCGCGGCCCTGGCCAGCGGCTGCGCCGGCGGCCTGTTCGCGCGCCTGCTGCTGACCTGCCTGCGCGGCCAGTCGCCCGATGCGCCCAGCCGCTGGCGCGCGCGCCATCCGGTGTGGTTCGCGGCCGGCTGCGGGCTGTTGGTAGCGCTGATCGGCGCGCTCAGCGGCGGCGCGACCTACGGCAGCGGCAACGAGGCGACCCGCAGCCTGCTCGAGAACGAGGCCAGCCTGCCGGGCGCATTCACCTTCTTCAAATTCGTCGCGACCTGGCTCACCGCATGGTCGGGCGTGCCGGCGGGGATCTTCGCGCCTTCGCTCTCGATCGGCGCCGCCCTCGGCCACGACATCGCGCTGCTGACCGGCTATACCCACGGCGCCGCCCTGATCGCGCTGGGCATGGTCGGCTTCCTGGCGGCCGCCACCCAGGCGCCGTTGACCGCCTTCATCATCGTCATGGAAATGGTCGACGGCCACAGCATGGTGCTGAGCCTGATGGCCTGCGCGGTCGTGGCCAGCACCGTGTCGCGCGTGCTGAGCCCGCCGCTGTACGGGGCGCTGGCCGCGATCCAGTTGCCGCCGAGGCCGCTGCGCTGAATGAGTGCGAATTGCATTTTTGGACATTACATTTGTCCAAATAATGTTTACTTGATATAATTCAACGAGCTCGCCGGAGCAGGGAGTCCTCCTTCCGGCGCAGCCGCAACACCTCGCTTGTTTCCATTCCTGGCAATCGGACGGCGCCGCATGGCGTCCGATTGTGTTCGCCTTGTGGCGGCTTCGCCGCCACTCCCACCAGGTCGGCGCAGCAGCGCCGAGCGCATCGCTCTGAAAGGACGAAGACGATGACCAATTCCGTACCACCGCAATGGGCGCCTCGCCCGCATCCGCATCACTTTGTACTCGCCACCGATCTCGACGGCACACTGCTGGCCGGCAGCGTCCTTGCACGCCGCCAGGTGCGCGAGCTGTTCGCCGCCAGGGAATCGGGCGCCACGCTCGTGTTCGTCACAGGGCGCGGGCTCGAATCGATCCTGCCGCTGCTGAGCGACCCGACGATTCCCACGCCCGACTACATCATCGCCGACGTCGGCGCCACCATCGTCGACGGCGCGCTGCGCCCGGTCGGCGACCTGCAGGACGAGATCGCCGCGCGCTGGCCCGGCTCGCAAGCCGTGTTGCGCGCCCTGGCCGGCTTCCCCGGCCTGGTGCGCCAGAGCGTGCCGCAGGAACGGCGCTGCTCCTTCGTGGCGCGCGCGGAGGATGTGACGCCGGCCCTGCGCGCGGCGGTCGGGGAGCTCGATTGCGACCTCCTGATGTCGGCGGGCCGCTACCTCGACGTGCTGCCGCGCGGCGTCGGCAAGGGCCCGGCACTGCTGCGCCTGGCCCAGGCGGCCGGCTTCGATCCCGCCACGGTGGTGGTCGCGGGCGACACGCTGAACGACTTGTCGATGTACGAGACCGGCCTGCGCGGCATCGTGGTCGGCGGCGCCGAGCCGGCGCTGGTGGAACAGGTGCGCAAATGGCCGCTGGTGCACGTGGCCGCCGGCGAAGGCTGCGACGGCATCCTGGAAGGGCTCGCGCGCCACGGCGCGATCGCGCCGGCCGTAGCGCCCGCCGCGCTCCCGGCCCCGCGCGGCGGGGCGGAACTGGTGATGGTCTACCACCGCCAGCCTTTCGACGAAGTGCTCGAGGACGGCGTCGTCCGGCGCCGCCGGCCGCGCAGCCCGAACGGCATCATCCCGACCCTGCTGCGCTTCTTCGCCGGCGAGCGCGCGGGATCCTGGGTGGCGTGGTCGCAGCAGGCCAGCCGCGATCCGGAAGGCTTCGCCACCCACGTGCAGGTCGATCCCGAGCGCTATCCGCTGCTGCAGGCCGCGCGGGTGGCGCTGACGGCCGAGGACATCGACATCTTCTACAAGAAGTTTTCGAAGGAAGCCTTCTGGCCGATCATCTTTTCCTTCCCCGACAAGGCCGAGTTCCGGCAGGCGCACTGGGAACGCTTCCTGGAAGTGAACCGCCTGTTCGCCGAGCAGGCGGCGCGCGAGGCGGCGGAAGGGGCGCTGGTCTGGGTGCACGACTACAACCTGTGGATGGTGCCGGCCTTCCTGCGCCCGCTGCGGCCCGACCTGCGGATCGCCTTCTTCCACCACACCGCCTTCCCCTCGAGCGACGTGTTCAACATCCTGCCCTGGCGCCGCGAGATCGTCGGCAGCCTGCTGCAGTGCGACTACGTGGGCTTCCATATCCCGCGCTACGTCGAGAACTTCGTCGACGCGGTGCGCAGCTATGCGCCCGTGGACGCCCGCGGCAAGGTGGCGTGCGCGCCGCGCTTTCTCACCTATGGATGCGCGCTCGGCGTCGATACCATGACTACCGCGATCGAGGCGGGTGGACGCCGGGTCGGCCTGGGCGCGCATCCGGTCGGCACCGACGTCGCCATGATCGAGCGTGTCGTGGCCGGCGCGCCGCTGCGCGAGCAGGCCGCGGCCATCGAAGCCTACCTGGGCGGTGCGACCGGCATCGTGTCGATCGAACGCCTCGACTATGTCAAGGGCACGCTCGAGAAACTGCAAGCCTTCGAGCGCCTGCTGGAACGCCATCCCGAGCACATTGGCAAGGTCACCTTGCTGAACGTGATCACGCCGGCCGCGCCGGGCATGGAAATCTACGAGAGCCTGCGCGTGGAAGTGGACCGGGCGGTGGGGCGGATCAACGGCCGCTTCTCGACCCTGGACTGGGTGCCGGTGCGCTACTTCTACCGCTCGCTGCCGTTCGAGGAAGTGCTGGCCCACTACGTGGCCTGCGACATCGCCTGGATCACGCCGCTGCGCGACGGCCTGAACCTGGTCGCCAAGGAATTCGTCGCCGCCAAGAAGGCCAGCGCGCGTTCCGGTGTGCTGATCCTGTCGGAGTTCGCCGGCGCGGCGGTCGAACTGCACGGAGCCCTGCTGACCAATCCCTACGACGCCAACGCCATGACGGCCTCGCTGCACCAGGCCCTGAGCATGGGCGAGGACGAGCGCGCCTACCGCACCGCGCGCATGGCCATGATCGCGGAAGAGCACGACGTGGCGCGCTGGGGCAGGGACTTCATCGCCGCCGCCGGCGGCGATGCAGCGGAACTGCAAGCCGCCCCCGAACCACTGGCCGCCTGAGAGGAGCACGCCATGGACTACCTGATACTCGGCAACGACCTGCTCGCCTGGGCGATTGCCCTCGGCATCGCCGCGGCGGTCTACCTGCTGCTGCACATCGCCAAGCGCCTGATCGTGCGGCGCCTGCGCGCATTCACGCGGGCGACCTCCACCTACCTGGACGACCTCGCGGTCGGCGTGCTGTCGGCCACCCATCCGCTGTTCCTGCTGGCGCTGGGCTTGTATGCTGGATCGCACTGGCTGGACCTGCCCGAAAAAACTACGACACTCCTCAGCCGCCTGGCCATCGCGGCGCTGCTGCTGCAAGTGGCGCGCTGGGGCGACGTCGGCGTGCACGGCTGGCTTCAGCACTACCGGACCCGGCGCAGCGCGCAGGATGCGGCCAGCACCACCTCCACCGCGGCGCTTGGCTTCGTGGCCCGCACCGCGGTCTGGGTGATCATCGTCCTGATGATCCTCGATAACTTCGGGGTCAACATCACGACCCTGGTCGCCAGCCTGGGCATCGGCGGCATCGCGGTCGCGCTGGCCCTGCAGAACGTGCTGGGCGACCTGTTCTCCTCGCTGTCGATCGTGCTCGACAAGCCCTTCGTGGTGGGCGATTTCATCGCGGTGGACGACATCTCCGGCACGGTCGAATACGTGGGCCTGAAGACCACCCGCATCCGCGGGCTGGGCGGGGAGCAGGTGGTGTTCTCGAACAGCGACCTGCTCGGCAGCAGGATCCGCAACTTCAAGCGCATGGAGACCCGGCGCATCGTGTTCGCCATCGGCGTCACCTACGAGATCGGCAGGCAGCAGCTGCGCGCCATTCCCGCCATCCTGCGCGAGGTCGTGGAAGCGCAGCCGCAGGTCAGGTTCGACCGGGCGCACTTCAAGTCCTACGGCGCTTCCTCGATCGATTTCGAGACCGTGTACATCGTGCAGACGGCGGACTACGGCGCCTATATGGACATCCAGCAGGCGATCAACCTCGCGCTGTTCGACCGTTTCGCAGAGGAAGGCATCGACTTCGCCTATCCGACCCAGACCGTGTACCTGGCGCGGGCCGGGACCAGGCCCGAGGCGGGGGCGTAGGGAAGGGCTGTCGGCAGGCGGATACAAAGCTTGCCGCTCTGGCAGCATCGCGGCAAGAAACATTTGTACAAACGGAGATTCCCGGCGAAAATCTCGGCTTTCCATCAGGGAACACCGCGACATGAACCTGCCCGAGACGACATCCCGCACGGCCTCCCTGCGCGAGGCCATCGCCCACCGCTTCAGCCTGCTCGACGACAAGGCCGACGACGACGAGATCGACCGCAGCCTGCGCGCTGGCGTGGAGCTGCGCGGCGCCACGCCCTGGATCCTGATGTTCGCGATCGTGATCGCTTCGGTCGGCCTGAACACCAACTCGAACGCGGTGATCATCGGCGCGATGCTGGTCTCGCCCCTGATGGGACCGATCGTCGGGCTCGGCTACGGCGTCGGCATTCACGATTTCGCCCTGGTGCGCCGTTCCTTGGTGAACCTGGGGATCGCGGCCGGCATCAGCCTGCTGACCTCGACCTTGTACTTCATGCTGACGCCGCTGGACGAGGCCCAGTCCGAGCTGCTGGCGCGCACCACGCCTTCCCTGTGGGACGTCTTGATCGCGCTGGCCGGCGGCCTGGCGGGCATCATCGGCCAGACCCGCCGCGAAAAATCGAACGTGATCCCCGGCGTGGCCATCGCGACCGCGCTGATGCCGCCGCTGTGCACGGCCGGCTACGGCCTCGCCAATGGCGACTGGTCGGTGTTCGGCGGCGCCTTCTATCTGTTCTCGATCAACTGCGTGTTCATCGCCTTCGCCGCGGTGGTGGTCATCGAGTTCCTGCGCCTGCCGCACCGCAAGTTCCTCGACCCGCGCAGGGAGCGCCACGTCAAGCGCGCGCTGCTCGCCATCGTGCTGCTTACCGGCCTGCCCAGTATCTACCTGGCGGCCAGGCTGGTCGACAACGAAGTCTTCAAGAACCGCGCGCGCGAGTTCGTGCGCAGGGAATTCAGGGCGGCCCAGGTCCACGTGCTCGACACCAACGTGGTGCCCGGCACGCGCGACATCGAAGTCACCCTGATCGGCGCCCGCCTGCCGGCGGCCGCGATCAAGACGATCGAAGGACGCCTGGCGCCGGCCGGCCTGCAGGATGCGCGGCTGTCGGTCCACCAGGCCCAGGCCGAGACCGACAACAAGATCGACGTGCGCAGCCTGAAGGCGGACATCCTGGCCGACATCGTGCGCAACAACCAGCAGGCGCTGCAGGACAAGGATGCGCGCATCGCCGCGCTCCAGGCCCAGCTGAGCGGGCAGCAGGAATGGGTGGAGCAGGCTGGGGCGGTCACGCGTGAATTCGAGGCCCAGTATCCGCAGTGCGGCAACGTGCTGGTGGGCCGCGCGGTGGCGCCGGAGGCTGGGCAGGGCGCACTGGTCCCGATCCTGAGCGCCGACTGCCGGCGCCGGCCCGGCGCCGCCGATATCAAGCGCATCCACGACTGGCTGAAGGTCAGGACCGGCGACGCCGGAGCGAAGCTGGTGCTGTCGGCGACCCGCGGGAAGATCATGCGCCGGGAAGCCCTGGCGACTGGCCCGGCGCCGGCATCGAAAGGCTAGGCTTGCGGCGGAATTCGCCCGGCCCCACCCCCTGGCTGCGCTTGAAAACGCGGTGGAAGGCCGCTTCCGAGCGGTAGCCGGCCGCTTCGGCGACATCCGCGACGGGACGCTTGTCCCTTGCCAGCCAGAGCGCCGCCTGCGCCATGCGCAGCTGGGTGAGTACCGCGGCGGGGGTCTGGCCCGCCACCTGGCGGAAGGCGCGCGCGAAGGTGGCGCGCGACATGAAGCAGGCTTGCGCCAGATCCTCGACCAGCCAGCCATGGCCCGGCTGTTCCAGCATCTTGTGCAGCGCCGTTCCCAGGCGGCGATCGGCCAGCAGCGCCAGCAAGCCCGGGAGGGCCGCGTTCCCGTCCAGCCAGGCCCGCAGCAGCAGCGCGAACAGCGCCGCCGACAGCTGCGCGGTCACGATGCTCGAGCCGGGACGTGCTCCATCGGTCTCGCTGCGCAGCATCATCATCAGCGCATGCAGGCCGGCAAAGTCCGGCCGGCCGGCAGTGCGCACCACCATCACTGCGGGCAGGGCAGGCTGCAGCATGCGCCGGGCAGTGCCGTCGAAGATGAACTGTCCGCACAGGATCCCGGTCAGCGCACCGTCCCCGCTGTTCGCCTTCCAGCGCACGAGGTCGGGACCGGGCACCTCATGGATGGGCGTCGCTTCGGCGGCGGGCCCCGCGTGCAGCCGGTGCGCGCCACCATGCGGAAAGACCACGATGTCGCCGGCGCCGAGTTCGAGCCGCTCGCCGCCGGGCGCGTCGACCGCCGCATGGCCATCGACGATCAGGTGGTAGGGCGCCACCCCCGGCGCCGCCGGCGGGTCGTCCAGCACCCATGGCGCCGCCAGGCTGCAGCGGATGTCGAGCGTGGTCCTGAGGGTGCACAGCGAAAGCAGGCGGCTGAGGGTATCCATGGCTGGCTGAGACGAATGAGCAAATAAGTGCCCGTTTTGGGCATTCAAGATCCAAGCCTCGCAGACTACACTGATTTCCATGCCAGAACAATTCCTGGCATTTCACTGACCACATTGAAAGGAAAGACCATGTCCCGTCTGCATACCGTCAAGCCCGACCAGTCCACCGGCCGCGCCGCCGAACTGTTCGCCGCCATCAAGTCCTCGATCGGCGTGGTGCCGAACGCCTACGCCACGATCGGCTCGAACAGCCCGGCCGCGCTGGAAGCGGCCCTCGGCCTGGACCAGGCGCTGCGCAAGGGCAGCCTGTCGGCGAAGCAGATCGAAGTCGTCAAGCTCGCCGTCAGCGCGCTCGCCGAATGCGACTATTGCCTGGCCGCCCACTCCCTGATGGGCAAGCGCGCCGGCCTGAGCCTCGAGGCGATCAAGGCGATCCGCAGCGGCAGCCCGAGTGGCGATGCGGCCGTCGATGCCCTGGCGGACTTCGCGCGCCGGGTGGCTGGCAGCGCCGGCACCGTGCCGGCAGCGGTGCTCGAGGAGGTGAGGGCGGCGGGCTACAGCGATGCCCAGGTGGTCGACATCCTGCTGGCGGTGGCCGGGATCACCTTCACCAACCTGCTCAACCGGGTCAACGATACGGTCGTCGACTTCCCGGCGGTGAACTGAACAGCGCGTCCGGCGGCCGCGCGGCCGCCGGGTGCTGCGATCACTTTTCCTGGAACGCTTCGGTGCGCTTCTTCTTCACCGCCACCAGCGCCACCAGCGCCACCAGCACCACCAGCACCACCAGCACCACCAACACCACCAGCAGGGCGGTCGCGCACAGCAGGGCCAGCCGCCGGATGCTGGACCAGGCCTTCGAGCGCCACGGCCTGGCGCGGCCGCGGGTCCAGATCGAATCGAACGTGCTGAACATGGTGCTGCCGATCGTCGAGAAGACCCATCTGCTCGGCTTCGTGACGCGCTATAACCTGCGCTCGGGCCGGACCCGCCTGCGCGAAGTCGAGCTGCCCGAGACGACCATGAAGCGCAGGCTGGGGCTGACCTACCGGAAGGCAGGGTATATCTCGCCCGTCATGCAGCGGATCTCGGCCCTGGTGCGGGAGAAGGGTGCGTCCTTCCTGGACGGGCAGGGCTAGTCCATCACAGGGCCGGGGCCGGGGGCGCGACCGAGGCGCCCTGGATGCCGTGCCGCTGCAGCGCATCGGCCACGAATCCGCTCGCCTTCATGGCTTCGACGAACTGCGCCAGGAAGGCCGCCGCTTCATCCCCGCGGCTTTTCGGCGTACCCATCGCTTGCTGGATCACCATGAAGCGTCCGTCCAGCAGGCGCAGGCCGCCCAGGCGCTGGGCATCCGCTTCGAGCTGCTGTTTGACGCCAGCCGCAACTTCCGCTCCTTCTTGCAGGAAGGTATCGACCACCGCAGGCGAGCTCGGGGCATGCACGATGCGCGCATGCCGCAGGCTGCGCGTCAGGTACAGATCGTAGGCGCTGCCTTTGCCGACGACCACACGGTGGGCGGCATCGTCGACCTGTTCGTTGGCGCGGATCGGCGACTCCTGCTTCACCATGTAGCAGCCTTCGATCAGCACGTAGGGCGCGGTGAAGGCAATGTGCTCGCCGCGTACGGGATCGACGGCGAAGAAACCGATATCGGCGTTCTCCGCCACCACGACATCCACCGATTTGCCGGCGGTGTCCACGACCACCAGTTCCAGTTCCGTATCGAGCAGCCGGGCGAACTCGGTTGCCAGGTCGACCGATACGCCGCGGGCCTGGCCCGCCGCGTCACGGCAGGCGAGGATGGGGTTGCCCAGGTTGATCGCGGCGCGCAGCTTGCCGCTTGGAGTGAAGGCTGCTTGGATCGAAGGATTCAGGGTCATGGCATTGGTCGTGTGTCGAAGGTGGTCTCCAGTGTATCAGTATCAACTTTGAGAAAAATGCATCGCTGTTGACAGCAGTGTCCGCTCTTTTGGTAATCTGTCAGGTATAGCGCAAGACCGATGCCGCCATACCGGTGGGTCGATCAATGAATGCCGGTTATCTCTCCGGCATATCCAAGCTGTTCAGCTGCACCAGTAAACGAGCCTGGAGCGCATCTGCAACACCATGCCATGCACGAGCGATTCGAGGCGAATCGCAACCGAATTCCCCATCCACACATCAGAAAACGCTATGAGCACAGAATCCAGTCTTAACGAAGTCGCAGATACCCAGCTCCGCGCCGACGCCCTCGAATACCACCGCAGCCCCGTGCGCGGGAAGATCGAAGTGGTCGCCACCAAACCCTTGTCGAACCAGCGCGACCTGTCGCTCGCCTATTCGCCGGGCGTGGCCTACGCCTGCGAAGAAATCGCCGCCGACCCGAACACCGCCGCCGACTACACCTCGCGCGGCAACCTGGTGGCCGTGATCAGCAACGGCACGGCCGTGCTGGGCCTGGGCAATATCGGCCCGCTGGCCTCCAAGCCGGTCATGGAAGGCAAGGGCTGCCTGTTCAAGAAGTTCGCCGGGGTCGACGTGTTCGACCTGGAACTGGCGGAGAACGATCCGGACAAGCTGGTCGAGGCCATCGCCATGCTGGAGCCGACCGTGGGCGGCATCAACCTGGAAGACATCAAGGCGCCCGAATGCTTCTACATCGAGAAGCAGCTGCGCGAGCGCATGAACATCCCCGTCTTCCACGACGACCAGCACGGCACCGCGATCATCTCCACGGCCGCGCTGCTCAACGCGCTGAAAGTGGTCGGCAAGGACATCGGCCAGATCAAGCTGGCCGCTTCCGGCGCCGGCGCGGCGGCGATCGCCTGCCTGGACATGATGGTGCTGCTGGGCGTGAAGCGCGAAAACATCTATGTCACCGATTCGCGCGGCGTGATCCATGTCGGCCGTGAAGCCAACATGGAAGCCAACAAGGCGCGCTACGCGCAGGACACCCAGGCCCGTACCCTGGCCGACATCGTCGATGGCGCCGACGTCTTCCTGGGCTGCTCGACGGCGGGCGTGCTGACCGGCGAGATGGTCAAGACCATGGCCGCGCAGCCGGTGATCCTGGCGCTGGCCAACCCGGAACCGGAAATCCGTCCGGAGGTCGCGAAAGCGGCGCGTCCCGACTGCATCGTCGCCACCGGCCGTTCGGACTACCCGAACCAGGTCAACAACGTGCTGTGCTTCCCCTACATCTTCCGCGGCGCCCTCGATTGCGGCGCGACCCGCATCACCGACGAGATGAAGCTGGCCTGCGTGACCGCCATCGCCGAGATGGCCGAAGCGGAAGCCAGCGACGTGGTGGCCTCGGCCTACGAAGGCCAGGACCTGAGCTTCGGTCCCGACTACATCATCCCCAAGCCTTTCGATCCGCGCCTGCTGGCGGCGATCGCGCCGCGCGTGGCCGAAGCGGCCGCCGCGTCGGGCGTGGCGGCCCGTCCGATCGAGGACATGGCGGCCTACCGCGACAAGCTGGCCCAGATGATCTACCACACCGGCTTCTTCATGAAACCGGTGTTCAACAAGGCCCGCGCCACCTTGCGCAAGATCGCCTACGCGGAAAGCGCCGACGTGCGCGTGCTGCGCGCGGTCCAGACCGTGGTCGACGAAGGCCTCGCCAAGCCGGTGCTGATCGGCCAGGCGGACAAGGTCGAGCGCGCGATCAAGGAAGCCGGCCTGCGCCTCAAGCGCGATGCCGACTACACGCTGGTCGACGCCGAGGGCGACACGACCCTGCAGGGCACGCGCCTGCTGAAGTCGGGCCAGGTCGATGGGCTGATCTGCGGCATGCGGGGCAGCTACGACAGCCACCTGGTGCACGTGCAGAACGAGATCGGCACCGCTCCGGGTGTGGGCGTGCTGGCGGCCATGAATGCGCTGGTGCTCGACAAGTACACGCTGTTCATCACCGACACCTATGTGAACGACCAGCCATCAAGCGCCGAACTGGCGGAGATCGCGCGCCTGGCGGCGGCCGAAGTGCGCCAGTTCGGCCTGGAGCCGAAACTGGCCCTGCTGTCGCATTCCTCGCTGGGTTCTTCCGAGCGCCCGTCGGCGCGCCGCATGCGCGAAGCGAGCGCGCTGCTGAAGGAAGCGGCGCCGGAACTGTCGGTGATCGGCGAAATCCACGGCGATGCCGCGCTGTCGGAAGACATCCGCTCGATCTACAAGATCGAGGATGGCTTCGCCGGCAGCGCCAACCTGCTGGTGATGCCCTCGGTCGATGCGGCCAACATCCTGTTCAACGTGCTCAAGGTCACGGCGGGCAAGGGCGTGACGGTGGGCCCGATCCTGCTCGGCGCCGCCAAGCCGGTGCACATCCTGAGCCCGAGCGCGACCGTGCGCCGGATCGTCAACATGACGGCGCTCGCGGCGGCCGACATCGGCAATGGAGAGCAGGCGGCGTAAGCAGTCCGCCTCCTCGCGCAGCAGATACGGGCCCGTTCAGGGCCCGTTTTTTTACTAAATCCTGCTAAACCTTGCCCGAAAAACGGAATTGTGTAGAACCGGGACGTCCTCCTCTGTATAAGTTCCGCAGCTCATCCTGGAGCACATGACCACTAGAAAAAAGGGAGCGGATATGCTGATTTCACGGCAATGGCGAAGCATCGCGGGCGCATTGATGTTGACGGCGGCGCCGGGCGCCATGGCGCAGACCGCATGGAACGAATTCAACTCGTCCCAGCGCACCGTCGTTTTCGATACGGGCACGGCGTTCGCGGGCGCGGACAGCTTCAAGCGTGCCGTGATCAACCTGGACCTGGCCTGCCCGAGCGCCGGCAAATGCGGTTCGTGGGACGTGCAGGGCTTCGTGGAGCTGAAGCAGCCCGACGGGAACTGGATCCATGTGGCGCGCTTCATCACTCCCTACGGCGTGCCGGCCACGTACAGCTTCGACGTGACTGACCTGCAGCCGATCTTCGCAGGGCGGAGCAAGGTCCCGATGCGCGTGACGATCGATATCTGGGAAGGCGCGCCCAAGGGCTGGATCGCCAACTGGAGCTATTCCGTGGTCACCGGGACGCCGGAGCCCAGGCCGGTCGCGGTGGTGCCGCTCTGGAATGACGCCGCCTTCAACGGCGCCTCGCAAGCCGAATACGGCAAGTCGGCGGCCACCGCAGGCAGCCTCCCGGCGGTGCCCGACAAGACCGTGACCTTGCCCGCCAACGCGAGCAAATTCAAGATCCGCACCCTGGTGACTGGCCACGGCCAGGGCGACGCCTATAACGCCGCCGAGTTCTACGACAACAACCACGCCATCACCTGGGCGAAGCATCCGTCGACCCTGAATGCCCGCATCTGGCGCACCGATTGCGCGACCTCGACCGTGAGTCCGCAAAAAGGGACTTATACCTATTCCCGTGCGGGCTGGTGCCCGGGCGGCGTCGTACAGCCGTGGCTGAGTGCGGACCTCGCGCCCAACTTGCCCGCGCCCGGCAGCCAGGTGACTTTCCACTACCAGGTCGACTACGGCAAGCCGCCCTACGTCAACCAGCAGCAGACCTATGACAATAACGGCCACACCATGCCGTTCTACAACGTCAGCGCGGTACTGATCGGCTACCAGTAACACTGTCTGCGCGCGGGACCATCGCCGGCCCGTCCGGCGATGGTCAACGATGAACCTTTCCGGACCCACGAGGCATTAACCGTCGGTCTAGTCAACGGCCGTCCGGCCAAGGAAAGGGCACGTCATGAAGCCAAGCACGATGTTCCGCATATTGATGCCGGCGCTGGCCGGCATGGTCGCCACCGCCACCGCCGCCGGCGCCCAGGCGCCGGCCCCACTGGCCGATCCGATACCGGGCCAGTTGGCGCAGAGCCACGCCAGGGTCGCCCTGGAAACGGTCGTCTCCGGCCTGGTCTCCCCGGTGGCCGCCGCCGTCGCGCCGGGCGACCGCCGCCACCTGTACGTGGCCGACCAGATCGGCCTCGTGTGGCGCGTCCACATCGCCAACCGGGCCGAGGATGGCGACGACGACGACGACGACGACGACGTCGGCTCGCGCCAGCCCGAACAGTTTCTCGACGTACGCAGCCTGCTGGTGAGCCCGCTGGGACTGGGACCGGGCAAATACGACGAACGCGGACTGCTCGGCATCGCCTTCCATCCGCAATTCCGCTTCAACGGCCTGTTCTATACCTTCACCTCCCAGCCGGTGAAGGGCGCGGCCGACTTCAGCACGATGCCGGCGGGCGCGGCGCCGAATTGCCAGAGCGTGGTGACCGAATGGCGGGTCCAGCGTCCCGGCCGGCGCAACAGCCCAGTCGACCTGGGCAGCGCACGCGAACTGATGCGTATCGACAAGCCCCAGTTCAACCACAACGGCGGCGCGATCGCCTTCGGTCCCGACCAGATGCTGTACATCTCGCTCGGCGACGGCGGCGCAGGCGACGACGAGGGCGTGGGCCATGTCCCCGGCGGCAATGCGCAGAGCCTGGCGCCGGGCAATGTGCTCGGCAAGATCCTGCGCATCGACCCGCTGGGACGCAATGCGGCCAACGGCAGGTACGGCATCCCGGCCGACAACCCCTTCGTCAACCGCGACGGCGCCGACGAGATCTTCGCCTATGGTTTCCGCAATCCGTTCCGGATGTCCTTCGACCCGATGGGACGCCTGATCGTGGGCGACGTCGGCCAGAACCAGGTCGAGGAAGTCGATGTCGTGACGGCCGGCGGCAACTATGGCTGGCGGATCAAGGAAGGGACCTTCCTGTTCGACACCGGCGGCCCGGATGCGCCGGGCTTCGTCCATGCCGATAGTCCCGGCCTGCCGGCTGGCCTGATCGATCCGATCGCCCAGTACGACCACGCCGACGGCGCCGGCGCGCCGCCGAGCCGTGTCGCCGTCATCGGCGGCTACGTCTATCGGGGCAACCGGATTCAGCAGCTGAAAGGGCAGTATGTATTCGGCGATTACTCGGGCAGGGGCGGGCCGACGCCGCAAGGCCATCTGTTTGTACTTGGCAGGAACAACCGGGTCGAGAACCTGACTCCGGTCAACCGGAATCCCTTCGACCTGGCGATGCTCGGTTTCGCCCAGGACCAGCGCGGTGAACTCTACCTGCTGGCCAACGGCACCGGGACACTGCTCGGCACGACAGGGGTGGTCATGAAGTTCGTACGGGCGCGGCGCTGAGGCGCGCTGGCCCGGCTACGGACCGGCGGCGTAAGGGCGCCGGTCCGGTTGCTCACCGTTGCGCCATGGTCGCCTTGATGACGATGACCTGGGCCAGGCGCGGATCGCTCGATTCGGGCACATAGCTCATCAGCATGTCGTCGCCGTGGGCGCCGCGGTTGAACTCCATGGTCACATTGCCGTCGGGGGAGACGAAGCGGTCGGCCGATTGGGCCACCAGCTGGATCGGGCGGCGCCTGTCGATGCGCGCTTCGATGCCGTTCCCGGTCGGTTCGATCTGCATGCGCCAGCCATTCGACATGGCATAGCGGCCGGCCACCCGGTCCTGCTCGTCGGACTGGATCCGGTAGGTGGGCGCCGTCGCCGTCACTTGCACGGTCGAGCTTGGCGATATGGCGGGATACGGTAGTTTTCCTGACTGGGCTCCTGCATCGGCCATCAGCAGCAGGCAGACAGGGACTGCGAGGTAACGGGTACGCATGATGTGCTCCTTCAAGACTTGAATTGGCCTTCATGGCGCAGGACGCCTTCGGGCATGCTTCGCACCCTGGTCTTCGCCAGTAGCGCTACTCCCAGTCTAAGGCGGTGGCCGCCAGGCACAAGCGTTATCCGTTGGGTATCACGAAACGATCTTGAGCGCCCAGCGCTCAGATCAAAGGGATATGACACAGGAAACGTGCAGGTCCCCGGAATTACGGATCACGATCGACCGATGAACTCGATACGGATGGGCCTTGCGTATTCTGCGCGACCGCATATGCTGGAGAAAAGGGCATCGCTGCCCGCAAGGGAGAATGATATGTACAAGCGCATACTTCTGCCGACCGACGGTTCCGAGGCGTCCGGGCGCGCCGTCCAGGCCGGCATTGATTTCGCCAGGAGCGTCGGGGCCGAGGTGGTCGCCATGACGGCCACGCCGGCCTTCCATACCTTCAGCGTCAGCGCCGAGATGCTGGAACAGACTCCTGAAACCTATGAAGCGGCCAGCGCCGCGCGGGCGCAGCGCCTGCTGGACGAGGCCGCCGCCGCCGCACGCGATGCCGGCGTGCCCGCGACCAGCCTGCGGGTGGTGGCGGACAGTCCGTACGAAGCCATCATCGCCACCGCGCGCGAGCGCGGCTGCGACCTGATCGTGATGGCGTCCCACGGCTACCATGGCATCAAGGGCCTGCTGCTTGGCAGCGAGACGCATAAAGTGCTGGTCCACAGCGCGATTCCGGTCCTGGTGCACCGCTAGGCCATGGGGTCGCTCATCCGGCGCCTGGCCATTGTCACCGGCGGGGGCGACGCCCCCGGGCTGAATGCAGTGATCCGCGCGGCCGTGCTGGCGGCCGACCGCCTGGGCTGGGAGTGCTACGGCATCCGCGACGGCTTCAACGGCCTGCTGGCGCCCGAACTCTGCCTCGGCGAGCCGGTGCCGCAACTGTTGGCCGACCATGTGCACGGCATCGGCCATCTCGGCGGCACCATCCTCGGCAGCACCAACCGGGGCAATCCGTTGCGCTATCCGACGCGGCGCACTGACGGCAGCCTGGCGGAGGAAGACCGCAGTGGCGAGCTGGCGGCCTTGCTGCGCCGGCGCGGCTTCGACGCGCTCATCGTCGTGGGCGGGGACGGTTCGATGGAAATCGCCGCGGCCCTGGAGCGCAAGGGCGTGCGGGTGGTGGGCGTGCCCAAGACCATCGACAATGACCTCGATTGCACCATCCAGACCTTCGGCTTCGACACCGCGGCCGGCTTCGCCACCGAATGCATCGACCGCCTGCATACGACCGCGGACAGCCAGCACCGCGTGATGGTGGTCGAGGTGATGGGGCGCTACGCCGGCTGGATCGCGCTGCACGCGGGGATGGCGGCCGGCGCGCACGCGATCCTGCTGCCCGAACTCGACTTCGATATCGACGCCGTCGCGGATGCGGTGCGGCGGCGAGATGCGCGCGGACGGCATCACGCCATCGTGGTGGCGGCCGAAGGCGCCCAGCCGCTGGGCGGCCAGCGCGTGGTGCAGGCGGCGGCCGAAGCGGGGCACGCCGAGCGCCTGGGCGGCATCGGCGCCTGGGTCGAGGCGCGGCTGGCCGAGCGTACCGGCAAGGAGTGCCGCAGCGTGGTGCTGGGCCACCTGCTGCGCGGCGGCAGCCCGTCCGCCGTCGACCGCGTGATCGCCGCGCGCTTCGGCGCGGCGGCGGTGAGGGCGCTGGCGGCTGGGCAATCGGGCGTAATGGTGACCCTGGGCGAGCACGAGATCGGCACCGCGCCGCTGGCCGAGGTGGCCGGCCGCACCAAGCGCGTGCCGCTCGACGGCGACACGGTGCGCACGGCGCGCGATCTCGGCATCTGCCTCGGCGACCGCTAGCGCGTGCTTGTTACGGCCCGCACCGCCAGGTCGCCGATGGTGCGCTCGGCGTCCTCGAAATCGGCCGCCGCCAGTTCGTCCCGGTCCAGCACCAGCGCCATCTGGGCGGCGAAGTCGGCATAGGACTGGGTCATCGCCCACAGCGCGAACAGCAGGTGGGTCGCGTTCACCGGCGCGATGCGGCCCTCGCGGATCCAGCGCTCGAACACTTCGATATCCCGGCGCAGCAGCGGCACCACGCGTTCGCGGATCTGCTCCCCGTAGAACTTGGCGCCGCCGATGACTTCCATCGCATACACGCGCGAGGCCCAGGGCTGCTCGCGCGAGAAGCGCAGCTTGGCCGCGACATAGGCGCGCAGCACATCCGCGGGCGCGCCTTCGGCCTCGGCCAGGTGCTGCATGCGCTCCAGCCAGTCGTCGAGCACGTCGTCGAGCACGCGCCGGTACAGGTCCTGCTTGGCGGGGAAGTAGTAGAGCAGGTTCTGCTTCGAGATGCCGGCATGCTCGGCCACGGCGGCGATGCTCGTGCCTTCGAAGCCGCGTTCGGCGAACAACCGGGTGGCGGCGGCGAGGATCGTGGTCTCGAGCTTGTCGCGGCGTTTGACGTTGATATCCATGTCGATCCTCAGCGCTGGGTGCGCAGGAAGGCCAGCAGCCGTTCGTCGTCCGCATAGGCCGCGTTGAAGCGGAACCAGATGCCCTGGGGCTGGCGCTGGGTGAAGAACTCGCCCGGCGCGAGCAGGATGCCGGCCTTGAGGGCGGCGTCGGCGATGCCGCGCCCGTTGCGCGTGGCAATGGGCGCATCGAGCCATCCGGCGCTGACGAACATGCCGCCGCGCGGCTGGGCCAGGGGCGCCATGCCGACGCCGCGCAAGGATTCAAGGGTGCGTTCCCGCGCATCGGCCAGCTGGCGCGCGAGGCGTTCGACCATGCGCCGGTAGCCGCGCGTGCCGATGGCGTCGAGCACGGCGCGCTCGTTGATCTCGGAAGTCGTCAGCCCGGCCACCATTTTCACGCGCAGCAGTTCCGGCAGCAGCGAGGCCGATGCGCACAGCGAGCCCACCCGCAATACCGGCGACAGGGTCTTGGAAAAGCTGCCGACCCGGATCACGCGGCGCAAGCCGTCCATCGCCGCCAGCGAAGCTTCTCCGGGCAGGGCGAGTTCGCGGTAGATATCGTCTTCCACCAGCCAGAAGTCGAACTGCTCGGCCAGGCCCAGCAGATGGTGGGCCTGGCGCTGGGTGAGCGAGGTGCCGAGGGGGTTCTGCAGCACGGTGTTGACGAACATGAGCTTGGGGTGGTGCTCGCCCGCCTGGCGCGCGAGTTCGTCGAGGTCGAGGCCCTGGGCGCCGCGATGGACGCCGACCGGGACGCAGCCGTGGTGGCGGATCAGGGCCAGCAGGTTGCTGTAGCCGGGGTCTTCCACGAAGACCACGTCGCCGGGGCGGGTCAGCGTGCGCAGCACCAGGTCGAACGCGTGGGTGGCGCCATGGGTGAGCAGGATCTGGTCGGCGTCGACCGGGAACAGCTCGCTGCTCAGGCTGGCGGCGAGCTGCTGGCGCAGGGCCGGGAAGCCGAGCGGGTGGCCATAGCCGCGCAGGCGGCCGGCCGGGATCTTCATCGCGTGGCGCACGGCGTCGAGGATGGTGTTTTCGCCGTACCACTCGGGCGGCAGCCAGCCGGCGCCGACCGGCAGGGCTTCCGCCTGGCCGGAATACAGGTCGGGGGCGAGGGCGTCGATCTCGGACACCAGGCCGGGCTGCGACGGCACCGGGGCGGGCTGGGGTTGTGGGCGCGCGACGAAGAAGCCCGAACCGCGGCGCGAGGACAACAGGCCGAGCTGGTGCAGGCGCTCGTAGGCTTCGACCACGGTGAAGGTGCTGACCGCGTTGTACTTTGCGAATTGTCTAACCGAGGGCATTTTGGTCCCGGCGCCCAGTTGGCCTTCGCTTACCATCGCCGAGATGGCCGCCACGATCTGGTCGACCAGGCCGCCGCGCTTGCCTCGGTCAATGTCGAGCTGCGGCCAGGCCGCGCCTTTGTGCTTGCATGAGACATCTTCCATCAACACCGCTTCTTCCATCATCGCGCTCCGCTCGACGGGTTAAGAACTGTACAGGCCGCGTGACCAGTACGGTTGGTCGCTTTTGCCGGTGGTGTATCTGTTGCCAATGTTGCCTTGCTATCTATTATTGACCAGTATTTTGCCAATTGGTAAAAATTTTGCCGCGACGGCGAAGGAGACCGCATGAACGAGTCCAGGCCCCAGTCGATGTCCTCATTTTGGATGCCATTCACGAACAACCGCGACTTCAAGACCAGTCCGCGCCTGCTCGTGTCGGCCGAAGGGATGTATTACCGCGATGTCGACGGCAATCCCATCCTCGACGGCACCGCCGGGCTGTGGTGCGTGCCCTGCGGCCACGCCCAGCCGCGCATCACCGAGGCGATCGCCACCATGGCCGGCCAGCTGGATTTCGCGCCGACCTTCCAGATGGGGCACCCGGCGGCCTTCGAGCTGGCCGAACAGCTGATGGACTACACGGGCCACAAGTTCGGCCACGTCTTCTACACCAACTCCGGCTCCGAGGCGGTCGACACCGCGCTCAAGATGGCGCTGGCTTACCACAAGGCGCGCGGGGAGGGCGGCCGCACCCGCCTGATCGGCCGCGAGCGCGGCTACCACGGGGTCGGCTTCGGCGGGCTGTCGGTGGGCGGCATCGGTCCCAACCGCAAGCAGTTCGGCCCGCTGCTGCCCGGCGTCGACCACCTGCCGCATACCCACAACCTGCTCAAGAACGCCTTCTCGCGTGGCGAGCCGGACTTCGGCGTGGAGCTGGCGGACGAACTGGAACGCCTGGTGGCGCTGCACGACGCCTCGACCATCGCGGCCGTCATCGTCGAGCCGGTGTCGGGGTCGACCGGGGTGCTGGTGCCGCCCAAGGGCTATCTGAAGCGCCTGCGCGAACTCTGCGACAAGCACGGCATCCTGCTGATCTTCGACGAAGTCATCACCGGCTTCGGCCGCCTGACGGCGCCCTTCGCCAGCGATTACTTCGGGGTCGAACCGGACATGATGACGGTCGCCAAGGGCCTGACCAATGCCGCCGTGCCGATGGGCGCCGTGTTCTCCAAGCGCCACATCCACGACGCCGTCATGGACGCGCCGGCGGGCATCGAACTGTTCCACGGCTATACCTATTCCGGCCATCCGCTGGCCTGCGCGGCCTCGCTGGCCACGCTCGAGGTGTTCCGCGAGCAGGGCATCCTCGACAACGCCCGCGAGATGCAGCCTTACTTCGAGGACGCGCTGCATGCGCTGCGCGGCCTGCCGCATGTGATCGACCTGCGCTCGATCGGCCTGGTCGGCGGCATCGAGCTGGAATCCATCCCCGGCAAGCCCGGTGCGCGCGCCTACAGCGCGCTCAAGAAGGCCTTCGCGGACGGCCTCCTGATCCGCACCACCGGCGACATCATCGCGCTGTCGCCGCCGCTCGTCCTGGGCAAGCAGCACATCGACGAATTGTTCGGCAAGCTGGCGACCGTCCTGAAGAACCTGGATTAAGACCTATGACCTTCATCTCGCATTTCATCAACGGCCAGCAGCTCGAGCGGCCCAGCCTGCGCCAGGCCGATGTCTACAACCCGGCGCGCGGCGCGCCTTGCGCCACCGTGGCGCTGGCGGACCACGAGGACGTCGACGCGGCCGTGGGCGCCGCCCATGCGGCTTTCCCGGCCTGGGCGGCGACGCCGCCGCTGCAGCGGGCGCGGGTGCTGTTCAATTACCTGCAGCTGTGCCGCGCGCATACCGACCAATTCGCGGCCCTGGTCACGCGCGAACACGGCAAGACCTTCGCTGACGCCCAGGGCGAAGTGGCGCGCGGGATCGAAGTCGTGGAATTCGCGGTCGGCATCCCGCAGCTGCTCAAGGGCGAGTTCACCGACCAGGTGGCGCGCGGCATCGACGCCTGGTCGATGCGCCAGCCGCTGGGCGTGGTGGCCGGCATCACACCCTTCAACTTCCCGGTGATGGTGCCGATGTGGATGTTCCCGATCGCGATCGCCTGCGGCAATACCTTCGTGCTCAAACCCTCGGAGCGCGACCCCTCGGCCTCCTTGCTGCATGCGCGCCTGCTCAAGGATGCGGGGCTGCCGGACGGAGTGTTCAATGTGGTCCAGGGCGACAAGGTGGCGGTCGATGCGCTGCTCGACCATCCCGATGTGCAGGCGGTCAGCTTTGTCGGTTCGACCCCGATTGCCGAATACATCTACGCGCGCGGTTCCGCCAAGGGCAAGCGCGTGCAGGCCCTGGGCGGCGCCAAGAACCATATGGTGGTGATGCCCGACGCCGACATGACGATGGCCGTCGACGCCCTGATCGGCGCCGCCTACGGCTCTGCGGGCGAGCGCTGCATGGCCATCTCCGTCGCGGTAGCGGTGGGCGAGGCGGGCGACCGCCTGGTGGCGGCGCTGGCCGAGCGCACGGCCCGGCTGAAGATCGGCGACGGCATGCAGGACGGCGCCGAGATGGGGCCGGTGATCACCAGGGCCGCCAAGGAGCGCATCGAGCGCCTGATCGGCCAGGGCGTGGAACAGGGCGCGACACTCGTCGTGGACGGGCGCGGCCACCAGGTCGCGGGCTGCGAGAAAGGCTTCTTCGTGGGCGGCACCCTGTTCGACCACGTCAAGCCGGACATGACGATCTACAAGGAAGAGATCTTCGGGCCGGTGCTGTGCGTGGTGCGCCTGCCGGACGTGGGCAGCGCCGTGGAACTCATCAACGCCAACGAATACGGCAACGGCGTCGCCATCTTCACCCGCGACGGCGGCGTGGCGCGCGAGTTCGTGCGCCAGATCGAAGTGGGCATGGTGGGCGTAAACGTGCCGCTGCCGGTGCCGATGGCCTTCAACAGCTTCGGCGGCTGGAAACGCAGCCTGTTCGGCGACCATCACGCCTACGGACCGGAAGGCGTGCGCTTCTACACGCGCCACAAGGCAGTGATGCAGCGCTGGCCGGATAGCGCCAGTTCCGGACCGCAGTTCGCTTTCCCGCAGATGAAATAGACATAAGGGACGCCTATGCTCGACTCACTCCAACACTTGCCCTCCGCCGCCGGTTCGAGCAGCGAACTGGCCGCCCATTTCACCGACCTGGCCCCGCCGCTCACCGCGCGCCAGGCGGCGGTCGAGGCGGCCCGCTGTCTCTATTGCTACGACGCGCCCTGCATGAACGCCTGCCCCACCGATATCGACGTGGCCGGCTTCATCCGCAATATCCATGAGCAGAACATCGATGGCGCCGCCTACGGCATCCTGAAGGCGAACATCTTCGGCGGCAGCTGCTCGCGCGTCTGCCCGACCGAGATCCTGTGCGAGGACGCCTGCGTGCGCAACAACCCGGCCGAGCGCGAGCCGGTGCGCATCGGGCTGCTGCAGCGCTACGCCATCGATCATGCCCATTTCAATGGCCACCCGTTCCAGCGCGCCCCGTCCACCGGCAAGGTGGTGGCCGTGGTCGGCGCGGGGCCGGCGGGCCTGTCCTGCGCCCACCGCCTGGCCATGCTGGGCCACGACGTGGTCGTGTACGAGGCGCGCGAGAAGGCGGGCGGCCTGAACGAATACGGCATCGCCAGGTACAAGCTGCCGGGCGACTTCGCCCAGGCGGAGGTGGACTTCCTGCTGGCCATCGGCGGCATCGAGATCGCCTACGGCCGCAAGCTGGGCGTGAACCTGAGCCTGGCCGAGCTGCACGCCCGCTACGACGCGGTCTTCCTCGGGATCGGCCTGGGCGCCAGCCGCGCACTCGGCCTGACGGGCGAGGATGCGCCTGGCCTGATGGCGGCGATCGACTATATCGCCGCGCTGCGCCAGGCGAGCGACCTGGCCAGCCTGCCGGTGCCGCGCCGCGCCATCGTCATCGGCGCGGGGAATACGGCGATCGACATGGCGGTGCAGATCAAGCGCCTGGGCGCGGCGGAGGTGACCCTGGTGTACCGGCGCGGCATGGAATCCATGAGCGCGACCGGCCACGAAATCGAGATCGCCAAGGCCAACCAGGTCCAGATTCGCACCTGGGCCGCGCCGCTGGAGGTGCTGCTGGACGACACCGCCAAGGTGGCCGGCATGCGCTTCGAGCAGACCCGCATCGAGGACGGCCGGCTGGTGCGCACCGGCGGCTATCTCGAGATCGCGGCGGACGCGGTGTTCAAGGCCATCGGCCAGGGCATGAGCGAAGAGGGGCTACAGGAGCCGCTGGCGCGGGAACTGTCGCGCGAGGGCGAGCGCATCTGGATCGACGAGCGCTTCCGCACCGCGCTGCCCGGCATCTACGCCGGCGGCGATTGCGTGGCGCCGGGTCAGGACCTGACGGTGCAGGCGGTCCAGCATGGCAAGCTGGCAGCGCTCTCCATTCACAACGATATCCAATCGACATCGGAGGCAGCATGGCCGACCTGAGCATCGACTTCTGCGGCATCAAGTCGCCGAACCCGTTCTGGCTGGCCTCGGCGCCGCCGACCGACAAGGCCTACAACGTCGTGCGCGCCTTCGAGGCCGGCTGGGGCGGGGTGGTCTGGAAGACCCTGGGAGAAGATCCGCCGGCGGTCAACGTCTCCTCGCGCTATTCGGCCCACTACGGCAAGAACCGCGAAGTCCTCGGCTTCAACAACATCGAGCTGATCACCGACCGCAGCCTGGAGATCAACCTGCGCGAAATCACGCAGGTGAAAAAGGACTGGCCGGACCGGGCCCTGGTCGTGTCCCTGATGCTGCCCTGCGAGGAAGCGCCCTGGGCCGCCATCCTGCCCCTGATCGAGGCCACCGGCGCCGACGGCATCGAGCTGAATTTCGGCTGCCCGCACGGCATGCCGGAGCGCGGCATGGGCGCGGCCGTGGGACAGGTGCCGGACTACGTGCAGATGGTGACCGCCTGGTGCAAGAAGCACACGCGCCTGCCGGTGATCGTCAAACTGACGCCCAACATCACCGATGTGCGCGCCCCAGCCCGGGCCGCGCTGGCTGGCGGCGCCGATGCCGTCTCCCTGATCAACACCATCAATTCCATCACCCACCTCGACCTGGACCGCATGGTGGCTTTCCCGGTGGTCGGCGGCGCCAGCACCCACGGCGGCTACTGCGGCTCGGCGGTCAAGCCGATCGCGCTCAACATGGTGGCCGAGATCGCACGCGACCCGGCGACGCGCGGCTTGCCGATCTCCGGCATCGGCGGCATCGGCAGCTGGCGCGACGCGGCCGAGTTCATCGCCCTGGGCGCGGGCTGCGTGCAGGTATGCACGGCGGCCATGCTGCATGGCTTCCGCATCGTCGAGGAAATGAAGGATGGCCTGGCGCGCTGGATGGACAGCAAGGCTTACGCGGACATCGCCGCCTTCTCCGGCAAGGCGGTGCCCAATACCACCGACTGGAAATACCTGGACATGAATTACCAGGTAATCGCCCGGATCGACCAGGACAAGTGCATCCAGTGCGGCAAATGCTACGTGGCCTGCGAGGACACCTCGCACCAGGCCATCGCCCGCGCCGTCGACGGGGCCGGCAAGCGGCGCTACGAGGTCATCCGCGACGAATGCGTGGGCTGCAACCTGTGCGAGATCACCTGCCCGGTTGAGGCCTGCATCACGATGGTGCCGCAGCAGACCGGCAAGCCCTATATGAACTGGACCGAGGATCCGCGCAATCCCCGTGCGGAGACGGCTGCGGCGAAGGTGGCCTGATATGAGCCACAGCGCCGAACTCTGGAACGCCGACCTGGCCCCCACCACGGCCGCGCAGCGCACCTGGCGCTGGTACCATTTCGCGGCCCTGTGGGTGGGGATGGTGATGTGCATCCCGGCCTATACCCTGTCGGCCAGCCTGATCGACGCCGGCATGTCGGGCTGGCAGGCCGTGTTCACGGTCTTCCTGGCCAACGCCATCGTGCTCGTGCCGATGCTGCTGATCGGCCACGCCGGCACCAAGTACGGGATTCCCTACGCCGTGCTGGCGCGCACTTCCTTCGGCACGCGCGGCGCCCGGCTGCCGGCGCTGATGCGCGCCATCGTCGCCTGCGGCTGGTACGGCATCCAGACCTGGTTCGGCGGCAGCATGATTTATACGCTGCTGGGGGTGATGAACGGCGCGCCCATCGGCGGCGAGCCGCTGCCGGGGCTGGGCATCAACCTGGGCCAGCTGGCCTGCTTCCTGGCTTTCTGGGCGATCCAGGTCTGGTTCATCGTGCACGGCATCGAATCGATCCGCAAGCTGGAGACCTATACGGCGCCATTAAAGATCGCGATCTGCTTCTTGCTGCTGTGGTGGGTGTATGACAAAGCGGGCGGCTTCGGACCGCTGCTGGACCGTCCTTCGGAATTCGCCCCGGGCGGCAAGAAGGCGGGGCAGTTCTGGCAGGTGTTCTGGCCCTCGCTGACGGCCATGGTCGGATTCTGGGCGACCCTGGCGCTGAACATCCCCGACTTCACCCGCTTCGCCCGCAGCCAGCGCGACCAGGTGGTCGGCCAGAGCGTCGGCCTGCCGCTGCCCATGGGGCTGCTGGCGGCGCTGGCCGTGATCGTGACCTCGGCCACCGTGGTCTTGTACGGCAAGGCCTTGTGGGACCCGGTCGACCTGGCCAGCCGCATGACCGGCATCGCGGTGCTGGTGGCGCTGATCGTGCTGCTGGTGGATACGGTCAGCGTGAACCTGGCGGCCAACCTGGTCGGCCCGGCCTACGACTTCTCGGCGCTGGCGCCCAGGCGCATCAGCTACCGTACCGGCGGCTACATCACGGCCGGGCTGGCGCTGGCCATGATGCCCTGGAAGATCCTGGAATCGACCCAGAACTACATCTTCACATGGCTGGTCGGCTATTCGGCCCTGCTGGGGCCCATCGCGGGCATCCTGATCGTCGACTACTACCTGATCCGCAAGACGGAGCTGGATGTCGCCCAGATGTACCGCGAGGACGGGATCTACGCATACAGGAATGGCTGGAACATGGCGGCCGTCCTCGCCTTCGTGCTCGGCGTGCTGCCGAACATTCCCGGCTTCCTGAACGCGGCCTTCCCCGACGCCTTCCCGGGCGTGGGCGAGACCTTCAAGACCATCTATACCTATGCCTGGTTCGTCGGCCTCGCCATCGCGGCGCTGGTGTACGGAACCATGATGAAGGCGCGCGCCGTGCCGGCGCTGGCGGCCCCACAACCTTAACCCGAGGGAGCTCGTATGACCGTGATTATCCGTGGCGGTACCGTGGTAAACGCCGACCGGGCGCACCAAGCCGACGTGCTGTGCGAAGGCGACAAGATCGTCGCCGTGGGAGAGAACCTGGAAGCCCCCGGCGGCGCCAAGGTAATCGACGCGCGCGGACAGTACGTGATGCCGGGCGGGATCGACACCCACACCCACATGCAGCTGCCCTTCATGGGCACGGTCACCGCCGACGATTTCTACACCGGCACCGCGGCCGGCCTGGCGGGCGGCACGACCACCATCATGGACTTCGTGATTCCCGACCCCAGGCAGTCGCTGCTCGAAGCCTTCCATACCTGGCGCGGCTGGGCGCGCAAGGCGGCCAGCGACTACACCTTCCACGTGGCCGTCACCTGGTGGGACGCCTCGGTGCACGAAGAGATGGGGGTGCTGGTGCGCGAGCACGGCGTCAACAGCTTCAAGCACTTCATGGCCTACAAGAACGCCATCATGGCGGACGACGAGACCCTGGTGAAGAGCTTCCGCCGCGCCCTGGAGCTGGGCGCGATCCCGACCGTGCATGCGGAAAACGGCGAACTGGTCTACCAGCTGCAGCAGGAACTGCTGGCCAAGGGCATGCGCGGCGCCGAGGCGCATCCGCTGTCGCGCCCACCGGAAGTAGAAGCGGAGGCGGCCAACCGCGCCATCGCCATCGCCAACGTGCTCGGCACGCCGGTCTACATCGTCCACGTGTCCTGCGCCGAATCGCTCGACGCCATCACCCGCGCCCGCGCACGCGGCCAGCGCGTGTATGGCGAAGCGCTGGCCGGCCACCTGGTGATCGACGACAGCGTCTACCGCCACCCGGACCCGGAGTTCGCGCGCGGCCACGTCATGAGCCCGCCGTTCCGCAGCAGCCACCACCAGCAGGCGCTGTGGCAGGGCCTCCAGGGCGGCAACCTGCACACGACCGCGACCGACCATTGCACCTTCTGCGCGGCCCAGAAGGCGGCCGGCAAGGACGACTTCACCAAAATCCCGAACGGCTGCGGCGGCGTCGAGGAGCGCATGGCCGTGGTCTGGGATGCCGGCGTCGGCAGCGGGCGGCTGACTCCGTCGGAGTTCGTGCGGGTGACTTCGACCAATGCGGCCCAGATCTTCAACATGTACCCGCGCAAGGGCCTGGTGGCGGCGGGGGCGGATGCCGACATCGTGGTCTGGGACCCGGAAGGCAAGCGCACCATCTCGGCCGCGACCCAGCATTCGAAGGGCGGCTTCAATGTATTCGAGGGCCGTACCGTGCGCGGCATCCCGACCCATACCATCGCCGCCGGCAAGCTGGTGTTCGAGCGCGGCGAGCTGCGCGCCGAGGAGGGCGCCGGACGCTACGTGACCCGCCCGGCCTTTTCGGCTGTGTCCGCGTCCTGAGGGGAGCTGAGATGAACGAATTGCGTATCGACGGCAAGCGCCTGTGGGCCTCGCTGATGGAACTGGCCCGGATCGGCGCGACGGAAAAGGGCGGCGTCAAGCGCCTGGCCCTGACGGATCTCGACCGCCAGGGCCGCGACCTGGTGGTGAGCTGGGGCCGGGAAGCGGGCATGACAGTCACCATCGACCAGATCGGCAACGTCTTCATGCGCCGCGAAGGTCGCAACCCGGCCTTGCCGCCCATCGTCACCGGCAGCCACATCGACACCCAGCCGACCGGCGGCAAGTTCGACGGCAACTACGGCGTGCTGGCCGGGCTGGAAGTGGTGCGCACCCTGAACGATTTGCAGATCCAGACCGAGGCGCCGATCGAGGTCGCGTTCTGGACCAACGAGGAAGGCTCGCGCTTCGTGCCGGTGATGATGGGCTCCGGCGTGTTCTGCGGCGCCTTCAGCCTGGAGACGGCCTATGCCGCCCGCGATACCGAGGGCAAGAGCGTGGGCGAGGAACTGGAGCGGATCGGCTACCGCGGCGACGAAGTCCCGGGCCGCCACCCGATCGGCGCCTATTTCGAGACCCATATCGAGCAGGGGCCGGTGCTGGAGGATGCGGGAAAGGTGATCGGCGTGGTGCCGGCCGTGATGGGCCTGTCGTGGTACGACTGCCTTGTTTCCGGGATGGAAGCCCACGCCGGGCCGACGCCGATGGGCCTGCGGCGCGATGCGTTGCAGGTGGCCACCATCGTGATGCAGGAAGTGGTGAGGATCGCCAACCGCTACCCGCCCTACGGCCGCGGCACGGTGGGAATGGTGCAGGTGTTCCCCAACAGCCGCAACGTGATTCCCGGCCAGGTCAAGTTCAGCATCGACCTGCGCAACGTGAGCGACGAGCTGCTGAACACCATGCACGAGGAGATGCTGGCCTTCGTGGCGCAGACGCGCCGGGAAACCGGATTGGGGATCGAGGTGGAGCGGGTGTCCTATTATCCGCCTTGCCCCTTCCACCCGGACTGCGTGGGCGCGGTGCGCAAGGCAACGGAAAAGCTGGGCTACTCGACCATGGACGTCGTGTCCGGCGCCGGCCACGACGCCATCTACGCCGCCCGGGTGGCCCCGTCAGGCATGATCTTCGTCCCTTGCAAGGACGGGATCAGCCACAACGAAATCGAGGACGCGCAGCCGGACCATCTGGAAGCCGGCTGCAACGTCCTCCTGCATGCGATGCTGGAAAGAGCTGGGATCGCGCGCTGATCAGAGATTCCCGACCAGCGGGATCACACCGAAGACCACGGCAGCGACCAGCAGGACCAGCGACGCCGTGATCGACCACTTCAGGGTAAAGCGCTGGTGGTCGCCGAATTCGACCTTGGCCATGCCGACCAGCAGGTAGGTCGAGGCGACCAGGGGGCTGAGCAGGTGGACCGGCTGGCCGATCAGCGAGGCGCGGCCGATTTCCGCCGGGCTGATGCCGTACACGGCGGCGGCCTTGGCCAGGATCGGCACGATGCCGAAGTAGAAGGCGTCGTTCGAGATGAAGAAGGTGAAGGGAATGCTCAGCAGCCCGGTCACGATGGCCAGGTAAGGGCCCATCCAGTCCGGCACGGCGGCGATCACGCTGAGGGCGATGGCGTCCACCATCTTGGTGCCCTGCAGGATGCCGACGAAGATGCCGGCGGCGAAGATCAGCGACACGACCGGCACCGCATTGACCGCGTGCGCCGCGATGCGCTCCTTCTGGTCTTCCAGGCGCGGGTAGTTGATCATCAGTGCGATCGCGAAGAAGATCATGAACAGCGCCGGCAGCGGCAGGGCGCCCTTGATCAGCAAGCCAAGCAGCAGGGCCGTGAGCGCGAAGTTCATCCAGATCAGTTTCGGGCGTGCGAAGGCCGGATCGGAATCCGTGGTGTCGGTTTCCCTGGCCTGGACGGTGCTGTCCTCACCCACCGAGCTTGCATGGGCGATCCACTGGCCGGTGGTGCCGTCCATCTCGCCGGACGCCGCGAGGCTGGCCTGGGCGGGCTTCAGGGCGCTGACGTTGCTCGCCTGCCTGATGCTGGCCTGGGCGGCCAGCCGCACCGTGCCGATGCGGGCGCGCTCCTTCTTGCCCAGCACATAGGCGACGACCAGCACCCAGCAGACGCCTGCGACCATCGGCAGGATCATGGGAACGAAGATGGTGCTCACATCCACGCCCAGGGCGCTGGCGGCGCGCGCCGTGGGGCCGCCCCAGGGCAGGATATTGAAGACGCCGCCGGCCAGCATGATCACGCAGGCGAGGATCAGCTGGTTCATGCCGAGGCGCTTGTACAGGGGCAGCATGGCCGCGACCGTGATCATGTAGGTGGTGGCGCCGTCGCCGTCGAGCGATACGAACATGGCCAGCACCGCGGTGCCGACCACGATCTTGACCGGATCGCCCTGGACCAGGGTCACGATGCGGCGGATCAGCGGGTCGAACAAGCCGGCATCGATCATGATGCCGAAGTACAGGATCGCGAACATCAGCATGACGCCGGTCGGCGCCAGGTTCTTGATCCCGGTGAGCATCATCGGGCCCAGTTCCGCGCCGAAGCCGCCGATCAGGCCGAAGGCGATGGGCACGACGATCAGTGCGACCATGGCCGGCAGGCGCTTGGTCATGATCAGGAACATGAACACGATGATCATCGAGTATGCCAGGATGGTCAGCATGGAATTCTCCTCAGAAGTGCTGCGGTGCAGCTGTCGTCAATAGTTCTTATTGGCCGGCGGATCTGGGGCGAATGGTTCGGCGCAGTCCCGGCCTTGTTGCGCCAACTATAGGCGGGGCTGGCTTTCAGTTAGCTTTCAGTGCGGCGCAAACAGGACGCTGACTTTCAGGCCGTGGGAATGGGGGGCGCGTTCGAGCGCCAGGGTGGCGCCGTGCATGGTGGCGATGTCGCGCACGATGGCCAGGCCCAGGCCGGTGCCGCCGGGGTTGGCCTCCAGGCTTGCCTGGGCGCGGTAGAAGGGCATGAAGACCTTTTCCATTTCGGCGTCAAGGATGCCCGGCCCGCTGTCGGTCACCTCCAGCAGGACGCCGGTCTCCGTCCGCGCCACGCGCAGCTGCACGCTTCCTCCTGGCGGCGTGTAGCGGATGGCGTTGTCGGCCAGGTTGGATACCAGCTCGTGCAGCAGGAGTTCCTGCCCATGGACGGTGGTGTCGGCGCCGTCCTCGGCCTCCAGCGCCAGGTCGATCCCTTTCTGCACCGCCAGCGGCGCCAGCTCCAGCCCGACCTGGCCGGCCACGGCGGCCAGCGAGACGGGGACGCTGGCCACGCTTCCGTTGCCATGCTCGATGCGGGCCAGGGTCAGGAGGCGGTTGGCCAGGTGGATGGCGGAATCGGTGGTGCCGGCGATCGAGCGCACGATGGCGCGCATGGCGGCCGGATCGTCCTCGCGCAGGGCCAGCTCGGCCTGGGTCTTGAGCACCGTGAGAGGGGTGCGCAGCTGGTGCGAGGCGTCGGCGATGAAGCGGCGCTGGCTGGCGATCAGGTTCTGCATGCGCGTCATGGCGCCGTTCATGGCCGTCACCAGCGGCCGCACTTCCTTGTGCACCAGGGCCGGGTCGACGTCGGACAGGTCGGACAGCGAACGCGTCTCGACCTCGTTCTTGAGCGCCATGAGGGGACGCAGCACCAGGCGCACCGCGAACCACACCAGGGTCGCCACCGCCAGCACCAGCAGGGCCTGGCGCCACAGGGTATTGATCAGGATCCGGCGCGATAGCGCGCGCCGGGCGTCGAGCGTCTCGCCCACCTGGATCAGGGCGATGCCGCGCATCGAATCGTCGAACACCGGCTGGTGCAGGGCCGCGATGCGCACCGGCTCGCCGTTGTATTCGGCATGGTAGAAGCGCACCAGGGCCGGATACAGGTCGGAGCGCGGCACGCCCTCCGGCACCGGCGGCAGGTCGTCGTAGCCGGAGACGGTTTCCCCGTTCGGCCCGGTGACCTTGTAGTAGATGCGGCCCAGGGTGTCGGTCTCGAAGCTGTCCAGGGCGACGTAGGGCACGTCGGCCACCACCTTGCCGTCGCGTACCGAGACCCGCTCGGCGAGGGCGCGCGTGGAGGCCAGCAGGGAACGGTCGTAGGCGATGTCGCCGGCCTCCAGCGCGTCGCGGTAGAGCGACACGGCATTCACGGCGACCAGCGCCACCAGCGGCAGGATCAGCCAGCGCAGCAGCTGGTTGCGCAGGCTGCCGGGTGCCTTTCTCAAGCCTGGCGCTCCTGCAGCAGGTAGCCGATGCCGCGCAAGGTCACGATCGCGGCGTTGCCGTCGGCGCGGCGCTCCAGCTTCTTGCGGATGCGGTGGATGTAGAGCTCGATGGCGTCGACGTTGGCGTCGTCGACCAGGGCGAAGACTTCGTCGAACAGCTTGTCTTTCGAGAGCGCGCGCCCCGGGCGTGCGATCAGCGCTTCCAGCACCGCATGCTCGCGCGGCGTCAGGGCCAAGGGCTCGCCGCAGTAGTGGAACATGCGCGAGACGGTGTCGAAACTGAGGCCGCCGCAACGCTGCACCAGGTTCTCGTTGCCGCCGCCGCCGAAGCGGCGCCGCAGCAGCGCCTTGACGCGCGCCTCCAGCTCCGCCAGTTCGAAGGGCTTGGCCAGGTAGTCGTCGGCGCCCAGGTTCAGGCCCTGCACCTTTTCCTCCAGGCCGCCGCGCGCGGTCAGGATCAGCACCGGCGTGCCGCCGCGCGCGCCGCCGCGCGCGCGCAGGCGGCGCAGCACGTCCAGCCCGTCCATCTTGGGCAGGGTCAGGTCCAGGATCACCAGGGCGTAGTCCTGGGTGTGCAGCAGGGCGTCGGCGTCGGCGCCCGTGGCCGCGCATTCGACGGTGAGGTTGGCGTCGCGCAGGGCCTTGGATACCCAGTGCTGCAGCTCGACGTGGTCTTCGACTAGCAGGATTCTCATCGCGCCAGTGTAAGCGCAAAATCCGCGCGCCGGGGCCTCCGGCGGGCCGATAAGGGATTTCCACAACGTCCGGGAAGCCTGAAAGCGAACTGAAAGCCTGGCCGCTGTACACTCGGCCGCCACGCGCTATGATGAGCCCATGAAGATGCTGCGCACCCTCCTGTTACCGCTTCTGGCGGCCGCCTGCTGGCAGGCCCAGGCCAGGCAGCCGGCCGGCGCCGAATGCCTGGTGCCGTCCAAGCCGGGCGGCGCCATGGACCTGACCTGCAAGCTGGCCCAGCATGCCTTGCCCGGCGAACCGGGCGCGCCCGCACTGAAGCTGAGCTACATGCCGGGCGGGGTGGGCGCCGTGGCCTGGCATACCCTGGTCTCGCAGCGCCGCAGCGAGCCGAACACCCTGGTCGCGTTTTCCGGCGGCTCGGTGCTGAACCTGGCGCGCGGCAAATTCGGCAAGGCCAGCGCCGACGACGTGCGCTGGGTCGCGGCCTTCGGCACCGACTACGGCATGATCGCCGTGCCTGCCGGCTCTCCGTACCGCTCGCTGGGCGAACTGCTCAAGGCGCTCAAGCGCGATCCGCGCCGCGTGCTGGTCGGCATGTCCGGCACCATCGGCAGCCAGGACTGGATGAAGATGGCGCTGCTGGTCCGGCAGGCCGGCGTCGAGCCGCGCAAGCTGCGTTTCGTGGCCCTGGAAGGCGGCGGCGAGCAATTCGTCGCCATGCAGGCCGGCCACGTCCAGGCGATTTCGGGCGACACCTCCGAAGCCCTGCTGTACGCCAGCCGCGGCCAGGTGAGGGTGCTGGCGGTGCTGTCCGAGCAGCGCCTGCCGGGCATCCTGGCCAGCGTGCCGACCGCGCGCGAGCAGGGCTACGACGTGGTGTGGCCGGTGATCCGCGGCGTGTGGATGGGGCCGGACGTGCCGGACGCCGACTACCGGCGCTGGGTCGCGGCCTTCGCCCACATGGAAACGCGTCCCGACTTCGCCCGCATGCGCCAGGAGGCGGGCCTGTATCCGTTCTCGCTCACCGGCGAGGCGCTGACCCGCTACGTCAAGCAGTCGATCGCCGACTACAACCGGCGCGCCATCCAGTTCAAGCTGGTGCGCGAGCGCTGATCCGCTAGAGCGGCAGCGCGGTCTCGTACTTCACCTCGCGCAGCGCCACGCTGGTATTCACCTGCGAGACGCCGTTCAGCTTCACCATCACGTTGTGCAGGAAGTCGTGGTAGGCGTCCATGTCGGCCACGACCACCTTGACCAGGTAGTCCGAATTGCCCGTGGTCTCGTAGCACTCGACGACTTCCGGGCGCAGGCGCATCGCTTCCTCGAACTGCTCGACCACCCCTTCCGCATGGCGCAGCAGCGAGACGTGCAGCAGGCAGACCACCGCCAGCCCCAGCTTGCGGCGGTCGAGCAGGGCGGTGTAGCGCAGGATGACGCCGTTCTCTTCCAGGTCCTTCTGGCGGCGCCAGCAGGGGCTGGCCGACATGCCCACCTTCTCCGCCAACTCGTTCGAGGAAATCCTGCCGTTCTTCTGCAATTCGCACAGGATTTTCATCGATGCGTGATCCATCGACACGTTTTTCATATTTGAGGCCAGTTCTAGAAATGTTTTTGCAATTCTAGTACTGAAAACCGAAAAGATAGAAAAAATATTTCGCCCCGTGCGGCATATCCTTCTGTCATCTTTTCGACTCACACAATAAGAAAACATGGACACGACGATGGAGACCTCTGCGCCGATCCGGCTGGCAGACCCGGACTATGCGCTCACCGACAACCTGACCCGCCAGCAGGGCCGGGTGTTCCTGACCGGCACTCAGGCCCTGGTGCGCCTGCTGTGCATGCAGAAACGCTGCGACGAAGCGCAGCAGCTGAACACCGCCGGCTTCGTCAGCGGCTACCGCGGCTCGCCGCTGGGCGCGGTCGACCAGGAGCTGTGGCGCGCCCGCAAGCTGCTGGAACAGCACAAGGTCGAATTCCTCCCCGCGATCAACGAAGAGCTGGGCGCGACCGCGGTGATGGGCTCGCAGCAGGTCGAGGCCAACCCGACCCGCAAGGTCGACGGCGTGTTCGCCATGTGGTACGGCAAAGGGCCGGGCGTGGACCGCGCCGGCGACGCCCTCAAGCACGGCCATGTCTACGGCTCCTCGCCGCACGGCGGCGTGCTGGTCATCCTGGGCGACGACCACGGCTGCGTGTCCTCGTCCATGCCGCACCAGAGCGAACAGGCGCTGATGGCCTGGGGAATGCCGGTGATTAATCCCGCCAACATCCAGGAATACCTGGAGTTCGGCCTGTACGGCTGGGCCCTGTCGCGCTACACCGGCGCCTGGTGCGGCTTCAAGGCGATTTCCGAGACGGTGGAAGGCGGCGCGGTGGTCGAGCTGCCCGCCATGCCGCGCTTCGTCGCGCCGACCGACTACGCGCCGCCGCCGGACGGCCTGCACAACCGCTGGCCCGATTTGCCGGGCCTGGCGCTGGAGCAGCGCGTGGCGGCCAAGCTGGAAGCGGTGCAGGCCTTCGCCCGGGCCAACTCGATCGACCGCCTGGCGGTGCCTGCGCCGCAGGCGAAGATCGGCATCGTCAGCGCCGGCAAGGCCTGGCTCGACCTGCTGGAAGCGCTGGAGCGCATGGGCCTGAGCCTGGAGAAGCTGGAAGCCCTGGGCGTGCGCCTGTACAAGCCCGGCCTGACCTATCCGCTCGAGCACAGCCGCCTGGCGGCCTTCGCCGCCGGCCTGGACGAGATCCTGGTGGTGGAAGAGAAGGGCCCGGTCATCGAACAGCAGGTCAAGAACCTGTTCTACAACCTGCCGGCGGGACAGCGCCCTGTCGTCATCGGCAAGACCGACCCCGAGGGGCAGCCCCTGCTGTCGGCCCTGGGCGAACTGCGTCCTTCGCGCATCGCCCCGGTGCTGGTGCGCTGGCTGGCGCCGCGCTTCCCGCAGCTGGAGCTGGCGCGCATGCTGCCGGCTTTCTGCGCCGCAGAGCTGCCATCGAACAGCGCGGACGGCATCCGCCGCACGCCGTATTTCTGCTCCGGCTGCCCGCACAACACCTCGACCCGCGTGCCGGAAGGCAGCCGCGCCCTGGCCGGCATCGGCTGCCACTTCATGGCCACCTGGATGAAGCGCGACACCTACTACCTGTCGCAGATGGGCGGCGAGGGCGTCAGCTGGGCCGGTTCCGCGCCCTTCGTGGGCGAGAAGCACATCTTCCAGAACCTGGGCGACGGCACCTTCTACCATTCGGGCTCGCTGGCGATCCGCCAGGCCATCGCGGCCGGCATCGACATCACCTACAAGATCCTCTACAACGACGCCGTGGCGATGACCGGCGGCCAGCCGGTGGACGGCAGCCTGTCGGTGCCGCAGATCGTGCAGCAGGTCTGCAGCGAGGGCGCGAAGAAGGTCGTGGTGGTGACGGACGATCCCGGCCGCTACGAGGGCGTCAGCCTGGCGGCTGGCGTCACCGTGCACCACCGCGGCGAACTGGATGCGATCCAGCGCATGCTGCGCGAGATTCCCGGCGTGACGGTGCTGGTCTACGACCAGACCTGCGCCGCCGAAAAGCGCCGCCGCCGCAAGAAGAACACGCCGGACAAGACCGTGTTCCCGGACCCGGCGCGCCGCATGGTGATCAACCCGGCCGTGTGCGAAGGCTGCGGCGACTGCGGCGTGCAGTCCAACTGCCTGTCCATCCTGCCGCTGGAGACGGAACTGGGCCGCAAGCGCCAGATCGAGCAGTCTTCGTGCAACAAGGATTACTCCTGCGTCGAAGGCTTCTGCCCGAGCTTCGTCTCGGTGCTGGGCGGATCGCTGCGCAAGCCGGCCGGCGTATCGCTGTCGCTGGCCGACCTGGAGCAGGCGCTGTCGGCCTATCCGGCGCCGGCGGCGGATGCGCTGGCCAAGCCTTACGAGATCCTGGTGGCCGGCGTCGGCGGCACCGGCGTGGTCACCGTGGGCGCCCTGATCACCATGGCGGCCCACCTGGAAGGCAAGGGCGCCTCGACCCTGGACTTCATGGGCTTCGCGCAAAAGGGCGGGGCGGTGCTGTCGCATGTGCGGGTGGCGTCCTCGCCCGAGCGCCTGCACCAGGTGCGCATCGACCTGCGCCAGGCGGACGCGGTGTTCGCCTGCGACCTGGTGGTGGCGGCGATGCCGGACGGCCTGGCCGTGATGCGCGAGGGCCATACCCGCGTGGTCGCCAACGAATACGAAATCCCGACCGCCGACTTCACCCGCGAGCGCGATGCCACGATCAACAAGGACGGCCTGCTCGAGAAGCTCGGCAAGGCCGCCGGTGAGGCGAACCTGCTGCGCCTGAACGCCCAGCAGATCGCGGCGCGCTTCCTGGGCGACACCATCGGCAGCAACATCCTGCTGATGGGCTATGCCTGGCAGCAGGGCCTGGTGCCGGTGAGCCTGGCCGCATTGATGCGGGCGATCGAACTGAATGCGGTGGCGGTCGACATGAACAAGCGCGCCTTCATGCTGGGCCGCCTGGCCGCCGCGGACGAGAAGGCGCTCGACCGGCTCACCCAGACGCCCCAGGTCATCCAGTTCAGCGCCCCCAAGTCCCTGGCCGATACCGTCGCCTTCCGCGTCGATTGGCTGACCCGCTACCAGAACGCGGACTATGCGCGCCTGTACCAGGAAGCCGTGGCCGCCGTCGAGCAGCGCGAAGCGGCGCTGGAAGGCGCCGGTTCGCGCAAGCAGCTCAGCAAGATCGTGGCGCGCAACCTGTTCAAGGTGATGGCCTACAAGGACGAGTACGAAGTGGCGCGCCTGCATGCCGACCCTGTGTTCCGCGAGCAGATCGCGGCGCAGTTCGACGGCGACTACAAGCTGGCCTTCCACCTGGCGCCGCCGCTGCTGGCACGCCGCAAGCCGGGATCGGATGTGCCGGCCAAGATGCAGTTCGGCGCGTGGCTGATGCCGGTGTTCGGCGTGCTGGCCCGCTTCAAGGGCTTGCGCGGCACGGCTTTCGACGTGTTCGGCTATACCTACGAGCGCAAGCGCGAGCGCGCCATGCGCGACCGCTACCTCGGCTTCGTGCGCGATCTGGCGAGCGGCCTGAATGCGGAGAACAAGGACGCGGCGCTCAAGCTGGCGCAGTTGCCGGATGCGGTGCGCGGCTATGGCCACATCAAGGAAGCGGCCATGGATGCGATGGATGCGCAGTGGGCGGAGCTGATGGCGAACTACCGCCATCCTCCGGCGCGCGTCATCCAGATCAAGCGCCAGGCGTAATCGCCGGCCGGCACGGAAAGCTCAGTGCCGGCCGCGATCCCATCCGCGATGATGGCCGCGTCCGTGGTGGCCGCGCCAGTGATGATGGCCACCGCCGTGGTAGCGCGGGCCGCGGTCGTAGTACGAGAAGCCCAGGTCGAGGCTGACCGGCGGGTAGGCGTAGGCCGGACCGCCGCTGTAGCCATAGCCGCCATCGTAGGCCGAGTAGGGCGGCGCATACACGCAGCCGCCGAGGCCGGCTGCCAGCAGGAGCGAAATGACGAGGCGTTTCGCGACGCCTTTGGTCTGCGTTTTCATGGCAGCCTCCCCCGTGGACGTAAGGGACAATCAGGAACGATGACCCATTCTAGCGCCGCGTCCGCGCGGGATTCCAAGACGAATTTGTAAGTAACTGCTACTAAGTAACAGCCACCTCCGGGCCTGGCCTCAGATGTGCTTTTCCCTGGCGTGCTTGTCGCATTCCGCGGCGCAACGTTCGCAGGCGGCCTGGCATTCCGCGCAGTGCTTGTGCATGGCCGCATGCTGGGCGCACTTGGCGGCGCAGGCGCGGCAGATGTGGGCGCACAGGGCGCAGAAGTCGCCGTGGTGGGCCGAGCCGCGCGCCAGCGCATTGATCGTGGCCGCGCAGATGTCGGCGCAGTCGAGGTTGACCGGTATGCAGTCTGTCGAGCCGTCACGGACGTCGCCGGCCACGCAGGCCTGGCAGGCCCGCAGCGCTTCCTGGCAGGCTTCGATACACGACTGCACATTTGCCATTTCAGATCCGCTCATCGCTTGCTCCTCATCGGGTCGGTAGGGTCCAATGGTAGCGCAAGGCCGGGACGCTGCTCGTTCGATTCCTGTATGAAAGTCGACGGCGGATCCGATGCTGCATCCTTACTGCGCAGCCTGGAGCTGGACTACGGTGAGGGCGCCGTTGACGCGGTCGGCGCTGAAGCGAACCTTGTCTCCAGCCTTCACCTGGTCCAACATCGCTGCGTCCTTCACGCGGAACACCATCGTCATCGGCGCCATGTTCAGGTTCTTCAACTCGCCGTGGCGCAGGGTGATCTTGCCGGTTTCCCTGTCGATCTTTTTAACCTCGCCGTCCGCCAGTTCGGCCGTGGCGGCCGGACGGGCGTGGCCGTCGCCGTCATGGCCGCCATGCTGGGCGAAGACGGCGGTGCAAGCCGCGCTCAGGACGAGCGCCGCGGCGATACGGGTGATTGCTTTCATGGTGATTCCTTTCGTTTGTCTCGGTGTTATTGGTCTGCTTAATGCTTGCCATGGTGACCGACGGGCTTGCGCACCTTGATCTCGACTTCCCTGGCATTCTTTGACGGCATCGCGTGGCCACCGTGATCGTGACTGCGCACGGCCGCCGGTGCTTCGCCCTTCCATTCGTAGGCGACGGTGCCGGCCGGGTGCCTGTACCAGCCCGGATCGCTGTAGTCGCCGCGCTTCTGGTCCTTGCGCACCTTCACCACGGTGAACATGCCGCCCATCTCGACGCCGCCGAAGGGGCCCTGGCCGGTCATCATCGGCAGGGTGTTTTCCGGCAGCGGCATCTCCATGTCGCCCATGGAACCGCCCTTGTCGCCCATGACCATGTAGTCCGGGACCAGCTTCGAGATCTTTTCCGCCACGCCGCGGTGGTCGACCCCGATCAGGTTCGGCACGTCGTGGCCCATGGCGTTCATGGTGTGGTGCGATTTGTGGCAGTGGAAGGCCCAGTCGCCCGGCGCATCGGCGATGAACTCGATCGCGCGCATCTGGCCCACCGCGATGTCGGTGGTGACCTCCGGCCAGCGCGACTCGGGCCGGGTCCAGCCGCCGTCCGTGCCGGTCACCTCGAACTCGTGGCCGTGCAGGTGGATCGGGTGGTTGGTCATGGTCAGGTTGCCGACACGGATGCGCACGCGGTCGTTCTGGCGCACGTTCATCGTGTCGATGCCCGGGAAGACGCGGCTGTTGAAGGTCCAGAGGTTAAAGTCCAGCATCTCGTTGACCTTCGGCGTGTAGCTGCCCGGGTCGATGTCGTAGGAACCCAGCAGGAACACGAAATCGCGATCGACGGCATGGTGGGCCGGGTTCTTCGGGTGCGTGACCCAGAAGCCCATCATGCCCATCGCCATCTGCACCATCTCGTCCGCATGCGGGTGGTACATGAAGGTGCCCGGCCGGCGCGCCACGAATTCGTAGACGAAGGTCTTGCCGGGCGCGATCGGCGGCTGGGTCAGGCCGGTGACGCCGTCCATGCCGTTCGGCAGGCGCTGGCCGTGCCAGTGGATGCTGGTGTTCTCCGGCAGCCGGTTGGTGACGAAGATGCGCACGCGGTCGCCCTCGACCACCTCGATGGTCGGGCCCGGGCTCTGGCCGTTGTAGCCCCACAGGTTGGCCTTCATGCCCGGGGCGATCTCGCGCACCACGGGTTCGGCGGTCAGGTGGAACTCCTTGACGCCATTGTTCATGCGCCAGGGCAGGGACCAGCCGTTCAGGGTGACGACCGGATTGTAGGGGCGGCCGTTGGGCGGCGGCGGAGGCGGCTGGGTGGCCGCGCTGTTCATGATCGGCGCTTCCGGCAGGGTGGCGGCGCCGGCGCGGCTCACCAGGCCCGCGCCCACCAGGGCGGCGGCGCCGGTAAAGAAATTGCGACGGGAAGTCATTGCTGTGTCCTTGTTCAATGTGCGGGAGCGGCTTGTGCCGGAGCGGCGCTGCCGAGGGTAACGGTTGATCCGCCGGCGCCGCTGACAGCGGCCTGGAGGTCGGTCTCCGCGACCCAAAAGTCGCGCTGGGCCTCGATGGCCGCGTTCACGCCGGCGATCTGGGCGCGCGCGTCGGCCAGCAGCTCGAACACGCTGACCAGCATGCCGTTGTAGCGCAACAGGACTTCTTCCGAGATCTTCTTGCGCAGCGGGACCAGTTCGTCGCGGTGCTGCTTGGCGATGTCGAAGCTGGTGCGGTAGGCGGAATAGGCTTCGCGCACCTGCGAGCGGGCGTTGACCGCGATGCCGGCGGTGCGGTGCACCGATTGCATGTAGATCGCCTCGGCCTTGGCCACGCGCGCGCCGCCCCAGTCGAACAGCGGCAGGGCCAGTTCGATCTCGTAGCCGGTCTCGCGCGGTTCGCCGCTCTTGCTGGCATTGACGTAGCCCGCTTCCAGCACGTTGACGAAGCCGGTGGCCTTGGTCAGCCCCAGGGCGCGCGCGGTCGATTTGGCTTCCAGCTGGGCCAGGCGCAGGTCGAGGCGCTGCTGCATGGCGAGCGCTTCGATGTTGCCGGCCTCGCGCGGCGCGGCCGGCAGCTCCGGCAGACGGTCAGGCAAGGTGAAGGCGGTGTGTTCGCCCCACACGCCCAGCAGGCGCGCCAGGCGTTCGCGCGCGGCGGTGGCGTTGTGGCGGGCGCGCGCCAGCTGGGCCGCGGCCTCCGCCGAGAAGGCCTGTTCGCGCGCCTGGTCCAGGCCGCTCAGGTTGCCCACCTGGGCCATGCGCCGGGCCAGCTCGCCGCTGGCCTGGGCCGCTTCGTGGACCTGCTGCGCATAGGCGGCCGACTGCCTGGCCGCCACCGCATCGAAATACGCCTTGCGCGTGTCGGCGGCCAGCTGCACCGCGCTGGTGGCGGCGACCAGCTTGGCGCCTTCGAAGCGGCGCGCCTCGATGTCGCGCCGGATCGGCATGGTCAGCAGGCCGACCAGGTCGAACATCACACTGCGTTCGATCTCGGTTTCGCCATGGGCGGCCATGCGGCTGAAGCTGAAGCCGGGATTGGCGATTCGGCCGGCCTGCACCAGGTCGGCCTCGGCCACGCCCAGGTCGGCCAGCGAGGCGCGCAGCGAGCGGTTGTTGAGCAGGGCGACGCGCACCGCCTGGTCGGCGCCGAGCGGCTCCTTCAGCAGGCGCGCCAGCTCGGCCTGGGCGGCCTCATCGCCGCCGCCGGCCGCCGGAAGGCGGACGTCCTGGCCGGTGCGCTCGGCGGTCAGGGCCGAGACGGCATCCATGCCGCCGTCCTTCGAGAAGCTGGCGCAGCCACCCAGGGCCAGCGTCAGCAGCGCCGCGCAGATGGCGCGCGGGACAGGCAAGGTGGAAAGGGCGCTCATCGCTTTCCCTCGCTGTGGTGGTGTTTGCTGTGATCCACGGGCGCCGGCGCGGTCGGCGCGCCATGCTCGTGGCCAGGCTGGCCGCCGACCGTGTCGTTGGCGGCGCGCCAGCGCTTGTCGGGTGTCGCCGCATCCTGCACGGGCGGCGTGGCGATGACGGATTCATACACGAGCGGCGCCACGGCGGCGCCGGGATCGGCCGGATCAGCGGCGCGCTGGGGCTGTGCGGCCAGCGGCGCGGCCAGCAGGGCGCCGATGGCGGCCCAAAGCGTGTGTTTCATGGTGCATCCTCAAAATCGGAAACGGTCGCGTGCCGGGAGCACGCGGGTGCGCGCAGGAAGGGCGGAAGCCCTGGCTGCTTCGATCAGGCGGAGTGACGCCGGGGAGGCCGCTGCGGACCGTCCGGAATGAAGCCCGCGGCGAAGGCTGCGGGCGTGACGACGACGGATTCGGAGCCGTCGAAGGAAAGAAGCGGCATATACGCCGAAGGCGGGGCGACCGCCCCGACGCAGAAGACGGAACAGGCGCTGCAGGACGAATGCGTCTGCGTATCCGCCTCGGGGACATCGTCCGCCTGGACGGCCTCGTGATGCCCATGGTGCGCATGCGCCTGGCCGGCGCCGTGCTGCGCCTTGGCCTCCACCTTGGCGGCCTGGTGCTGCGGCATGCAGGACATGCCGACGCCCGCCGCCACCGCATGCAGCGGGAGCACGGCCATCAGGAGCCACACCAGGAATGTCTTGAATGCGCGGGTCATAGGTGCGGCGAGTATAGCACGGCGTTTTTGCCAGGGGACGGCCTTAAGCATGCTTAAAGCACGCTGAATAATCCGCTTGACCTTGCCATTATGGGAAGCCGCAGAGTGCGGAATTCCAACCCCGAGGAGGCTAGATGAAAGCGCAAGAATTGCCGCTGGCGCCGCCCGTCCCGCGCTGCCCGCCCTGCCTGTTTTGCCGCTACCGGCGCGCCGGTGTGCCGCCTGTGCAGACGCCGCCCGACCCTAGGAAGCCGCCTGCCTGAGCGGCTTGGGGCGCACCGTGCCGAGTTTTCCGGCGCCGGCCGGGTTGACGGCATAGCCATTGCGTCCGGCCGCCTTCACGCCATACAAGGCCTCGTCGGCCGAGCGCATGATCGCCTCCATGCTGGTGGCCTGGGTGGCCACGGCGATGCCGATGCTGGCGGTAACGCGCACGGCCTGGCCGCCGGCGTGGAAGGGCGGGGCCATGGCGGCCATGATCTTGGCGCCGATCATGTGCGCCTCGTCGGCCGCCTGCAGCTGCTCGAACACGATCACGAACTCGTCGCCGGCCAGGCGCGCGACGGTGTCGGCGGCGCGCACCGACGCCGCCAGCCGCTGCGCGAACTCGACCAGCACCGCGTCGCCCGCCGCGTGGCCGTGGGTGTCGTTGATGTCCTTGAAGTGATCGATGTCGAGGAAGGCGACGGCCACCGGTTCGCCGGAGCGGCCGCTCCTGGCCAGGGCGGCGGGCAGGAAGTCCTCGAACATGCGGCGGTTGTAGGCGCCGGTCAGCACGTCGGTGGTGGCCTGGCGCTGCAGGGTCCGTTCCGACTGCTGGCGGTGGCGCGACAGCCGGTACAGGGCGCGGCTGAGCAGCCCGAATTCGTCGCGCTCCTGGGTGTCGAACACCTCGATGCCGGCGGCGCCCGCGTCGTGCGCCTCGATGTTCCGCTGCAGCTTGTCGAGCGGCTCGAGCAGGATCTTCACCAGCGCCCAGCCGAACAGGCCGGCGAGCACGGTGAACAGGCCGGCCGCGGCGAAGGAGTTCAGGCGCACCGAGACCATGGGTGCGAAGGCGCTGCGCAGCGGATACGACACCGCGATGGTCCAGTCCACGTGCGACAGGCGGCGCCAGGCCACCAGCGCGCGCGAGCCGCCGTCGACCATGTCGGTGCGCCAGCCCTCGGGCGCCGCGCGCACCGCATGCAGCACCGGCTGGGCTTCCTCGCCGGGACGGGCCAGCAGCAGGGTCTTGTTCGGGTGGTGCACCACGGTCCCGTCTTTCGCGACGATGAACAGGTAGCCCGCTTCGCCCGCGCGCAGGGCGTCGATCTGGGCGGCGAAGGACGGGCGCAGCAGGTCGATCCCGCCCAGCAGGACGGCGACGATATTGCCGCGCCGGTCGATCACGGGCTGGGTGACCGAGACCACCGGGCGCCTGGTCAGGGCGCTGCGAAAGGGCTCGGACACCACGCTCTCGCGCGCGGCCATGGTCTGGCGGAAGTAGGGCCTCCGGCTGACGTTGATGAACTTGTCCTGGCGGTCCCGCAGGCTCGCCACGCGGTCGCCGCGCGCATCGTAGGCGGCGACGTTGACGAATTCGTCACGCAGGCTGTCGTGCGATTCGAGCAGGGCCTGGATCTCTTGCGGGCCCAGCTCGCGCGTCAGCGCTTCTTCGGCGACGGCGCGCAGCAGCTGCTGCTTGTGGCGCAGGTCGTTGTCGATATAGGCCGCGGCGCCGCCCAGGGCCAGCAGCTCCTGCTTGGCGATCATGCGCTCGATCTGGAAGTCGGCGAACAGCAGCGAGATGCCGCCGACCCCGACGGCCGCGATCAGCACCATGCCGGTGACCAGCACCGAGAGTTTGACCTTGAAACTGGAAAAATGATGGAGCATCGGGGGCACGGCGACTCCTGCGCGTCAATATCGGCGAACGAATCCGGCGGAGTCAGGGCCAGGTGGGCAGTCTGCGCATGAGTAGGGCGCATGACTGTGATAATTGGTGAGTATATCGGAACTGCGGTGTAAGTTTCCGTATATACAGATTTGTTGCTCATATACATCGTTACCGATTGCAAGATGTCATCGCGAAACAACAAGGGCGGGCGAGATAGTTGATTTATGAATGGCGATCATCATGGATCGCAATTTGATTTCTATCTCAAAGAGCCCATACTGGTAAGCAAGATCAACGCACCCGGAAAAACACCATGTCGACCCTGAGCCTCCGCACCACCACCCACGCCACCAGCTTCGCCCGCGCCGCTGTCGACGCCGTCCGTGGCCTGTTCACCGCCTCGAACGACGTCTGGGCGCTGTACCGCATGAACCACGGCGCCGACTCGGTGTCGCCGGCCGTCCTGCGCCGCCTGGCCGAGCAGGCCAAGTAAGAAAGTCAGCCGAGTCCGAACTGCAGGCGCGCCAGGTCGATGAAGGCGCGCGTCTGCGCCGGCAGCCAGGCGTGGCTTGAAAACAGCAGATTGACCTCGAGCGGCGCCGGGCGGTGCGCCGCCAGCACTTCCACCAGCCGCCCGGCCTCCAGCTCGGCCTCCACCAGCAGCAGCGGCGCCTGGATCAGGCCGAATCCCGCCAGCGCCGCATGCACCAGCGACTGGCCGTCGTCGATCACGGCGACCGCACGCCAGGAAGCCGATTCCGGCACCAGCTCCACCGGCCGCGCACGGCCGGTTTCCGGCAGACGAAACAACACACCTTCATGCCCGGCCAGCTCGGCCGGCTGACGCGGCACGCCCGCGCGCTCCAGGTAGGCGGGACTGGCGCACACCACCAGCGGCGTCGCCGCCAGCCCGAGCGCACGCACGCTGCTGTCCTTGAGGCGGCCGAAGCGCAGCGCCAGGTCGTTGCGGTCGCGCACCAGGTCGCTGTGGACGTCGCTGACGTTCAGGCGCAGCTGTACCAGCGGATGGGCGGCGCGGTAGCGCGCCAGCAGCGGCGCCAGCCAGGGCAGGCAGCCGCCCGGCAGCGACAGCCCCAGCTGCCCCGTCAGTTCGGCGGGCGCCGCCAATTGTTCCTGCATCTGGTCGAGCTGGGCGATCAGGGCGTCGTAGGCTTCGAAGGCTTCCTGGCCGCGCCCGGTCGGCGCCATGCTGCGCCTGTCGCGCGCCAGCAGCTGCACGCCGAGTTCCGCTTCCAGCCGCGCGATGTTCTTGCTCACTCCCGAGGGCGTCAGGCCCAGCAGGCGCGCCGCGCTGGTGATGCCGCCGGTGCGCACGGTCTGCACGAAGCAGCGCTGCTTGATCAGGTCCTGGGCGCCGGTGTTGACTTTGAGTCCAGATGGTTTCGCCATGTTGTGCCGTTCCCTTTGTGCCGGCGCGCGCGGATAATTCCCGCATTCCCTACCCACGCAGCGAAAGGAGCAGCCCATGCAAGTCCGCCACGTCGATTCGATCCCGGTGTTCGCACTGCCCGGCATCCGGCACCAGACCCTCGCCTCGCAGGCGGGCGGTATCCAGGCATTCGAAGTCTGGCAGCAGACGCTCGCGCCGGGCAGCGCGACCCCGCTGCACCGCCACGACTGCGAGGAAGTGGTCGTTTTTACCGGGGGTGAGGGAATTATGCACCACGCGGGAACCGAGACGCCATGCGCGGCCGGCACGGTGCTGCTGTGCCAGCCCAACGAATTGCATCAGATCGTGAATACCGGCGGCGAGCCGCTGACCCTCTATGGGATTCTGTCGGGCTCGCCGGTGCCGGTGGTGGATGCCGAGGGCAGGGAGATCCCGCTGCCCTGGTGACTCAGGCTGTGTAGTTGCGGTGGAAGCGGCGGCCCAGGCGGGTCAGCAGCTCGTAGCCGATGGTGCCGGCCTGGGTAGCGACGGCGTCCACCGGCTGCTGCTCGCACAGCAGCTCGACCAGCTGGCCCGGCGCCACGCGGGCTTCCGACAGGCCGGTGACGTCGAGGGTGATCGAATCCATCGACACCGTGCCGGCGAAGGGCACGGCCACGCCGTCCACGAAGGCCTGTGACTGGCCGGTGAGGGCGCGCAGCCAGCCGTCGGCATAGCCGATCGCGATGGTGGCGATGCGGCGCGTGCCCTGGGCCACGTAGCGCGCGCCGTAGCCGACGACGTCGCCGTCCGCAATGCTGCGCACCTGGACGATGCGCGCCGCCAATGACACCGATTGGCGCAGCGGATTGGGCTTGCCCGGATGCGGATTGATGCCGTACAGGGCCGCGCCCGGGCGCAGCAGCTCGTAGTGGTAGGCGCTGCCCAGGAACACGCCCGAGGAATTGGCCAGGCTGGCCGGCACGCCCGGGAAGCGTTCGCGCACCTGCTCGAAGCGCAGGCGCTGGCGCTCGTTGAGCGGGTGGTCCGGCTCGTCGGCGCAGGCCAGGTGGCTCATCACCAGCCGGACGTCCAGGCCGGACAGCCAGTCGGGTTCAAGCGACAGCGCTGCCAGGTCGGCGGGCGCCAGGCCCATGCGCGACATGCCGGTGTCGACCTGGATCGCGGCCGGCAGGCGCCGCCCGAGCTGCCGGGCGCTGGCGCGCCATTCCCGCAGCTGGCCCGGATCGTTCAGCACCGGCACCAGGTCGTACTGGTAGAAATCGGGCGCGGTGCCGGCGGGCGGGCCGTGCAGCACGTAGATCGTGCAGCCGTCCGGCACCAGCTGGCGCAGGCGCATGCCTTCGGCCACGTGGGCGGTGAAGAACACCTTGCAGCCTTCCTCGGCCAGGGCCGGGGCCACCTGTTCCATGCCCAGGCCATAGGCGTCGGCCTTCATCACGGCGGCGCAAGTGGAGGAGGGCGCCTGCGCCGCCAGCAGCCGGTAGTTGGCGCGGATGGCCGCCAGGTCGACCGTCAGGATCGCGCCGGCGCGCGCCAGCTCGCTGGCGGCGCGCATGGTCGTCGAGTCGCGGTTCATGCCTGGGCCAGTTCGCCTTGCGGATAGCCGTTCGGGGTGCCGGCGTAGCGGAACACGGCCAGGTCGTCGGCGCGGATGGCCGGCGACTTGCCGCCCACCAGGTCGGCGATCACGCTGGCCGAACCGCAGGCCATGGTCCAGCCCAGGGTGCCGTGGCCGGTGTTGACGAACAGGTTGCCCAGCGGGGTCGCGCCCACCACCGGGGTGCTGTCCGGAGTCATCGGGCGCAGGCCGGTCCAGAAGCTGGCCTGGCTGGTGTCGCCGCCGCCCGGGAACAGGTCGTTGACCACCAGTTCCAGGGTTTCGCGGCGGCGCGGGTTGAGCGCCTTGCTGTAGCCGGCGATTTCGGCCATGCCGCCCACGCGGATGCGGTCGTCGAAGCGGGTGACGGCGATCTTGTAGGTCTCGTCGAGGATGGTCGACACCGGGGCGCGGCTGGCGTCCGTGATCGGCACGGTGATCGAATAGCCCTTGAGCGGATAGACCGGCAGCGGGAACCAGCGCTGCAGCAGCAGGCGCGAGTAGCTGCCCAGCGCCAGCACGTAGCGGTCGGCGCTGAAGGTGCCCTTGTCGGTGACCACGGCGCTGACCTGGCCGCCGGTCTCGACCAGGCTCCGGATGCTGACGCCGTATTCGAACTGCACGCCCAGGGCGCGCGCCATCTCGGCCAGCCGGGTCGTGAACATCTGGCAGTCGCCGGTCTCGTCGTTCGGGAGGCGCAGGCCGCCGACCAGCTTTTCGCGTACGTGGGCCAGGGCCGGTTCGGCCTGGGCCAGCTGTTCGCTGGTGAGCAGCTCATAGGCCACGCCGGCCTGCCTGAGCACTTCGATGTCCTTGCCGGCCGCGTCGAACTGGGCCTGGGTGCGGAACAGCTGCAGGGTGCCTTGCTGGCGGCCTTCGTACTCGATGCCGGTTTCCTGGCGCAGCGCGCGCATGCAATCGCGGCTGTACTCGGCCAGGCGGACCATGCGCTCCTTGTTGACGGCGTAGCGGTCGGCGGAGCAGTTGCGGTACATCTGCCACATCCAGGACAGCTGGAACAGGCTGCCGTCCGGGCGGATGGCCAGCGGCGCATGGCGCTGGAACAGCCACTTGGCCGCCTTCAGCGGGATGCCCGGGGCCGCCCAGGGCGAGGCATAGCCGGGCGAGATCTGGCCGGCGTTGGCGAAACTGGTTTCCAGCGCAGGGCCGGGTTGACGGTCGATGACGGTGACTGCATGACCGGCTTTCGCCAAATAGTACGCGGTGGTGACGCCGACCACGCCGCTGCCCAGCACGATGACTCGCATAGCTTCCCTCGAAGAAGAGACAAAGATTCAGTAAAGGTTGCCATGGTAGCGCTGGTGCTGCCATAATTGTTTCTGTTAATACACTCGTTTTTAGGAAAAAGTCATGCGCGTGCAAAAAGCCTCGAGCCGGGTCCTGGACCGCATCGACCTGCACATCCTGGCCATCCTGCAGCAGGACGGCCGGATCGTGATGAAGGACCTGGCGGAGCAGGTCGGGCTTTCGCTCACGCCCTGCATCGAGCGCGTCAAGCGCATGGAGCGCGACGGCGTGATCAGCGGCTACCACGCCCGCGTGAATCCCCAGGCGCTGGGCCTGCAGATCCTGGTCTTCGTCGAGATCACCCTGCACCAGAAATCCGAGAAGGCCTTCGACCGCTTCAAGCGCGCCATGTTCGCCATTCCCGAGGTGCTGGAATGCCACCTGGTGTCGGGCGACTTCGACTACCTGATCAAGGCGCGCATTCCCGAGATGTCCGAGTACCGCCGCCTGCTGGGCGAGATCCTGCACGTGGCCGACGCCGGCCAGTCCAAGAGCTATGTGGTAATGGAAGAGCTGAAGGAAACCCTGGCGCTGTCGATCGAGCGCTAGGCCGGCGACGGGCCGGCTGCGGTTCGGCTCTATAATAGGATTTTTCCTACCGGGCTCACCTATGCGCGCTCATGAAGGGCACGCCCTGTCCCTCCGTCACATGCTGATCTTGCTGACGGCGATCGGCTTGCTGCCGCTGGCGCTGCTGGGAGTCTGGGCCATCCACGGGGCCGAGCGCTACCACGAGCAGGAGCAGGAGCGCCTCATGCTCAACCATGCGCGCGCCCTGTCCAGCGCGGTCGACACGGAGCTGGACGGCACCGTCAACGCGCTGGCCTCGCTGGCGCGCAGCCCGGAATTCGCCGCCGGCGACCTGCGCGGCTTCCATGAACTGGCGCGCGTCCAGGCCCAGCCGAACTGGCTCGGCGTGATCCTCGCCGACGATCATGGCGTCGCCCTGCTGCGCACCATGGCGCCCTTCGGCGCGCCGGCGGCGCCGACCGCCGACCCGGACAGCCTGCGCCGCCTGTTCACCCTGCGCCACCCCGTGGTGGGACGCGTATCGCGCGGAGGCGGCGGCCGTCCGGCCGTCCCGGTGCGCATCGCGGTCGAAGGTCCCGGCCGCAAGCTGTATGCGCTCACCGCCGTGATCCGGCCCGACCGCTTCCTCGACGTCATCGCGCGCCAGAAGGTCCCGGCCGATTCCGTCATCTCGGTCATGGACGCCGGCGGGCTGGTGGTGGCCCGCTCGCGCAACCAGGACAAGACCGTCGGCAAGCCTGCCAGCCAGAGCCTGCAGGCCCTGATGCGCAGCGCCGGTCCCGAGCGCGTGGGCCGCACCGTCACCATCGAAGGCGCCGACGTGCTCACCGCCTACACCACGTCCTCGCGCTACGGCTGGTCGGTGGCGCTGGGCGCCCCGAACGCCGCGCGCGGCTATGCCTTCATCGAACGCTTCGCGCTCTACGTGGCGGGCATCCTGGCCAGCTTCGGCGCCTGCATCGGCATCGCTTCCTGGCTGTCCAGCCGCATCGTCGGCACCATCCACGGCGTCCAGGCCGCCGCCAGCGCGCTGGGCGAAGGGGAAGTCGTCAAGGTGCCGCCTTCACGCATCAAGGAATTCCGCCAGATGGGACAGGCCCTGGAAGCGGCCGCCGGCCAGCGCGCGGCCCATGAGCGGGAACGCGCGCGCCTGCTGGCCACGCTGGAGCAGGCGCTGGCGCGGCAGGAAGAGGCGCTGGACCAGGCGCGCAATGCTGGCGAGGCCAAGGACGCCTTCCTGGCCATGCTCGGGCACGAGCTGCGCAATCCGCTCAGCCCGATCCTGGCCGCGCTCGACATGATGGACCTGCGGCGCGAAACGGCCGCCCAGCGCGAGCGCGCCATCATGCGGCGCCAGGTCGACCATCTGAAGCGCCTGGTCGACGACCTGCTGGACGTGTCGCGCATCACCTCCGGCAAGCTGCGCATCGAGCCGCGCCCGCTGAACCTGGCCGAGGTGGTGCGCCACGCGGTGGCCGAGCGCGCCGGCGAACCGGTCGCGCTGGAGGCGCCGGAGGCGGTCTGGGTCGAGGGCGACGAGACGCGCCTGGCCCAGGTGCTGGGCAACCTGCTGTCCAACGCGGCGCGCTTCGGCAGCAGCGCCACCCGGGTGAGCCTGCGCGAGGAGGACGGCAAGGCCGTGCTCGCGGTGAGCGACAACGGGGTAGGCATGACGCCGGGCATGCTGGGCCAGGTGTTCGAACCTTTCTTCCAGGCGCCGCAGCCGCTGGCGCGCCGCACCGGCGGCCTGGGGCTGGGCCTGGCGATCGTGCGCAAGATCGTCGAGCTGCACGGGGGCAGCGTCGCGGCCCGCAGCGGCGGTCCCGGCCTCGGCAGCCGCTTCGAGATCGTGCTGCCGCTGGGACGCCCGGCGGAGGCGCCGCTTGCGGTGCTGGAGCAGCGGCAGGGCGCGCGGCGGCGTATCCTGGTGGTGGACGACAACGAGGATGCGGCCGCGCTCACCGCCGCGCTGTTCGAGGACATGGGCCACGAGGTCGAAGTGGCGCACACGGCGGCGCAAGCCTTGCGCGCCGCGGGGCGGCAGCTGCCGGCCGCCGCCATCCTCGACATCGGCCTGCCGGACATGGATGGCTACGCGCTGGCCCGGGCCCTGCGCGGCCGGCCCGGAGGAGACGGCGTGCGGCTGGTGGCGCTGACCGGCTACGGCCAGAAGGAGGACGTCGAGCGGGCCCTGCGCGCGGGCTTCGACGTCCACCTGACCAAGCCGGCCAATGTCGAGGCCTTGCGCGGCGCCCTGGACGCTGCCGCCTGACCGCGACGACGGCGGAACGTCGGTCCTGCAGCTTTGACGCAGATCAGATGCGCACCCGCGCGCCCGGCCATAGTGGCAGGGCGACGGCATGGATGCCGGAGGGGAGAAAGCATGGGCAGAACGGCGATCGTGACTGGGGCAGCGCGTGGACTGGGCAAGGCAATCGCCCTGGCCTTGCGCGATGCCGGACACCGGGTAGCGGCCAACTACCTGGTCGACGAAGCGGAGGCGCGGCAGTTCCAGCAGGAACACGCCATTCCCGTGTTCCGCTGGGACGTGTCGGACGCCGCAGCCTGCCGCGAGGGCGCGGCGCGGGTCGAGGCCGAGCTGGGACCGGTCGAGATCCTGGTGAACAACGCCGGCATCACGGCCGACGCGATGTGCCACAAGATGAGCGAGGAGCAGTGGTGGAGCGTGATCCACACCAACCTCGGCTCCATGTTCGCGATGACGCGCCCGGTGGTCGAAGGCATGCGGTCGCGCGGCTTCGGCCGCATCGTGAACATCAGTTCGATCAATGCGCGCAAGGGCCAGGTTGGCCAGTGCAATTATGCGGCGGCCAAGGCCGGCATACTCGGCTTCACCAAGGCGCTGGCGCTGGAGAATGCGGCGCGCAATGTCACCGTCAACGCCATCGCGCCCGGCTACTGCGACACGCCGATGGTGGCGGCCATGCGGCCCGACGTGCTGGAAGCGATCACGGCCGGCATTCCCGCCGGGCGCCTGGGCACGTCCACGGACATCGCACGCACGGTGGTGTTCCTGACGGACGATGCGGCCGGCTTCATCACGGGCGCGACCATCGACGTCAATGGCGGGCAGTACCTGGCCTAGCGCCCTCAGGCGCGCTGGCCGTGCAGGGCGCTGGGGGCCAGCAGGGTGCGGTTGCGGCCAGAAGACTTGGCCCGGTACAGGGCCACGTCGGCTTCGCGCAGCAGCTCGCCCCAGGCGCCATGCTTGTCGAGCACGCTCACCCCGATGCTGATCGTGCAGCGCATCGGTCCGCTGGTGGAGTTCATGCGCAGGGCGGCGAAACTGGTGCGGATGCGCTCGGCGCAGGCGAGCGCCTCGCCGGCCCGGGTCTCGGGCATTACGCACACGAACTCCTCGCCGCCGAGGCGGCCGATGTAGTCGCTGCCGCGCAGGCTGCGCAGGCAGGTCGCCACCAGCGCGCGGATCACGGCGTCGCCGGCGGCATGGCCGTGGCGGTCGTTGACGCCCTTGAAGTAGTCGATGTCGATCATGGCCACCGCCAGCGGGCGTCCGTGGCGCAGCGCCAGGGCCAGGTCGCGCTCGGCCAGTTCGGTCACGTAGGCGCGCGACAGGGCGCCGCTCAGGCTGTCGTGGCGGCAGGCGTCGAGCAATTGCTGTTCGCGCAGCCAGACATCGCGCCGCAGGCAGCCATTCACGCGCGACAGGCTCATGGCCAGCAGCAGGGCCGCGCCGCAGGCCGCCAGGCCTGCCAGCCACATCGGCGCAGGCAGGGCGACTGCGCCCAGTACGGCATAGAGCAGCAGCGGCGCCGCCAGCACCAGCAGGCAGCGCAAGGGACGGGGATCGACCAGCCCGATGCTCAGCATCGAGGCGACCAGTGCCGGCGTGCCGTGCATCAGGCCGTTCTCGTAGGTGCTGGCGCAAAGGAACAATGCCGCCGTATGGGTGGCGTAGAGCACGATGCAGCGCCAGGTGGGGGACCAGGGAATCCGGGTGCTGAACCAGGTCAGGGCCCCGGCCGCGACCAGCGACAGTCGCAGCAGCAGCAATTGCGCTCCTTGCGGATGGCCGAGCAGCACATCCCAGACGCCCAGCATCAGGACGCAGGCGCCCAGGGCCGGCCCAAGCGCCGGCAGCAGGCGCTCGACAGTCTGGTCGGCGCACAGGTTCAGCTGGCGCGTCTGCTCCGGTGTCAGCGGCGGCGCGCGCCGGCGCCGGCGCCCGAATGGGCCGAATCGCGGTCCGCTGCGCAGCTCGGATCGCGGCGGCGGATGAGGGAAAAACACGGACATCGTATTGCCTTTGCCCACATGAGCAACTGAATCGACTGCTATATCCGCGAAGGATGGCGAGCCCCTGGCAATACCTGCTTGATGTGGATCAAACCGACCCGTCGCGCTGTCAACCGATTCGCGTAATTGACAGCGTACACCGATTAGAGCTCGATGACGAGGTCCGGCCGGAACGCTTCCTGTTCGCCCTTGCTGAGGTAGCCAAGCGGGTTGGCGACCACGCGGCAAGACCAGGCGCGGCCCTTGTCGTCCCCCGTGACCACATAGTCGTTGTGGCAGTGCAAGTGACCGTGGACCCAGATGTCGGCCAGGGCCAGCATGTCGTCCATGGCGTTGCAGAAACCGGCGGTGCCCGGCGTGATGCCGTAGCGCGGGTCGGCGCTTTCCAGGCTGGGGGCGAAGTGCGTGACCGCCACCGTGACGCCGTCGAAGGGGACGCTCAGCGCGCTGCGCAGCCAGGCCTGGCAATCGAGCGACATGTCGCGCATCTCCTCGGCCAGCACCGGCACGCCGGCCTTGAGCGTGGTGTTCTTGCTGAGGTAGTAGTTGGCGGCGCGAAAGGCCTTGGAGCGCTGCTGCATCTGCTTCGTCAATTCCTTCTCGCGCACGGCGAGGGCGTCGAAGTCGGCCCACAGGGTGGTGCCGATGAAGCGCACCCGGCCCAGCGTGACCACTTCGCGGTCGAGCCAGACGATGCCCAGGCGCTCGCAGGTGGCGCGCAGGCGGGCATAGGTCTCGTCGAACTCGAGCCCGTCGAATTCATGGTTGCCCGGCACATACAGCACGGTGCGGCCATCCTGCGGCGCGAAGCGTTCCAGGCCGAAGTCGGTACTCTCCAGGCGCGAGCCGGCCTGGTAGGAACCGATGTCGCCGGCCAGGATCACCACATCGGTGCCGGCGGCGATGACGGGCTGGAAAGCCGGATAGCGTTCGAGGTGCAGGTCGGAAAAGAGCTGGATGCGCATGGTTCGCGCAGTATAGCGGCATCCATCGGATCTTGCCCTTCGGTATGGGGTTCAGGGGGTGCCCACGTAGAGCACGATCTTGCCGACGGCGCGTCCGCTTTCGCTCAATGCATGGGCGGCGGCGATGTCGCGCAGCGCGAATTCGGCGCCGATCACAGGACGCAGGCGGCCGCTGTCCACCATGGCCGCCAGCCGGGTCAGCACCGGCGCATTCGGCCCGATGAAGACGAATCCCTGGCGCACACCGCGCGCGGCGGCCTGGTCCGCGTCCGGCGGGCTGATAATGGAGACCTGGATGCCGCCCGGCTTCAGCACCTGCCAGGAATCCTCCTGCACCTGGCCGCCCAGGGTGTCGAACACGGCGTCGACCGGCTCGACCACATCGGTGAAGCGAGCCGTGCGGTAGTCGACGACCTGGTCCGCACCCAGCGATTCCACCAGCGCCCGGTTGCGCTCGGAAGTGGTGGCGATCACGGTCGCGCCCAGGTCCTTGAGCAGCTGGATGGCGAGTGAGCCGACGCCGCCCGAGCCGGCGTGCACCAGCACCCGCTGGCCGGCCTGGACCGCGGCGGTGTCGACCATCGATTCCCAGGCCGTGATGCCGGCCAGGGGCAGCGCAGCGGCTTCCACGTGCGAAATCGTGGCCGGCTTGCGTGCGCACTCGCTGGCGCGGATGGCCACGAACTCGGCATAGGTGCCGTTGCGCGCCAGGTCGGGGCGCGCGAACACGGCGTCGCCCTCGCGCCAGTTGCTGACCTCGCCGCCCACGGCCACCACCACGCCGGACACGTCCCAGCCCAGGGTCAGGGGCAGCGGATGGGGAATCATCTGGGCCAAATAGCCTTCGCGCACTTTCCAGTCGACCGGATTGACCGAGGCCGCCACCACCTTGACCAGGACTTCGTCCGGAGCGATGTCGGGGATGGGAATGTCGTCGAGCGACAGCGCGTCGCGGTTGCCGTACTGGTGAATTCGCACTGCGAGCATGATGGGTTCCGGTTGGTTGGCGTCCGGCCGATTCTACGCGGGACAATGCAGTGGCATCGCGCGCTTGCGCGCCGGAATTTCCTGGCGCATGCCATCATGCCGGCGTCGTCCGATGAGGAGCAGCGATGGCAGGCAAGCAAGCGATGGCCTTGCACGAAGTGCGGCGCTACCTGGAACCGGGGCCTGTGGTGCTGGTGTCGTCCGCCTGGCGAGGCGAACGCGACATCATGGTGATGGGATGGCACACAGTGATGGAATTCGATCCCTCGCTGATCGGCTGCGTGATCTCGTCGGCCAACCACAGCTTCGGCCTGATCCGCGCCAGCGGCGAATGCGTGATCAACCTGCCGACCACCGCGCTGACCGAGCAGGTGCTGCAGGTAGGCTCGACCTCGGGGAGCGAGCTCGACAAATTTGAAGAATTCGGCCTCACGCCCGAGCAGGCTGAACGGGTGGCGGCGCCGGCGATCCGCGAATGCCATGCCCGGTTCGAATGCCGGCTGCACGACGACAGCCTGGTCGACAAGTACAACTTCTTCATTTGGGAGGTGGTCGCCGCCCGCGCTGCAGCCGTGCCGCGCCATCCGGAGACCCTGCATTACAAAGGCGACGGTGTGTTCATGGTCTCTGGCAAGATCATCCGGCGCCGGCGGCCGGGCCTGAAGTAGGCGGGACCGTCAGCGTGCGTGGCGGGGATGCGGCGGCACATGCACCAGGGCCGCGCGCGGGCCGCGCACACGGACGCGGTGGGGCGCAGGGTGGGCCGCCATCGCCAGCGCCAGGTCGGTGGTCAGCCGGTGCAGGGAGAGCACGTCACGCAGGGCCGCCAGCACCTGGCGGCCGAGCTGGACGTCGCCGTCCTCGACCAGCGGCGTCACGCGGTGCAGCGCCGCCAGCAGGGTGGCGTTCTCGGCCCGGTGGTCGTGCAGGCTTTCGTAGGCGAGGGCTTCCATGACCATCTCCTCGTGGCGAAAGCCGGCTTCGACCGCGGCGACCAGGGAGGGGAACTCGCGCACGAAGCGCTCGTCCGGCGCCGAGGCGGCGTGCAGGAGGCGGGTGCACAAATGCTTGCGTGCATGGCGGATGGCGGCGCAGATGGCGCGCGTGCTGCTGGGCGGAAGTCGGGTGGCGGTCATGGCAATCCGGATTGGATGAAGAATGGTGTGAATAGGGCAGTCTCGCTGTCTGCTCAGACGATGTACTTGAGCTGCATCAAAGTTTCTGGAGAAGCCGGCTCAGTGCGCACACAGCAGCGGCACCGGCGCCCGGCGCAGGAGCGCCTGCGTCGCTCCGCCCAGCGCCCATTCGCGGTAGCGGTTGTGGCCGTAGGCGCCCGCCACCAGCAGGCCGGCGCGGGTGTCGTGGGCCAGCGCGATCAGGGTGTCGCCCGGCGTGTCGCGGGTACGCTCGACCACCACCTCGACCTGTACGCCGTGGCGCGCCAGGTAGAGCGCCATGTCCGCGCCCGGCTCTTCGCCATGCAGCTCCGACAGCGCCTCCGGATTGACCAGCACCAGGCGCACCAGCGGCGCAGCCTGCAGCAGCGGCAGCGCCGCCTGGATGGCGCGGATAGCCTGCAGGCTGCCGTCCCAGCCGATCAGGGCCGTGCCGGGAAGGGGGGCGCCGCGGTAGGCGGCCGGCACCACCAGCACCGGGCGCGGACCGTGCAGGGCCAGGAACTCGGGCAGGTGACGCGCGCCGCCCGTATGAGCGCCGGGCGGATCGTCCTGGCTCAGCACCACCAGGTCGGCGTAGCGCGAGTGCAGCAGCAGACCGTAGCGGGTGTTGTCATCCACCAGGCGCGATTCGACAGAGTCCGCACCCAGCCGCGCGGCCTGCTCTTCGAAGGGCTGGAGCTTGGTAGCGACATCGTCGCGCAGCGCCTGGTAATCCTCGCTCGAGATCGGCATGGCCATCGAACTGTTGAGGATCGCGAAATTGGCCATCGAGATGCCGGTCGCGGCGCTGCCGACCAGGTGGGCGCCGTGCCCGGCTGCGAGCAGCGCGGCGGCGCGCAGGCGGCTGTCCTGGTGCGGGCCGCCGTCGACGTGAACGATGATGGTCTTGTACATGGTGCGCCTCCATCAAGGTATGGCGTTCACCATCCACTCTACGCCTTGCCGGCCGCGCTGTCAGCCCGCGTTACACGATACCGAATTGACAACCGGAAAGGATTCCATTAGCGTGGCCTGTCCTTTTCCTGTTCACCTGATGCCGATGAAAACGCTGGTCCAACTCGCCGCGCTGTGCGGCATCCTGGCCATGCCGGCCGCCCAGGCCGCCCAGTTCAAGGTCTTGCTGTTTACCAAGACCGCCGGCTGGCACCATGAGGCCGTGCACGAGGGCGTCACCGCGATCCAGGCGCTGGGCAAGCTGCACGACTTCGAGGTGTTCTGGACCGCCGACGCCGGCCGCGTGATGAACGACGCCGAGCTGGCCAAGTACCAGGCGGTGGTCTTCCTGCTCACCACGGGCGACGTGCTGGACGACCGGCAGCAGGCCGCCTTCGAGCGCTACATCCGGCGTGGCGGCGGCTACGTGGGCGTGCACAGCGCGGCCGACACCGAATACGGCTGGCCCTGGTACACGAAGATGGTGGGGCACATGTTCCACATCCACCCGGAAGTGCAGACGGCAGTGTTGAAGGTGGAGCAGCGCAACTTCCCTGGCATGGAGCGTTTCGCGCCGCGTTCGCTGGCGACCGACGAATGGTATGAATACGGTCCGCCGCGTGCGAAGCTGAACTATCTGCTGAGCGTCGACGAATCGACCTACAAGCCGGAGGCCGACTGGGGCGACAAGAAAGGGAAGGGCATGGGCGCCTTCCATCCGGTGGCCTGGTACCAGGACTACGACGGCGGGCGCGCGTTCTACACCGGGCTGGGACATTTGGCGGCGACTTACCGAGATCCGGTCTTCCGGCATCACCTGTATGGAGGCATCTACTGGGCTGCGACGGGAAAAGGCTTTCGCGCCGACTGATGAATGAAGACCGTGGAGAGATTGCAATGTTTGAGATTTTCGCCAAAGACAGCTTGATCGGTCATTCCGCACTGGAGCATGGCGATGCGCCCATGGGCGTCGCCTTTGGCATCTTCAGGCCGGCGGAAGGCTATCGCCAGATCCAGCGTGCGTGCCAAGTAAATCACGACCAATCCCGCCTGGCGCTGAGCGCCAGGACACCTGAAGGCGTGCCCATTCCGTGTGAAGGGGTGAATATCATGGATGTGTCGCATGAGTTCGAGGATGGCGATCCTGGCAATATCGAGGTGAGCGTCCTCGGTATCCCCTATCCACGTTACGAGGAGCTGTTTCCCGGCCACGTCGCGGATTATCAAAAGCGGTTTGGCGACCTGTAGGAAGCGCAGTATCAGGCCGCCACCGGCTGTGTATCCGTCATTTTTCCGCGCGATGGGTCGATCGGTCCATCGAACTGGTAGCTGCTTGCTTCATGCACTTCCCATCCGCCTTCGCCGGTCAAATGCAGCACATGCGTATGGTGACGCAGCACCGCCGCGCGGTGCGCGATGCTGATCAGGGTCGCCCCGCTGGCGCGCAGGCGTTCGTAGAGCGAAGCTTCGTTCGCACTGTCGAGCGCGCTGGTCGCTTCGTCCAGGATCACGATGCCCGGCTTTTGCACCAGCACGCGGCCAAAGGCCAGGCGCTGCTGCTCGCCGACCGACAGCAGTTTCTCCCAGTCGTTCACGGCGTCCAGTCCGCCCACGCGTTCCGCCAAACAAGGCAGGTGCACCTGCTCGAGGATGTCCAGCAGCTGTTCGTCGCTCAGGCTGCATTCCGCGCTCGGATAGATGAGCTGGCTGCGCAGGGTGCCCGCCTGCAGATAGGGCTTCTGCGGCAGGAAGAAGAAAGCTTCCAGCGGCGGACGATGGATCGTGCCGCTGCCGGTCTGCCACAGGCCGGCGATCGCCCGCAGCAGCGAGCTCTTGCCGCAGCCGCTGTCGCCGGTGATGAGCAGGGCATCGCCCGGCTTCAGGCTGAGGCTGAGCTCCTTGATGAGCACGCGATCGGACCGCGGCGGGTGCAAGGTCACCGATTCCAGCGCGAGGTGCTTGCCCGGCTGGGTCTGGATGCCCGCCTGCTGGCCATCGTCCTTGATCGCGCCCTCGGGCAGCACCAGTTTGGACAAAGCCTGCAGGCGGTCGATGCCCGCGACGAAGCGGCTCAGGCTCTCGAAGTTCTCGACGATGACGCCGACCGCCGCGAGCACGGCGGTAAACGCGCCGGCCGCCTGCACCGCGCGGCCCACTTCCAGTTCGCCCGACAGCACGCGCTCCGCCAGGATCATGCCCGGCAACACCAGCGTGAGCTGGCTGAAGGTGCGCTGGAACAGGTTGAGCGAGCGCTGCTTCCTGATCAGCCTGGCGAAGTTCTGGATCACCGTCTCGAACCTGCTGTCGATATGCGCGCGTTCCTGGGCCTCGCCGCGATAGAAGGCGATCGACTCGGCATTCTCGCGCACGCGCATCAGGCTGAAGCGGAAATCGGCCTCGCGCCGCAGCTGCCAGAAGTTCAGGTGGATCAGCGGGTTGCCGAACACATAGAGGGCGACCACGGTGCCCGTGATCGCATACACCGCCAGCACGCCCACCAGCAGGTGCGAGATCGACCACAGCACGGCGCTGAACGCCACCAGCTGCATGATCGAGCCGAGGAAGATCAGCAGGAAGTGGATCGACCGGCCGGTGAAGGTGTTGATGTCTTCGCTGATGCGCTGGTCGGGATTGTCGATCTCGCTGTCGGCGCCCAGCGCATAATACTTGCGACCCTTCAGGTAGCCGTCGAGGAAACGGCCGGTCAGCCAGCGCCGCCACTGGTTGGCGAACAGGTCGCGCATGTAGTAGTAGAAGGCGTAGACCGGCACCGCGAAGGCCAGGGTGAGCAGGCAGGCGCGCACTGCCGTCCAGAAACGGTCGCCATTCTTGCCCGCCAGCGCAGAAGTCATTTCGCCGGCCTGGTTGTTCAGCATCACCGCCAGCTTGGTCTCGACCAGCATCAGCACGATCAGCAGCAGCAACAGCGACCAGGCCGTCTTCTTCTGATCGCCCAGCCAATACGGCTTGGCGACGCTGACGAACTGCTTCCATGCAGCGAGCGACAAGGGCGGCGCCCGGCGTCTGCGTTCTGGCGCCGCCGGAACCTTGTCCGTGGCGGCGTCGATGGTGGCGGAGGGTGGCGTGTTCATGGTGTCGATCCCGTTCACCGGCATGTTGTTGCCGTCGTCAGCGAGACCCGGCTCTTCATGTTCGGCCGAGTCACAGCCCCAGCATACGACGCGTCAAGCAGCCGTTCGGTGCGGAAACAGACATAGCGCTCGCCCATGTGCGGGAGCGCCGCCGCGAGGCGCTACACGGCGGTGTAGTGCTCCACGGTCGGGAAAGGATCGTAGAAATGGTGCAGCAGCCGCTTCCACTCCTGGTAGCCGGCCGACTGGCGGAAACCGATCGTGTGGTCTTCCAGCGTTTCCCAGTTCACCAGCAGGATGTAGCGGCTGGGCCGTTCCAGGCAGCGCTGCAGCTGGTGCGACAGATAGCCCTTGTTCGAGGCAATGATGGGAGCAGCCTGGCGGAAGGCGGCCTCGAAATCGGCCTCCTGGCCGGCACGGACGTCGAGCACGGCGACTTCGAGGATCAATCCGTCTCTCCCACGCTGTCCGCCGCCGGCTTGTCGAGCAGCTCGTGCACGCCGCTGGTGACGACCGCACCCATCATGGCGCGCATGTGCTCGGCCTCGGTCGCGCCGAAGCGTTCGGCGAACAGCTGCTGCGCCCGTTCCCAGGCAGGACGCGCGGCCGTGATCACCTCGCGTCCGCGCTGGCTGAGTTCGATGACCCGCTCGCGCCGGTCCTGCTCGCTCGACCTGATCACCACGAGTTCCTCGCGCACCAGCGGCTGCAGGTTGCGCGCCAGGGTCGTGCGGTCCATTACCATGGCCTTGGCCAGCTGGTTGACATTGGCGGTGCCGCGCAGCAGCTTGGCCAGGATCGAAAACTGGGTGATGCGCAGGCCGGTGCCGCTCAGCATCTGGTCGTAGAACGAGGTCAGGTAGCGCGAGGCCTGGCGCAGGGATGAGCAATAGCAGGGCGTATGGGCAAGCTGATCAATATTCATGGGGCATACATGCGGCAGCGGCGCGATTGCGAAAAACGCAGTATAGCCTTGTGCGCACGCAAGGGCCGTTCGTACGGCCGTGCCGTGATGCCAAGCCTAGTGCGCCGCCCCCGCATGCCCGCAGCGCAGCGCGTGCTGGCGCATCCAGCCCGGCAATTCGTGGGCCGGCAGGGGCGGCGCCACGTAGTAGCCCTGGGCCTCGTCGCAGCCGGCGGCGAGCAGCGCGTCCCAGATCTCGCGCGTGGCGGTGCCCTCGGCCACCACCGACAGCCCCAGGTCGTGGGCCAGGTCGATGGTGGCCTTGACGATGGCGCCCGCCCGGCGGTCGCGCAGCATGTTGGTGGTGAAGCCGTGGTCGATCTTGATCACGTCCACCGGCAGCATGGTGAGGTAGTTGAGCGAGGAATAGCCGGTGCCGAAATCGTCGATGAACAGCCGGAAACCCATGCTGCTGAGGGCCTGGAGCTGGGCGATTGTGGCATCCGGGTCGACGATCAGGCTGCTTTCTGTGATTTCCAGGCCCAGCCAGGCGGGATCGGCGTCCCAGCCGGCGAGCAGGGCGCGCAGGTCGCCCGGCAGGGTGCCGCTCATCAGGTTACGGGTGGAGAGGTTGACCGCGATCGGCAGCGCCAGGCCTTCCTGGCGCCAGGCGTGCGACTGGCGCACCGAGGCTTGCAGCATGGCGTTGGTGAGCGCATGGATCAGCTCCGTCGACTCGATCAGGGGCACGAATTCGCCCGGCGGCACCATGCCCAGTTGCGGATGGTGCCAGCGCGCCAGCGCTTCGGCGCCGATCACTTCGCCGGTGGCCATCGCCACCTTGGGCTGGCAATACAGCTCGATCTGGCCTTCGGCGACCGCGTTGCGGAACTGGCCGAGCAGGGCCAGGCGCTGGGGGTCGTAGGGGTCCTGGGCGGGATCGTACATCATGGTCTTGCGCCCGCCCTGCCTGGCCTGGTACACGGCCACGTCGGCCTTGCGCAGCAGGTCGGTCGGGTTGCGCGCGTGGCCCGGCGCCAACGCGATGCCGACCTGGGCGCTGATCTCGTAGCGCACGCCGGCGACCAGGAAGGTGGTGTCGAACACCCGCGCGATGGCCTCGGCCACCGCGGCCGCGTTGTAGGCGCGCACGCCGCGCAGCACGGCGATGAACTGGGCGTTGCCGGTGCGCGCCAGGTGGATGTCCTCGCCCAGCTCGGTCTTGAGGCGGCGCGCCACGTCGCGCAGCAGGTCGTCGCCGTTCAGGTGGCCGAGGGTCAGGTTGATCTCGCGGAAGCGCGCCAGCGCCACCGTGAGCACCGCTACCGGCTCTTCCAGCCCGCGGCTCTCGCCGAAGGCGGTGTCCAGGTAGCGGCACATCGCCACCCGGTTCGGCAGTCCGGTGAGCTCGTCGCAGAAGGCCAGGCGCTCGATTTCCTGCTCGGCGCGGGTCATGTCGGTGACGTCGCGGATGATGCCGACGATGCGCACCGGCTGGCCGTCCTCGTCGCGCACCACGTCGGCCTGCGAATGCACGTAGCGCACCTCGTGGTCGCCTTCGACGATGCGGTAGCGGTGGTCGTAGCGCTCGCCCGGCGTCTTCAGGGTATGCTCGCGCGCCGCCGCCACCGCGGCCACGTCTTCGGGGTGGATGCGCCGGAACAGCTGTTCGAGCGTGAACGGCCCGCCCTTGCCGTTGCGCCCCGGGTCGATGCGGAAGATCCGGTAGGTCTCGGCGGAAGTGGTCTCGATCAGTCCCGTGCGCAGGTCGGCCGCCCAGGTGCCGATGTGCGCGATCTCCTGCGCGTGCTGGAGGTCGGATTCGGTCTGCAGCAGCTGGTCGCGCAGGCGGCATTCCTCGGTGATGTCGACGGTGGCGCAGGCGAACCAGTCGGGCGAGCTCAGGTCGCCGCTGATGCGCCGGCAGCTGGTGCGCAGCACGTGCTCGCTGCCGTCGGGCCAGGTCAGGTGCAGGCTGGTGTCAAAAGGGTGGCCATCCAGGATGCAGCGTTCGATGGCCAGCGCGAAGGCGGGGCGCTCGTCCGCGTGCACCGGCGCCAGCAGCCGCTCCATCGAGGGCATCACGCTGGCCGGCTCCAGGCCCAGGTTCTTGTATTGCTGGACCGACCAGGTAAGGCGGGCGGTGGTCAGGTTCATGGTGCAGCAGCCCAGGCCCGTCACCTCCTGCGACACCTTCAGCACATCCTGCAAATGGGCCAGCTTGGCTTCGGCTTCGGCCGCTTCGGAATGGTCCTGCATGGCCAGCAGCACCGGCGCCGGATGCTCGCAATTGAGGCGGTAGCACTGCAGCTGACAATGCAGGCAGGCGCCGTCCTTGCCGATGTGGGTGAGCGCCGGCAGCTGGGCCTCGCCGTCGCGCGCGGCGGCCGTCACGGCGCTCCGCACACGCTCGTGGTCCGGCGCTTCGAACAGGGCCAGCAGGTCGGCTTGCGCCCATTCCTCGGGCGTGTAGCCATAGGTGGCGCCGGCGCAGGCATTGGCTCCCAGCACGTGCAGGGACGCGCTGTCGCATACGACGAGCGGCGCCGGAGCGCGCTCGAACGCGATGCGGCACCAGTCGCTGTCGATGGCGTGGAACCCGGCTTCCATGGCAGGCCTCCGTTCTTCCTTGTCTCCGAATGGGGTAGGGAATTGCTGAACTGATAAGACTAATATGAGCCCTCCGCGCGCCGGCGTCCAGCGATTTCGTGCGATTCCGGCGCCGGCTGCCATAAATCGTGGCTGTACGGCGCACGGAACTCCGCTGCAGGCTGCGCTTGCCGGGACCGATGGGCGCTGGCATGATTCAAACTATTTGAACCAATCCTCCATGACAAGCGCCCGCGACGCCCTCACACCCGCCTCCCTGGCCATGCTCGAAGCGATCGCCGAGCATGGCAGCTTCGCGGCCGCCGCGCGCGCGCTCGGCATGGTGCCGTCCGCGCTGACCTACCGCGTGCGGGTGATCGAAGAAGCGCTGGACGCGCTGCTGTTCGACCGCAGTTCGCGCCGCGCGCGCCTGACCGAAGCGGGCGCCGAGTTGCTGCGCGAGGGCGCACGCCTGCTGGACGAAGTCGACGCCATCGCCAACCGGGTCAAGCGCGTGGCCACCGGCTGGGAATCGCATTTCAGCATCGCGGTCGACAGCGTGATCGACCGCGACACCATGATGGAACTGTGCGCCGCCTTCTTCGCACTGGAGGCGCCGACGCGCCTGAAGCTGCGCTCGGAGACCCTGTCCGGGACGCTCGACGCGGTGCTGAGCGGGCAGGCCGACCTGGCGCTCGGGGTGGCGCTCGACACCCGCAACCGGGTCGGGCTGCAGCGCGAAACCATGGGCACGATGGAGTTCGTGTTCGCGGTCAGCCCCTCGCATCCGCTGGCCGCGCTGCCGGAACCGCTGGGCGAGGATGCGGTGCGTGCCCACCGGGCGGTGGTGCTGGCCGATTCCGGCGCGCGCGGCGGCGGCTTGAGCGTCGGCCTGCTGGCCGGGCAGGAAGTGTTCACCGTGAGCGATGCGCGCGCCAAGCTGGAGGCCCAGCTGCGCGGACTGGGCGTGGGCTATCTGCCGCTGCCGGTGGCCCGTCCCCACCTGGAGAGCGGCGCCCTGGTCGCGCGGCGCCTGGACCGTCCCGAGCACCGGCTGACCTTCTACTGCGTCTGGCGCAACGACCGCAGCGGGCGGGGCAAGGCCCTGCAGTGGTGGCTGGAGCAGGTGCGCAGTCCCGTCACCCGGGCCGCGCTGCTGGGTGAACGGACGGCGCCGGGCCGGAAGCGCGCATTCAAATAATTTGAACATAGTTGTCGGATTTGTTGTGCGAACACTCATCCGGAACGACGCATAATCATGGTTTCCAGCGTCGCCGGCCTTGTTGCGCCAAGGTGACGCGGCATTTCAACGAATTGGAGTCATGAATGAAGAAACTGTTTGCCTTCCTGGTCGCCGCCGGTGTGTCGCTGGGCGCCGCCGCCGCTCCTGAAACCTTTGTGATCGACGGCAGCCACACCTTCCCGCGCTTCGAGTACAGCCACTTCGGCTACTCGAACCAGGTGAGCCGCTTCGACAAGACCAGCGGCAAGATCGTGCTGGACCGCGCTGCCAAGAGCGGCTCGGTGGACGTCGTGATCGATACGACCAGCGTGAACACCGGCTTCCCGGTCTTCAACAGCCATCTGCAGGCCGAGGACTTCTTCGACACCAAGAAGTACCCGACCATCACCTTCAAGTCGAACAAGCTGAATTTTGACGGCGACAAGCTGGCTTCGGTCGACGGCAACCTGACCATCAAGGGCGTGACCAAGCCCGTGCGCCTTGACGTCACGTCCTTCCAGTGCATGACGCACCCGATGCTCAAGAAGGACGCCTGCGGCGCCAACGCGGTCACCAAGATCAAGCGCAGCGAATTCAACGCCGGCAAGTACGCGCCTTATGTCGGCGACGAAGTGACCCTCACCATCCCGGTCGAAGCGGTCAAGGAATAAGGATCGCCGCCAGCACCATCCCCAGTCCCGCCAGGGACAGCGTCCACACCAGGGTGCGCACCACCGGCACCCCGGCCGCGTACAGCGGCACGTAGACGATCCGGCCCGCCAGGTAAAGCCAGCTGCCCCACAGCGTGAGCTCGCCAAGACGACCCGCCGAGTGGGCCACCAGCACCGCCGCCGCGAACAGCGGCAGGGTCTCGAACAGGTTGGCCTGGGCGCGCTGCAGGCGGGCCGTGACCGGCCGCGGTGGCGGCGCTTCGCCGTCGCGCGCGCCCACGTTGTAGGCCGCACCCGTCTCCTGGGTGCGCAGCAGGGCCGGCAGCAGGATCTGGACCAGGGCCAGCACCAGCGTCCATCCAAGTATCGTCAGTTCGGTATTCATCGTCTTCCCCCCGCTAGAAACTCATCAGGACAGCATCGCTGCCCTGCGATCATACGCGTCCCGAGCCTGACGCGGCATTAGATATGCAACCGGTCTAGCCGGCACCCAGTCCAAGTAGGTCAGCGCGCGGCCGTCCCCAGGCTGGCACAGGCGTGGGACAAGGCTGGCCTGCCAGCCGGGCATAGGGCAGGGTCGAAAAATTCGGTTGGTCCGGTTCGCCGAAACGCAGGTCCGTGGCATTGCCGCCCGCCAGCGAGGGCACGCGTGCGAAGCGGGTCCAGGCGTCGAAATGACAGTTGTTGCGCTGGAGTGCGCGCAGCCCGGCCAGGCTCCCGGTGTGTTCCATCCGCCATGCCAGGGCCGTAGTCCGGCCGCCAGGCTGGCCACCGAAACGCGCCGGACACTGCGACACCGGATTCAGATCGGGAGCAAGACTCAGCACGCCGACGCGCACGGCGTAGCTTCCCGCACCTGCGTCGTCGCTGACGGTGGCGAAGGCCCAGCACAGCGGATTCGACGGGAAGGCCGAGAGCGGCAGGTCGAGCACGCGGCCGCCGGGATCGCGCTGGGCCAGTTCGGCCCGGATCTGCGCGCGGGCGAGATGCGCGCCCAGCGCCTGCACGCCGATGAATCCGATACAGGCCAGCACCGCCGTCACCAGGGCGGCGGTGCCGCTCCGCCTTGCAGCGAGCATGACCGCACCCGCGACCCCGGCCAGCAGAACCAGCGAGCCCCATTGCAGGAAGCCCATCCAGGCGAAGGCAGCGAATGCCGCGGCCAGCAAGACCAGGGGCGGCCAGCGCCCGCGCCGGGTGGCCACCATCGCCATCGCCGTCCCGAAGGCGGTCCAAAACACCGGTTCGACGATGAAGACCAGGTCGCCATACAGCCAGCGCGCATCGAAGGGATGGAAGGGATGCACGCCATACACGTTGAGCCCGTCGAACCCCATGTGCAGGACGATCCCCAGCACGCCGGTGGCGATCAGTCCGCGCCGCGCCGTGCGGCTCTCCAGTAGCAGGCGCCGCACGCGCGGCCAGAGCAGCCACATCAGGGCGAGCAGCAGCGCCACCTGGGGCAGGCCCCAGAGCAAGGTGTGGGTATGGCCGCGGTGATGCATGAGGTAGCCCAGCGGCGGCGCCAGGAGCGGGGTGAGGATCAGGTCGAGATCGGGGAAATTGCTGGCGAGCAGACCAGTGGTGAGGAGGGCGCGGCGCCGGGTGCGGCCGCGCATGGGATCGGGTTCGGCCGGCAGCGCGCGCTCGACCAGTTCGCCGAGCGCCAGGCCGACGAGGGAGTGGGTGAGGTTATCCATCCAAGGGTATGACAGTTAAGAAATCCAATGAGTTGGCGCACTACGTCGCAATGATAATCGTCAATGTCAGGAAGTGTCTTGAATGGCATGTTTCTTGTGCAATCTTTCCCCACGAAGAGATCACACATGAATGTCCTGAACGTGGCCGAGCTGTCGTCCGGCCTGACACAATTGCACCGGCCGATTCGTCTGCGTCTTGCTCACCAAGGCGCCATCGTGAAAGACCTCCTGCACATCAAGCACGCCTATGGCCAGGAGACGATGTGCGGCGGCATTGAATATCGGTTGCTCTGCGTTTCCACACAAGCAGCCTTGCCGTTGAAAGAACTCATTGCGCTGTCAGCGGAACTCCAGTTTGTGACCGATCGAGGCCATTTGCGTACGGTGTGTGGCATCGTGTCCCAAGCGTTTGCTGGACAAAGCGACGGCGGATTGGCTTCGTATCAGTTGGTCGTGTCCGACGCGTTGAGCTTGATGGAACAGCGCGTCAACACGCGGATTTTCCGCAATATGAACGAAGTCGACATTTCTGCAGCCCTGGTAGGTGAGTGGCGCGCCACTAACCCGATTCTCGCCGCGGCATTCGAGGTCGACACCTTGGGCATCAGGGACATTTACCCGCCTCGTGAATTCATCATGCAGCACAACGAGTCCGATGCTGCGTTCTTGCGGCGGCTCTGGAAGCGGCAGGGAATTGCCTGGTTTATCCGGCCCGGCCGTCACCGTGTATCGGAAGATACCGCCAGCCCGGTACATACGCTGGTGCTGTTCGATGCGCCGCTGTCGCTGGCACAAAATGCAGCGGGAACGGTGCGCTTTCATCGGGACGCCGGCACCGAAGCGCGTGATGCCGTCTTCAACTGGTGCGCTGCGCGGCACCTGAAGGCGGGCAGCCTGACCCGGCAAAGCTGGGACTACCGCCAGGGCCGCATGATGCTTGCGCAATCGACCGCGATCATCGAACAGGGAAAGGCCGGGAACCAGTTTGCGTTGAACCTGGACGACCACCAGATCGACGCACCGCATGTCGGGGATGACAGCAATGACTACCGCAGGCTGGGCGACCTCCGAATGCAGCGTCTTGAGTATGAGACCAAGTGCTTTTACGGGGAGAGCGGTGTCCGCGACCTGCGTGTCGGTGAATGGTTTCGACTGGATGGTCATCCGGACATCGACACGCACCGGGGCCAGGAGCGCGAATTCGTGGTGACGGAGCTGTTCTTGGCGGCAGAAGGCAACCTTCCTAAGGACTTCGACGAGCGGGCGGAGCGGCTGTTTACCGCCAATGCCTGGCGCCAGGGAGTATCGAAAGTCGCCCTCGACCATGCCAGCGGCAAGCGCGATGTCCGGTACACCAACCGCTTCGCATGTGTCCGGCGCGGCATACCGATCGTGCCGGCTTACGATCCGCGCACCGATCTGCCGTCTGTCCACTTGCAATCGGCTCTGGTAGTCGGCCCTCCTGGGGAAGAAGTGCATTGCGATGAGCTTGGCCGCATCAAATTGCGGTTCCCCGGCATGCGCGAACAAGACCATCCCGGTGGAGCGGGCGCCAGCAACACCGATCGGGACTCGGCCTGGGTACGCGTTGCCTCGCATTGGGCCGGCGACGGCTGGGGAAGCAGCAGCCTGCCCCGTGTCGGCGCTGAGGTCCTGGTGGATTTCCTTGGCGGAGACCCGGACAAGCCCATCGTCGTGGGACGCGTGCACGGTGGCTTGGCGGCTCCCCCGGCGTTCAGCCATGCGGGTCGGTTGCCCGGCAACCGTTTTGTCGCCGGCATCAAGAGCAAGGAAGTCCAGGGGATGCGCTACAACCAGTTGCGGCTGGATGACACACCCGGGCAGATCAGTGCGCAACTGGCCAGTGAACATGGGCACAGCCAATTGAACCTCGGATGGCTGACGCACCCGAGACGAAACGGTGAGGGGCAGGCTCGCGGCGAGGGCGCGGAATTGCGCAGTGACCAGTCCGTCGTGCTGCGTGCTGCGAAACTGATGTTGTTGACGACCCAGGCAATGCTTGGCGCGACAGGGAAGCAACTGGAACGGAAACCGCTGCAAGCCCTGCTCGAAGCATCGCAAGGACTGCTGAAGGAAATGGGGGAGTTCGCGGAGCAGCACCAGGCCATGCCGGTCGACCTGGCGCCGCATCGTCAGCTGGCGGACGACCTGGCCGATGCGGAGCAAGCTGGCGCGCCGCTGATCGCCCAGTATTCCGAGGGCGGGTTGGTGAACGCATCGCCGAAGTCGGTCGTCAGCTACAGCGGCCGCCAACAGAATATCGTGGCGCAGCAGCATATCCAGGCCGTTGCCGGACAGCGTGTGAACATCCAGGCCGGCCAGGGCATGTCGCTGTTCTCGCATCAGGATGGCATGAAGCATATTGCGCGTGCCGGCAAATTGGAGATGCAGGCCCAGCAGGACAGCATCGGCATCGCCGCCGCTCAGGACGTGAGGATCAGCGCCAGCCAGGGCGACATCGTGATCGCGGCCAAGAAGAGCATTACGCTGTCTTGCGGCGGCGCGTATCTCAAAATCGCCGAGGGCAACATCGAGCTTGGTTGTAGTGGCGCCTTCACTGTCAAGGCGGGCGTGCACAAGTGGGATGGCCCGGCCGAACAAGAGACGCAGCTGCCGTTCTTCCCGGCGGCGGACCATACCAACTGGCTGAAGCTCGACCTGGATGGCTACCAGGGGGCGCCGATGGCCGGCGTGCCCTACACCTTGTATTTCGCAAACGGCCAGCAAAAGCAGGGAACGCTCGACGGCAATGGCATGGCTGAAGAGCGCAACCTGCCGGACACGGTCGACAAGCTCGTCTATCACAACTCACCCTCCGCCAAAGACGAACCGCGGCCGGTGGTCGCCGACCTGATGGCCAAGCTCGAACCGCTCATGGCCCAGGAACCGAACATGGTCAATGCGCCCCAGAACCGCGGAGGGAAGTAATGGCGGACACCGACGAAACCCTCGACGCGCTGAACGAAGTCCACGGGCAGGAAAAGCCGGACGATGTCGGTTTGGGCGAGTGGATCTGGGGCGCGCTCCAGGGCGACTTCAGTACCGAGCGGTCGGCCGGGCAAATCGGCTTCGACTTGGTCGTATCGCTGATCCCGATTGTAGATACCCTGTGCGACCTGCGCGACTTGTGTGCGAATCTCCGAGAGTATCGTAAAGACCCTTCCAACAAGGTCACCTTGTTCTTCATCGCGACAACGGTGGTCGGCTTCACTCCGGAAGTCGGGACCGTCGTCAAAGGTGCACTGCGCTTGACTTGGGTCTATTTGAAGCCGCTGATCAAGCATGCGGACGACATCGCCAATGCGAGCAAGCTGGTGGCAGCCGCCAACCGGGCCTGCGATGCCGCGCTGCCGAAAATCACCGAGTTCCTGCAGTACAACCGCGTGGCGAAATGGGCGACGGATGGGAAGCTGCCGGATATTTACCAGTTCGTTTCGAAGACTATTCGTGAGGCGGCGGACAAACTCAGTCCCGCGGTGCTCGGAGGGCTGTTGAACGACAAGTTCAATGACCTGAAGAGCTTGCTGGAGAGAATACGGCCGATTGTGCCAAGCACGGTTCGTGAGCGGATCGATGATCTCCTGAAGAACATCGAGGCGAAGCGACAAGCGATGAGCGGCGCGATCCAGTCATTCACCCAGCCAGTGCGGACCGTGCTGAAGATCTTTGCCAAAAGGCTGGAAGACAAGGCGGTGAAGGTTGAGGTCTATCGAACGAATCGGGGATGGATTGCTCCTATCTCCGAAGCGGGGGCAGCCAGGCTGATCAACGCTAAACCGCCGAAATGGGCGAAAAAGCGACCGCGCACAATGAAGTTCCCACCACTAAAGCCCCAGGATCTTCGAACGCAAGCATTAGTCAACGCTCACCCGGACCACCCACGGATTCAGGACTGGATGATTGCAACGTTCTCAAAAGCTAAGGGTGGGATGCGAGCTGACGCGATCAAAGGACCAGCGAAGCTGTATCGTGTCGTGGATCCTTCCAATGAAGGCGCAGGCATCTTTTGGATGACCGAAGCAGAATTCAAGGCCATCAAGGACCGGGATGGGTGGCGTAGCCGGTTTGCCGTCAAGCCGGATTGGAACCAGAATGGCTGGGTTGTCGAATATGAGATTAAAGCGGGTGAATCGTTGCCCGTCTGGCGCGGCCCCGCCGCAAGCCAGAAGCTCGAGGGAACCGACTATTACTTGGAGGGCGGTGGAGAGCAGGTCTTATTCTATCCAAGTAGCCGAGATGAGATGGTAAAGGCCATGCCGAGAATTGATCGGGTGACTGGCAAGCCTCTTATGGATGGTGCCGGCAATGAGGATCGCCGAGTCGACTTTACTGACGTGACCGGTGCGACAGCCCCTACAAAACTTCGTGCCCGAATCACGGACCGACGTATAAAGGGACCGATTGAAACTGGATGGGGCGCGACGGACTATACACCCCAGGAAGCTCAAAGAATTTTACTTACTGCACCTACCGCATCGTAACCTATTCGACGAGGAGAACGAATACATGCGAAATCTAAACTTGGAGGCCTCCATCTGGAATTTGTTCACGTCGGCTGAATTCTTTGAAGGAGCTGCCCGCGAATGCGATGCGACTATGGAGTGGTTTGGCACTCTCGCTGTCTCAAGGCAGGTCGTAAATTTTGGTAGAAACAACCAAATTTTTGATAAGTTCAAACAGCGCGCGCGCGACTTTAGACGTGGCGCTGAATTGGCACGGCTGGGTGACTACGAATTGATGTGGGAAATTTCCGACTGCATTAGAGGTGACATACGAGGCATCATGGAGCAGCCTTTGCATAGCTGGATGACTGCAGCCGAATACAACGAATTTAGTAACGTTCGGGTTGATCGATTGGCGGCCTATGCCCGCGTGATCAACAGCGCACTCACCAATGCATTTGCAGGAGCAGGGAGTTTCTTCGAGCTGGATCCCCTTGATCCCGAGTGGGCTGAACGACGGAATGATGATGATGGCTTTCCAGGTGAGGAGATTGTAGGAGTATATAACCGGAGTTTTACTTGGTTTAACGAACCGCTGTTTCCCAAACTCCCCGATCCACTCCTGGAGTATGTAATCGACAGGTCGATCACATGCCGGACCGGAGAAGAGGTGCCGTGGACGGGTGTCTGGTACCCCGGCACGGGCTTGGCCCACCATAGCCTTACCTTCGCCATCAGGGGATTGAGAATGCAACCTGTATATCAGTTTATAAAGACGGCAGAGGAACGCGGACCTTACCCTGGCGGCGGAAATTACTTCACCCCTGAGACACTTGCAGTGGCAACGGAATGGCACCCGGTCATTCTCTCTAACCGTCAAGCTAAGAACGATGGCGACCTGCGAGCCAAGGCAGGGGAACCCTGCCCGAAAGCAGGTGTCTGGCAACCGCTGGACGTTGATGCACTGCCGCGAACCTATCAGGCAGGCGAATCGATGGCCAACCTCGGATCCGCATATGGCTTGACCGTTTGGCGTTGGCTGGCTGATCGATAGATTCGGGCTGCCCACCCGCCCAAGCGAACAGCTTTTTATGACGACTGTGGAGGATGACCATGAAAGGTGTAATCCGACTTGGTGACTCGACCAGCCACGGCGGCAAGGTGATCGCCGCCTCCGGCACCGCGTTTGTCCACGGTATCGCGGTAGCCCGCAAGGGGGATGCGTGCGTTTGTCCGATCAACGGCCACTCGCCGTGCGTGATCGCCGAAGGGGATCCGATGGTGCTTGTCGAAGGGATTCCGGTGGCTTTCCAAGGACACAAGACGTCGTGCGGTGCAACGCTTACCTCTTCCGTCGCGACATCAGGAAAGGTTTGACCGACCGAGGCGAGTTCGACTCTTCAAGATTCTTTTGCTAAGTATTGTTGCCGCTACTTTCTAACTTGTTTGAGCTTTTTGATCTAGGTCAAAAATTTTGTGAATGTCGCTCAGTAGAATGCAAACCTTGGAATTTTGCCATTCGGCAACACAAGGAGAAGTGTCGTGCGTAACAACCAGCCGGTCACCGGCATCGAGTACCTGTTGAAAGAGGGCCAGTCCATCGTGTCGAAGACCGACACCAAGGGCCGCATCACCTACGTGAACCCGAGCTTTGTCGAGGTCAGCGGCTTCGACGAGTCTGAATTGCTGGGCAAGGCCCATAACGTGGTGCGCCACCCGGACATGCCCCCGGAAGCCTTCGCCGACCTGTGGCGGACCCTGCAGGCAGGCGAGCCGTGGACCGGGCTGGTCAAGAACCGCCGCAAGAACGGCGACTTCTACTGGGTAGTGGCGAACGTGGTGCCGGTCAAGGAAGCCGGCCGGGTCACCGGCTACATGTCGGTGCGCACCGCGCCAACGCGCGAGCAGGTGCGCGCCGCCGAGGAGCTGTACCGCAAGATCCGCAGCGGCGAAGCGAAGCACCTGGTGATCGTGCGCGGCCAGGCCGTGCGCGCCGGCTGGCGCAGGAAAGTGGCGGCCCTGCGCGAACTGCCGCTCACGCGCCGCCTGGGCCTGATGATGTCGGCCCAGGCCGCGCTGATGGCCGGCCTTGGCGCCACGTCCGACAGCGGCGCCTGGCAGGCGCTGGCCGCCCTCGGCACGGCGGCTACCCTGGCCGCATGGGCGGACCTGCACCGCTCCATCGCCCGTCCGCTGAGCCAGGCCACCAGCGCCGTCTACGCGCTGGCCGGCGGCGACCTGGCCACCAGCTGCGACATTGAGGGCAGCGGCGGCAACGGCGAGATCGGCCGCCTGCAGCTAGCCCTGCGCCAGCTGAACATCAACCTGAAAGCCATCGTCGGCGACGTGCGCCGCAACGTCGGTTCGATCGAGCACGCCACCCGCGCCATCGCCGCCGGCAACAGCGACCTGGCCGGGCGCACCGAGGCGCAGGCGGCCAGCCTGGAGCAGACTGCCGGCAGCCTGGGCCAGATCGCCGCGGCCGCAGGCCAGAACACCGAGAACGCGGTGCGCGCCGACCAGCTGGTGGTGGGCGCCACCACCGTGGCCGGACGCGGCGGCGACGCCGTCGAGCGGGTCGGCAATACCATGGGGCGGATCAGCGAGTCCTCGACCCGCATCGCCGACATCATCGGCCTGATCGACGGCATCGCCTTCCAGACCAATATCCTGGCCCTGAACGCCGCCGTCGAAGCGGCGCGGGCAGGGGAGCAGGGGCGCGGCTTCGCCGTCGTCGCCGGCGAGGTGCGCAGCCTGGCCCAGCGTTCGGCCGCCGCCGCCAAGGAAATCAAGGCCCTGATCGAGACCTCGGGCCAGCACGTCGAGCAGGGCAACGCCCTGGTGGGCGACGCCGGCCAGACCATGCGCGAGGTGGTCGCCTCGGTGCGCGACGCCGCCGCCATCATGCACGCCATTACCGCCGCCAGCCGCGAACAGGGCGAAGGCATCGCCCAGGTGAATGCCGCCATGGCCCAGCTGGACAGCATCACGCGCCAGAACGCCACCCTGGTCGAGGAATCGGCCGTGGCCTCCGGCAGCGTCGCCGACGAGGCTGCACAGCTGGTCCAGGCCCTCTCCGTGTTCAAGTTCGATGACGGAATGCGCATGCCCGTACGGCAGTCTCGGCCGTATTTGATGCAAGTCAAGGATTTGGCCGAAGCAGATCAATAAACTGCAAGCTGATCGTGTCGCATTGCATTTCCGCAATGCGGCCAGCAGCTGGAGTTTATTGTCATGCTCGTTGAAGCGCTTCCGTCTTCGGCCCCCTCGGCCCCACTCGTATTCACTCCCAGCGTCGAATTCGACGCTGACCTGCTCGGCCGGCTCAGCAAGTCCGGCCCGCGCTACACCTCCTACCCGACCGCCGACCGCTTCGGCGCCGAATTCGGCTACCGCGACTACCTGCACGCTGTCGCCGGCGTGCGCACCCGCGGCAGCAAGCGTCCGCTCTCGCTCTACCTGCACATTCCGTTCTGCGACACGGTGTGCTACTACTGCGCCTGCAACAAGATCGTCACCAAGCGCCGCGACAAGGCTGCGCTCTACCTGTCCTACCTGAAGCGCGAGATCGAGATGCAGGGCCTGCTGTTCGCCGGCATGAACGAGGTCGAGCAGCTGCACTTCGGCGGCGGCACCCCGACTTATCTCTCCGACGAGCAGATGGGCGACCTGATGGCACACCTGCGCCGCAGCTTCCGCTTCGCGCCCGACGAAAGCGGCGAATACTCGATCGAAGTCGATCCGCGCACCGTTTCGGCCGAGCGCGTGCACAGCCTGCGCCGCCAGGGTTTCAACCGCATCAGCCTGGGCGTGCAGGACTTCGACCCGGACGTGCAGCAGGCCGTCAACCGCGTCCAGCCCGAGCATGAAACGCGGGCCGTGATCGACGCGGCGCGCGCGGCGGGCTTTCGTTCGGTGAGCATCGACCTGATCTACGGCCTGCCAAAACAGACCCTGGACAGCATGCGCCAGACCCTGGACAAGGTGGTCGCCGCCGACCCTGACCGCATCTCGGTCTACCACTACGCCCACATGCCGCACCTGTTCAAGCCGCAGCGCCGCATCAACGCGGCCGACATGCCGGACAGCGACACCAAGCTGCGGATGCTCCAGTTATGCATCGAACACCTGGGCGCGGCCGGCTATGTCTATATCGGCATGGACCATTTCGCCAAGCCGGGCGACGACCTGGCCGTGGCCCAGCGCCAGGGCCGCCTGCACCGCAATTTCCAGGGCTACTCGACCCATGCCGATACCGACCTGGTGTCCTGCGGCGTGTCGAGCATCAGCGCGGTGGGCGCCACCTATAGCCAGAACGTCAAGACCCTGGACGAGTATTACGACGCCATCGACGCCAACGAGCTGCCGGTGGCGCGCGGCGCCCGCCTGTCGATGGACGACCTGCTGCGCCGCGCCATCATCCAGAAGCTGATGTGCCAGTTCGAGCTCTCGGTGCCCGCCATCGAGCAGGCCTTTCCCATCGTGTTCGCGCAGTACTTCGCCAACGAGCTGGCCCAGCTGCGCCAGCTCGAGCGCGACGGCCTGGTGACGCTGGGGCCGGAATGGCTGAGCGTCACGATGAAAGGGCGCCTCCTGATCCGCAACGTGTGCATGGTGTTCGACCGCTACCTGGCGGAACGCACCGGCCCGCGCCATTCGCAAACCATCTGAGGCCGCCTACATGCCAGGTATCGCCCTGTTTCCCGTGTTTCTGGTCGGCCTGCTGGGCAGCGTCCACTGCGCCGCCATGTGCGGCGGCATCGTCGGCGCGCTGTCGGTCGGCGGCGTCCGTCCATCCCTGCCTGCCGCGCCGGCCTTCCCGGTACCGGTGCGCACGGTGACGGCCACGCCCGCCGCCAACGTCGTGGCCTACAACACAGGACGCATCGCCAGCTACATGGCGGCGGGGGCGCTGGCGGGCGGGGCGGCCGGGTTCGCGGCGCTGCCCGGCCTGCAGGAGGCCGCCTACTGGGCGGCCAACCTGATGCTGGTGGCGCTCGGCCTGTTCCTGATGGATGCCTGGCGCGGCCTGGCGCGGCTGGAGCAGGGCGGCCAGGCGCTGTGGCGGCATGTGCGCCCGCTGCTGCGCCGGGTCGGACCGCCATCCACGCCAGGGCGCATGCTGGCCGCCGGCGCCCTGTGGGGCTGGCTGCCCTGCGGGATGGTCTACAGCGTGCTGGTGACAGCCATGCTGTCCGGCTCCGCGCTGGACGGTGCGGCGGTGATGCTGGCCTTTGGCTTGGGCACCTTGCCCATGCTCGCCGCGCTCGGCCTGGCGGGCCAGCGCCTGCGCGGCCTGCTGCGGATGGGCCGCGTGCGCCTGCTGTGCGGTCTGGCCATCGCCGGCTTCGGCCTGGCCGGCCTCGCGCGCGCCGCCGGCGGCCTGCCGGAGAGCTGGGTCCATCTGGTGTGCTTCGGCACGGGGAGCGCGGCATGAGCGCGGTGCTGGCGCAAGTACGCGCCGACGTCCCGGCGCAGGCCGAGGTGCCGCTGCGCGAGGCGGCGCCGGTGGCGGTACTGGACAGCTGCTTCCACTGCGGCTTGCCGGTCCCGGCCGCGAGCCGCTGGCATGCCGTGGTCGACGGCGCGGCGCGCAGCATGTGCTGCCCCGGATGCGCGGCGGCGGCCCAGGCCATCGTGGACGGCGGTTTCGCCGACTACTACGCCACGCGCACCGAGTACGCGGCCCCCGTCGAGCACAGCGCCGACGCGCCGGAGCTGCTGCTCTACGACGGCCAGGAAGGCCAGGACGAGGCGAGCTTCGCGGTCGAGGGAATGCGCTGCGCCGCCTGCGTCTGGCTGATCGAACGCCGCCTCGGCCAGTTGCCGGGCGTGCTCGAATCCACCCTGAACGTCGCCACCGAACGCCTGCACGTCCGCTGGGACCCGGCGCAGTGCAAACCCAGCGTCATCCTGCGCACCCTGCGCATGATCGGCTACACCGCCTACCCCTACGACGCCAGGCAGCACGGGGAGCAGCTGGAAAAAGCGCGCAAGAAGCTGTTCCGCCAGCTGTTCGTGGCCGGTCTGTCGATGATGCAGGTGATGATGTACGCGGTCCCGGTCTACCTGGCGACCGACGGCACCATGGATGCGTCGATGACGGCGCTGATGCACTGGGCCTCGCTATTCCTGACACTGCCGGCCGTGCTGTACTCGGCCCAGCCTTTCTTCGGCGGCGCCTGGCAAGACCTGAAACGCGGGCTGCCTGGCATGGATGTGCCGGTGGCGCTGGGCATCGCCGCCGCCTTCGCCGGCAGCTGCGCGGCCTTGTTCACGGGCCGCGGCGAGGTTTACTTCGATTCGGTGACGATGTTCGTGTTCCTGCTGCTGGGCAGCCGTTACCTGGAACTGGGCGCGCGCCGCAAGGCCGCCAGCGCCCTCGAGCGCCTGCAGCAGGGCGTGCCGGCAGCGGCGCTGCGCCTGCGCGGCGACCCGGCGGCGCGCGATTCCGAGCTGGTGGCCGCCGGCGCGCTGCAAGTGGGCGACCTGGTGCTGGTCAAGGCCGGCCAGGCGATTCCGGCCGACGGCGTCATCGTCGACGGCGACACCGAGGTCGACCTGGCCCTGCTCACGGGCGAGAGCCGCACCCAGCGCAAGACGGTGGGCGACTGCCTGCCGGGCGGCGCCGTCAACGCGGCCCAGACCATCGTCCTGCGCGTGAGCTCGACCGCCACCGACAGCACCCTGGCGATGCTGGTGCGCCTGGTCGAGAAAGCCGGGCAGGGCAAGCCGGCGCTGGCGCTGTGGGCCGACCGCGTGGCCGCCTGGTCGGTGGTGGCCCTGCTGGTGCTGACCGTGGCCGTGTTCTTCGCCTGGCAAGCCGTCGAGCCGGCGCGCGCCTGGCAGGCGGCGGTGGCGGTGCTGGTCGTGACTTGCCCGTGCGCGCTGTCCCTGGCCACGCCGACCGCGCTGGCCGCCGCCACCGACCGCCTGCTGCGGCGCGGCGTGCTGGCGGTGAAGCCGCACACGCTCGAGACCTTCGAGCGCGCCACCCACATCGTGTTCGACAAGACCGGCACTCTGACCCTTGGCCGCCCGGTGCTGCGCCAGGCGGTGCCGGTCAGCGCCCAGACGGCGGAGGCCTGCCTGCGCATCGCGGCGGCGCTGGAAGCCGACAACCCGCATCCGATCGCCCAGGCGATCCGCGAAGCCGGCGGCGCGGCGCCCGGCCTGGCCGAGCAGCTGCGCTATGTTGTGGGGCAGGGCGTGGAGGGGTGCATCAACGGTCGCCTGTACCGTCTCGGCAGCGCGGCCTTCGTGGAAGGCGTGGCCGGGGGAGTGGCGCGTTCCGCGGCGCCGACCGGGACCACCTCGGTGTGGCTGGGTACGACCGGCGGCTGGCTGGCGCGCTTCGACCTGTCGGATGGGCTGCGGCCGGAGGCGGCGGAAGTAGTACAGCGCTTCAAGGACGGCGGCAAGACCGTGGTCCTGCTGAGCGGCGACGAGCAGGGCGCGGCTCAGGCCGTGGCCGGCCAGCTCGGCATCGCCACCGCCCTCGGCGGAAAGCTGCCGGACGAGAAGCTCGCCTTCGTGCGCAGCCTGCAGATGCAGGGCGCGGTGGTGGCCATGGTCGGCGACGGCATCAACGATGCGGCCGTGCTGAGCGGCGCGGACGTGTCCTTTGCCATGGGGCGCGGGGCCGAACTGGCCCAGCTGCATGCGGACGGCGTGCTGCTGGGCGACGGGCTGCTGCCGCTGGCCGATGCGGCCGACACCGCACGCCGTACGCTGGCGGTGATCCGCCAGAACCTGATCTGGGCCTCGGTGTACAACCTGGTGGCGATTCCGGCGGCGGCGTCGGGCTTGCTGAATCCCTGGATGTCGGGTATCGGCATGGCGGCCAGTTCCGCGCTGGTGGTGCTCAATGCCCTGCGGCTGAGGACGGACTGAATGGAAGCCTTGTACTTGTTGATACCCTTGAGTATCTGCCTCGTCGCGCTCGCGGTGTGGATCTTCTTCGGCGCGGCCGACAGCGGGCAGTTCGAGGATCTCGAAGGGCCAGCCCTGAGGATCCTGCGGGACGACGACCTCGTGCAGTAAGGCCGGCATCGCATCGCCGGCCTGTGCACCAAGACGCAACACTGCGCTCCATACCTCAACCGATACAGAACAATTTGATTCACATCAAGGATTTTTAAGGTTCAGAAAAGCACACTCCTGATTGTCATCCATATGATTATTCAGGAGAGCATCTTGGACAGCAGTCTCAACTATAACTACAAGATCGTGCGCCAGTTCGCCATCGCGACCGTGGTATGGGGCGTGATCGGCATGGCTGCCGGCGTCTTCATCGCCGCGCAGCTGGCCTGGCCCGCACTGAACTTCGACATCCCGTGGCTCAGCTACGGACGCCTGCGTCCGCTGCACACCAACGCGGTCATCTTCGCCTTCGGCATCTGCGGCCTGTTCGCCACCTCGTACTACGTGGTCCAGCGCACCTGCCAGGTGCGGCTGTTCTCCGACAAACTCGCCGCCTTCACCTTCTGGGGCTGGCAGGCCGTGCTGGTCTCGGCCGCGATCTCGCTGCCGATGGGCTTCACCCGCGGCAAGGAATACGCCGAGCTCGAATGGCCGATCGCGATCCTGATCACCGTCGTGTGGGTCGCCTATGCCGTGGTCTTCTTCGGCACCATCGTCAAGCGCAAGGTCAAGCACATCTATGTGGCCAACTGGTTCTTCGGCGGCTACATCCTGGCGGTCGCCATCCTGCACGTGGTGAACGGCATGGCGATCCCGGTGTCCGCCATGAAGTCCTATTCGGTCTACGCGGGCGTGCAGGACGCCATGATCCAGTGGTGGTACGGCCATAACGCGGTGGGCTTCATCCTGACCGCCGGCTACCTGGGCATGGTGTACTACTTCATCCCCAAGCAGGCCGAGCGCCCGGTGTATTCCTACCGCCTGTCGATCGTGCACTTCTGGGCCCTGATCTTCACCTACATGTGGGCCGGCCCGCACCACCTGCATTACACAGCGCTGCCCGACTGGACCCAGTCGATCGGCATGGTGTTCTCGCTGATCCTGCTGGCGCCGTCCTGGGGCGGCATGATCAACGGGATGATGACCCTGTCGGGCGCCTGGCACAAGCTGCGTTCGGACCCGCTGCTCAAGTTCATGATCGTCTCGCTGTCCTTCTACGGCATGGCCACCTTCGAGGGCCCGATGATGTCGATCAAGACCATCAACTCGCTGTCGCACTACACGGACTGGACCGTTGCCCACGTCCATGCGGGCGCCCTGGGCTGGGTCGGCTTCATCACCATGGGCTCGATCTACTACCTGATCCCGCGCCTGGCCGGCAAGAAGCAGATGTACAGCATGGCCCTGGTCGAGACCCACTTCTGGGTCGCCACCATCGGCATCGTCCTGTACATCGCCTCGATGTGGATCGCCGGCGTGATGCAGGGCCTGATGTGGCGCGCGGTGAACCCGGACGGCACCCTGACCTATACCTTCGCCGAAAGCGTCAAGGCCACCTACCCGTACTACGTGATCCGCTTCACCGGCGGCTTCCTCTACCTGTCGGGCATGGCGCTGATGGCCTGGAACACCTGGATGACGATGCGCGGCACGGCCAACGTCGACGCGCGCATCCCGACCGCACCCGTCAAGCCGCACCTGGCCGCTGCCGGCGCAGCGGTCCACGCTTAAGACATTGAGGAGCATGTAATGAAATTCACCCACGAGTGGATCGAGAAGAACCCCTGGCTCCTGATCGGCCTGGTCCTCCTGGTCATCTCCTTCGGCGGCCTGGTCGAGATCGTGCCGCTGTTCTTCCAGAAATCCACCACCGAGCCGGTCTCGGGCTTGAAGCCATATTCACCGCTGCGCCTGGCGGGACGCGACATCTACATCCGCGAAGGCTGCTACAACTGCCACTCGCAGATGATCCGTCCCTTCCGCGCCGAGACCGAGCGCTATGGCCACTACTCGGTGGCGGGCGAATTCGTCTACGACCATCCCTTCCAGTGGGGCTCGAAGCGCACCGGCCCGGACCTGGCCCGCGTCGGCGGCCGCTACAGCGACGAATGGCACCGCACCCACCTCGACAACCCGCGCGACGTGGTGCCGGAATCGAACATGCCGGGCTATCCGTGGCTGGCGAAAAACAAGCTGGTCGCGGCCGAGATCCTGCCCAAGATGCGCGCCATGCAGCGCATCGGCGTGCCCTACACGGATGCCGAGGTGGCGGCCGCGCCGGCGGAGCTTAGCGACAAGACCGAACAGGATGCCCTGATCGCCTACCTGCAAGGCCTGGGCACCCAGATCAAGACGAGGAACTGAGATGGCACTGCAACAGATTTTCGATAACGCGAGCAGCCTGATGACCGTGGTGAGCTTTACCACCTTCCTGGGCATCCTGGCCTGGACCTACGTGCTCCACAAGAACAAGGACTTCGAGGCGGCAGCGGCGCTGCCCTTCGCCGACGAGTTCACGGAAGAGGAGCACGAACATGGCTGATTTCTTCAACGGCTTCTGGCACTGGTACATCGCCGTCATCACGGTGCTGTCCATCCTCGGCTGCGGCATCCTGCTGTGGTCGCAGTCGGTGCACAAGGTCAAGCTGGACGCCAATGGCGAGCCGCAGAAAACCACCGGCCACGTCTGGGACGAGGACCTGACCGAGCTGAATACGCCGATGCCGCGCTGGTGGATGTGGATGTTCTACCTGACCATCGTGTTCGGCCTGGCCTACCTGGTGCTGTATCCGGGCCTGGGCAGCTACGCCGGCAAGCTCGGATGGAACTCGAAAGGCGAATACCAGGCGGAGCTCAAGCAGGCCAAGGCAGATTTCGGCCCGCTGTTTGCCCAGTACGCGAACCAGAGCCTGGAGGCGGTGGCGGCCGACCCGCAGGCCCAGGCCATCGGCGAGCGCCTGTTCCTGAACTACTGCGCGCAGTGCCATGGTTCCGACGCGCGCGGCAACAAGGGCTTCCCGAACCTGAGCGACAAGGATTGGCTGCATGGCGGCGAGCCAGCCACCATCAAGGCCACCATCATGAACGGCCGCATCGGCACGATGCCGGCGATGGGCGCTGCGCTGGGCTCGGACAAGGACGTGGAAGCGGTCGCGCATTACGTACGCAACCTCTCGGGCCTGACGGCCGACCCGGTCAAGGTCGCCTTCGGCAAGCCGAAGTTCGCCGCCTGCGTGGCCTGCCACGGCGCGGAAGGCAAGGGCAACCCGATGATGGGGGCGCCCAACCTGGCGGACAAGACCTGGCTCTACGGCGGCAGCGCCGAGACGGTGATGGAAACCATCCGCAAGGGCCGCACCAACACCATGCCAGCCTTCGGCGAGTTCCTCGGCGAAGAAAAGGTGCATGTGCTGGCGGCCTATGTGTGGAGCCTGTCCAACGACACCACGATCAAGACGGCATCGAAATGAACGCCCCCCAGGAAGCTGTCATCCACATGTACGCCGCGCGGGAGGAGATCTACCCGCGCGAGATCAAGGGCCGCTACGCGTCCTTGCGCTGGGCCTGCGTGTGGCTCACCCAGCTGCTGTTCTACGGCCTGCCGTGGCTGAACATGCACGGCCGCCAGGCCGTCCTGTTCGACCTGGCCAGCCGCAAGTTCTACCTGTTCGGCATCGTGTTCTGGCCCCAGGACTTCATCTACCTGGCAGCGCTGCTGATCATCTGCGCCTACGGCCTGTTCCTGGTGACGGCGGTGGCGGGGCGCGTGTGGTGCGGCTTCGCCTGCCCGCAGACGGTGTACACCGAAATCTTCCTCTGGATCGAGCGCAAGATCGAGGGCGCGCGCAGCGCCCGCATCCGCCTCGACCGTCAGCCCTGGACATTGGAGAAGATCGGCAAGAAGGGCGCCAAGCACCTGGCGTGGGGCGCGGTGGCGTTGTGGACCGGTTTTACCTTCGTCGGCTATTTCACGCCCGTGCGCGAACTGAGCTTCGACGTGCTGGGATTTACGCTCGGGCCGTGGGAAACCTTCTGGGTCCTGTTCTACGGCTTCGCCACCTACGGCAACGCGGGCTGGCTGCGCGAGCAGGTGTGCAAGTACATGTGCCCCTACGCGCGCTTCCAGAGCGCGATGTTCGACAAGGACACCCTGATCGTCACCTACGACGCGGCGCGCGGCGAACCGCGCAATGTCCGGCCCAAGGCGCAAGGGGCAGGGGACTGCATCGACTGCAGCATGTGCGTGCAAGTGTGCCCGACCGGGATCGACATCCGCAAGGGCCTGCAGTACGAATGCATCGGCTGCGCCGCCTGCGTGGATGCCTGCAACAGCGTGATGGACAAGATCGCCAAGCCGCGCGGCCTGATCCGCTACGCCACCGAAAACGGCCTGGCGCACAAGCTGAACCCGGCCGCGATCCGTAACCGTATGCTGCGCCCGCGCGTGCTGGTCTATACCGGCGTCCTGGCCGCGCTGGTGATCGGCATGGCGGCTTCGATCGCGCTGCGCAATCCACTCAAGCTGGACGTGATCCGTGACCGCGGCTCGATGGGCCGCGAAGTGGACGACGGCATGATCGAGAACGTCTACCGCTTGCAGGTGATGAACACGAGCGAGCAGGCCCAGCGCCTGCACATTGGCGTGGCCGGCATTCCGTCGGTGAGCGTGGCCGGCGAGGAGGTGGTCGAGATCGACGCGGCCAGCACGCGTGCGGTGCCGGTGCGCGTGCGCATCGAACCGGGCGCGGCCAGGCCTGGCTCGAACAGGATCGATTTCACGGTGAGTTCGGTGGCGGATCCGCACCTGGCGGTGTCCGAGGACGCCGTCTTCATCGTGCCGAAGTAAGAAGGAGCTGAAGATGCAAACCGCAATTCATCCGCTGCCGCGTAGCAGCGCCGCACCCTGGTACAAGCACCGCTGGCCGTGGTTCCTGATGATCGGCCCGGTGCTGGTGCTGGTCGCCGGCGCGATCACGGCCTGGCTGGCCGTCAGCCGTCCGGACGCGCTGGTGGTGGGCGACTACTACAAGCAGGGCAAGGCGATCAACCAGGACCTGCGCCGCGACCGTGTCGCGAGCAGCCTCGGGCTGGCCTTCGAGGCCCGCCACGACGCCCGGTCCGGCCGCCTGCAGGGGCGCCTGGACAGCTTCGGCAAGCCGGTCGTGGCGCCTTTCCACATCCGCCTGGCGCATCCGACCCAGCCTGGGAAGGACCTGGTGCTGGAAGCGCTGCCCGATGCCCAGGGCCGCTTTTCGGCGGCGCTGCCGGCGCTGGAGCCGACCCACTGGCAGGTGGTGGTCGAAGGCGCCGCGCGCGACTGGCGCCTGGCGGGCAGCTGGAGCCCGGCAAAGCTGGAAACGCTGGTGATCGAGTCCGATCGCTGAGCGCCGGCCCGGTGCGGACCTGTATGTACGCAGCCGGGCAACAGCGCGCGTTGTTGCTTTGTTCTCTTCCGTGTTAGATTCCTCGACGGCAACTGCAGTGATGCTCACTGCATACAGATCAACGATAAGGAAGAGAGACCCCCGAGATGCCATCGTCCCGCCAGCGCAGCCTGCGCGCCACCATCGCCGCCCTGTTCATTCCCGCTGTCCTCGCCGGCGTAAGCCTGCCGGCCGCCGCGCTCGCCGCGCCTGCCGCGGCGTCGGCCACTGCCGCCAAGCCGCATAAAGCCTTCGACGTCTGGGCCGACAAGTTCGCCGAGGATTGGGTGCGCCTGAGCCCGCAGCTGGCGACCATGACCCAGTACTTCAGCGGCGCCGAGCAGGCGAAGCTGGACCGCGAGCTGACGCCCCTGACCGCCGCCCACCGCCAGAAAGTGGTCGCCTTGGCCAAGGCCGGCCTGGCGCGCCTGGACAAGTTCAAGTCGGCGCCGCTGGACGACAGCCAGAAGATCTCGGCCGCCGTGATGCGCTGGTCGCTGCAGAACACGGTCGCCAACGAGCCCTTCGAGGACCATTCCTTCATCTTCTCGCAGTTCAGCGGCGTGCAGGTAAGCCTGGTCAACTTCATGACCACCACCCACCCGCTGCGCAACAAGGCCGACGTCGACAGCTACCTGGCGCGCCTGGAGCAGGTCGGCGCCCGCATGGACGAAGCGCTGGCGCGCGGCCGCGCCGCCGCCGCCAAGCAGCTGATCCCGCCGCGCTTCATCCTCGAGCGCGCCCAGTTCCAGGTCGACCACTTCCTCAAGCCGGCGGCAAGCCAGAACGTGCTGGTCACGACCTTCGAGCAGCGCACCGCCGAGCTGAAGGACCTGGCGCCGGAGGCGCGCGCCGCCGCGATCGCCCGCGCCACCCGGATCGTCGAAGAGAAGATCCGCCCGGCCTATGGCCGCGTGAAGGACTTCATGGCCGAGATCCACCCGCGCACCGGCGACGTGGCCGGCATCTCGCGCCTGCCGAACGGCGCCGCCGCCTATGCCCGCGCGGTGGAGAACTACACCAGCACCAAGCTCACCCCGGAACAGATCCACGAAATCGGCCTGCGCGAAGTGGCGCGCATCGAAGGCGAGATGGACAAGCACCTGCGCTCGCTCGGCCTGCTCGAGGGTGACATCGAAACCCGCATGAAGCAGCTGGACGAGCGCTTCCAGCCGAAAGGCGAGGGCGATCCGCGCCCGGCCATCATCGCCAGCTACGGCGAGATGGTGCGCGACGCCGAGAAGCGCAGCGCCTCGCTGTTCAACCTGAAGCCGCGCGCCCCGGTCGAAGTGCGCCGCGAACCGCCGCTGACCGAGCCTTCGGCGGCCGCCCACTACTCGCTGCCGGCGCCGGACGGCAGCCGTCCGGGCATCTTCTGGGTGCCGTTGCGCGGTCCGAAGTTCGACATGATCCGCATGCGCAGCCTGGCCTACCACGAAGCCGTGCCCGGCCACCACTTCCAGCTGGCGATCCAGCAGGAACTGACCGGCATCCCGAAATTCCGCAGCCAGCGCATCTTCAGTGGCGGCAGCGCCCACGCCGAAGGCTGGGCCCTGTACACCGAGCGCCTGGCGGTGGAGCAGAACTGGTACGAAGGCGATGTGCCGGGCCTGCTCGGCGCGCTCGGCTCGGAGCTGTTCCGGGCACGCCGCCTGGTGGTCGACACCGGCCTGCACGCCAAGGGCTGGACCCGCCAGCAGGGCATCGACTACGGCATCGGCGCCCAGGAGGTGGAGCGCTATGTCGCCTGGCCGGGACAGGCCAACGCCTACATGATCGGCATGCTGCGCATCGTCGAGCTGCGCGAGAAGGCGCGCAAGGAGCTGGGCGACAAGTTCTCGCTGCCGGCCTTCCACGACCTGGTGCTGGGCGCGGGCTCGGTGCCGCTGGACGTGCTGGGCGAACTGGTCGACGGCTGGATCGCCAGGCAGAAGAAGGCCTGAGCTGCCTAGCTCTGGTCACGCAGGGCCGCCATGGGCGGCCCTTTTCGCTTCCCGATGTCCGCGCCGGTATGCATGACGATCGGCACATGCGGCGACGGCCCGGCTTGCCTACACTGGCGCAGCGGTGCGGCCGGACGGTCCGGCGGCACGCCAGTGAAAGGACAACATGAAGCATTCCACCTTCGCCGCCATCTGCGCGGCACTGAGCATCTCGTCGGCAACGGCCGGTCCCTATGCCGGCCTGGCAATCGGCAACCGCAGCCACCAGGAGCTGCCCCAGGCTGCGGGGCCGGCGCTCCAGCCCGCCGACCGCGACTCGCCCCTGGTCGCCTATGGCGGCTACCAGTTGTCTGAAAACTGGGCCGTCGAAGGCGGCTATGGACGCATGAGCGATACCCGGTTCACTGCCGCCGCCGGCCGCGCGAAGGCCGAGTCGAGCCTCGCCTACCTGGCCGGGCGCTGGAGCGCGCCACTGGGCGAGTCGACGTCCTGGTACGCCAAGCTGGGCGTGGCGCGCAATGCGCTGCGGGTTGAAGGGGCAGGGAGCATCGATGGAAAGGAACACGCTTTGCGGCCGATGGGGGCACTCGGCATCGCCTACCATATCGCGCCCCGGCTAGCGCTGACCGGCGAGCTGGCGTCCTACGGAAGGGTGCAGAGCGCCGGCCTCAGGAAGTCCCACACCATCGTGCAGGCCGGCCTGCGCTTCGGTTTCTAGGTCTCAGATGATCTCCATCTCGATCGCGCGCAGCACGGCGCGGACCCGGTCGCGCACCCCCAGCTTGGACAGGACGCTCGATACGTGGTTCTTCACCGTGCCTTCGCTCGAGCCGAGATGGCGGGCGATCTCGCCATTGCTCAGGCCACCGGCCATCAGGGCCAGGACTTCGGTCTCGCGCCCCGTCAGCAGTTGCGCGCCTGGCGGCCGCGCCGCCTCCGGGCAGCTGCGCTGGAAGGAGGCGCGCGTGCGCTCGGTCAGCGCTGGCCGGAACAGGGTTGCGCCGGCAGCGACCGCGCGGATGCCGTCCGCCAGCCGTTCCAGGGAGATATCCTTCAACACGTAGCCGCGCGCCCCGAGCCGCATGGCCTCGTACAGCGCATCGTCATCGTCGAAAGTGGTCAGCATGATCACCGGCGGCAGCGTGAGCTGCGGATCGCGCAGCAGCGCGATGCCGTCGCAGCCCGGCATGCGCACGTCCAGCAGCAATACGTCGGCCGCCGCAAGGCCCAGGACCGCGCGCGCCTCGTGACCGTCGGCCGCCTCGGCCACGACGCGGATATCCCCGGTCAGATCGAGCAGCCCACGGATGCCGCTGCGCACCAGGGTCTGGTCGTCCACCAGCGCCACCCGGATCATGCCGCCAGCTCCGATGCCGGCAATGCGACTTCCACGGCAAAACCGCCGTCGATGCCGCTGCCGAAGCGCAGCTCGCCACCGAGGTCCGCCACGCGCTCGCGCATGCCGCGCAGGCCGCTGCCTTCGGCGGCGCCGGCCTTGCCGCATCCGTCGTCGGCGACCCGGACGAAGGTGGCGCCGCCGCGCGCCCGGACCTCGATTGCGAGGCGCGTGGCGCCGGCGTGGCGCAGGGCATTCGTCACCGCTTCCTGGATGCAGCAGAAGAGCGCGTGCGCCACCGGCGCCGGGTGGCGCGCAGCGGCCTCGTCAATGCGCAGGTCGGTGTCCAGCATCGGCAGGCCGCCGCACAGCGTACGCAGTGCCGCACCCAGGTCCACTTCCTGGCCGTGGCGTTCCTGGCTGACGACATTGCGCACCTGCGCCAGCAAGGCGCGGCTGGCTTCCTGCGCGGTGCCCAGGGCGGATGGGGCCTGGCCGCCGGCCTGGCGCCGGGCCAGGTCGAGATGCAGGTTCAGGGCGGTGAGGTGGTGTCCGAGCGCGTCATGGAGGTCGCGGGCGATGCGCATGCGCTCGGCGCCGCGGACGGTGTCGCCCAGCAGCGCCTGGGTCGCCATCACCTGGGCGTGCGCCGCCGCCAGCTCCCGGCGCGCGCGCCGCTCACGCGCGACCAGGCGCGCAAACAGGAAGGCGGCGAACAGGATCGTGCGCTCGGCCACCAGGTAGGCAAGAAGGGACCACATCGGCGGCTTGCCGTAGCGCTGGGCCGCATCCACCACCAGCAGCAGGTCCGCGCCGGCGCCGAGCAGATACTGGCCAGCCACTGCCGCGACACCCAGCCGCAAGGGCAGCAGCATCGCGATCTGCGCCGTCACGACCACGTTGAAGACCACCGAATCGAGCGCGATCGCACACGCGACCTGGCCGGCCAGCAGCAGTCCGCGCCGGCGCGGGCGCCTGCTCCGGCAGGCCGCCCCGGCCAGCACGGCGAACAGGACGATCAGGCATGCCTTGAGCGCGACGAACAGCTGGAAGGCCGCCAGCACCCGGCCGGGATGGCCGCGGTTGACGGGAGCGCCCATCGTTTCCGACACGAGCGCGAGGGCAGCCAGGCCGAGCGGGTTGTGCAGCTCCAGCCGCTCGAGTCCGGCGGACAGCACTGCGGCGAGATCGAGCGCGCCGAGCAGAAGCGCCGCCGTGACGGCAAGCGTCCATGGCGGGATGCGCGGCGGGCTGGGCAAGGTCATCGACATTGGTATTGCCTGTTTTGCAAGTCAAGGGCCGCATTGTAATGCGGATCCGCGCGCTCCGGCAGTGCCGATCGTCATGGTTCCCTGCGGCGGCATGCATGACTTCCGGCACTGCGCAGCGAGACGCGCCCTCCCTAGACTAGCCGCCAGCGCGCCGTCGGGAACGGCGTCCGGACAACCGAACAGAAAGGACAGATCGATGAAAGCAAGAGTGATCCTTGCCGCCTGCGCGGCGGTGTTGCTGGGAGCCTGCGGCGGCGCGGACGGCCCCGAGCCTCGGACAGGCGGCGCGCCTCTGCGCGAGCTGGTCGAGCGTGCGCGTGCCGAGGCGGGGTTGCCCGGCCTGGCGGCGGTGGTGGTCGAGGACGGCGCCATTGACGCGGCGAGCAGTGGAAGCCGGATCGCCGGCGAGCCGGAACGCCTGCTGGTGGGCGATCCCTTGCAGATGGGGTCGCAGACCAAGGCGGCCACGGCCATGCTGATCGCGCGCCTGGTGGAGCACCGGCGGCTGCGCTGGGACAGCAGCATGGGCGAGCTGTTCCCGCAATGGCGTGCAAGCATGGATCCGCAGCTGCGCGCGGCGACGGTGGAGCAGATGCTGCGCCATCGCGGCGGCTTGAAGCACGATCTCGATGACGGGGACGCCGAACGGCTGCGCCCGCTCGCCACCGGCGTGCCGAGCGTGGACCGGCGGACCGTGGGACATTATCTGCTGCACCGCGCGCCGGCTGCGGCGCCGGACAGGTCGATGGTCTATTCGAACCTCGGCTACCTGCTGCTGGGCCTGGCCGCCGAGGAGGCGGCGGGCCTTCCATACGAGGAGCTGATGCGGCGTGAAGTCTTTGCGCCACTCGGGATCGAAGCCGGCTTCGGATTTCCCGAGGATGCAGGCGCGGGGAGCGTGTCGGGCCACGTCCTGGAAGGGACGGCGTGGCGGCCCGTCGCTTTCGGCGGCGAGGTGCGCTATGGGATGGACATGGTGCAGCCTGCGGGCGGCATGATGCTGTCGATGGCGGAATACGGCAAGTTGCTGCGCGCGCAACTGGCGGGCCTGCGGGGCGGTTCGGACTACCTGTCCGCGGACACGGTTCGCCGCATGCATACGCCGCTCCATGGCTACGCCCACGGCTGGGCAATCGAGCATCACGCCACCGGGGGAGTGGTCAGCGTGCACGCGGGAAGCTGGGGAAGCTACTACGTCTACGCGATCGTGGCGCCGGGCCTGAACAGGGCAGTCGCGGTAGGCTGCAATTGCTACGGCGCGCAAGCGATGAAGCACATCCACCGGCTCGCCGGTCGCCTGGCCTTCGAGGCGGGTTCATAATGGCGCCGGCCGGCGCACACGGCTGGGCGTGCGCGCCGGCCGGCGACCAGGGACATCTCTCGACGGTGAATTACTTGCCGTCTTGCATCTTCTCGCCAGCACGTTCCACGGCGCGGCCGGTGGCGTCCTGGGCACGGTCGGCAGCTGCGCCGACTTCGGCTGCGGCTTCCTTGGATTCCTGCTTCACTTCAGCGCCGGCGGCTTCGATACGCTCGCCTGCACGTTCGGTGGCGGCTTCCACGCGGTCGCCTGCGCGTTCGGCGGCGGCGGCGGTTTCAGCAGCGGCTTCCTTGGTGCCTTCCGCCACGGTCTGGCCGGCATTGTCGATCGCTGCGCCAGCTTCCTGGGCCGGGCCCTTGCCGTCGCCGTCCACGTCCTTCTTGCAGCCGGTAGCCAGCACGGTGACTGCCATCATGATGCCTGCCAAGGTCATTTTGTTCATGGTGCTCTCCTTATAGGGTTGGGCAATTCATTAAAATGTGTGTGTTTTGACAAGATATTACGCCTCGATAAGGTCGCGTTCCGTGCGGTGGCGCACGCCTGTAGCATTCGGCTGCCGTTGTTGATATGCTGTCCACGCATTTACTTCTGCGCATTACTCTTAAGTAAGGTGGCGCTACCGCGCCGATCGATTGTTCATAACGGCACACCCGTTGCCGCTCTGCTAGGGAAAACATGTCTCTGAATGACTTGGTCACCGCCGCCAATGGCGTTATCTGGAGCCCGGCGCTCATCGCGCTCTGCCTGGGCACCGGCCTGTACTTCTCCCTCCGTACGCGCTTCCTGCAGGTGCGCCACGCGAAGGAAATGGTCCGATTGATGTTCGAAGGCAAGAGTTCGGAGCAGGGCGTATCCTCGTTCCAGGCCTTGTCCATGACCCTGGCCGGCCGCGTCGGCACCGGCAACATCGCCGGCGTGGCGACCGCGATCACCTTTGGCGGCCCCGGCGCCGTGTTCTGGATGTGGGCGGTGGCCTTCCTGGGCGCCAGCTCGGCCTTCGTCGAGTCGACCCTGGGCCAGGTGTACAAGGAGCAGATCGGCAAGGAATACCGCGGCGGCCCGGCCTTCTATATTGAAAAGGGCCTGGGCATGAAGTGGTATGCGCTGACCTTCGCCTTCGCCACCATCATCGCCACCGGCCTGCTGCTGCCGGGCGTGCAGGCCAACTCGATCGCCGAGGGCCTGAAGACCGCCACCGGCATCGAGCCCATGTATACCGGCATCGGCCTGTCGCTCGTGCTGGCCTTCATCATCTTCGGCGGCGTCAAGCGCATCGCCACCTTCGCGGAAGTGGTCGTGCCTTTCATGGCGCTGGGCTACATCCTGGTGGCCGTGGTCATCGTGGGCATGAATATCGGCGCACTGCCGGGCGTGATCAAGCTGATCTTCGCCTCGGCCTTCGGCCAGGAAGCCGCCTTCGGCGCCATCCTCGGCCTGGCGGTCATGTGGGGCGTCAAGCGCGGCGTGTACTCGAACGAGGCAGGCCAGGGCACCGGTCCGCACGCCTCGTCGGCGGCCGAAGTGAGCCACCCGGCCAAGCAGGGCCTGGTGCAGGGCTTCTCGGTCTACATCGACACCCTGTTCGTGTGCTCGGCGACCGCCTTCATGCTCCTGATCACCGGCCAGTACAACGTCGAGGCGCCGAACGGCGCCCCGCTGTTCACCGGCGTGCAGGGCGTCGCTTCGGGTCCGGGTTATGTGCAGACCGCGCTGGAAAACGTGATGCCGGGCTTCGGCGCGCTGTTCGTGGCCGTGGCGCTGCTGTTCTTCGCGTTCACCACCATCGTCGCCTATTACTACATCGCCGAGACCAACATCGCCTACATCAACCGCACCGTCAACCGTCCGTGGATGACCCTGGTGCTCAAGCTGTTCATCATCGGCTCGACCTACTACGGCTCGGTGAAGACGGCGGAAGCGGCCTGGGGCCTGGGCGACATGGGCGTGGGCCTGATGGCCTGGCTGAACATCGTCGCCATCCTGCTGATGCAGAAGACCGCCTTCAAGTGCCTGCGCGACTATGAAGGCCAGAAGAAGGCCGGCAAGGATCCGCAGTTCGATCCGAAGGCCCTGGGCATCGAAGGCGCCCACTACTGGGAAGAGCGCGTCAAGGCCGCCCAGGCCGGCGCGCCCGACAAGGCAGTCGCTTAAGCTGCCGGGTCCTTCGTCGCGCTGCGCATGATCGTCAGCACGACGATGGCAAACAGGGTGCTGAACACCGCCGTCGCCTCGCGCCCCATGCCGGCCGCGATGCCGACGGCGGCGGTCAGCCAGACGCTGGCCGCCGTCGTCAGTCCCTTGATGTCTTCCTTGTCGGTCTGCTTGAGAATGGCGCCGGCGCCCAGGAAGCCGATGCCGGCCACGATCCCCTGGATCACCCGCGACAGGTCCTGGATATTCATCCCGGCCTGCAAGGGAATCAGCACGAACAGCGCCGCGCCCAGCGACACCAGCATGTGGGTGCGCAGGCCCGCCGAGGCGCCCACCGATTCACGCTCGTAGCCGAGCAGCCCGCCCAGCACCAGCGCCACCAGCAGGCGCAGCACGATGCGGGTAATGTCTTCCACATTGCCCAGGTCCGAGAATTCCTGCTGCACCGTCATCCAGCTTCGTGTCAACCACACCTTGTCTGCTCCTGTCGGGATCGTCCGGCCATGATGCCAGTTCGCGCGCCGGACTGGCGCACCTCATCCGTGGCCAGTACTGGCGTGGGCCCGGGCGCAGGCCACCACGCCGCCCACCAGCAGCCCCATCGCGGCCCACTCCAGGGCGCTTGGCCAGCGCTCTTCCCATAAGAAGCCATACAGCGAGGCGAACAAGGTCTCGAACACGATCATCTGGCCCATCAGGCTCAGGGGCAGGGCGCGGCTCGCCACATTCCACAGCGCGTTGCCCAGGATCGAGCACAGGATCGCCACGCTGGTGACCACGCCGGCGAAATGCAGCCACTGGGCATTGCTGTGGCCCGCATCCGCGCCGGCAAAGGCGGGGACCGCCAGCAGCAGGGCCTCCAGGCCAGTAACTACACCCATCGCCAGGTTCCAGTCGTGGCCGGAGACGCCCTCCAGGCGCCCGAGCCAGCGGCTGTTGCTGACGGCGTAGATGGTCCAGGAGACCAGGGCGCCGGCCGCGCAGCCCAGGCCGAGCAGGGAATCGGCGCCCGTGCTCGACACCGATTGCCAGCTGATGCAGGCCAGCCCGGCGGCGCTCAGCGCCAGCGAGGGGAGCAGGCGGCGCAGCGGCACCGCGTGGCGGTCGCGGCTGCCGACCAGGGTGACGGCGATGGGCAGCAGGCCGATCACCAGCGAGGGCATGGCCACGCCGCCTGCCTGCACGGCGGTCGCCAGGAAGACGTAATAGAGGATGTTGCCGGTGAATGCCAGCCACAGCAGGGCGCGCCACTCCTTCCAGGACAGCACCCGCAGCAGCCGGCGCCAGGATGGCGCGATCAGGACCGCCGCCACCAGCCCGTAGGCCAGGTAGCGCCCGGCCGAGAGCTGGAGGGGCAGGAAGCCGGACGTGAGCTGGGGTGCGAGAAAGACCAGGCCCCACAGGGCGCCGGCGAGGATGCCCGAGCCGATGCCGAGCGATGTCTGATTGATGACCATGAGAACCTCCTGAGAGCGGAGATTCTCGCCCACCGGGGCGGACGGGTCTTGGCGCCAGCTACTGCGTTTTGTGCTTATCCTCGCGCGCCGCCTTCCGGTAAGCGGCAGGCGTGGTGTCCATCGCAGTGCGCATGGCGCGCGTGAGCACGCTCTGGTCGGAAAATCCGGTCTCGAGGGCGATGTCGGCGATGGATCGGCGCGTCGCCACCAGCAGCGTACAGGCCCGCTCGAGGCGCCGCTGCAACAGCCAGTCGTGGGGACTCATGCCGGTCTCCTGGCGGAACAGGGCGTGGACGCGGCTCGCGCTCAGGGAGCAGGCGCGCGCCATGGCGTCCAGGGTCCAGGGCTGGCCGGGCGCGGCCTCGATGCGCGCCATCAGCGCCGCCAGCCGCGACCTGGGCTGGGGTGTTTCCTGGGACAGGGTGTCGAGCAGCAGCGGCGTCCAGCCTTGCAGCAGCTGCGCCGGGGCGGCGGCGTCGCTCCGGGCCAGGCTCATGAATTCGACCAGCTTGCGGGCGGCGGCGCCGATCGGGGTGAAGGGGCGTTCGAGCAGGCGCTGCCAAGGACCCCGGTGCAGCAGCTCGGGGCCGAGGTCGAGGATGAAGGACTGGTTGCCGGCTTCGCCCCATTGCGTATGCCAGGCGCCGGGCGCGACCACGGCGGCGTGCAGCAGGTCGAGTGTGCGTCCGCGGCCTTCGATTTCCAGGTCGACTTCGCCGGCGACCGGCAGGACGATCTGGGCGAAGCTGTGACGGTCTCCCAGGGGCTGCGGACCGTAGCTGCGCAGGTGCAGGTCGACTGGGAGCTTGCCGTCCACGTTCAGGCCATCGGGCTGCACACGTCGGTGCCGGCTGCGAGCGCCTTCAGCTTGGCGGGATCGAGCAGGGTGACTTCGCGCTTGTCGACCTGCAGCCAGCCCTGCTTTTTGAAACGCGACAACAGGCGGCTGACGCTCTCGATGGTCAGGCCCAGGTAGTTGCCGATGTCTTCGCGCGACATGCGCAGCTGGAAGCTGTTGGGCGAATAGCCGCGCGCCGCGTAGCGGGCCGACAGGTTGACCAGGAAGACCGCGAAGCGCTGCTCGGCGCGCATATTGCCGAGCAGTAGCATGACGTTCTGCTCGCGGGTGATTTCCTGGCTCATGATGCGGTGGAAGTGGCGCAGCAGGGCGGGGACTTCGCCGAACAGCCCTTCCAGGCACGAGAAGGGGATTTCGCAGACCTCGCTGTCTTCCAGCGCCACGGCGTCGCAGTGGTGTGTGCCGCTGATGGCGTCCATGCCGAGCAGCTCGCCGGCCATCTGGAAGCCGGTGATCTGGGCTTCGCCGGCGGCGTTGACCTGGTAGGTCTTGAAGTGGCCGAAGCGCACCGCGTACAGGTTGCGGAAGGGCTCCCCCATCTGATAGAGGCGCTCGTCCTTTTCCAGGCGCCGGCGGCGGCCGATGATCTGGTCGAGGCGGTTGATGTCGGCATCTTCCAGGCCCATCGGCAGGCACAGCTGGTGCATGCTGCAGGCGGAGCAGCTGGCTTTCAGGGCCTGGATGTTCACTGGCTGGTCGGTCTTGAAGGAGACGATCTGGGTCATGGGAAGTCCGGTAGTACGCGTATGGGGAGATTATAGACGGGGCTGTCGCTTGGGCGGCGCGACAAATCGTCCTATGTTGAACTTCAACGTCAACTTGGGTCCCGGCCTTCGCCGGGACGACGGTCTTTAGGCTGCGTGTCGAAATGGTTTCCGCAGTCCGCTCCCCCAGCACGTCGTCCCGGCGAAGGCCGGGACCCAAGTTTGCTCGCACACCACGAATGCATACAAAAATGACATCGCCAACCGTGCGCACCCAATGAGCATGCTAGATTCTCAACACTCAGACACAGCGCGAAGGAACACCCATGTTCGGTCTGTCCGCCCTGGATCTCGCCCGCATCCAGTTCGCCTTCACGATGTCTTTCCACATTCTGTTTCCGGCCATTACCATCGGCATGGCCAGCTACCTGGCCGTGCTCGAACTGTGCTGGCTGCGCACCAAGCGCCAGGTCTACGTCGACCTCTATCACTTCTGGCTGAAGATCTTCGCCGTCACCTTCGGCATGGGCGTGGTCTCCGGCATCGTGATGGCCTACCAGATCGGCACCAACTGGAGCTACCTGTCCGAATTCGCCGGCAGCGTCATGGGCCCGATCCTGTCCTATGAAGTCCTGACCGCCTTCTTCCTGGAAGCCGGCTTCCTGGGCGTGATGCTGTTCGGCTGGAACCGCGTCGGCCCGGCCCTGCATTTCGTCGCCACCTGCATGGTCGCCGTCGGCACCCTGATCTCCGCCACCTGGATCCTGGGCGCCAACAGCTGGATGCAGACCCCGCAGGGCTACGCCATCGAGGGCGGACGCATGGTGCCGGTGGACTGGATCGCGATCATCTTCAATCCGTCCTTTCCCTACCGCCTGGTGCACATGGTGATCGCCGCCTACCTGACCACGGCGCTGCTGGTGGGCGCTTCGGGGGCATGGCACCTGCTGCGCGGGCGCGACAACCCGGCGGTGCGCAAGATGATGTCGATGGCCATGTGGATGATCCTGCTGGTGGCCCCGGTCCAGGCCATCGTCGGCGACTTCCATGGCCTGAACACCCTCAAGCACCAGCCGGCCAAGCTGGCCGCGATGGAAGGGCACTGGCAGAACCATCCCGGCGAGGCGGTGCCGCTGCTGCTGTTCGGCATCCCCGACATGGAAGAGGAGCGCACCAGGCTGGCGGTCGGCATCCCGCACCTGGGCAGCATCATCCTGACCCACACCATGGACGGCCAGATCCCGGCCCTCAAGGACTTCCCGCGCGAAGACCGGCCGAATTCCCTGATCGTGTTCTGGAGCTTCCGCCTGATGGTGGGCCTGGGCCTCCTGATGATCGCCCTCGGCGCCTGGAGCCTGTTCCTGCGGCGCGGCGGGCGGCTGTTCCTCAACCGCGCCTTCCAGCGCTTCGCCCTGTGGATGGGGCCCGCCGGCCTGGTCGCGATCCTGGCCGGCTGGGTGACCACCGAGGTGGGACGCCAGCCCTGGGTGGTCTATGGCGTGCTGCGCACCGCCGACGCGGTCTCGCCCCACGGCGCCGTGTCGCTGGGACTGACCCTGCTGCTGTTCGTGGTCGCCTACATGTTCGTGTTCGGGGCCGGCACTGGCTACGTGCTGCGTATGATCCGCAAGGGCCCGCAGCACTTCGAGCTGACCCACGCGCCGGAAGGCGGGCCGGGCGAGGAGCGCACGCCGAGCCGCCCGATGTCGGCGGCCGACGTGCCGAATGATGAAAATACAGACGACGACAAGCGGACGCGGAGCTGAAGCCATGGGCATCGACACTTCCATCATCTGGGCCGTCATCATCTTCTTCGCGGTCTTCATGTACGTGCTGCTGGACGGCTTCGACCTGGGCATCGGCATGCTGTTCCCCTTCACCCCCAGGAAAAAAGACCGCGACACCATGATGAACACCGTGGCGCCGGTCTGGGACGGCAACGAGACCTGGCTGGTGCTGGGCGGGGAAGGGCTGCTGGCGGCCTTCCCGGTGGCCTACTCGATCATCCTGTCCGGCCTCTACCTGCCCCTGATCTTCATGCTGATCGGCCTGGTGTTCCGCGGCGTGGCCTTCGAATTCCGCTTCAAGGCCAAGGAACACGAGCGCCACCTGTGGGACAAGGCCTTCATCGGCGGCTCGGTGGTGGCCAGCTTCTTCCAGGGCGTCTCGCTGGGCGCCTTCCTGGACGGCATCGCGGTCTCGGGCCGCAGCTATGCCGGCGGGCCGCTCGACTGGATCGCGCCTTTCCCGCTGGCGGCCGGCATCGGCGTGATGATCGCCTATACCCTGCTGGGGGCCACCTGGCTGATCATGAAGACCGAGGGCGAGCTGCACGCGCGCATGGTCCAGGTGGCGCGGCCGTTTTCCCTGCTGCTGCTGTTCGCGATCGTCGCGGTCAGCATCTGGACCCCGCTGCGCGACCCCTTCGTCGCCGACCGCTGGTTCACCTTCCCCAACATCGTGTTCCTGGCGCCGGTGCCGATCCTGGTGGCGGCCTGCATCTTCCTGCTGCTGCGCTCGCTCAAGCGGGCGCCCCAGAAGGAACCCTTCCGGCTGCCCTTCGTACTGGCCCTGGGACTGATCTTCCTGGGCTACAGCGGCATGGCGATCAGCATCTGGCCGCACATCGTGCCGCCCAGCATCTCGATCTGGGAAGCCGCCTCGCCGCCGGCCAGCCAGGGCTTCGCGCTGGTGGGTACGCTCTTCATCCTGCCCATCATCCTGATGTACACGGGCTGGTCGTACTGGGTGTTCCGCGGCAAGGTCAAGGCCGATGCGGGGTACCACTGATGGAGGCGAGCAAGCCCAGCGGGCGCGAATGGGCGCGCCGCCTCGCCTGGATGGCGGCCCTCTGGCTGGGCGGGGTCGCCACCCTGGCGCTGGTGGCCTTTGTGCTGCGGATGATCATGCGGGCGGCGGGAATGCGTTGAAGAAGCAAGCGTGCGCGCTGTCCTGCACGGGAGGAATACACTTCTCATGAACCTTTGCCAACAGGAGAGCAGGACAGTGACCATCCCGAGCGCGCCCACTCTCGACCGACCCGCCGGCCAGTCGCTGGCCCCCCCGCTGAGTGGAGAGGAGCAGGCGCGCGCCGACCTGTATGCCTTGCTGTCGCGGCTGCTGCTGGCTCCGCCGGACGCCGAGCTGCTGGAGGCGCTCGCCTCAAGCGACCCCATCATTGCCCAGGGCGGCGAACTGGCCCTGGAACAGGCCTGGGAGCAGCTGACCCTGGCCTCCGCCGTCATGGACCCGCAAGCCGTGGCCGACGAGTTCGGCCAGCTGTTCGTCAGCATCGGCTCGCCCCCCGTCAATCCCTACGGTTCCCGCTACCTGTCCGGCTACATCAACGACGCCCCGCTGGCCGAGCTCCGCGCCGACCTGGCGCGCCTCAGGCTGGCCCGGGTGCGCGGGGTGGGGGAGTTCGAAGACCACCTGGGCGCGCTGTGCGAAACCATGCGCGTGCTGGTCGCGGGCGGCCCGGGCATCGCCCGCCATCCGGTGGCCGAGCAAAAGCAGTTTTTCGAGGCCCACATCGCGCCCTGGTACGAGCGCGCGGTGGCCGACATCGCCGGCGCCGAGGGCGCCAACTACTACAGGCTCGTTGCGCGGCTGGCCGGGACTTTCCTGGCGATCGAGGCCGAAGCATTCGTGCTCGGGGAGGAGACCCATGACTGAACATACCGACATGGCCCGCGTCGAGGCCAATGCCGTCAGCGTCGATGTTAGCGCTGCAACGGCGGCGTCCGGCGGGCAGGAACAGGCGCCGGACCCATCGCGCCGCGGCTTCCTGAAGGCGGCGCCGCTGGGCGCCCTGGCCGTCGTCACCGGCAGCACCCAGGCCGAGGAAGCCAATCCGGCCGCGCCCGCCAGTGCGCCCCAGGCCAAGCGCGGCTACCACGAGACCGATCACATCCGACGTTATTACCAGTCCGCCGCCTATTGGTGAGCGCAACAGGAGGAGCCAGTCCATGTCCCTCGTAAAGACGACGCACGACAGCGCGCTGAAGCGCCGGCGTTTCCTGGTCGGGGCCGGCGTCGCCGCCGGCGCCGGCGCGCTGGCCCGGCACCTGCCGCTGAACGTGATCGAACCGGCCGAAGCCGCCGACCCGGTGCCCAACGCGCCGGTGCCCACCGAGATCAAGCGCACCATCTGCAGCCACTGTTCGGTCGGCTGCTCGGTGGATGCGGTGGTCGCCAACGGCGTCTGGGTGCGCCAGGAAGCGGCCTTCGACTCGCCGATCAATATGGGCGCCCACTGCGCCAAGGGCGCCTCGGTGCGCGAGCACGCCTTCGGCGAGCACCGCCTGCGCTACCCGATGAAACTGGTGGGCGGCAAGTACCAGCGCATCTCCTGGGACCAGGCCATCAACGAGATCGGCGACAAGCTGCTGCAGCTGCGCCAGCACGCCGGCCCCGACGCCCTGATGGTGATCGGCAGTTCCAAGCACAACAACGAACAAGCCTATTTGCTGCGCAAGTGGGTCTCGTTCTGGGGCTCGAACAACTGCGACCACCAGGCGCGCATCTGCCACTCGACCACGGTCGCGGGCGTGGCCCAGACCTTCGGCTACGGCGCGATGACGAACTCCTTCAATGACTTGCACCACAGCAAGGCGGTGCTCTTCATCGGTTCCAACCCGGCCGAGGCCCACCCGATCTCGATGCTGCACTTCCTGCACGCCAAGGAACTGGGCGCGAAGATGATCGTGATCGACCCGCGCTTCACCCGCACGGCGCGCTTCGCCCACCACTACGTGCGCGTGCGCCCGGGCACCGACATCCCGCTGGTGTGGGGCATGCTGTGGCACATCTTCCAGAACGGCTGGGAAGACAAGAACTTCATCAACCAGCGCACCTACGGCATGGAGGACGTGCGCAAGGAAGTCGCCAAGTGGACGCCAGATAAAGTGTCGGACGTCACCGGCGTGCCGGAATCGGCGGTGCGCATGGCGGCCGAGATGCTGGCCACCAACCGGCCATCCTCGGTCGTCTGGTGCATGGGCATCACCCAGCACCACGTGGGCACCGCCAACGTGCGCGCGCTCTGCATCCTGCAGCTGGCGCTGGGCAACATCGGCGTCCCGGGCGGCGGCGCCAACATCTACCGCGGCCACGACAATGTCCAGGGCGCCACCGACGTCGGCCCCAACGGCGAGTCGCTGCCGGGCTACTATGGCCTGGCGGAAGGCTCCTGGAAGCACTTCGCCAATGTCTGGGGCGTCGACTACAACTGGATCCTGTCGCGCTTCGCCTCCAAGGAGCTGATGGAAAAGCCCGGCATCACGGTGTCGCGCTGGTTCGACGCGGTAAACGAGCAGAACAAGTTCGTCGACCAGCCGAGCAACCTGCGCGCCGTGTTCTACTGGGGCCACGCGCCCAACAGCCAGACCCGCCTGCCGGACATGAAGGCGGCGATGCAGAAGCTCGACATGCTGGTGGTGATCGATCCCTACCCCAGCATGACGGCCTCCATGCACGGGCGCACCGACGGCGTCTACCTGCTGCCGGCCGCGTCCCAGTTCGAGACCCAGGGTTCCTGCACCGCCTCCAACCGCTCCATTCAATGGCGCGAGCGGGTCATCATGCCCTTGTTCGAGTGCAAGACCGACCACGAGATCATGTACCTGTTCGCGCGCAAGCTGGGATTCGCCGAGCAGCTGTGCAAGAACATCAAGGTGGTGCACAACGAGCCCGTGGTCGAGGACATCCTGCGCGAGATCAACCGCTCCTGCTGGACCATCGGCTACACCGGCTGCTCGCCGGAGCGCCTCAAGCTCCACATGGAGAACAAGCACACCTTCAACCCGACCACGATGCGGGCCGATTCCGGGCCCTGCAAGGGCGACTACTACGGCCTGCCGTGGCCGTGCTGGGGCACGCCGGAAATGAAGCACCCGGGCACGCCCATCCTGTACGACATCAGCAAGCCGGTGGCCGAGGGCGGCATGCCCTTCCGCGCCAACTGGGGCGTGGAGCACAACGGCGAAACCCTGCTGGCGGCCGACGGCTCGACCAACAAGGACAGCCAGCTGGACGTCGGCTACCCCGAGTTCGACCACGTGTTCCTGAAGAAGCTGGGCTGGTGGAGCGAGCTCACGCCGGCCGAGCAGGCCATGGCCGAGGGCAAGAACTGGAAGACCGACAATTCGGGCGGCATCATCCGCGTCGTCATCGCCCACGGCTGCGCGCCCTGGGGCAATGCGCGGGCGCGCTGCAATGTGTGGAACTTCCCGGACCCGGTCCCTGTGCACCGCGAACCGCTGTCCTCGCCGCGCCGCGACCTGGTCGCCAAGTACCCGACCTACGACGACAAGGCCGCCTTCTGGCGCCTGCCGACCCTGTACAAGTCGGTGCAGGCGGTCGACTTCTCCAAGGACTTCCCGCTGATCATGACCTCGGGGCGCCTGGTCGAGTACGAGGGCGGCGGCGAAGAGACCCGTTCCAACCCCTGGCTGGCCGAGCTGCAGCAGAACATGTTCGTCGAGATCAACCCGCGCGACGCCCAGCAGATCGGCGCCCGGGTGGGCGAGTACGTCTGGGTCGAGAGCCCCAACGGCGCCCGCCTCAAGATGATGGCCATGGTCACCGAGCGCGTTCCCGTGGGCCTGGTGTGGATGCCCTTCCACTTCGGCGGCTGGTGGATGGGCGAGGACCTGGAGCGCCACTATCCCGAGGGCGGGGCCCCGACCGTGCGCGGCGAGGCCTGCAACACGGCCTGGACCTATGGCTATGACGCCGTGACGATGATGCAGGAAACCAAAGTGTCGCTGTGCCGCGTGGTGCGGGCCTGACGAGACAGAAGAGCAGAGGAGACTGATATGGCTGCGAGGATGAAGTTCATCTGCGACACCGAGCGCTGCATCGACTGCAACGGTTGCGTGACCGCCTGCAAGAACGAGCACGAGACGCCCTGGGGTGTGAACCGCCGGCGCGTGGTGACGATCAACGACGGCGTGCCGGGCGAGCGCTCGGTCTCGGTCGCCTGCATGCACTGCACCGACGCCCCTTGCCTGGCGGTGTGCCCGACCAATTGCATCTACCACACCGAGGACGGCATCGTCCTGCACAGCAAGGACCAGTGCATCGGCTGCGGCTACTGCTTCTACGCCTGCCCGTTCGGGGCGCCGCAGTTCCCGGAGACCGGCCTGTTCAACCACCGCGGCAAGATGGACAAGTGCACCTTCTGCGCCGGCGGCCCGGAACCGGACACCTCGGAAGCGGAGTTCAAGAAGTACGGACGCAACCGCATCGCCGAGGGCAAGCTGCCGGCCTGCGCCGAGCAGTGCGGCACCAAGGCCTTGCTGGCCGGCGAAGCCAACATCGTCGCCGATATCTACCGCCAGCGCGTCGAGACCCGCGGCTACGGTCCCGAGCTGTGGGGCTGGAAGATCGCCTATGGCCGCCCCAAGCGCGGCGGAGAGATCAAGGCCAAGGGCAACCTGCCGCGCGAGAACCAGAAAGCCAACGATTTCCAGAACGGCGGCGGGAGGTTCCCGACATGAAAGCACTCATGAAGCCACTGAGACTGATTGCCGCCGCGGCGCTGCCGCTGCTGCTGGCCGGCTGCCTCGAAGTCGACCAGCACCCCGCCTGGCTCAAGGGCGAATACGCCGGCAAGGAAGATCCGCGTCCCTACCAGACGCGTTTCCACAATGACCGGATGGCCTGGTGGGCGGCGATGGAAAACCGCAACATGAAGCAGAACGAGTACAACCGGGCCAACCCCTGACGAGGAGCCATCCATGCGAGCGAACCTGATGCTGTTACGCGCGATCCTGCTCCTCGCGGCCGCGCTGGTGCTGCCGGCAAGCTGGGCCGGCGTGCCCAACGAGCGCGCCGAGCCCGCCTATGCGGAAGAGCAGACCATGCTCCAGATCGAGGGCGATTCGCGCGTGCCCGAACCCGGCCTGAACCAGGCCGCTTCCGGCCGCGTGCACCTGGACCGCCACTTCCTCGGCCAGTACGGCGACAACGAAGCCAACGTCATCGTCCAGCGCGGCGGCAATACCTGGCGCCACCTGCGCAACGGGCCGCTCGCCACCATCGCCGGCATCATCCTGCTGGTGGTGCCGCTGCTGATCCTGATCTTCTACCAGACGGTCGGTCCGATGCGCGAAGAGCCGCGCTCCGGCCGCACGATCCAGCGCTTCAGCCGCTGGGAGCGCCAGGTGCACTGGGCCACGGCCTTCAGCTTCATCGCGCTGGCGGTCACCGGCATCATCATCATGTTCGGCAAGAAGATCATGCTGCCGTGGATGGGCCATACCCTGTTCTCCTGGGTGGCCATCATCTCGAAATACCTGCACAACTTCGTCGGCCCGCTGTTCATCCTGTGCTCGATCCTGATGTTCTTCACCTTCGTTCGGCGCAACTTCTTCAACCGCAACGACTGGCAATGGGTGAAGCAGGGAGGGGGGCTGGTCTCGCACAAGCACGTGCCGGCCGGCTTCTTCAACGCCGGCGAGAAGACCTGGTTCTGGCTCGGCGTCACCCTGCTGGGCCTGGTGATGTCGATCACCGGCCTGATTCTCGACTTCGTCACCTTCGGCCAGACCCGCTATGTGATGCAGGTGGCGAACTACCTGCATATCGGCGGCTCCGCGCTCTACATCGCCGCCGCCATGGGCCACATCTACATCGGCACCTGGGGAACCCCGGGGGCCTACGAGGCCATGCGCTACGGCACCGTGGACGAGGAATGGGCGCGCGCCCACCACGCGCTGTGGTACGAGCAGGTGAAGAACGGCACGGTGTCGGGCGCGAGCCGCGCGACCGGGCCGGGAACGGTTCCGCCGCCTCGCCCAGGCCCTGCGCATTGAGGACAGCCATGAAAACGACCAGCATCCTGATCCCCTTCGCCCTGGCGGCGCTCGTCCTGACCGCCGGCTGCGACCGCAACCGCGCGGCCCACGTGGCCGGCATCGAACAGACCAAGTTCCCGGGCCAGGTGACGGCCGGCGGCGGCACCAGCGGCGAGATCCTGGAAAAGAACAAGCCGCCGACCACCGACGCCACCTATGCGGGCGGCACGCCGGGCATCGCGGGCGGCTCGGGCGGCACTACGGGCGGCGCGGCCACGGCAGGCACCGTCCACGAAACCGGGCAGGGGCCGGACAAGGGCGTCACCAATCCGGGCGGCAGCAGCCAGGGCACCCAGGTGCCGTCGGGCGACAACCCGCCGCCGGCGCCGCCGCCCGCCAACCAGCCGACCGCCCCGGCCAGCAATACCGCGCCCAAAGGGCCGGCCGCGCCGGGCACGATGGGGAGCAAATGATGAAGACCATCACGCTGAACAGGATTGCGCTGGCGGCGGCGCTGGCCGTGGCCCAGGGCGCATGGGCGGCATTGCCGCCTCAGACGCCGGCCCAGGCCCAGGCCGCCGCCGCCAAGAAGGCCGAAGCGGACGCCAAGGCGGCCAAGGACAAGGAAGCGCTGGGCAAATCGATGGACGCGGTCAGCGCGCGCTGGCGCTCGCGCGCGGCGGGGCAGGGCTG
>NZ_JAGPWD010000030.1 GCF_018119395.1 Massilia sp. ZL223
GGACCAAAGAGGCCCCGTTTTCATACGCTCAGAAACCGATCAACGCTTGCGCGGCGGCGGCAAGTCCGTGCAAGTGCCTTCATAAGCCTCGGCAGCCATGCCGATCGACTCACCCAGGGTCGGGTGCGGGTGAATGGTCTTGCCGATATCCACGCCATCCGCGCCCATCTCGATCGCCAGCGCCACTTCGCCGATCATGTCGCCCGCGCTGGTGCCCACGATGGTGCCGCCGATGATGCGGTGCGTCTCGGCATCGAACAGCAGCTTGGTGAAGCCTTCGTCGCGGCCGTTGGCCACGGCGCGGCCGCTCGCGGACCACGGGAAGTGGCCCTTCTCGACCTTGATGCCCTTGGCCTTGGCTTCCTCTTCCGTGATGCCGACCCATGCCACTTCCGGATCGGTGTAGGCCACCGACGGAATCACCTTGACGTCGAAGTGCGCCTTCTCGCCGTGGGCCGCTTCCGCCGCCACGTGCGCCTCGTGCACCGCCTTGTGGGCCAGCATCGGCTGGCCGACCAGGTCGCCGATCGCGAAGATGTGCGGCACATTGGTGCGCATCTGGCTGTCGACCGGGATGAAGCCACGGTCGCTCACCGCGACACCGGCCTTGTCCGCGCCGACCTTCTTGCCGTTCGGGCTGCGGCCCACGGCCACCAGCACCAGGTCGTAGAGCTGCGGCTCGGGCGCGGTGACGCCGGCTTCCGCCGCTTCGAAGGACACCTTGATCCCTTCCGGCAGCGCTTCCACGCCGACGGTCTTGGTCTTCAGCATGATGTTGTCGAAGCGGTGGGCATTGTGCTTCTGCCAGACACGCACCGCGTCGCGGTCCGCGCCCTGCATCAGGCCGTCCATCATCTCGACCACGTCGATGCGCGCACCCAGGGTCGAGTACACAGTCGCCATCTCCAGGCCAATGATGCCGCCGCCGATCACCAGCATGCGCTTCGGCACCTGGCGCAGCTCCAGCGCTCCGGTCGAATCGACGATGCGCGGATCTTCCGGCACGAAAGGCAGCTTCACCACCGAGGAACCGGCGGCGATGATCGCCTTCTGGAACTTGATGACCTTCCTGGCGCCGTCCGGGCCGGTCACTTCGATGTGGTTCGGGCTCAGGAACTGGCCCACGCCCTGCACCACATTGACCTTGCGCGCCTTGGCCATGAAATTCAGGCCGCCGGTCATCTTCTTGACCACGCCGTCCTTGAAGCCGCGCAGCTTGTCGATATCGACTTCCGGCTTGGCGAAGGTGACGCCGACGTCGCCCATGTGGGCGGTCTCGTCGATCACGTGCGCCACGTGCAGCAGCGCCTTCGACGGGATGCAGCCCACGTTCAGGCAGACACCGCCCAGGGTGGCGTAGCGCTCGACCAGCACGGTGTTCATGCCGAGGTCGGCGGCGCGGAAGGCAGCCGAGTAGCCGCCCGGGCCCGCGCCCAGGACCATCATCTCGCACTCGACGTCGACCTGGCCGCTGTAGCTGGCGGCGCCCGGCGCCGGGGCCGCAGGGGCGGACGGGGTCGGGTGGGCCGGGGCGTACGAATCTGCCGGCTTGTTCGCCGGGGCCTGCGCAGGCGCGGCTGCCGGAGCTGCGGCAGGAGCAGCAGCCGGTGCGGCGCCTGCGCCGGATTCGTCCAGCATCAGCAGCAGCGAGCCTTCGTTGACCTTGTCGCCAACCTTGACCTTCAGCTCCTTCACGACGCCCGCGTGGGTCGACGGGATTTCCATGCTGGCCTTGTCGGATTCGACAGTGACCAGCGACTGGTCGACCTTGATGGTGTCGCCCGCCTTGACCAGCAGCTCGATCACTTCCACATCCTTGAAGTCGCCGATGTTCGGGACTTTCACTTCAACAGTGCTCATCGGTCCGCTCCAATCACAGAAGGGTCTTGCGCAGGTCGGCCAGCACCTCGGCCAGGTACGCGGCGAAGCGTGCGGCGCCGGCGCCGTCGATCACGCGGTGGTCGTAGGACAGCGACAGCGGCAGCATCAGGCGCGGCTGGAAGGCCGAGCCGTCCCACACCGGCTTCATCGCGGACTTAGACAGGCCCAGGATGGCCACTTCCGGTGCGTTGATGATCGGGGTGAACGCGGTGCCGCCGATACCGCCCAGCGACGAGATGGTGAAGGTCGCGCCCTGCATCGCTGCCGGCGAGAGCTTGCCGTCGCGCGCCTGCGCCGACAGTTCGCCCATCTCGACGGCGATCTGCGAAATCGTCTTCTTGTCGGCATCCTTCACGACCGGGACCACCAGGCCGTTCGGGGTGTCGGCCGCGAAGCCGATGTTGAAGTACTGCTTGACGATCAGGCTGCCGCCGTCTTCCGACAGCGACGAGTTAAATTGCGGGAACTTCTTCAGCGCCGCGACCGATGCCTTGATCACGAAGGCCAGCATGGTCAGCTTGACCGTCGACTTCTGCTTGGCCAGCGCGGCGTTCGAATCGACGCGGAACTGTTCCAGGTCGGTCACGTCGGCGTCTTCGAAGTGCGTGACGTGCGGGATCATGACCCAGTTGCGGTGCAGATTCGGACCCGAGATCTTCTTGATCCGCGGCAGGGCCACGGTTTCGGTCGGGCCGAACTTCGAGAAGTCCAGCGACGGCCACGGCAGCACATCCATGCCGCCGCCACCGCCGGCCTTGGCCGGGGCTGCAGCGGTCGGGCCTGCGGCCATCACGCCCTTGACGAAGTTCTGCACGTCCTGCTGGGTGATGCGGCCTTTCGGGCCGGTGCCCGGCACGCGGCCCAGATCGACGCCCAGTTCGCGCGCGAACTTGCGGATCGACGGCGAGGCGTGGGCTTTCGAGCCGGTGACGCCTTGCGCAGGGGCTGCGGCCGGTGCCGGAGCTGGTGCCGGCGCCGGGGCTGCTGCAGCTGCTGCTGCCGGAGCGGCTGCCGGTGCAGGTGCTGCAGCCGGTGCAGCTGCGGCAGGTGCGCCGCCGGTGGCTTCGAGCATCAGCACGAGCGAGCCTTCGGCAACCTTGTCGCCAACCTTGACCTTGATTTCCTTCACGACGCCGGCATGGCTCGACGGGATCTCCATGCTGGCCTTGTCCGATTCGACCGTGATCAGCGACTGGTCGACCTTGACGGTGTCGCCCGGCTTGACCATCAGTTCAATGACTTCGACTTCCTTGAAGTCGCCGATGTCCGGGACCCTGACTTCGACGATGCCGCCCGATGCGGCCGGGGCTGCCGGTGCCGCGCTCGGAGCAGGCGCTGCTTCAGCGGCTGGCGCCGGTGCGGCAGCGGCCGGTGCAGGCGCAGCGGCGCCGGCGGACTCCTCGAGCATCAGCACGAGCGAGCCTTCGGCGACCTTGTCGCCGACTTTCACTTTGATTTCTTTGACGACGCCGGCATGGCTCGACGGGATTTCCATGCTGGCCTTGTCGGATTCGACCGTGATCAGCGACTGGTCGACCTTGATGGTGTCGCCCGGCTTGACCATCAACTCGATCACTTCGACTTCCTTGAAGTCGCCGATGTCGGGGACTTTGACTTCCACAATGCTCATAGTGTTAGCTCCAAATTATTTTTCGAGTTAGCTTCAACCCGTCATCCCGGCGCAGGCCGGGACGACGAGCGGTGAGCATTTACTGGGTCACAGGATTCGGCTTGTTCGGATCGATACCGTACTTCGCAATCGCCTGCGCCACGACCGAGCGCTCGATCTTGCCTTCGTCGGCCAGCGCGCGCAGTGCAGCCACGGTCACGTAGTAGCGGTTCACCTCGAAGAACTCGCGCAGCTTGACGCGCGAATCCGAGCGGCCGAAGCCGTCGGTGCCCAGCACCTTGTAGGTGCGGTCCTTCGGCATGAAGGCGCGGATCTGCTCGGCGAACATGCGCATGTAGTCGGTGGTCGCGACGATCGGGCCGGTGGTGTTCTGCATCAGCGAGGTCACGTAAGGCACGCGCTGCTCGGCGTCCGGGTTCACCATGTTCCAGCGCTCGGCGTCCTGGCCGTCGCGGGCCAGCAGCGTCAAGGAAGGAGCCGACCACACGTCGGCGGCGACGCCCCAGTCGTTCTTCAGCAGCTCGGCGGCGAAGATAGACTCGCGCAGGATGGTGCCGCAGCCGATCAGCTGGACGCGGTTCTGCGCTTCCTTCGCGCCTTCCTGCAGCAGGTACATGCCCTTCAGGATGCCCTCTTCCTGGCCTGGCTTCAGGCCCGGATGCTGGTAGTTCTCGTTCATGATGGTGATGTAGTAGAACACGTCTTCCTGTTCTTCCACCATGCGGCGCAGGCCGTCCTGGATGATCACCGCCACTTCGTGGCCGAAGGTCGGGTCGTACGGCAGGCAGTTCGGGACCGTGGCGGCGATGATGTGGCTGTGGCCGTCCTCGTGCTGCAGGCCTTCGCCGTTCAGCGTGGTGCGGCCGGCGGTGCCGCCCATCAGGAAGCCGCGCGCGCGGATGTCGCCCGCCAGCCAGACCAGGTCGCCCACGCGCTGCATGCCGAACATCGAGTAGAACGTGTAGAACGGGATCATCGTGCGGTTGTTCGACGAGTACGAGGTCGCCGCGGCGATCCACGAGCTCATGCCGCCCGCTTCGTTGATACCTTCTTGCAGGATCTGGCCGGCCTTGTCTTCGCGGTAGTACATCACCTGGTCGCGGTCGACCGGCTCGTACAGCTGGCCCTGCTGGTTGAAGATACCGATCTGGCGGAACAGGCCTTCCATGCCGAAGGTACGCGATTCGTCGACCAGGATCGGGACGATGCGCTGGCCGATGCTCGGGTCCTTCAGCAGGCTGGTGATCACGCGCACGTAGGACTGGGTGGTCGAGATCTCGCGGCCTTCCGCGGTCGGCTCGAGCACGGCCTTGAAGGTTTCCAGCTTCGGCACCACCAGGGCTTCGTCGGCCTTGGCGCGGCGCTGCGGCAGGTAGCCGCCGAGGGCCTTGCGGCGCTCGTGCAGGTATTTCATTTCAGGCGCGTCGTCGGACGGCTTGAAGAACGGGATGTCGCACAGCTTGTCGTCCGGGATAGGGATGTTGAAGCGGTCGCGCATTTCGCGGATCGCCTCGTCGTCCAGCTTCTTGGTCTGGTGCGCGGTGTTGCGCGCCTCGCCCGACTTGCCCATGCCGAAGCCCTTGACGGTCTTCACCAGCAGCACGGTCGGCGAACCCTTGTTCTCCTGGGCGTTCTTGAACGCGGCGTAGATCTTGTGCGGGTCGTGGCCGCCGCGGGTCAGGCGCCAGATGTCGTCGTCGCTCATGTTGGCGACCATTTCGAGCAGCTTCGGATGCTTGCCGAAGAAGTGCTTGCGCACGTAGGCGCCGTCCTTGGCCTTGTAGTTCTGGTATTCGCCGTCGACGGTTTCCATCATCACGCGCTGCAGGATGCCGTCCTTGTCCTTCGACAGCAGGGCGTCCCACTGCGAGCCCCAGATGACCTTGACCACGTTCCAGCCGGCGCCGCGGAAGTCCGCTTCCAGTTCCTGGATGATCTTGCCGTTGCCGCGCACCGGGCCGTCCAGGCGCTGCAGGTTGCAGTTGACGACCATGACCAGGTTGTCGAGGCGCTCGCGCGCGGCCATGCCGATCGCGCCCATCGATTCCGGCTCGTCCATCTCGCCGTCGCCGCAGAAGACCCAGACCTTGCGGGCTTCGGTGTTGGCGATGCCGCGCGCGTGCAGGTACTTCAGGAAGCGCGCCTGGTAGATCGCCATCAGCGGGCCCAGGCCCATCGAGACGGTCGGGAACTGCCAGAAGTCCGGCATCAGTTTCGGGTGCGGGTAGGACGACAGGCCCTTGCCGTCGACTTCGCGGCGGAAGTTCAGCATCTGCTCTTCGCTGATGCGGCCTTCGAGGTAGGCGCGCGCGTAGATGCCGGGCGAGCTGTGGCCCTGGATGTACAGCAGGTCGCCGCCGTGCTCTTCGGTCGGGGCGTGCCAGAAGTGGTTGAAGCCGATGCCCAGCATGTTGGCCAGCGAGGCGAAGGACGAGATGTGGCCGCCCAGGTCGCCGTCGGCGCGGTTGGCCTTGACCACCATCGCCATCGCGTTCCAGCGCATCCACGAGCGCAGGCGCTCTTCGTATTCGAGGTTGCCCGGGCAGTTCACGTTGAGGTGGGCCGGGATGGTGTTCACGTAGGCGGTGTTGCTCGAGAACGGGATGTGGGCGCCGCGGCGGCGCGCCAGGTCGACCATGCGCTCCATCAGGTAGTGGGCGCGTTCGGTACCCTCATGTTCGATCACCGCTTCCAGGGCGTCGAGCCATTCCTGGGTCTCGAGGGTGTCCGGGTCGTTGGCAGCTTGTGCCGTCAACTGGTCGAGTTGAGCTGACATTAATGCGTCTCCTTGAGTATGCGCCCCACCCGATCCCTAAACATGGCTGGCGGCGAAGTGGTGAAATTTCAAATATCGATTAATAAACCCATGGATTCTAACAGCGGTATTTTTCTTTTTCAAATTGCGATATGTAGTTTCATTATGTGAAATCATATGCTGCAACCGCACATTTTTCGGTCGCTCGTGCGGTTTGCTTAACTTGCCAATCCTATAACGAAGTGCATTGGCAGAAGCTGCTAACTGTCCTCTCACCTATGGCATAAATACACCCGTCGTCCCGGCGAAGGCCGGGACCCAAGTTTGTTCGCGTCAACGCTGCTTAACTTGGGTCCCGGCCTTCGCCGGGAGTCGCTGCCGCCAGTGGCGGGAGCGACGGATGGGGTATGCGAACTTTAACTATGAATATGACAATGCTTGTCCCCACGCGGCGCGCGATACGGGCGCGGGCTTTATAATTTCATTTTTGCCCAGCCCGAGCCTACCCATGCCTGCCCAACTGATCGACGGAGTCCTCCTTTCCCAACAACTGCGCGCCGACATCAAGGAACGCGCCGCCAAACTCACCGCCGCCGGCAAGCAGCCCGGCCTGGCCGTGATCCTGGTCGGCGAAGACCCGGCCAGCCACGTCTACGTGCGCAACAAGGTCAAGGCCTGCGGCGACGTGGGCTTCCACTCGGTGCTGGAGAAGTACGACGCCGACCTCACCGAGCAGGCCCTGCTCGACCGCATCGCCGCCCTGAACGCCGACCCGGCGATCCACGGCATCCTGGTCCAGATGCCCCTGCCCAAGCACATCAACCCGAGCAAGGTCATCGAAGCCATCGCCACCAGCAAGGACGTGGACGGCTATTCGGTGCTGTCGGCCGGCGAACTGGTCGCCAACCTGCCGGGCTTCCGCCCCTGCACCCCGTACGGCTGCATGAAGCTGATCGAGACCACCGGCATCGACCTGCGCGGCAAGCACGCCGTGGTGATCGGCCGCAGCAACACCGTCGGCAAGCCGATGGCCCTGCTGCTCTTGCAAGCCAACGCGACCGTCACCATCTGCCATAGCGCAACGCCGGACCTGGGCTACCACACCCGCCAGGCCGACGTGGTCGTGGCCGCCGTCGGCCGCCGCAACACCCTGACCGCCGACATGGTCAAGCCGGGCGCGATCGTGATCGACGTCGGCATGAACCGCGACGACGCCGGCAAGCTGTGCGGCGACGTGGACTTTGCCGGCGTGAGCGAAGTCGCCGCGCACATTACCCCGGTGCCGGGCGGCGTCGGCCCGATGACGATTACCATGCTGTTGATGAACACCGTGGAGTCCGCAGAACGTGTGCACTCCAGCAGCCAAGCAACCGGCCAGGCAAAAGGAATGGAACCGAAGCCCGGCCTGGCATAACCTTTCAGGAAGGAAGACCATGAGCCTCGAGACCAGCAATCCCCTCCTCGATTTTTCCGGCCTGCCGCGCTTCGACCAGTTCCGCCCGGAACACGTCACGCCGGCCATCGAGCAGCTGATCAAGGAAGCCGCCGACGTCGTGACCCGGCTGGAAGCGCCAGCCGACACGGTGACCTGGGACAGCTTCGTGGTCCCGCTCGAGGAAGCCACCGAGCGCCTGGGCCGCGCCTGGGGCGTGGTCAACCACCTCAACCACGTGGCCGACACGCCCGAGCTGCGCGCCGCCTACAACGAGAACCAGCCCAAGGTGACCGAGTTCTGGACCGCCGTGGGCCAGAACGAGGCGCTGTTCGCCAAGTACAAGGCGCTGCGCAACAGTCCGGACTTCGCGAGCTTCAGCGCCGCGCGCAAGCGCATCGTCGAGAACGCGCTGCGCGACTTCCGCCTGGGCGGCGCCGAGCTGCCCGAGGATAAGAAGCAGCGCTTCGCCGAGATCCAGGAGCAGCAGGCCGCGCTGTCGACCCGCTTCTCGCAGAACGTGCTGGACGCGACCAACGACTACAAGCTGCTGGTCGAGCACGAAGCCGAGCTGTCCGGCCTGCCCGAGGACGTCAAGCAGGCCGCCCGCGCCGCGGCCGAAAAGGACGGCAAGGCCGGCTGGATGTTCACCCTGCATTTCCCGTCCTATTTCCCGGTCCTGCAGATGGCCCACCACCGCGCGCTGCGCGAGAAGATCTACCGCGCCAGCGCCACCAAGGCTTCCGAGGAAGGCGTGGTGTTCAGCGAGCGCGAGAAGTGGGACAACTCGGGCGTCATCGTCGACCTGCTCAAGCTGCGCCACGAAGAAGCCCAGCTGCTGGAATACGCCAACTTCGCCGAGGTCTCGCTGGTGCCGAAGATGGCCGAGAGCCCGAAGCACGTGGTCGAGTTCCTCGAAGACCTGGCGCGCCGCGCCCGCCCCTTCGCCGAGAAGGACCTGGAAGAACTGCGCGCCTTCGCCCGCGACGAACTGGCCCTGCCGGACATGCAGTCCTGGGACGTCACCTATGCCTCGGAAAAGCTGCGCGAGAAGCGCTACGCCTTCTCGGCCCAGGAAGTGAAGGAATACTTCCCCGAGCCGAAAGTGGTCGAGGGCCTGTTCAGCGTGATCCAGAACCTGTTCTCGGTCCAGATCAAGCCTGACGACGCGCCCGTGTGGCACCCGGACGTGCGCTTCTTCCGCATCGAGCGCGATGGCCAGCTGGTCGGCCAGTTCTACCTGGACCTGTACGCACGCGCCGGCAAGGCGCAGGGCGCCTGGATGGACGACGCGCGCGGCCGCCGCCTGGCCACCGGCGGCATCGTCCAGACCCCGATCGCCTACCTGACCTGCAACTTCACCCCGCCTGCAACGGTGGATGGCAAGCTGCAGCCTTCGCTGTTCACGCACGACGAGGTCATCACCCTGTTCCACGAGTTCGGCCACGGCCTGCACCACATGCTGACCGAAGTCGAGGAGCTGTCGGTGTCCGGCATCTCCGGCGTCGAATGGGATGCGGTGGAGCTGCCTTCCCAGTTCATGGAGAACTTCTGCTGGGAGTGGGACAAGCTGCAGCAGATGACCGCCCACGTGAAGACGGGTGAGCCGCTGCCGCGCGCGCTGTTCGACAAGATGACGGCGGCGAAGAACTTCCAGGCCGGCATGCAGACCCTGCGCCAGGTCGAGTTCTCGCTGATCGACATGCACCTGCACTACGATTTCGACCCGACCAGCGAGCGCACCGTGCAGGAGCTGATCGACGGCATCCGCAAGCAGTTCTCGGTCATCATTCCGCCGAGCTTCAACCGCTTCCAGCATTCGTTCAGCCACATCTTCGCGGGCGGCTACGCGGCCGGCTACTACAGCTACAAGTGGGCCGAGGTGCTGTCCGCCGACGCCTACGCGGCCTTCGAGGAAGCGCTGGAGCACGGCGGCGACCAGATCATCGAGACCGGGCGCCGCTTCCAGCGCGAGATCCTGGCGGTGGGCGGTTCGCGCCCGGCGCTGGAATCGTTCAAGGCCTTCCGCGGCCGCGAACCCAGCATCGACGCCCTGCTGCGCCACAGCGGCATGAACGCCTGATGCACCGGGGAGGCTGGCCCTCCCCTTTTTTTTTGACATACGACATGACCCGGATCGACTTCCACACCAACATCCCCGACAAGCTGACCTACGCCTGCCGCCTGGCGCGCAAGGCCTATGCCTCGCGCGCCAAGGTCGTGGTGCTGGCCGAGAGCGAGGAACAGGCGGCGGCCCTGAACGAGGCGCTGTGGATGGTCGGCGACACCGACTTCATCCCGCACGTGCCGGCGGGCGACCCGCTGGCGCCGCAAACGCCGGTGATCATCACCGCCGACGAAGCCGCGCCGCTGCCGCACCACGAGATGCTGGTCAACCTGACCCGGCGCACGCCTGCGATCGTCGACCAGTTCGCGCGCGTGTTCGAGATCATCTCCACCGACGAACTCGATGCCGCCGAAGGGCGCAAGCGCTACGTCGCGTACAAGAAGCAGTCCTATCCCCTGACCCACTTCGTCGCAGGACAGTCATGAGCCAGAACTCTTCATTCGATCCGAGCATTCCGGTGCTGACGGAAGTCGTCGTCGAGCCGGTTACGTCTTCCCCTGCGCCCGAGCAGGCCGCCCCCGCCGAACAGCTGGAGCGGCGCGCCGTCGAACGCTGGACCGGCGAGGAATGGAGCGTCCTGGAACGGCGCGTAACCGAACGCATCCTGCAGCAGCTGCAGGGCCGGATCGATTTCGTGATCGAGCAGCGCCTGCGCGACGGCATCGCCGAAGCGGTCAACGGGGCGCTGCAAGGCTTCACCGGCCAGCTGCGCGCCAACCTGGAACAGACCATCGGCGAAGTCGTCACCCAGGCCGTGGCCCAGGAAATCTCGCACCTCCAGACACTGGGCAAATAAGCCCAGGCTGGCGGCACGTTCGCTCCCCATCGGCTAAGATTGCGGCCTGAGCCATTCAACAAGCCGCACCAGTGAAACGAACCACCCTCATCGCGGCGCTCGCAGGCGCCGCCATCCTGGCCGCCGGGACGGCCCTGTACTTCACCGACTTCATCGGGCGCGAGCCCGGCGGCGTGGCCGTGCTCACGCCCGCCGTCACCTCGACCACGCCCTTCTGGCCCGCCCGCGTCACCACCCTGGCCGGCAATGGCCTGCCCGGCTTCGCCGACGGCGCGGCCGCCGCCAGCCGCTTCAGCGATCCCTACGGCGTGGCCATCGATCCGCGCGGGCGCATCTTTGTGAGCGACGGCGGCGACAGCAACCGCATCCGCATCATCGACCGTGACGGCACGGTCTCCACCCTGGCCGGCGGCCGCGAAGGCTTTGCCGACGGGAAGGGCGAAGCCGCGGCCTTCCACACGCCCTCCGGCCTCGCCCTCGACCACCAGGGCAACCTGTACGTGGCCGACACCGGCAACCACGCGATCCGCAAGATTGCGAAGGACGGCACGGTCACCACCCTGGCCGGCAGCGGCGCGCCCGGCTATGCAGATGGCCTCGGCCGCGCGGCCCAGTTCAACGGCCCGGTCGGCATCGCCGTGGACGCCGCCGGCATCGTCTACGTGGCCGACACCTACAACGACCGCATCCGCCGCATCGCGCTCGATGGCAGCGTGACGACGGTCGCCGGCAACGGCAAGCCCGGCAAGCTGGACGGCCCGGCCATGGACGCCGGCTTCGACACCCCGAGCGGGATCGCAGTCAGCCTGGACGGGACCCTGTACGTCGCCGACACCGGCAACCACGCGGTCCGCGTGATCGGCCCGGATGGCCTGGTCTCGACCGTCGCCGTGCCGGCCGAGGACGACCGCCGTCCGATACTGCGCCGCCCGGTCGGCGTCACGGTGACCCGCGACGGCTACCTCTACATCGCCGCCGGCTCGGGCGGGCGCATCCTGCAGCGCAAGCCGGACGGCGAATACCGCGCCCTGCTCGATGCCGACCTCGCCCCCGACCCGAACGGCTTCGGCAGCGACGGCACGGTCCAGCTATTCGGACCGCGCGCGATCGCGGTCGACCGCGACGGCAGCCTGGTGGTGACGGACGCCGCCGCGCCGCGCGTGCACCGCCTGGCCCAGCCGAAGCCTGGCGAAGCGTCCCCGGCGCGCGCGCATCCGCCGCTGGTGCGGCGCACCCAGCCCATGCCCTGGCCGATCGGCCCGCAGGACATGGTGCATGAAGTCGTGGGCGTGATGGGCGAGGTGCGCGGCAGCTACAACGGCGACAGCCGCGACCACTTCCACGCCGGCCTGGACGTGCGCGCCGATGTCGGCGAGAAGGTGCTGGCCGTATTCCCGGGCAAAGTCACCGACCCTTACGCCAACTGGGCCTTCGGCGCGCTCGGCGAAGGCCTGAGCGTCGGTCCGCTGTCCTATATCCACATGCGGGTCGGCCGCGACACGCGCGGCAAGGCCCTCGACCCGCGCTTCCAGCTGCTGCTGGACGCCAAGGGCAAGCCCGAGCGCGTGCGGGTGCCGCGCGGCACCCGCTTCCAGGTGGGCGACCCGCTCGGCACCATCAACGCCATGTCCCACGTCCACCTCGACTACTACCAGGGCGGCATGGTGGTCAATCCGCTGACCCTGCCCTTCGTCGGTTTCTCGGACAGCGTCTCCCCCACCATCCAGCGCATTGCCCTCTACGACAGCGCCAACAAGCGCATCACCGCCAGGAAGGGCCAGCTGCTCCGCGTGCCGCGCAGCCTGGGCGAGGTGCACATCGTCGTGAACGCCTACGACCAGGTGGACGGCAACCTGGCGCGCCGCAAGCTCGGCCTCTACAAGCTGGGCTACCAGCTGCTTCAGGCCGACGGCACGCCGGTAGCCGGCTTCGAGCAGCCCCTGGTGACCCAGGTCTACGACCGCCTGCCGCGCAATCCGGACGCGGTCAAACTGGTCTACGCGCCGACCAGCGGGATCACGGTCTACGGCAGCAAATCCACGCAGTTCGACTATGCTGTAAACAACCGCCTGCACAACGGTGAGGTCGAGGCAGGCAGCTGGAAGGTGGGCTCGCTGACTCCAGGAAATTACACCTTGCGCATCTACGCGGCCGACTACGCCGGCCAGGTGGCCTTGCAGGGACGCGACCTCGCCTTGATCGTGGAGTAGGCGCCGCACCGGGCGGGGAACATTTGCCCAACTTGGCGCTCTGAACGGGAACAGCCGGGGAGACCGCCATGGAAGACTACGACGTACTCATCGCAGGTGCCGGTCCGACCGGCTTGGTCCTGGGCTTGTGGCTGGCGCACCAGGGCATCCGGGTCGGCATCGTGGACAAGGCGGCCGAGCCCGGCACCACCTCGCGCGCCATGGCGGTCCAGGCGCGCATCCTGGAACTGTACCGCCAGGTCGGCATCGCCGACGAGGTCGTCGCCGAAGGCGCACCGGCCGAGGCGATCAACCTGTGGGTCAAGGGCAAGCGCAAGGCCCACCTGAACTTCCTCTCCGCCGGGAGCCGCGTCACGCCCTATCCCTTCGTGCTGATCTATCCGCAGGACCGGCACGAGCGCCTGCTGGAACGGCGCCTTCAGCTGGCGGGCGTGGAGGTCCAGCGCCAGACCGAACTCGTCGAGTTCGACGATCAGGGTGACAAGGTCGTGGCGCGCCTGCGCACGCCCCAGGGCGAGCGCGAATGCACGGCCCGCTTCCTGGCCGGCTGTGACGGCGCCCATTCCTTCGTGAGGCACAAGCTGGGCGCCGGTTTTCCTGGCGGGACTTACGCCCACCTGTTCTACGTGGCCGACGTGCAGATCCATGGCATGGACCCCGGCAAGGAAGTCCACGCCTCCCTCGATACCTCGGACTTCCTGCTGCTCTTCCCCTACGGAAGCGAAGGCCGCGCGCGCCTGATCGGCACCATCCGCGGCGACCGCGACGACCAGCCCGGCACCCAGAGCTTCGACGACGTCAGCCACAAGGCCATGGAAAGGCTGGGCGTGAAAGTCGGGCAGGTGTACTGGTTCTCGACCTACCGCGTGCACCACCGCGTGACCGACCAGTACCGGCACGGCCGCGCCTTCCTGCTGGGCGACGCCGCCCACGTGCACAGCCCGGCGGGCGGCCAGGGCATGAACACCGGCATCGGCGACGCCATCAACCTTGCCTGGAAGCTGGGCGGCGTGCTGCGCGGCGATGCCAGCGACGCCCTGCTCGACACCTACAAGGCCGAACGCCTGGCCTTCGCGCGCAGGCTGGTGGACACCACCGACCGCGCCTTCACCTTCATCACGGCCGAGGGCGGTGTCGCCGACTTCGTGCGCATGCACATCGCGCCCACGGTCGCCAGCGCCGCCTACAGCCTGGATGCGGTGCGCGAATTCGTGTTCCGGATGATCTCCCAGACGACCATCCAGTACCACGACAGCCCGCTGTCCGACGGCATCGCCGGCGCCATCAAGGGCGGCGACCGGCTGCCCTGGGCCGTGCACGATGGCCAGGACAATTACGCGACGCCGGCGCGCATCGACTGGCAAGTCCACGTCTATGGCGAGGCGCGCGAGGCGCTGCGCGAGTGGTGCCTGCGCCACGGCTTGCAGGTACAGGTTTTCCGGTGGGGCAAGGTGCACGAGGACGCCGGCTTCGAGCGCAATGCGGTTTACCTGGTGCGGCCCGACTACTACGTGGGGCTGAGCGACCCGACCGCTTCCTGTGATGCGATTGCCGGCTACTTCGCGGACCGGGAGTTCCGGCGCTATTCCTAACACCCCATCCATGCGCCGTCCTGGCTGCGCTTGTGCTCCACTAGCCGGGAAAGGACGACGCATGGAAACCGAACTGACACTCAAGGTTCCGCCCTCCGCCCTGGAGCGCGTGCGCAGCCATCCGATGCTGGCCGAGCGTGCCAAGGACGATCCGCGCGAACACCATCTGACCGACACCTGGTACGACACGCCCGAGCGCGACCTGTGGAAACACGGCCTCAGCTTGCGGGTGCGCAACGACAACGACAGCTGGCTGCAGATCGCCCGCACCGCGTCCAGCCTGCACCGCCGCGGCGAGTGGGAATCGGCCCTGCCCGGTGGCCAGCCCCAGCCCGAGCTGCTGGCGCGCCAGGTCAAGCCGGCCGAGCTGGCCAGGCTGCTCGCCGACCCCGGCCTGGCCGGCAGGCTGGAGCCGGTCTTCCTGAGCAGCACGCGCCGCACCACCTGGGACATCGCCTTGCCCGACGGCCGCCAGCTCGGCTGCGCGCTCGACGCCGGCGATATCGCCTGTGGCGACCGCCACGCCCAGTTTTCCGAGCTGGAGCTGGAACTCGAGCGCGGCGATCCGGCCGAACTGTTCGAACTGGCGCTGGCCCTGCACGAAGACATCCCGCTCGAGCTGGGCGGCGCCAGCCTGGCCGCGCGCGGCTACGCCATGCTGACGGACGAGCCGGCGCCGGCGGTCAAGGCCGAGAGGATCAGGCTGGGCAAGCACATGACGCTGGAAGACGCCTACCGGTGCATCGGCCTGAGCTGCCTGCGCCAGATCGAGGCCAACCTGCCCGGCGTGCTGCGCAAGGACGTCGAGAGCCTGCACCAGATGCGGGTCGGCCTGCGCCGTTTGCGGGCGCTGGTCGACATGTTCGAGAAGCTGGCCGCGCCGCCGGAAGCGATACGCGAAGGACTGGACTGGCTGTCCGGCGAACTGGGCGCCGCGCGCGACTGGGACGTGCTGGCCGGGGGGACGCTCGATCACGTCAAGGGGATCGACCCTGCGGCGCTGCGCACGGCGGCGCAGGACAAGGCGAACGCCCTGCACAAGCAGTTACTGCACACCTTGCATGCGCCGCGCTATACGGTGCTGATGCTCCAGCTCAATGGATGGCTACGCGGCCGCCAGTGGCGTGCCGACGGCGCCCTGCCGGGGAAGTCCCCGCTGGCCGGGCGCGCCACGCGCGGCCTGCTGCCGCTGCTGTGCAAGGCCGAGAAGCGCCTGGCGCGGCGGATCAAGGCACTCGATCCGCAAGACGCTCCGGCGCGCCACAAGGTGCGCATCGCCGCCAAGAAGGCGCGCTATGCGGCCGAGTTCTTCCACGATCTGCTGCCGGGCAAGCGCACCAGGCGCTACACGAGCCGGCTGTCCGACCTGCAGGACCGCCTGGGCACCCTCAACGACTTCGCGGTGGCGGACCGGCTCCTCGACGGCCTCGCGGCCGGCCACGGCCAGGTGCCGCGCCAGGCGTCCTGGGTGCGGGGCTACCTCGCCGCTGTCGGCGAATCCGGTGGGCAGGAGCTGGCCAAGCCGCTCAAGCGTCTGGTGAAACTGCGGATCACGCGCCAGCGGTAACGGGCGCACGACGAAGACAGCGGAACAGATACGGGCCGGTCAGCTCAGATCGGTGACGCACAAACAGGCATCGGGAACTTCGCTGCACCCGCACAGCGGCGTCTTGCTCAGGCGTATCAAGCGGTTACCGCATTGTGTTTCCTTGTTCGAGCGGAAGCACGGCTTGCGTTCGGACGTGCAGCTGATCCGCCAACCCTGCTCCTTCGCTTCCGCTTCGACGTCGGGATGCGGAATGCCTGAATAACTCCCGGGATAGACTGACATGATCATGCGTCCATGTCCTACCGCGTTGGGCACCGAGCCTCGGGTCACCTTTCCTCCGTGGTGAGGCGCCACCAAACCGGTGAGGTCGCGTTTCGCAAATGCGGGGATGGACGGGAAATCGGCATCGCCGGTGAGCAATATCCGCGCCGCGCTTATATCGTCCTGCACCAGCATGCCGATGGCTTCGTTATTCCGAAGGAAAGCAGGCGTGGTGGGCGTGCCACTCATCGGATTACTCAGAAATAGCGTTACGCGACCAAGGGTAATGTCTTGCTGGTTCGCCGGCCAGAAGCGCAAGGCAACGCCGCCCCTGATCCTGGTTGCGCCGAGCGTCTGCACGAAATGAATATGGCTCGGCCTCAGTTGGTGCCTATGGTGCGGGCGGCGCAACAGCCAGGGCCGCCTCAAGGCTTTGCGCCGATAGGTCGGAACGCTGATCCATGCAAGTAGCTTGCTGTCCCATTTCGCCATCCCTTTTTCAATGGCATAGCCCCAATGATCCCGATCGAGATGGGAAAGCACGACAGGTACCGGGAAACCCCGTGTTTCCAGCCCAGCCGGAAACGGATCGAAGTGCTCGGCGGTGGGCGGAATAGATTTCGGGAAAAAGGACAAAGGCCAACCCAGGTCGAAAAACATCACAGGATGTTCGTATTGATCCACTACTGCCGACATACTTCCTTGTCCCACGTCGTACACGGCTACCGCCACCGCCTCATCGCTCCCGGATGCGAATGCCTCCAGCTTGTCCGTGTCGGGGTGCTCCTGAAAAAGGGAAATCCGCTCAAGTGTCCTGATGTGCCGTCGCTGCGGCTTGCTCTCACTGATACGTACGAAATAGGGAATATTATTGTTGTCGATTCGATTTAATCCGGTGGCGAAGGCGCGAATTTCGTCGTCGCTGCCGGTGCTGCGATCCGAAACAGTGATGAGCAGGTAGCCCTCATGGTTGCGCAGCCGCTGGGTGATCCCGCGCTCTTCCTGCAGCGTCAAGAGGAAGAATTGGAGGCGCTTCGTTTCCTGGTTCTGCTCCGCCGCCAAGCGATCGAGTGCGGTGATCGGAACGGCGTCCAACACGAGCTTGGTGTCCTCGCCCGTGCTGCCGTCCGCGTGTTCTCCAAACAGTTCGACAACGGCCAAGTAATCGGCCGACTTTCCGGAATTTCTGTGACGTCCCATTTCAGATTCTTTCCCAACGGAATTGATATGAAAATCATATCAATTTTAGGCAAAACATGGGAGCCCCTGATGTTAAACTTTCTTTCGCAGGCCATCGGGCTGTTGCGTTTCCGTCGAAAATGCTTTGTGCGATGAATCGTGATGGGCCGCGAACATGTGCTTTTTTCTTTTCTGGCCCGGGAAACTGCGGTACTTTGGTTGAAGAATGTCGGCCATTCTCCTGAAGGAGACACACATGCACCCCAGCCTCAAGCTCCTCCCGCTTGCGCTCGCCATGACGGTTGCCGGCAGCGCGCTGGCCCAGCAGGTCGTCAAGATCGGCCACGTCGGCCCGGTCTCCGGTCCCAACGCCCACCTCGGCAAGGACAACGAAAACGCCGCCCGCATGGCGATCGACGAGCTCAATGCCAAGGGCTTCACGATCAACGGCCAGAAGGTGAAGTTCCAGCTGCTGGCCGAGGACGACGGCAGCGATCCGAAACAAGGCACGGCGGTGGCCCAGAAACTGGTCGACGCCAGGGTCAACGGGATCGTCGGCCACCTGAATTCCGGCACCACGGTGCCGGCCTCGAAGATCTACCACGACGCCGGCCTGGTGCAGATTTCGCCGGCCACCACCGCGCCCCAGTACACGAAGCAGGGCTTCCCTGGCGCCTTCCGGGTGGTGGCCAACGATGCCAAGCTGGGCGGCACCCTGGGCAAGTATGCGGTCGAGACGCTGAAGGTGAAAAACATCGCCGTCATCGACGACCGCACCACCTATGGCCAGGGCGTGGCGACCGAGTTCGTCAAGGGCGCCAAGGGTCCGGGCGTGCGCATCGTCGGCAAGGAGTTCACCAGCGCCACGGCCACCGACTACGCCGCCATCCTGACCTCGATCCGCGCCAAGAAGCCCGACATGGTGTTCTTCGGCGGCATGGATTCGGTGGCCGGGCCCATGCTCAAGCAGATGAAGTCGCTCGGCATCAAGGCCATTTTCATGGGCGGCGACGGCATGTGCACCGAGGCGCTGGGCCGGCTGGCGGGCAATGCCCTGGACGACCGCCAGGTGATCTGCGCCGAGGCCGGTGGCGTGAAAGGCGCGCAGGAGCAGGTCATGACGGACTTCCGCACGCGCTTCAAGCAAAAGACGGGGCTGGACGTGCAGCTCTACGCGCCCTATGTGTACGACTCGGTGATGGTGATGGCGACCGCCATGCAGAATGCGAAGTCGGCGGAGCCGGCGAAATACCTGCCGGAGCTGAAGAAGATCAGGTACGAGGGTGTAACCGGCACCATCCAGTTCGACCAGTTCGGCGACATCCAGAACGGCGCCCTGACCCTGTTCACCTACAAGGGCGGCAAGCGGAGCCGCATCGACGTGATCCGCTGAGCATTTCCCCAACAAAAAAGCGCGCTCTGCTCACGCAGGCGCGCTTTTCTCGCGATGGGACAGGCTTACTTGGTAGCCAGGACCCACTTGACCAGGCTGCGTGCTTCCGCTTCGCTCACCTGCGGGTTGGCCGGCATCGGCACCGGACCCCAGACACCTGCGCCACCCTTCATGACCTTTTGCACCAGCTTGTCTTCCGCGGCTTTCTGGCCGGCGTACTTGGCTGCAACGTCTTTATAGGCAGGACCGACCAGCTTGTTCGCCACGGCATGGCAAGCCATGCAGTTCTTGGCTTTCGCCAGGTCGGCTTGTGCGAACGCGCTGGTGGACGCGAGGGCCGACAACACAACACACAACATCAGGGAGCGTTTCATTTGTTTCTCCAGGTTTAACACGATGAGGATAGTACAGGGTTTCGCTCTGTCCTACATCAACCGATACACTCTGTAACGATGAAGCAACGGGAATGGTTGACTTAGCAACAAGGAATTACAAAGAATTTCCGTGTGGCATTATTTTTCTGTAAGATGTATGGATGGAAGGAGTTTTGTCATGCCCTTGATCATCCTGATTGCCGCTCTCGTGACCCTGCGTGGGCTGGAAGTGTGGCGTTTTGCCGAGTTGTCCTGGTGGTATATCGTCGGGTTGATGGTGTTCGCCTTTATCTGGTTCGAGTTCATCGAGAAGATGCTGGGGCTGGACAAGAAGAAAGCGCATGATGTGCAGGACAAGAACCGGCAGGATCGGGTGAAGCAGGCGTTCTTGAAGCGCAAATAACGGAAACGGCGGGTTGAACCGCCGTTTGTTTTTTTGCCGGTCTGCTCATGCAAACTTGGGTCCCGGCCTTCGCCGGGACGATGTTGTTTTATTTCACCTGTACCCTCAAGACCGTCGTTCCGGCGAAGGCCGGAACAATGCCACTGGCATTGTTCCGCCCAAGTTTGCGTGCAGATCCGCTGCGCTAATCCGTCACCGCCCCCTTACTCGCACTCGACGTCAGCTTCGCAAACTTCGCCAGCACCCCGCGCGTGTACTTCGCCGCCGGCTTGGTCCACGCCGCCCTCCTCCGCGCCAGCTCGTCCTCGGGCACGTTCAGCTGGATCAGCAACTGGTGCGCATCGATCGTCACCGAATCCCCTTCCCGCACAAGCGCGATCGTCCCGCCGTCGAAGGCTTCGGGCGACACGTGCCCCACCACCATGCCCCAGGTCCCCCCGGAAAAGCGCCCGTCGGTGATCAGGCCCACCGACTCGCCCAGCCCCTTGCCGATCAGCGCCGACGTCGGCGCCAGCATCTCCGGCATCCCCGGTCCGCCCTTGGGTCCCAGGTAGCGCAGCACCAGCACATCGCCCGGCTGGATCCCGTTCGCCAGGATCACGTCCATGGCCGACTGCTCGTCGTCGAACACCCGCGCCGGCCCCGTGATGGCCGGGTTCTTGAGGCCCGTGATCTTGGCCACCGCCCCGTCGGGCGCCAGGTTGCCCTTCAGGATCGCCAGGTGGCCCTCGTCGTACAGCGCCCGCGACAGCGGACGGATCACGTCCTGCCCCGCAGGCGGTTCGGATGGCACATCGGCCAGCTCCTCGGCCAGCGTGCGCCCCGTGATCGTCATGCAGCCGCCATGCAGCAGCCCGGCATCGAGCAGCAGCTTCATCACCTGGGGAATCCCGCCCGCGCGGTGCAGGTCGGTGGCCACGTACTCGCCCGAGGGCTTGAGATTGCAGATCACCGGGACCTTGCGCCGCACGCGCTCGAAGTCGTCGAGCGACCATTCCACCTCGGCGGCATGGGCGATGGCCAGGTAGTGCAGCACCGCGTTGGTGGACCCGCCGGTGGCCATGATCACCGCCACCGCGTTCTCGATGGATTCACGGGTGATGATGTCGCGCGGCTTGAGGTCGCGCTTGACCGCCTCGACCAGCACGCGCGCCGATTGCGCCGCCGAGCCGACCTTCTCGTCGTCCGGATTGGCCATGGTCGATGAATACAGCAGCGACATGCCCAGCGCCTCGAACGACGACGACATGGTGTTGGCCGTGTACATGCCGCCGCAGGAGCCGGATGAAGGACAGGCGTTGCGCTCGATGCCCTCGAAGTCCTCGCGCGTCATGCGCCCGGCCGTGAATTCGCCCACCGCCTCGAAGGCCGAGACGATGGTCAGGTCCTTGCCCTTCCAATGGCCCGGCTTGATCGTGCCGCCGTAGACGTAGATGCCGGGCACGTTCAGGCGCGCCAGCGCGATCATCCCACCGGGCATGTTCTTGTCGCAGCCGCCGATCACGACCACGCCGTCCATCCACTGGCCGTTGACGCAGGTCTCGATGCAGTCGGCGATCACCTCGCGCGAGATCAGCGAGAACTTCATGCCCTCGGTCCCCATCGACATGCCGTCCGAAATGGTCGGGGTGCCGAACACCTGCGGATTCGCACCGGCTTCCCTGACCGCGGCGATGGCCACGTCGGCCAGTTTCTGCAGGCCGGAATTGCAGGGCGTGATGGTCGAGTGGCCGTTGGCGACGCCGATCATCGGCTTCTCGAAGTCTTCCTCGCGATAACCCATCGCGTAGTACATCGAGCGGTTCGGGCTGCGGGCCACGCCTTCGGTGACGTGGCGGGAACGGCGGTTGTAGCGCGCTTGATCGGCCATGGCGGACTCCTTCAAGGACAGGCTGCCAGCATGCCTTGGCCTGGATGACAGGTCAAACCGGGCTGCGTGCGTGTAATATGCTGATCAAATCACCGCCCTCAATCCATACACTGTACGTATCGATGACTCCGGAACTGCGCCAGCTGCGCCATTTCGTCACCGTCGCCGAAGAGCTGCACTTCGGCCGCGCCGCCGCGCGCCTGCACATGACCCAGCCGCCGCTGTCGCAGAGCATCGCCGGCCTGGAAGAGCTGCTGGGCGCGCCCCTGTTCCTGCGCAACCGGCGCCAGGTCACGCTCACGCCGGCCGGCAGCGCCCTGCTGCCGGAGGCGCGCCGCATCCTGGAGGAAGCCGGCGCCCTGCCCGAGCTGGTGCGCCGGGTCGCCTCGGGCGAGGCGGGACGCCTTGGCTTGTCCTTCGTCACCACCGCTGGCCTGTCGGTGCTGCCGGCCGTCCTGCGCCGCTACAGCGCCGCCTACCCGGCGGTGCGCATGGTGCTGCAGGAAGCGACTTCGGACGTCCAGTTCGAGGAGCTGCTGCAGGGCCGCATCGACGCCGGCTTCGTGATTCCGCCGCTGCCGCCCGACGACTTGCTGGAGTACCGCCGCATCGTCGAGGAGCCGCTGATCCTGTGCGCCCCCAGCGGGCTGGAAGCGCTGCGCGGGGAAGGACCGGTGCGCCTGCGCGACCTGCCGCCGCTGCCGCTGGTGATCTTCCCGCGCGCGGTGGCCCCGGCCCTGCACGACGCCATCCTCGCTTGCTTCCGGGCGGCCGGGGTGACGCCGGTGATCGGGCAGGAAGCGATCCAGATGCAGACCATCGTCAGCCTGGTCTCCGGCGGCATGGGCTTGGCACTTGTGCCACAATCCGTGTCGAACCTCATGCGTCCCGGCGTAGAATACCGTGCCCTGCTGGACGCCACTCCGCTGGCCGAGACCGGCCTGGCTTGGCGGCGCGACAATGCGTCCCCGGTGCTCAAGGGCTTTTTGAACCTCTTGTTTGAGACTGAATCGAAAGACTGACTATGCTTGTTCACCCGCAGCCGAACCCGATCGCGTTTTCCGTCGGCCCGGTCGACATCCACTGGTACGGCCTGATGTACGTGGTGGCCTTCGCCCAGTTCCTGTTGCTGGGCCGCCTGCGCATCCGCCAGCCGCACATCGCGGCGCAAGGCTGGACCAAGGACGACCTGGACGACATGCTGTTCTATGGCATGCTGGGCGTGATCCTGGGCGGGCGCCTGGGCGAAGTGCTGTTCTACCAGCCGCTCTACTTCCTCGAGCATCCGCTCGAGATCTTCATGGTCTGGAAAGGCGGCATGTCCTTCCATGGCGGCTTCCTGGGCGTCTTGATCGCCATGGCGCTGTGGGCGCACCGGCGCAAGCGCAACCTGCTGGACGTGTACGACTTCATCGCGCCGATGGTGCCGCTGGGGTACGCGGCTGGCCGCATCGGCAACTTCATCAATGCGGAGCTGCCGGGGCGCCTGGCCGATCCTTCGCTGCCCTGGGCCATGCTGTGGCCGGGCGTGGAAGGCCCGCGCCACCCGTCGCCGATCTACCAGTGCCTGGTCGATGGCGTGCTGGTGTTCCTGATCCTGTGGCCGTTCGCGCGCAAGGCGCGCCCGCGTCTCGCGGTGGGTGCGCTGTTCACGCTGCTGTATGGGTGCGCGCGCTTCTTTACCGAGTATTTCCGGGTGCCGGATTGGGAGATCAGCGTGGCGGGGCTGCCGATCACCTCGGGGCAGATGCTGTCGCTGCCGATGATTATCGCGGCGCTGGTGATGCTGGCCTGGGCATACAAGCAGCCGGGGAATCGAGCTGTTCACGCCTAAAAACAACTTGGGTCCCCGCGAAGGCGGGGACCCATGTTCGTTGAACTGTCCCGCTCTCAGTTCACCGCCTTCCAAAACATGTAAGCCGCCAGCGCATACAGAATCACCGCAAACACCTTCTGCAGCTGCCGCACCGGCATCTTGTGCGCCGTCCTCGCCCCCAGCGGCGCCATGGTCACGCTGGCCAGCACGATGATCGCTAGCGCCGGCAGGTAGATGAAGCCCAGCGAATACGCCGGCAGCCCCGGCTCTCCCCACCCCCAATAGATATTCGACAGCGTCCCCGACAGCGCAATCGGAAACCCGAGCGCCGCGCTGGTGGCCACCGCATTGTGAATGCGCACGTTACACCAGGTCATAAAGGGCACGGACATGAAGCCCCCGCCCGCCCCCACGATCCCGGACAGCACGCCGATCCCGCCACCCACCGCGAACATTCCCGGCGCCTTGGGCAGCTCGCGCGTCCCTGCCGGCTTTTTCCCGACCAGCATCTGGGTCGCCGAGAAGGCCACGAACACGCCAAAGAAGATCGCCAGCACCGAGGAATTCATCTGCTTGCCGATCCACGGCCCGATCCAGGAACCGACCAGGATGCCCGGCGCCAGCAGCTTCACCACCCGCCACAGGATCGCCCCATGCGCATGGTGCGCGCGCATCGAGGACAGCGAGGTAAACAGGATGGTGGCCAGCGAGGTCGCGATCGCCATGTGCACCACCAGGTCGGGAGAGAAACCGCGCGCCGTGAAGATCATGGTAATGAAGGGCACCAGGATCATGCCGCCGCCGATGCCAAGCAGGCCGGCCGCGAAGCCGCCGAACGTGCCCATCGCCAGCAGGGCCAGAATCAACCAGACGTCCATCACATTCCCTTTGCTGCCGGAGCGTGATCCGCAGGCGATGATTCGACAAATAGACTTGCAAGCATTAATACACCAATAAAATTGAAATATGAAGAAAGCGCCAGGCGGATAAGCGGTTTATCCGGCGGGGGAAATGATGATGCATAAGGACCGGCATCGGCGAGACAAGCTGAATATGCCCGAGGCACAGTGTACCACCCGGTGCATCGGCCGATCCGCGCCAAGACTGCCAGGTTCTATTGCAACCATGCCAATTGCAATTCCCCTTGTATTCACAGGCGCCAGCGTAAATGCGCTGAAATATGCATGACGGTTCATTTCGCCATCCCGGCACGCATCGCATTCCTTCATTCCGATCCCCTCCGCATAACCTGAGGCTAAAACTGTTGTATCTGGCTTTTCTTCCTTGCGATGTTTTATTAGCGAATGCCATACTCGGGACATAACGCTAATACGCAGCGGCGGTCCTGATCGGATTCGTTGGATGCGAGTTTTTGAGAGACATTGCTTTGCGCGACACCGTCAGCACCTCGCATGATGATGCGAAAGACTCACCAGAGAAGCAGCCTTCCGAAACTGCCAAGCAGCCTTCCGAGCCTGTAGCCAAAACGCTGTTCCGCCAGCAGGCCGTCGAGCATGTGATGGTGCGCCAGTACGGCACCGTCATCCTGACCCGCCCGGTCAGCCATGCGGTCCTGACCGGCGTGTTCGTCACCCTGGCCTTGCTCTTGATCGCCTTCTTCGCCTTTTTCGAGACCACCCGCAAGGCCCACATCCAGGGCATGCTGGCCCCGGCCGCGGGCGTCACCCGGGTCTACTCGAACCAGGCCGGCGTCATCCGCGAAGTCCGCATCAAGGAAGGCCAGCAGGTACGCGAAGGCGATATCCTGTTCGTCGTGTCCAGCGAGCGCGGCAGCGCCGATCCGCGCTCCACGGAAGCCCTGATCTCCGAATTGCTGGTGCGCCGCCGCGACAGCTTCCGTACCGAATTGCAGCAGGCGAAAGTGCAGGCCGGGCATCGCCGCACCGCCTTGCAGCAGCGCGCCAAGGACCTCGAAGGCGAGATCCAGCGCCTCGACAACCAGGCCCTGATGCAGAAGCAGCGCATCTCCCTGTCCGAACAGACCGTGGCGCGCTTCGCCCAGCTGAAGGCGACCAACTACATCTCGGCGGCGCAGTTGCAGGAGCGCGAAGCCGAGCTGCTCGACCAGCGCCAGCGCCTGCTCGAGATCGACCGCGTGCGCTCCGCCACCCGGCGCGACCTGACGGCCACCCGGGCCGAGGAACAGGACATCGCGGTGCAGGCGCTGCGCGACGAGAACGCCTTGCGCCGCAACGCGACCACGCTCGAACAAGACCTGACCGAGAACGAAGCGCGGCGCGAGATCCCGATCCGCGCGCACCTGAGCGGCACCATCACCGCGATCACGGCGAACCTCGGCCAGACCGTGGGCGGCGCGACCTCGCTGGCCTCGATCCTCCCGGATGGCAGCAAGCTGGAAGCGGAAATGTACGTGCCCTCGCACGCGGTCGGCTTCATCAAGCCGGGCATGACGGCCCTGCTGCGCTACCAGGCCTTCCCCTACCAGAAGTTCGGCCAGCATCCGGCCCGCGTGCGCGAAGTGGCCACCACCTCGGTGCGTCCGGACGAGCTGCCCACCTCGGCGGCGGCGCTGCCGGGCGCATCCCAGTCCGAGCCGGTGTACCGCATCCGCCTCGAGCTCGACAAGCAAACTGTCCAGGCCTACGGCGCGCCGATGCCGCTGCGCTCGGGCATGCTGGTCGACGCCAGCGTGCTGCTCGAGCGCCGCAAGCTCTACGAATGGGTGCTGGAGCCGCTGTTCAGCATTTCAGGCCGCCTGTAATCACACAAGCTTTTCTCAATCATCCGCTGGCCGCGGCGAGTGCGCCGCGTCCAGCCCAGCTTGATCGCCATCGAGTATGCAATTTCCTCTTCTTTCCCAGCTAGCCTTCTGGAACACCCGCCGCCTGCCGGTGCTGCTGCAGACCGAGGGCGCCGAATGCGGCCTCGCCTGCGTCGCCATGGTCGCCAGCTACTGGGGCCACCAGATCGACATCCCGAGCATGCGCCGCCGTTTCGCGGTGTCGATGAAGGGCGTCAACCTGAAGGGCCTGATGGCCATGGCCACCGGCCTGTCGCTGCAAACGCGCCCGCTCAAGCTGGACCTGCAGCACCTGCCGGAACTGAAGCTGCCCTGCATCCTGCACTGGGACCTGAACCACTTCGTGGTCCTCAAGTCGGTGTCGGCCAGCCATGTCGTGGTCCACGATCCGGCCGTGGGCGAACGGCGCATGCCGATGGCGGAATTCGCCAAGCATTTCACCGGCATCGCGCTCGAGCTGACGCCGACCGCGCAGTTCGAAGCCAGGGAAGAACGCCAGCAGTTCTCGCTGATCTCGCTGATGGGTCGGGTGGTCGGCCTGCGCCGCGGCCTGCTGCAGATCCTGGCGCTCGGGCTGGCCCTGCAGGTGTGCGCCCTGATCGCGCCCTTCTACATGCAGTGGATCGTCGACGAAGCCCTGCTGGCCTCGGACCGCGACCTGATCACGGTGCTGGGCTGCGGCTTCCTGCTGCTGGTGCTGCTGCAGACCGCGATCGGGGCGGTCCGCTCCTGGGTCACCACGGTGCTGTCCACCAGCCTGAACCTGCAATGGCTGGGCAACGCCTTCGCCCACCTGCTCAAGCTGCCCCTGCCCTATTTCGAGAAGCGCCACACCGGCGACATCGTGTCGCGCTTCAGTTCGATCCAGCGCATCCAGACCAGCCTCACGACCCAGTTCGTCGAAGGCGTCATCGACGGCGCGCTGGTGCTGGGCACCCTGATCATGATGCTCCTGTATAGCACCACCCTGGCGGCCGTGGCCTGCGTGGCGGTGGTCCTGTACGCGCTGCTGCGCTGGTCGATGTACCGCCCGCTGCGCGACGCCAACTCGGAACAGATCATCCACGCCGCCAAGCAGCAAAGCCATTTCATGGAGACGGTGCGCGGCATGCAGAGCATCCGCCTGTTCGGCCGCAGCGAAGAGCGCCGCTCGGGCTGGATGAATTCGCTGACCGATGAGTTCAACGCCCAGCTGCGCATCGCCAAGCTGTCGGTCTCCTACCAGACCGCCAACACCCTGCTGTTCAGCGGCGAACGCGTGATCGTGATCTGGCTCGCGGCCCTGGCCGTGCTCAGTAACGAGTTCTCGATCGGGATGGTGTTCGCCTTCATCAGCTACAAGGACCAGTTCAGCCAGCGCATGGCGAGCCTGATCGACAAGCTGTTCGAACTGCGGATGATGCGCCTGCACGGCGAGCGCGTGGCCGACATCGTGCTGGCCGAAGCGGAACGCGACGACGAGGTCGCCGAAGTCGACGCCAGCCACATCATGCCGGCGATCGAGATCAAGAACCTGAGCTTCCGCTATTCCGACAGCGAGCCCGAAGTCGTGCGCGGCCTCAACCTGAGCATCCCCGCCGGGCAGTGCGTGGCGATCACCGGCCCTTCGGGCTGCGGCAAGACGACCCTGATGAAGCTGCTGCTTGGCCTGCTCACGCCGACCGGCGGCGAGATCCGCGTGGGCGGCGTGCCCCTCGGTTCGCTCGGGCTGGGGAATTACCGCCACATGCTGGGGACGGTGATGCAGGACGACACCCTGTTCGCCGGTTCGATCGCCGACAACATCAGCTTCTTCGATCCCCTGGTCGACATGCAGCGCGTCTACGGCTGCGCCGAACTGGCCGCCATCGCGCCCGAGATCGCCGCCATGCCGATGGCCTTCAACACCCTGGTCGGCGACATCGGCACCGGCCTGTCGGGCGGCCAGAAGCAGCGCATCCTGCTGGCGCGCGCGCTGTACAAGAATCCGAAGATCCTGGTGCTGGACGAAGCGACCAGCCACCTGGATGTGTGGAACGAGCAGGCCGTGAACCAGGCGATCGCCAGGATCCCGCTGACCCGCATCATCGTGGCCCACCGCCCGGAGACGATCAACATGGCGCAGCGCGTGATCGTGCTGCAGAACGGCCAGGTGCTCCAGGACGTGACCAAGCCCGTGCCCGAGGACAAGCAGGCCGCTTGACCGGTTTAAGCCCGGAACAAGCCTTCGATGAAGCGCCACTCGGCGGCTTCCACCGGCGAGACCGACAGGCGGCTGCCTTTGGCCAGCAGCTTCATCCCCTCCAGCTCGTGGTGGCTTTTCAGCTCGCCCAGGGGCAGCAGGCGGGTCTTCCTTACGTAGCGGATCTCGACCGAGAGCCACCTGGGGTTTTCCGGCGTGGCCTTGGGGTCGAAATAGCGGCTGCTTTCGTCGAACTGGGTCGGGTCCGGATACGTGGTGCCGACGATCTCGACGACGCCGGCGATGCCGATCTCGGCGCAGCTGGAGTGGTAGAAGAAGGCCAGATCGCCCACCTGCATCTCGCGCAGGAAGTTCCTTGCCTGGTAATTCCGGATGCCGGTCCATGCGAAGCTGCGCGCTGGTTCCGCGGCGATGTCGTCGATGCTGATGTCGTCCGGCTCGGATTTGAGCAGCCAATAGCGCATGGCGCCTCCTGACAAAAACAAACGCGCCGGTGGCAGCGCGCAAAAGAAAAGCGGTTGCGTACCGAGTGCGCAACCGCCTGTGTATTATTGCCCCGCCTGTGCCGTTTCTGCCGGCATCCCGAACCAGAACGGTTCAAGGTGGTCGCGGTCAGATCAATTTCGGGTTCGTCGGACTAGCGACGCTCACGCCCATCGAACGTGTTCCACAACCTATGCGTAAGAATGGTTCAAGGAATATATGGCAAATCTCGAACACCGCAGGGTAGTGCGCAGTTTACTCCCTTGGCCCGGCATGTCAAACGGTTTTGACCGTCAGGACAGATTTTCCTGCGGAGCGAGGGCCTTATCCAGCACCGTGTGCATGGCTTCCAGCTTCTGCTTGACTTCGAGGATGGACATGTCCGACAGCGGGCCCTGTGGCGATTTCACCGACAGGAATTCGGCCGCGACCGACAGCGCGGCCATGACAGCGATGCGGTCCGTGCCCTTGACCTTGCCCGAATCGCGCAGCGCGCACATCTTGCCGTCGAGGTAATGGACGGCTTCGCGCAGGGTGCGCTCCTCGCCCTCGCGGCAGGCCAGGCGGTAGGGCTGGCCCATGATGGTGACGTCGAGATGGATCATTGGGTGGCCTCGCTTTCGTCCGCACCGCCCTCGTCCGCCTCAGGGGCCGGCGGCAGCTGCCCGAGCAGCGCTTCCACGCGGCGCTGGGCTTCCTGCAGCCGCTCCTTGAAGGCGACGTTCTCGACGCTCAGCAAGTGGTTGGCCTGGCGCAGCAGGTAATTCTCGGCACGCAGCGACTGGGTCAGCTGGGCGAGCCGGTCGATTTTGTCTGAGAGGTCTTGGAATTCGGAAATCATTCGACACTATAGGACTGAGATGGTTTTTCCGTCAACCGAATCGCTGCACAAATGTCAATACCAGCCGGTGCGGCGAACCGTGCGGCACATGCGTGCGGCATGAAAGCGCCGCAGGGTGTACCCTGCCCGGCTTGGCACTCAGACAAGTGCCAGGAGCGGGCACATCCCTCCATTAGATTGTGCCATCGCAAAAAGATCAGTTAAACAAGCCACACTGTGGCTTGAAATGACAAATTATCGTCCCTATAATTAGCACTCGTTAGTAGAGAGTGCTAACAACTCTTTGCAGCCGACGCAGTCAGGCGACAAAACCTGATGCGGGGGCAATTGATAGCTAGTCAAACCATTGAAAGATAAGGAGTTTTGCATGAACCTTCGTCCTCTGCACGATCGCGTTATCGTGAAGCGTCTCGACCAGGAAACCAAGACCGCATCCGGCCTGATCATCCCTGATGCAGCCGCCGAGAAGCCGGACCAGGGTGAGGTGCTCGCCGTCGGCAACGGCAAAGTGCAGGATAACGGCCAGGTTCGTCCGCTGGAAGTGAAGGTCGGCGACCGCGTCCTGTTCGGCAAGTACTCCGGCCAGGCCGTCAAGGTCAACGGCGAAGAACTGCTGGTGATGCGCGAAGAAGACATCATGGCCGTCGTGGCACAGTAATCCCCTCCCTGACACACATTCACGAATCATTCGGAGATACAGAACATGGCAGCTAAAGAAGTAGTGTTTGGCGATATCGCACGCGCCAAGATGGTTGAAGGCGTCAACGTCCTGGCCAACGCGGTCAAGGTCACCCTGGGCCCGAAAGGCCGCAACGTCGTGCTGGAGCGCTCGTTCGGCGCCCCGACCGTGACCAAGGACGGCGTCTCGGTCGCCAAAGAGATCGAACTGAAAGACAAGCTCCAGAACATGGGCGCGCAGATGGTCAAGGAAGTCGCTTCGAAGACCAGCGACAACGCCGGTGACGGCACCACCACCGCGACCGTGCTGGCACAAGCCATCGTCCGCGAAGGCATGAAGTTCGTTGCCGCCGGCATGAACCCGATGGACCTGAAGCGCGGCATCGACAAGGCCGTCGCAGCGACCGTCGAAGAGCTGAAGAAGATCGCCAAGCCGACCACCACCTCGAAGGAAATCGCCCAGGTTGGCGCCATCTCGGCCAACTCGGAAACCTCGATCGGCGAGCGCATCGCCGAGGCGATGGAAAAAGTCGGTAAGGAAGGCGTCATCACCGTCGAAGACGGCAAGTCGCTGAACGACGAACTGGACATCGTGGAAGGCATGCAGTTCGACCGCGGCTACCTGTCGCCGTACTTCATCAACAACCCGGACAAGCAAGTCGCCGTCCACGAGAATCCGTTCGTCCTGCTGTGCGACAAGAAGATCTCGAACATCCGCGACCTGCTGCCGGTGCTGGAGCAAGTGGCCAAGGCCGGCCGTCCGCTGGTGATCATCGCTGAAGACATCGAAGGCGAAGCCCTGGCGACCCTGGTGGTCAACAACATCCGTGGCATCCTGAAGACCGTCGCCGTCAAGGCTCCGGGCTTCGGCGACCGCCGCAAGGCCATGCTGGAAGACATCGCCATCCTGACCGGTGGCCAGGTGATCGCCGAAGAAGTCGGCCTGACCCTGGAAAAGGTGACCCTGCAGGAACTGGGCCAGGCCAAGCGCATCGAAGTGGGCAAGGAAAACACCATCATCATCGACGGCGCCGGTTCGGCTGAAGCGATCGAAGCGCGCGTCAAGATGGTCCGCGTCCAGATCGAAGAAGCGACCTCGGACTACGACCGTGAAAAGCTGCAAGAGCGCGTGGCCAAGCTGGCCGGCGGCGTTGCCGTGATCCGCGTCGGTGCAGCCACCGAAGTCGAGATGAAAGAGAAGAAGGCACGCGTGGAAGACGCGCTGCACGCAACCCGCGCCGCCGTTGAAGAAGGCATCGTCCCGGGCGGCGGCGTGGCACTGCTGCGCGCACGCGCTTCGCTGGACATCAAGGGCGACAACCCGGACCAGGACGCAGGCATCAAGATCGTCCTGCGCGCCATGGAAGAGCCGCTGCGCATGATCGTCCAGAACGCCGGCGAAGAGCCGTCGGTCGTGGTCGCCGCCGTCCTGAACGGCTCGGGCAACTACGGCTACAACGCCGCCAACGGCACCTACGGCGACATGGTCGAAATGGGCGTGCTGGATCCGGCCAAGGTCACCCGCTCGGCGCTGCAGAACGCAGCCTCGATCGCCGGCCTGATGCTGACCACCGACTGCATGGTCTCGGAAGTCGTTGAAGACAAGCCGGCCGGCGGCATGGGCGGCATGGGCGGTATGGGTGGCATGGGCGGCATGGACGGCATGATGTAATTGCCTCTGGAGCCCGGCGCGGGCAACCGCGCCGACCCCACGGAAAGCCCGCAAGGTTCACGCCTTGCGGGCTTTTTGCATTGTGCGGACCAGGTGCTCGCCGTCGCCGGCCAGGAGATGGATGATCGAGACGGCCGCCAGGAACAGCGCGTAGCCATTGCCGGCGGGGCCGGGGAGCGCGCCCGCCAGCAGGGCCAGCATGGCGAAGGATGCCGCGCGTCCGTGGAAGCCGAACAGCAGCAGCAGACCGCCGGCCATCTCCAGCAGCCCCGCCGGCCAGCTCAAGGGCGTGGGCATTCCCTGCTCCGCCAGGAAGCCGGCGATGCCGGGAACGTGGACGGCCGCCAGGGTCAGGCAGGCGTGGGACAGCCACACGGCGCCGAGGAAGAGACGCAGCAGCAGTGCGGCGGTCGACAAGGTACGAGGGTCGGTCATGATGGCTCCTTGGGTTCGGTGGTTGGGATGGGATGAGCATAGCTATGCATGAATGCAAGTAAAATAGGCATCCATGAAATCGCCATATGCAAAGATGCAATCGAAGCTTGGCTTGCCCGACCTGGAAATCATCCTGGCTCTGCAGCGCGGCCGCACCCTGGCCGGGGCGGCCGAGCGCCTGAAGGTCGATACGTCGACGGTGTTCCGCTCGATCAAGCGCATCGAGAAGGACATCGGCGAGCTGCTATTCGAGCGCGGCCGCCAGGGCTATCTCGCGACGGAACTCGGGCGCACCCTGGCCAGCCACGCGGAGCGGATCGAAGCCCAGCTCGAGGAAGCGCGCGAAGCGGCGTTCGACCAGGCCGCCGAGCCCTCCGGCGCGCTGCGCCTCACCATGACCGACACCCTGCTGCACAGCGTCCTGCTGCCGGTGCTGCCGCGCTTCAGCGCCGCTTATCCGCGTATCAAGCTGGAGCTGGTCACCACCAACGTGCTCGCCAACCTGAGCCAGCGCGACGCGGACATCGCCATCCGCGTGACTTCCGCGCCGCCCGAGCACCTGGTCGGTATCCGGCTCGGCACCATGCGTTCGGCGGTCTACGCCGGCAAGGATTACCTGGCCGCCCAGCCCGAAGGCCGCCATTACAGCGAGATGGACTGGATCGCGCTCGACGACAGCCTGCCCGACCATCCGTCCCAGTACTGGCGCCGCCAGCGCTATCCCAAGCTGGCGCCGCGGCACCGGCTCAGCAACCTGCTGGCGGTCGGCGGCGCGGTCGTCAACGGGATGGGCGTGGGCATCGTGCCGCTCGCGGTGCTGCGCGAGCATCCGCAGGCCGTCATTGTCGACGGGCCGCTGCCCGAACTGGACATCGGCTTGTGGGCGCTGGCCCATCCGGATACCCGCTACCTTGGGCGCATGAAGGCGATGTTCGATTTCCTGCGCAGCGAGATCGCGCTGCCGGCCTGACCTGGTCGACACATTTGCTTACATCTGTTTCGTCGCAGTGACGGCAAGGTTCGCCTTCAAGGGCTACATTGGCGAAAAGACATCCATCAAACCGGGACGATTTATGAAACCTCTCTCGATGTTCGTGCTGCCCGCCCTGCTGCTCGCCGTCCACGCCCCGGCCAGCGCCGATTCGTGGAAGCACGAGCGCGGCCACGGCCACTACCAGCGCGAATACAAGGAAACCTATTGGGACGGCCACTGCAAGGTCGAGCGCAAGTTCAAGCGCAATGGCGACTACAAGGAAAAGCGCAAGTGCCGCGCGCCGCGTCATGCCTATCACGACCGCTACCGCTACGAGGAACCGGTGGTCTATTACGTGGAGCCGCGACCGGTGTACGTGCGGCCGCGTCCGGTCTACGTCGAGCCCGGTGTCTCGGTCCACGGCAGCTTTTACTTCCGCTAGACCAAGCCAGCTCATCTGTTGCCGCGCGGACAGTCATCGTTTAGTATGACCGCCTCACCTTACGAGGCTTCTCATGTCCAATCGCGCCGCTCTTCCCTCTTCCCTGCGCCTGCTGGCCGTATCGCTGGCGCTCGCCTGTGCCTTTGCCGGCTGCAAGCGCGCCGAGCGCGAGGCGCCGCCGCAACCGGCCGCCGAGAAACCGGCTGCGCCGGCAGTGCGCACGAAAGAGCAGGCCATGAACTCGCTGCTCGAACTGCCGGAACTGAAGGCCTGGTCGGCGCAGATCGAAAAGCGCTCGGGCGGCAAGGCGCATGGCGCGGTGATCGAGGACGATCCTATTCCGCGTGAGATCAACGGCAAGAAGTACTACCAGCTGACTTTTGTCGAGAACCGCGCCGAGGACGTGCGCCGGCGCGAGAGCTTCCTGGTGTCGCAGACGGGGGATGAGATTTTGGTCGAGGATGCGGAGACGGATACGCTCCTGAGCGTGCAGGAGTGGCGGCGCAAGATCAAGCGCGTGGAGCTCAAGAGCGCGGATTGAACCTTTCCAGTTAGCCGAAAAACCGTCTCCCCGGCGAAGGCCGGGGTCCAAGTTTAGCGTCTCGATAGCGCATGCAGAACTTGGGTTCCGGCCTTCGCCGGAACGACGGTTTATGGGCTAACTGTCGTGTTGTCAGCTATCGAGGTGCGAGATCAAGAGCCGATGCGGCTCCTCGCCCTGCCCATGCTGGCCATCCACTGAAATCCCCACCGCCATGATGTCGATGAGCAGCAGTTGCAGGATGCGCGAAATCATCGACAGGAAGCTGGTGCTGTCCTCCGCATGATCCACCGCCAGGCAGACCGTGGCCTTGCGCGCCAGCGGCGACTGGCTGTTGCTGATCGCGATCACGTCCGCGCCCACCGCACGCGCCGCATCCGCCGCGTCCAGCAGTTCCTGCAGATTCCCCGAATTCGACACCGCGATCACCACATCCCCGGGCCCCAGCAGCTCGGCGGCCAGCTTGAACAGATGCGCATCGCCATACAGCGCCGTAGGAATCCGGAAGCGGAAGAACTTGTGCTGGCCATCCAGCGCCACCGCGCGCGCATTGCCCATCGCGTAGAACTCGACCCGTCTTGCCTTGCTCACCAGCTCGATGGCGCGGTCCAGCGAGCGCACGTCCAGCTGGTCGCGGAAACGCAGGATCGCCGACACCGTGTTGTCGATCACCTTGGCCGATAAATCGTGCGTACTGTCGCTGGTGCGCACCTGGCTGTGCCGCACCGGAATCGAGCCGGTCAGGCTGGACGCGAACTTGAGCTTGAACTCGGCCAGCCCCTGGAAGCCCAGCGAGCGGCAGAAGCGGATCACGGTCGGCTGGCTGACATCCGCCAGACGGGCGATCTCGGCGATCGGTTCGTTGAGCACCAGGCGCGGCTGCTCGATGACCAGGGTGGCCACTCGCTGTTCGGCCGGCGAGAGTTCGTGGCGCAGCTGCTGGACGCGGTCCATCAGCGTGTTGGCGCCGCTCCTGCCGCGCAGGTGCTCGGCCAGGATGGTCGCGACGCCATGGAAGGCCGGGTTCGGCGTCGTGATGACGTAGGTCGGGATGTCCTGCAAATAGGTCGAGAAGCGCCCCTTGGCCTCGAAGCGCGCACGGAACGGCGAACGGGCGAACCACTCGCCCATGCGCGGCACGATGCCGCCGCCGATGAAGATGCCGCCGAAGGCGCCCAGGGTCACCGCCAGGTTGGCGGCCGCGCCGCCCAGCATGCCGCAGAAGCATTCCAGCACTTCCAGGCACAGCGGATCGTCCGCCTCCAGCGCGCCGGCCACGATGGCGGCCGCCGTGCGCGGCGGCGCCTGCACGCCATTGCGTTGCGCGAGCGCGCGGTAGATGATTTCCATCCCCGGCCCGGAGATCAGGCGCTCGTTCGAGACGTGCTGCCACTCGCGCCAGGCGTACTGCAGGATCGCGAATTCGCGCTCGTCGGCCGGCGCGAAGTTCACGTGACCGCCCTCCGAACCGAGGGTGACGAAGCCGTCCGCCGTCGGAATCACACCCGACACGCCGAGGCCCGTGCCCGGCCCCAGCACGCCGATCACGGCGTTCGAAGCCGGCTTGCCCTGCCCCACCTGCATCAGGTCTTCCTGGGCGAAGCCCGGGATCGCCATGGCGAGCGCAGTGAAGTCGTTGACGATCAGGAGGGTCGACAGGCCCAGCTCGCGCCGCACCGCGTCGGTGGAGAACTCCCAGGCGCGGTTGGTCATGCGCACGTAGTCGCCGCTGATCGGGTTGGCCACCGCGAAGGCGGCGTGGTGCAGGGTGACGTCCGCGTGGTCCTGCAGGTAGTGGCGCAGCAGCGGGACGATGCCCGGGAAGTCGTCGCAGCGCAGCACGCTCACCGAGCGGAACTGGCCCGGTGCGGTCTGCAGCGCGAAGCGCGCGTGGGTCGCCCCGATATCTGCCAGCAAGCGCGGACCGTCGGCAAACGCCGCACGGGCAAATTTATCCTGCTCTTGCTGGCTGCCCATCAGCGGCTCGCTACGCTGCCGAACCAGGCGCCGTAAGGCGGCAAGGTTACCTTGCCCCCTTTCGCATCACCCTGCAGGCCGTGCGTATCCAGCACCGAAGCACCGGCAGTCTCCGGCCAGTCGAAGCTGACTTCGCGGTCCGACAGATTGAAGGCGGCCAGCACGCTGTCCATGCCCTCGGCGTGACGGCGCAGGGCCAGCACCGGTTCCGGCGCGTCGAAGAAGTCGATCTCGCCGCGGGTCAGCTGCGGCATGCTGCGGCGCCAGGCGATGAAGCGGCGCTGGAAGTTCAGCATCGACTGCGGATCCTTGTCCTGCTGCTCGACGTTGGCGGCCAGATGAGGCTCGGCCACCGGCAGCCATGGCTTGCCGGTCGTGAAGCCGCCGTTCGGCGCCTCGCCGGTCCAGGGCATCGGGGTGCGGCAGCCGTCGCGGCCCTTGAACTCGGGCCAGAAGGTGATGCCATAAGGATCCTGCAGCAGTTCGTAAGGCACGTCCGCTTCCACCAGCGCCAGTTCGTCGCCCTGGTACAGGCAAGGCGTGCCCTTGAGCGAGAGCTGCATCGCCAGCACCAGCTTGCCCAGCGCAGGCGTCGGGTTGGAACCGCCCCAGCGGGTCATGACGCGGATGGCGTCGTGGTTGCCGACCGACCAGGAGGCCCAGCCGTCCTTGACGCGCTCGTTGAATTCCTCGACCTGCTTGCGGATATGCGCCGCCGTGAACACCGGCGTGAGCAGGTTGAAGCTGTAGGCCATGTGCAGCTTGTCGCCGCCTTCGGTGTACTCGGCCATCTGTTCCAGCGCGTCGTCCGAGCTGACTTCGCCGATCGAGACCGCGCCGAATTCGTTCAGCTGGGCGCGCACCCTCTGCAGGAAGGCGATGTTCTCGGGCTGGGTCTTGTCGTAGATGTGCGCCTGCATGCCGTAGGGGTTCACGTCCGTGACGGTCGAAGTGTCGCGCACCAGGGCCGGCGGATTGCTGCGCAGCTGGCGGTCGTGGAAGTGGAATACGCAGGCGTCCATGCGCACGCCGTCGACGCCGCGCTCGAGCCAGAAACGCTGGGCGTCCAGGTGGGCTTGCTGCACTTCCGGGTTGTGGAAGTTCAGTTGCGGCTGGCTCACCAGGAAGTTGTGCATGTAGTACTGCTTGCGGCGGGTGTCCCACTGCCATGCCGAGCCGCCGAAGACCGACAGCCAGTTATTGGGCGGGTTGCCATCCGGGAGCGGATCGGCCCAGACATACCAGTCCGACTTCGGGTTCTCGCGGCTGGAGCGGCTCTCGACGAACCAGGGATGGGTGTCGGCGGTGTGCGACATCACCTGGTCGATCATGATCTTCAGGCCCAGGCTGTGGGCCCTGGCGACCAGGCGGTCGAAGTCGGCCAGGGTGCCGAACAGCGGGTCGACGTCGCAGTAGTCGGCGATGTCGTAGCCGAAGTCCTTCATGGGCGACTTGAAGAAAGGAGACAGCCAGACGATGTCCACGCCCAGGCTGGCAATGTAGTCGAGTTTTTCGGTGATGCCGGCCAGGTCGCCCACGCCGTCGCCGTTGGTGTCGAGGTAGCTGCGCGGATAAACCTGGTAGATGATGGCTTCGCGCCACCAGTTCGGATTGGTCTGGGTCATGGCTGAGGTCCGGTTGGAATTTCTAGCGAATATACATGAGGTATGAAAACTTTACAATTCAATCCCTACGACCTTAAATTACACTTATTCGTTTAATTTCAACAACTTGCAAATATTATTTGCATCGGCGCAACACATGCCAAGTAACTAAACTACGTAACACCTACGCTACCTGAGGTGTCGGCAAGATATTTTTATTGCAAAGTAGCTCAGCCTCGGCATAGGATCGCGTTTGTTTCGCAAAAACGGGAAAACGAAGCCATGACTTCACCAGCCACCGCCACTACCACCGTCTCCACGGACAGCGCCGGGCGCATGCCGCGGCAGATCCCCTATATCATCGCCAACGAGGGCTGCGAACGCTTCAGCTTCTACGGGATGCGCAACATCCTGACGCCCTTCCTGATCTCGACCCTGCTGCTGTTCGTGGCCGAGTCCGAGCGCGCCGGCGAGGCCAAGCACGTCTTCCACACCTTCATGATGGGCGTGTACTTCTTCCCGCTGCTGGGCGGCTGGCTGGCCGACCGCTACTACGGCAAGTACAACACCATCTTCTGGTTCAGCCTGATCTACTGCGCCGGCCACGCCTGCCTGGCCCTGTTCGAGGACAGCGTCAACGGTTTCTACTTCGGCCTGTTCCTGATCGCCTTCGGCTCGGGCGGCATCAAGCCGCTGGTGGCCTCGTTCGTGGGCGACCAGTTCGACAAGACCAACAAGGACAAGGCCAAGGTGGTGTTCGACGCCTTCTACTGGATCATCAACTTCGGCTCCTTCTTCGCTTCGCTGCTGATGCCGATCTTCCTGCGCGACTACGGTCCCTCGGTGGCCTTCGGCATCCCGGGCATCCTGATGTTCATCGCCACCATGGTCCTGTGGAGCGGCAAGCGCAAGTACGTGCACGTGCCGCCGGCGCCGAGCAATCCGCATTCCTTCCTGCGCGTGGTGCGCACCGCCCTGCTGGCCCAGGCGCCCGGCCAGGGCCGCCCCGGTTTGATCGTGGCCGCCGTCGGCGCCATCGCCGCCGTGGTCTCGCTCGCCATGACGCCCAAGTGGGGCTTCGTGATCGCCGCCTGCACCGCGCTGGTGCTGCTGCTGGCGTTCGTGGGCATCGGCGCCTCGATGCAGCTGGAGCGCGCCCGCGCCCAGCATCCCGCCGAAGCGGTGGACGGCGTGCGCGCCGTGCTGCGCATCCTGATCGTGTTCGGCCTGGTCACCCCGTTCTGGTCGCTGTTCGACCAGAAGGCCTCGACCTGGATCGTGCAGGCCAACGCCATGAGCAACGAAGTCAGCCTGTTCGGCTCGACCTTCACCATCATCCCGGCCCAGATGCAGGCCCTGAATCCGCTGCTGGTGATGATCCTCATCCCCTTCAACAACTTCGCCCTGTTCCCGCTGCTGCGCGCCATCGGCCTGGAGCCGACCCCGCTGCGCCGCATGACGACCGGCATCGCCCTGTCGGCGGCGGCCTGGGTCGTGGTCGGCAACCTGCAGGTGCAGCTCGATGCGGGCGACCCGGTCTCGATCGCCTGGCAGATCCTGCCCTACGCCCTGCTGACCCTGGGCGAGGTGCTGGTCTCGGCCACCGGCCTGGAATTCGCGTACAGCCAGGCTCCGGCCTCGATGAAGGGCGTGATCATGGCGCTGTGGTACCTGGCCGTCACCGTCGGCAACCTGTGGGTGCTGATCGTGAACGCGGGCGTCAAGAACGAGGCCGTGATCGCCCACATCGAGACTTCGGGCGTGGGCGTGATGGCCTTCCAGATGTACTTCTTCGCGGGCTTCGCGCTGCTGGCAGCGATCGTCTTCGGCTGGTACGCGACGCGCTACAAGATGGTCGACAACTATCGCCCGACCGGCGCGTAATCCGTAGGGTGGACGGCTTTGCCGTCCACGCGTCCAACCAGCTCCAATTTCATTTCCTGTGACGGCAGTACCCGGGCCGCTTGAACGCGTGGACGGGGAACCCGTCCACCCTACACGATGAGCCAACAACTTCGCTACACTCTCCTGGGCGCGCTCGCCCTGGCTTCGCCAGCCTACGCCGCCGTCCCGCTCGACGCCTGCGACAATCCCGGCTTCCAGCAAGTCCTGCACGCCTCCGGCGCCACCCTGGAAGCCCGCGCCGTCTGGCTCGACCGCCACATGATCCGCTGGCCCGGCAGCCCGCTCAACGGCAGCTACCGCCTCTACCACTCGCCCACCGCCGGCATCCTTGCGAAGCCGGGCGCCAAGGTCGAGGGTGCGGCCGGTTTCGTGGCGCTCGAGGTGGCGGCCATCCCCGCATCCAGGGCCGCCGCCGAGCGCTTCAAATACGTGACCAGCGGCCCCGTGCTGACCGTGCGCGACGCCGACCTGTCCAGGCTGCCCGCCCTGCACCGCGAACAGCTGGTGCTGGTGCACGAAGCGCCGGACGGCACGGTGCGCGCCGCTACCCGCCTGCAGGTGGCGGGCGCCCTCGACGACCTGTACGCCGCCGCCGGGAAGATCGGCGACCTCGGCGCCACGCCCACGGCGAAGGCCACCTCCTTCAAGCTGTGGGCCCCGACCGCGCAACAGGTCGCCGTCTGCACCTACGACAGCGCCACCGGCCGCGCCAGCGCCGTGCAGGACATGAAGCTGGACCCGCGCACCGGCGCCTGGAGCGCCCGGGTCGCGCGCGACCTGTCGGGCAGCTACTACAAATACGCGGTCGACGTCGTGGTCGACGGCATGGGCGTGGTGCGCAACCTCGTCACCGATCCTTATTCCGTCAGCCTCACCACCGACTCCAAGCGCAGCTACATCGCCGACCTGAATTCGCCCAAGCTCAAGCCGAAAGGCTGGGACAAGACGCGCGCCCCGAACACGGTCAAGGCCCAGACCGACATGGTCATCTACGAGCTGCACGTGCGCGACTTCTCGATCAACGACCCGAGCGTGCCGGAAGCGAAGCGCGGCAAGTACACGGCCTTCGGCGAGACCGGTTCGAACGGCATGAAGCACCTGGCGGCGCTGGCCAAGGCCGGACTGACCGACATCCACCTGCTGCCGGTCTACGACCTGGGCAGCGTGCCGGAGCAGAACTGCGCGGTGCCGCAGCCGTCCGGTGCGCCGGACGGCGAAAGCCAGCAGGCCCTGGTGCGCAAGACCGCCGATACTGACTGTTTCAACTGGGGCTACGATCCCTACCACTACAACGCCCCGGAAGGCAGCTATTCCAGCGACCCGGCAGACGGCGCGCGCCGCGTGCTCGAGTTCCGCCAGATGGTGATGGACCTGCACAAGGCCGGCCTGCGCGTCGGCACCGACGTTGTCTACAACCACACCTTCATCGCGGGCCAGAACGAGAAGTCGGTGCTGGACCGCATCGTGCCCGGCTACTACCACCGCCTCAACGCGCTCGGCGCGATCGAGCGCTCGACCTGCTGCGACAACACGGCCACCGAGAACACGATGATGGCCAAGCTCATGATCGACTCGGCCGAGCTCTGGACTCGCCACTACAAGATCGACTCCTTCCGCTTCGACCTGATGGGCCACCAGCCGCGTGCGGCGATGGAGCGCCTGCAGCAGCGCGTGAACAAGGCCGCGGGCCGCCAGGTGCAGCTGATCGGCGAAGGCTGGAACTTCGGCGAAGTGGCGGACGGCGCGCGCTTCGTGCAGGCCTCGCAGCTGTCGCTGAACGGCTCCGGCATCGGCACCTTCAGCGACCGCGCGCGCGACGCCGTGCGCGGCGGTTCGGCCGGCGACTCGGGCGAAGCGATGGTCAGCCGCCAGGGCTACATCAACGGCCTGGTCTACGATCCGAACGCCCAGGGCGGCATGCACCAGAAGGCCGACCTGCTGCGCGCCGCGGACCTGATCCGCGTCGGCCTGGCCGGTTCGGTACGTCCCTACCCGCTGCGCAGCTTCGACGACCGCGTGCGTCCGCTGCAGGAGATCGCCTACGGCAACCAGCCGGCCGGCTACGCCAGCCAGCCGGGCGAAGTGGTGAACTACGTCGAGAACCACGACAACCAGACCCTGTTCGACGCCAACGTGCTCAAGCTCCCGCTGGACACGCCGGCCGCCGAGCGCGCGCGCGTGCAGGTGCTGGGCATGGCGATCAATGCCTTCAGCCAGGGCGTGGCCTACTATCACGCGGGCATCGACACCCTGCGCTCCAAGTCCCTGGACCGCAACAGCTTCAATTCGGGCGACTGGTTCAACCGCATCGACTGGAGCTACCAGGACAACTACTTCGGCACCGGCCTGCCGCCGCAGGACGACAACGGCAAGGACTGGGCGCTGCTCAAGCCCTACCTGGCGAATACCGCGATCAAGCCGGCGCCCGCCGACATCGCCTTCGCGCGCGACGCCTTCCGCGACCTGCTGCGCATCCGCGCCAGCTCGACCCTGTTCCGCCTGCGTACCAGCCAGGACATCGTCCAGCGCCTGCGCTTCTTCAACACCGGCCCGCAGCAGGAAGCGACCGTGCTGGCGGCCTGGCTGGACGGCAAGGGCTACCCGGGCGCGCGCTTCGCGGGCTTGAGCTACCTGGTGAACGTGGACAAGGTGGAGCATGTCGTGACGGACGAAACCCTGCGCGGCAAGCGCCTGGTGCTGCATCCGGTCCACCTGGCCCAGGGAGCGGCCGACCAGCGTGCGAAACAGGCGCGCTTCGACAGCGCCAGCGGCAGCTTCACGGTGCCGCCGCGTACGGCGGTGGTGTTCGTGGCCGAATAAGCGCAAAGCAGCCGGCGCGCCGAACGATCCGCAATCGTGCGCGCCGCTTCTGTTGTGCGGAATACAATCGTTCGGATGTGCGATACGATTCTATTAATCGAGGATAGCCAGCTCGATGCCGACCTCACCATCCTGGCTCTCGGTCAATGCGGGATCACGAATCCCGTCGTGCACATCCCGGATGCGGAGCAAGCGATCGAAATGCTGGGCGCGTCCTCGAGCGCGCCGACATCCCGCGATTTCGGCCTGATCCTGCTCGACGTGCGCATGCCGAAGATCGACGGCTTCGAAGTGCTGAAGTTCATCCGCTCGGTCCCGCACCTGCAGGACGTCCCGGCCGTGGTGATGACCGAGGTGCCGGTCGAGGCCGACCGCATGCGCGCCTCCCTGCTGGGGGCGGCCAGCTACATGGCCAAGGCGATGGGGGTCAGCGAATATTCCCAGCTGCTGCGCATCACCCTCACCCCTTTCGTCTGATTACTGCTGGCTCGTCAGCCGCGCGATCTCGACCGAGCCTTTCTCGTCGAAGATCGGGCATTCCTCCGCCAGCCGCACGGCGTCGTTGAAATCCGCCGCCATGATCACCGAATAGCCCGAGAGCGAAGCGCTGTTGAGCTTCGGGCCGCGCAGGCGGCTCGGCACCTCGACGCTGCTGTGCGCCAGGCCGCCGCGCTCGACCAGGGCGGAACCGAGCGCGCTGAACCACGCGTCCCAGCGTGCGGGGTCGTGTTGCGGGCCTTCCGCCTCGTCGACGGTCGATCCTCGGTAAACGATCAGGTATCGTTCCATGCCGCCTCCTTCGCTATCGATGTCTGGATGCCAAAACCATAACAGAAGCCCCCGGCCGGTGACGCACCGCTGCGACGCCGCGCTGCCGGCAGGCACCGTATGTATCCATTTGTAATGGACAGTCCGGCAATCCGGCGCTAGGCTGGATCATCCAATCTTGCCCAGGACCCGCCATGCCTTCGCTGTTCCGCCGCCTTGCAGCCGGCCTTGCCTTCGCCCTTCCGCTGGCCGTCGCCGCCCAGCCGTCCGCCGACCATCACCAGCACCTGTTCAGCCCGCCCATCATCGACCTGATCAAGCCCGGCCCGACCGGACCGCAGCTGCTGTCGGCCGACGACCTGGTCGGCCACCTGGACAAGGCCGGCATCCGCCGCGCGGCGGTCATGTCGGTGGCCTACATGTTCGGGCGGCCCTCGCGCGTGATCGAGGACGAGTACGGCAAGGTCAAGGCGGAGAACGACTGGACCGCCGCCCAGGTGGCCAGGTACCCGGACCGCCTGCGCGCCTTCTGCGGTTTCAATCCGCTCAAGGACTACGCGCTGGCCGAGCTGGAACGCTGCGCCGCGCACAAGCACCTGCGGCACGGGATCAAGATGCACTTCGGGAATTCTGATGTGCAGCTCGACAAGCCGGAACACATCGCCAGGCTGAAAGAGGTCTTCCGCGCGGCCAACCGCCACCGCATGGCGATCGCCATCCACCTGCGCGCCTCGATCTCGCTCAAGCGCTCGTATGGCGAGGCCCAGGCCCGCGCCTTCCTCGAACAGCTGATGCCGCTGGCGACCGACATCACTGTGCAGGTGGCGCACTTCGCCGGCGCCGGTCCGGGCTACGAAGACCCGCCGGCGAACGAGGTGATGCGCGTGTTCGCCGAGGCGGCGGCGCGGCGCGATCCGAATACGCGCCAGCTCTACTTCGACGTGGCGTCGATCGCCACGCCCGATATCACGCCGGAGCACGCGCGCGAGATGGTGCAGCGGATCCGGATGGTGGGGGTCGACAAGGTGCTGTATGGGTCGGATGCGGTCACGCCGACCAACATGCATCCGCGCGAAGCGTGGGCTGCGTTCAAGGCGCTGCCGTTGACGAAGGAAGAGATCGAGCGCGTGGCGACCAATGTCGCTCCGTATCTGCGCTGAGGTTGAACTTGGGTTCCGGCCTTGGCCGGAATCCAAGTTTCAGTGCAAACCACTTACTTTATTTTTTGACGAACGCGTTCACCGCCGCCCTTCCCACCGCCGGATCATCGGTAAAGAACCCATCGATCCCCGCATTCAGATACGCCAGGATCTCGGCAACCGCATTACCCCGCTGGCTCGGCGACGTTACCGGCGCCGCCCGCAGGCTCAGCGGCAGGAAGGGATTCTCCGGCCTCAGCGTCCAGGTGTGCACCTTCAGCCCCGCCGCATGCGCGTCGGCGACAAACGACGTCGGCGTCCCCAGCTCGTTCGCCGCCGTGCGCGGTATGATGATCTCCTTGTAGGGCGACACCACGTCCGCGTAGGCCGCGATCTCCTTCAGCCCGGCCGGCGTGATCAGGTCGGCATAGGTACGCCCGGTCTTCGCCGCGACGAAATCGTAAGGCGCATTCGCCGGACTATCGATCAGCTGCACCAGCCGCATGTCCGTCATCGTCCGCAGTTCCTTGAGGTTGGCCGTCTCGAAGGACTGGATGAACACCGCCGCCTGCTTGCCGCGATAGCCGTTGGCCAGCAAGGTGTCGACCAGCCGCCGCTCCATCGGCAGGCCGATCGACTTGAAGTAGGTCGGGTGCTTGGTCTCGGGATAGATGCCGATCACCTTGCCGCGCACCTCGCCTTCGCGCCGCACCAGGTCGATCACTTCCTGCAGGGTCGGGATCTCGAACTGGTCGTTGTAGCTCACGTTGGCCGGACGGTTGGCCGGAATGCGCTCGCGGGCACGCAGGGTCTTCAGTTCCGCCAGGGTGAAGTCTTCGGTGAACCAGCCGGTCACCGCGACGCCGTCGATGGTCTTGGTGGTCTTGCGCGCAGCAAACTGGGACAGGGTCGCCACGTTGGTCGTGCCCGAGATCTCGTTCTCGTGGCGCGCCACCAGCACGCCGTCTTTAGTGGAAACGAGGTCCGGCTCGACCACGTCGGCGCCGTCCTCGATGGCCTTCTGGTAGGCCGCCAGCGTGTGCTCCGGACGCAGCGCGGAGGCGCCGCGGTGGCCGGTCACGGTCGGCATGGGCGGCCAGGCGGCGCCGGGATTCTGCAGGTCCGGACTGTCGCTGCCGCCGCAAGCGGCGAGGACCGCGGCGGTGGCCAGGAGAGGAATCAGGCGAGAAAAAGACGGCAAGAAGCGTTGCTGCACGTTGCACTCCATCGAGTTGATCGTGCAGCAAATGTAATGACGGGATGTGACGCGTCGATGACCGGCACGCTCCCGTGCGCGCTCAGATGTCGAGGTGCGAGATCAGCAGCCTGCGCTCTTCGATGTCGGCCTGGCTGCCCTCACCTTGCGCGCCCAGCGAGATCCCGACCGACATGATGTCGACCAGCAGCAGCTGCAGGATGCGCGAGATCATCGACAAGAAGGTCGTGCTGTCCTCGGTATGGTCGACCGCCAGGCAGACGTTGGCCTTCTTGGCCAGCGCCGACTTGCTGCTGGTGATGGCGATGACCTCGGCGCCCGCGGCGCGCGCGGTGTCGACCGCCTCCAGCAGCTCGGGCAGCTGGCCGGCGGTGGAGATCGCGATCGCCACGTCGCCCGGCCCGAGCAGGCCGGCGGCCAGGTTGAGCAGGTGCGAGTCGCCGTACAGCGCGGCCGGAATGCGGAAGCGGAAGAACTTGTGCTGGGCGTCCAGCGCCACCGCGCGCGAATTGCCCATCGCGTAGAACTCGACCCGACGCGCACGGCGCAGGATCTCGATGGCGCGGTCGATGGCGTGCACGTCGAGCTGGTCGCGGAACTTCAGGATCGCCGACACGGTGTTGTCGATCACCTTGGCCGACAGGTCGTGGGTGCTGTCGCTCATGCGCACCTGGCTGTGGCGCACCGGGATGGTGCCGGTCAGGCTGCCGGCGAACTTGAGCTTGAACTCGGCCAGGCCCTGGAAGCCCAGCGAGCGGCAGAAGCGGATCACGGTCGGCTGGCTGACGTCGGCCAGGCGCGCGATCTCGGCGATCGGTTCGGACAGGACCTTGCGCGGATGCTCGATGACGAGCGCCGCGACGCGCTGCTCGGCCGGCGAGAGTTCGTGGCGCAGCTGCTGCACGCGGTCCATCAGGGTGTTGGCGCCGCTGCGGCCGCGCAGGTGCTCGGACAGGATCGTCGACACGCCGTACAGGGCCGGGTTGGGCGTCATGATCACGTAGGTCGGGATCTGCGCCAGGTAGTCGGTGAAGCGGCCCTTGGCCTCGAAACGGGCGCGGAAGGGCGACGTGGCGAACCATTCGGCGATGCGCGGGACGATGCCGCCGCCGATGAAGATGCCGCCGAAGGCGCCCAGGGTCACCGCCAGGTTGGCGGCCGCGCCGCCCAGCATGCCGCAGAAGCATTCCAGCACTTCCAGGCACAGCGGGTCTTCCGCCTCAAGCGCGCCGGCCACGATGGCGGCCGCGTCGCGCGGCGGCGCATTGACGCCGTTGCGCTGGGCCAGGGCGCGGTAGATGATCTCCATGCCGGGGCCGGAGATCAGGCGTTCGTTCGAGACGTGCTGCCACTCGCGCCAGGCGTACTGCAGGATGGCGAACTCGCGCTCGTCGGCCGGGGCGAAGTTGACGTGGCCGCCCTCCGAGCCGAGCGTGACGAAGCCGTCCATGGTCGGGATCACGCCCGACACGCCCAGGCCAGTGCCGGGGCCGAGCAGGCCGGCCACCGCATGGCTCTGCGGCGCGCCGCCGCCGACCTGCAGCAGGTCCTTGGGCTGGAAGCCCGGCAGCGCCATCGCCAGCGCGGTGAAGTCGTTCACGATCAGCAGCGTCGACAGGCCGAGCGTGCGGCGCACCTCGTCGGTCGAGAACTGCCAGTCGCGGTTGGTCATGCGGATGGTGTCGCCGCTGATCGGGTTGGCCAGCGCGAACGCGGCGTGCAGGATGCGGGTGCCCTGGATCTGCGCCAGGTAGGCGTCCAGCAGCGGCACGATGCCGGAATACTCGTCGCAGCGCAGCACGGCGACCTTGCTCAGCACGCCGGGTGCGGTTTCCAGGCCAAAGCGCGCATGGGTCGCGCCGATGTCGGCCAGCAGGCGCGGGCCGTCGGCGAAGGCCGCGCGGGTGGGTTTCAGTTCGGGGGTGGGATCGACGGTCATCGCGGTAGGATACCATTGATCGTTGGACAGAAAAACCGGTGGGGTTGCTAGGTAGTGCCGTGGCTGTGCACGCAAACTTGGGTTCCGGCCTTCGCCGGAACGACGTGCAAGGGGTGCGGACTAAGGCAAACAATCTCAACCGGCGACTTAAGAACGTCGTTCCGGCGAAGGCCGGAACCCAAGTTTCTGCGCACACCACCTGCCCCGCACGCACCCGCCCCTACCCCACCAGGGGCGGTTTTACGACAGATCAGTCCTGCGCGATCAGCGCCACCGGGCTGCGGCTGTCGAACTGCACCTTGCCGTCCTTGACCACGGCGGTCTTGCCCGAGTACCAGTCGCGCACGGTTTGCCCGTCGTTGAACACGCCGCCCACCGGAATCGCCACCGCCTTGTCGGCCGGCAGCTCGAGCGCCACCACCACACGGTCGCTGTGGCCACCCTGGCTCCAGGTACGCTTGAAGGTATAAGGGCTGTGATGGATCATCTGGTGCACGCCCGCCCCCACCGCCGGGTGCGCCGCGCGGAAGCGGCCCAGGCGCGCCCAGTGCTCGTGCACCTCGCCCACCCGGGTGGTGCCGCGCTGGGCGTTGGCCGCCAGTTCGTCCCAGTTCATGAACGAGCGCAGCGTGGCGTCGCCCACCGCGCCCTCGATCTTGAGCAGGCGCGCGGTCTCGTCGCCGTAGTAGATCTGGGCCGCGCCCGGCGCCAGCAACAGCTTGTTGGCGGACTCGAAAGGACGCACGCGCATGGCGTCGAAGGGGCCGCCGTCGTCGTGCGAGCTGATGTAGTTCAGCACCGAATAGCCCTTCATGTCGCCGTGCAGGATGCTCGAGTAGCTGGAGAACAGCTTTTCGTAGCCCTGGGCCGCGTCCGACTTCATGGCGAAGTTGATCATGCTGTCGAAGCCGTTGGCCAGGTAGTCGACGAAGTCGCCGCCGCCCAGGTCGTACTTGTGGCCGTGGCCGATCGCGTAGCCGTAGACTTCGGACACCATCCAGAACGGCGTATCGCCGAGCTTTTTCGCAGGATTGGCCTTCTTCCAGTCTTCATAGGCCAGGCTGGCTTCCTTCTTCAGCTCCTTCCACACGCCGGCTTCGGTGTGCTTGACGGTGTCGGCGCGGAAGCCGTCGAAGCCGTACTTGCGCACCCAGTCGGCGTGCCACTTGACCAGGTAGAAGCGCGGCGCACGCGGATAGCCGGTGCGCTTGAAGAAGGCGTCGAGCTCCTTCACTTCGCGCTCGTAGCGCCCTTCCTTCTTCCACTTCGCCGCCAGCATCGGCGGCAGCTCGACGGCGGCGTTGCTGTGGGTGAGGAAGTCCGGCAGGTTGTCGACCAGGGTGCAGTCCTGGGTGGTGCGCGCATCCTTGAACGTGCACTTGGGGCCGGTGCGCACCCAGGACTTCGGCCAGGCCGGGTCCTGCGCCGTGACCGGGCCGGTGTGGTTCATCACCACGTCCAGGATCACGCGGATGCCGTTGGCGTGGGCGGTGTCGACCAGGGTGCGCATGTCGTCCTCGGTGCCGAGGGCAGCGTCGACCGCCGTGAAGTCCTTGGCCCAGTAGCCGTGGAAGCCGTAGCTCTTGCCCGTGCCTTCATCGGTGCCGGCGTGGATCTGCTCCACCGGCGGCGTGATCCAGATCGCGTCCACGCCCAGGTTCTTGAAGTAGCCCTCGCGGATCTTGGCCGTGACGCCGGCCAGGTCGCCGCCCATGAAACCGCGCAGCTTGGCCGCGTCCTGCTTGCGGCCGTAGGCGCCGTCGTTTGCCGGGTTGCCGTTGTTGAAGCGGTCCGTCAGCAGGAAGTAGACGGTCGCGTTCTCCCAGACGAAAGGCTTGGCCTGCGCATTGGCTGGCGCGGGCGCGGTCTGGGCAGCGGCCATGGGCGCGTGGGCGGCGCCGAAGGCCAGCAGCAGGGAGGCGGCAAGGACGGGAAGTTTCATGCGGGTTTCCTGTGTGGTGGGTGGATGGTCAGGTGATCACGGTCGGGCTCTCCCGGCCGGTGCGCCGGCGCAGGCCGGAAATGTCGTCCGCGATCTCGGCCAGGCGGCGCAAGGCTTCCTGGGTGTCGAGGTCGTGGCGCGCGGGATCGGGTTCGTAGCGTTCCAGGTAAAGACGGATGGTGGCGCCTTCGGTGCCGGTGCCGGACAGGCGGAACACGATGCGCGACCCGTCGCTCATGATGATGCGGATGCCCTGGCGCGTGGCGACCGAGCCGTCGACCGGGTCGTTGTAGACGAAGTCGTCGGCCTCGGCCACGTGGTGGCCGTCGAGCCTGCGGCCGGCCAGCTCGGGCAGCTGCTCGCGCAGCGCCTGCATCATCTGGTCGGCGGCGCCGGCGTCGACCGCTTCGTAGTCATGGCGCGAATAGTAGTTGCGGCCGAAACGGGCCCAGTGCTCGCGCACGATCTGCTCCACGCCCTTGCCGCTCGCGGCCAGCAGGTTGAGCCAGAACAGCACGGCCCACAGGCCGTCCTTCTCGCGGATGTGGTGCGAGCCGGTGCCGTAGCTCTCCTCGCCGCACAGGGTGACGAGGTTGGCGTCCATCAGGTTGCCGAAGTACTTCCAGCCGGTCGGCGTCTCGAAGCAGGAAATGCCGAGCGCATCGGCCACCCGGTCGGCGGCGGTGGAGGTGGGCATGGAGCGCGCGATGCCGCTGATGCCGTGCTTGTAGCCGGGGGCCACGGTGGCGTTGGCGGCGATGATGGCGAGGCTGTCCGATGGCGTCACGGCCAGGCGGCGGCCGACGATCATGTTGCGGTCGCCGTCGCCGTCCGAGGCGGCGCCGAAGTCAGGCGCGCCGGGGCCGTTCATCAGGGCGATCAGCTCGGCCGCGTTGACCGGGTTCGGGTCCGGGTGGCCGCCGCCGAAGTCCTCGCGCGGCACGCCGTTGATGACGGTGCCGGAGGGCGCACCCAGCATGCCCTCGAGGATGGCGTGGGCGTAGGGTCCCGAGACCGCGTGCATGGCGTCGAAGCGCATGCTGAAGCCGCGCGCGAACAGGGCGCGGATGGCGTCGAAGTCGAACAGGCGCGCCATCAGCCCGGCGTAGTCGGCGACCGGGTCGATCACCTCGACCACCATGTTCTCGATGCGCGTCGTCCCGAGTACGTCGAGGTCGACGGGCGGCGCGTCGCTGATGCGGTAGGCGGTGAGGGTTTGCGTGTTGGCGAAGATCGCTTCGGTGATTTTTTCCGGCGCGGGTCCGCCGTTCTCGATGTTGTACTTGATGCCGAAGTCGCCGTCCGGGCCGCCCGGATTGTGGCTGGCGGACAGCACGATGCCGCCGAAGGCGGCGTGCTTGCGGATCACGCAGCTCACGGCCGGCGTGGAAAGGATGCCGCCGCGGCCGACCAGCACCCGCTCGATTCCGTGGGCGGCCGCCATGCGCAGGATGGTCTGGACCGCCTGGCGGTTGAAGTAGCGGCCGTCGCCGCCCACCACCAGGCTACGCTCGGCGCCTTCGCCGAGTGTCAGGAAAATAGCTTCAACGAAATTTTCGAGGTAGCCGGGCTGCTGGAACTCGGTCACCTTCTTGCGCAGGCCAGACGTGCCCGGGCGCTGCCCGGCAAACGGCGTGGTCGCGACGGTCTGGATAGTCATGCTGTGCTCCTGTCTATCATACGTTGCAACATGAAGATGTTGATAAAACGTTACGATACGACAGGAGCAAAATGGATGGCGCAGGCTTAAGGGGTGCTCTTGACCGGTGCGGCCTTGTCGGTCACGAACAGGGTCAGCACGGCCGCCAGCAGCATGCTGGCGCCGCCCAGCATCAGGGTCTTGACGGTATGGCCGGCGAAGAAGTGCTTGGTGACGAAGCCCAGCAGCAGGCCGCTGACGATCTGCGGGATCACGACGAAGAAGTTAAACAAGCCCATGAAGTAGCCCATGCGCTTGGCCGGCAGCGAGCCCGCCAGGATCGCATAGGGCATGGTCAGGATCGAGGCCCAGGCCAGGCCGACGCCGATCATCGGGATCATCAGCGCGTGCTTGTCGTGGATCAGGAAGACGCTGGCCAGGCTCAGGCCGCCGACCGCCAGGCAGACGGCGTGCACGGTCTTGCGGCTGGTGGCGCGGGCGAACACCGGCAGGATGAAGGCGGCCAGGGCCGACACGCCGCTGTAGACGGCGAACATGATGCCGACCCAGCTGCCGGCGTCCTGGTAGGCGGTCGACTGGGCGTCGGTGGTGCCGTAGACGTTGTCGGCGATGGCGCTGCCGGTGTAGATCCACATCGCGAACAGCGCGATCCAGGTGAAGAACTGCACGAAGGCCAGCTGCACCATGGTGCGCGGCATCTTGCCGAAGCCGCCGATGATTTCGGTGAACGCGTGGCCGAGGCCGCGCGACTGCTGGCGCTCTTTGTGGAAGCTGTCCAGGTCGGCCGGCGGCAGTTCGTCGGCGGTCAGCACGGTCCAGGTGACGGCCAGGAAGAACACCGCGCCGCCGGCGTAGAACGAGTAGCGCACGGTGTCCGGGATCATGCCGCCCACGGCGGCGTTCGAGACGCCCATGGATTCGAAGATGGTCGGCAGCAGCGAGGCGATCACCGCGCCGCAGCCGATGAAGAAGGTCTGCATCGCATAGCCCGCGGTCTGCTGCGAGGCGTCCAGCTTGTCGCCGACGAAGGCGCGGAAGGGTTCCATCGACACGTTGATGGCGGCGTCCATCAGCCACAGCACGGCCACGGCCATCCACAGGGTGGCGGAGTTCGGCATCAGGAACAGCGCGATCGCGGCCAGCACGGCGCCGATGAAGAAGAAGGGACGGCGGCGGCCCCACTTCGGGTGCCAGGTGTTGTCGCTCAGGTAGCCGATGATGGGCTGCACCAGCAAGCCGGTGACCGGCGCGGCAAGCCAGAACAGGGCGAGGTCGTCGGGGTTGGCGCCGAGCGTGGCGAAGATGCGGCTGGTATTGGCGTTCTGCAGTGCGAAGCCGAACTGGATGCCGAAGAAGCCGAAGCTCATGTTCCACAACTGCCAGAACGACAGGCGCGGCTTGAGCACGCTGGTTTGCATGTCCATGTGTGTCCCCAATCTGGCCCGCAAGCTTGCGGGCTCTCCTCTAGGTGGTGCGGTGTATGGTGGGGCCGGTGCTCAAACTACAGTCCGGCTATTGAATCTGTAGCAAAATAACATGGTGATTTCTAGGTGTCAATCGAAGAGCCATCATAGTAGAATTGACACCACACTGATGTAATTATGCACATCTGTGTAGTTAAACAACACACTAAGCAAGAAAAGAAATCCCATCTAGGAGACAACGCATGCGATCCGTCCGTACCCTTGCTGTTCCGCTGAGCCTGGCCATCCTGGCCGCCTCCTCTGCCGTCCTGGCCGCCGACAAGCCCGAACCGGCCAAGGTCTCGACCGCCCTGCCCGGCGTCAGCCTGCTGGCCGACCAGCTCGAGATGCCCGGCCTGAACCGCAAGCGCCAGATCCGCATGTACCTGCCGCCGGGCTATGCGGCGTCAAGCAAGCGCTATCCCGTCCTCTACATGCATGACGGCCAGAACCTGTTCGACGACGCGACCGCCTACGCGGGCGAATGGAAGGTGGACGAGACCCTGGACGCGCTGGCGAAGGAAGGCAAGCTGGAACTGATCGTGGTCGGCATCGACAATGGCCAGGACAAGCGCATGACCGAGCTGAATGCCTGGACCAACCCGCGTTTCGGCGCGGCGGAAGGCAAGGAGTACACGGACTTCGTGGTCAAGACGCTCAAGCCGCTGATCGACAAGAACTACCGCACGCTGCCGGACCGCGCGAACACGGCGATCATGGGCAGCTCGATGGGCGGGCTGGCCTCGCACTACGCGCTGGTGCAGTATCCGAAGGTATTCAGCAAGGCGGGCGTGTTCTCGCCGGCATACTGGACCGCCCAGCCGTCCTTCGACTTCGTGGCGAAGAATCCGGTGCCGAAGGATGCGCGCGTGTTCATGCTGATGGGCGAGAGGGAAGGACCGGAGATGGTGACCGACGTCCAGCGCATGGCCGAGGTGGTGCGCAAGAGCGGGCATCCGGCGGCGAACACGGTGCTGAAGATCGTGCCGGAGGCGGAGCACAACGAGAAGTTCTGGGCGGGGGAACTGCGCGAGGCGCTGCTGTGGATGTTTGCGCCGGGGGATACGAAGGTCGCGGGCAGCAAGGTCGCGAAGAGCAAATAACGCCCATTCCGGCCCGCACCCCGTAAACGTCGTTCCGGCGGCGGCCGGAACGACGGGCTAACAGTGTTGATTACTGCTGGCTGTTGCCTTTACGGTGAGGCTTCTTCCCCGCCGGCTTCTCGGACAAGCGGCGCTCCACACCCTTCTTCGCAAAGCTCTTCTTCGGCGCCTGCGCCGGCGCTTCCTCGCCGTCGCGGGTGATCTGGAGCTGGCGTCCCGCCACCCACACGCCCTTCAGGTGCTGCACCAGTTCCGGCGTCATGTCGTCCGGCAGGTCCAGGGTCGAGTAATCGTCATAGATCTCGATGCGCCCGATCAGCTTGGACGGAATGCCCGCCTCGTTGGCGATCGCGCCGACGATGTTGCCCGGCTTCGCGCCATGCGCGTAACCCACCTCGATGCGGTAGGTCGCCATGCCCGGCTCCGCCTCGCGCGCCACGCGCTCCTTCTTGAAGCCCGGCTCGCGCGCGGGACGCGCGGGACGCTCTTCCCACTCGCGCTCGGTGCGCTCAGTGCGCTCAAAGCGCTCGGCCTGCTGCGGACGCGCTTCGCGGTCCGGCTTTTCCAGCAGCAGCGGCTCGTCGCCGCGCGCCAGCTTGGCCAGCGCGGCGGCGACATCGACCGCCGGCACGTTGTCCTCGCGCTCGATTTCCTCGATCAGCGAACGGAACACATCCAGGCCGCCTTCGGCCAGCGTGGTGCGGATCTGGTCCTTGAACCTGGCGATGCGCACCTCGTTCACCTGCTTCACGGTCGGCAGGGCCAGCGGGGCCACCGGCTGGCGGGTGGCGCGCTCGATGGCCTTGAGCAGGCCGCGCTCGCGCGGGGTGATGAACAGGATCGCGTCGCCGCTGCGGCCCGCGCGGCCGGTGCGGCCGATGCGGTGGGTGTAGCTTTCCGGGTCGGACGGCACGTCGTAGTTGATCACGTGGCTGATGCGCTCCACGTCGAGGCCGCGCGCGGCCACGTCGGTGGCGACCAGGATGTCGATCTTGCCGTTCTTGAGCTGCTCGATGGTGCGCTCGCGCTGCTGCTGCGCCATGTCGCCGTTGATGGCGGTGGCGGCGAAGCCGCGCGCCTGCAGCTTGGAAGCCAGTTCCTCGGTGCCCAGCTTGGTGCGCGCGAAGATGATCATGCCGTCGAAGGGTTCGGCTTCCAGGATGCGGGTCAGCGCGTCGAGCTTGTGCATGCCGGCCACCAGCCAGTAGCGCTGGGTGATGTTCTCGGCGGTGCCGGTCTTGGCGGCCACGGTCACTTCCGCCGGCTCGCGCAGGTAGGTCTTGGCGATGCGCTTGATCGCCGGCGGCATGGTGGCCGAGAACAGCGTGGTCTGGCGCTCCGGCGGGGTCTGCTGCAGGATGTGCTCGACGTCGTCGATGAAGCCCATGCGCAGCATCTCGTCGGCCTCGTCCAGCACCAGGGTCTTGAGCTGGCTGAGGTCGAGCGAGCCTTTTTCGATGTGGTCGATCACGCGGCCCGGGGTGGCCACGACGACGTGCACGCCGCGGCGCAGTGCCGACAGCTGCGGGCCATAGCTCTGGCCGCCGTAGATCGGCAGCACGTGGAAGCCCTTGATGTGGGCGGCATAGCTCTGGAAGGCTTCGGCGACCTGGATCGCCAGCTCGCGCGTGGGCGCCAGCACCAGCGCCTGCGGCGTGGCCTGCTTGATGTCGATGCGCGACAGGATAGGCAGCGCGAAGGCCGCGGTCTTGCCGGTGCCGGTCTGGGCCTGCCCGAGCACGTCGCGATTGGCCAGCAGCAGCGGGATCGTGGCGGCCTGGATCGGCGACGGCGTCTCGTAGCCGACCTCCTTCAGCGCTTTCAGGACGGGCGCGGAGATGTTGAGATCGGAAAACGTCGGGAGGGGGGTGTCGGACATGGGGGTCTTTCTTGAACTTTTTGCTAAAGCGGTAGTTTACTAGGTCCGGGGGTGGGACGCCGGGATATTTGGGATATGCTCTGCGGCAACACTAAGTGAAATGGTCGCGGTGCGCTGAGAAACTCGGGTTCCGGCCGAGTTTGCACGCAAACCATGAAGGCAAAAAGAACGGCCGCCCTCAGGCGGCCGTTCAAGGATCAGCGTATAAACCGCTTACATCTTCTTCGCCGCACACATCTTCCTGATGTACTCGTCATGCGTCGGCATTACCCCCACGCACTTGGCGATCACATCGCGCACGCTCTCGAGATACTCGGCGATATCCTCCTCCGATTGCGTGTCGACCAGCGGATGATAGCGGTCGAGCGGCATGTTCTGCCCTTCGAACACCTGCACCCAGCCCACTTCCGAGAACAGCTCGTTATCGACCCGCACCACGCGCCCATGCGAACGGTACATGTCCATCTTGTGGCGCAGCGTGTCCGGGATGGCCATGTTCGCGCACTCGATCCAGTACGGCGCATCGGTGCGTTGGTTCAGGTGGTAGTGCAGGATGATGAAGTCGCGGATGCGCTCGTAGTCGAAGCGCGACTGGCGGTTGTACTCGTCGCGGTCGACGGCGCTCCAGCCGCGGTCCGGGAAGAAGTCGATCAGGCGCTGGATGCCCGACTGGATCAGGTGGATGCTGGTCGATTCGAGCGGCTCCAGGAAACCGCTGGCCAGGCCCAGCGCCACCACGTTGCGGTTCCAGGCGAGCTTGCGCATCCCGGTCTGGAACTTGATCAGGCGCGGGTCGGCCAGCGCCTTGCCGTCCAGGTTGGCCAGCAGGGTCGCCGCGGCCTCGTCGTCGCTGATGAAGCGGCTGCAGTACACGTGCCCATTGCCGGTGCGGTGCTGCAGCGGAATGCGCCACTGCCAGCCGGCCGTGTGCGCGGTCGAGCGCGTGTAGGGCGTAATCTGCGGCGCCGATTCGCACGGCACGGCCAGCGCGCGGTCGGCCGGCAGCCAGCGGGTCCAGTCCTCGTAGCCGGTCTCCAGGGTCTGCTCGATCAGCAGGCCACGGAAGCCCGAGCAGTCGATGAACAGCTCCCCTTCCACCCGCGCGCCGTTCTCCAGCTCCACCGCGTCGATGTGGCCGTCCGGCTCGCGCACGGTGGCGCGCCGGATCTTGCCTTCGATGCGGATCACGCCGCGCGCTTCCGACAGCTTGCGCAGGTACTTCGCGTACAGGCTGGCGTCGAAGTGGTAGGCGTAGGTGATGTCGCGCAGCGGCGAATTCGGCACGTCGAAGCGCGCCGGCATGAAGCGGTTGGCGTTGGCAGCCATGCGCGTGATCGAGTATTCCCCTAGCGGCGCGGCCTTGCCGAGGCGGCGCATCTTGTGCCAGTACTGGTCGAAAGGCACCGTCGCCAGGTCCTGCCCCAGGCGCCCGAAGCCGTGCATGTAACGGTCGCCCAGCTTGCCCCAGTTGACGAACTCGATGCCCAGCTTGAAGCTGCCCATCGTCTCGCGCATGAATTCGTTCTCGTCGATCCCGACCACGCGGTTGAAGCGCTGGATCATCGGAATGGTCGCTTCGCCGACGCCGACGATGCCGATCTCGTCCGACTCGACCAGGCGGATGTTGTAGCGGCCATTCAGGACCGTGGAAAGGGCCGCCGCGGTCATCCAGCCGGCGGTGCCGCCGCCGACGATGACGATGTCCTTGATTGGTTGCTGTTGCATGTGAATGTCCCGGGATTCAAGAAAAACAACCCCTGGCAGGCTGAAGCCCGGCAGGGGTTGTTACTGTACCGCGTTTAGCTTAGAACTTGTAGTTCACGCCGAAGTGGTAGGTACGGCCGTAATCCACACGGTTGGTCGGCTTGTCCGGATTGTCGGTGTACTCCAGGAACGGCGCGTTGTTCCAGTTCTGCGCCTGGACATACAGGCTTGCGCCCTTCAGCCAGCCGGTCTGGAACTCGTACGATGCCTGCAGGTCGACGATGGTCTCGCCCTTGATGAAGGTCAGCTGCGCGTTGTCCTGGTAGTCCGACACCTGGCCCAGGAAGTTCGAACGCTTGCGCGCTGCGGCGGCGATCTGGAAGCCGTTCTTCTCGTAGTACAGGCGCAGGTTGGTCACCTTGCGCGACAGACCCGGCAGCGGGATGCTGACCATGTCGCCGTTCACGTTCTCGAAGCCGATCTCCGGAAGGTCGATGCCGCTGCGGGTATCCGAGTGGTTGACCATGATACCGAAGCCGTCCAGGTACTTGGTCAGCATCTCGAACGGCACGTTCACGGCCAGCTCGTAGCCGTAGATGTTGCCGCCGTCGCCGTTCATCGGCTGGGTCATCAGGCCCATGGCCGAACCGGCGAACGGACCGCCGACCGGCAGCGGGGTGGTCGGGGTGATGAACGGACCGAAGTCATACGCACGCGGAGCGCGGTAGATGTAGGTGTCGAGCTTCTTGTAGAAACCGGCGGCGCTGATGTAGCCCTTCTTGCCGAAGTACTTCTCGTACGACAGGTCGAGCTGCTTGGCGCGGAACGGCTTCAGGAACGGGTTGCCGCCGCTGCCGGTCATGATCTGGAACGGACCGGTGGTGTTCAGCGCGAAGTTCTGGCCGGCGCGCAGGTCGTCCAGGTTCGGACGCGAGACCACCTTGGCCAGGCCGAGGCGCAGCACCTGGTCGTTCTTCAGGTCGAACGACAGGTTCATGCTCGGCAGGACATCCCAGTACTTGTCGGTTTCCTCGACGCGCTGGGCCGGGCAGGTCGCCGCGGTGTTGCCGGTGCAGCGAGCGCGGTCGATGGCATAGCCGCCGCCGGTCTGCTCGGTGTGGATCGCCTGGATGCCGACGTTGCCGCGGTAGGACAGGCCGAACAGTTCGCCCTCGACATCGCCCTTGAAGTAGGCGGTGTTGATGCGCTCCTTCACATCCCAGAACTTGTTGTAGATGTCGGCGTCGACCTTGTTGGCCAGCTCATAGATGCTGCCCAGCGAGCCGCGCGGATCCCACGAGGCGACCATGATGCCCGAGCTGCCGGCCATGGTGGTGCCGCTGCCCGGCATGGTGGCTGCGCCGTACGGATCGCCGCCCTTGATCACCAGGCGGCCTTCGTCGCCCGAACGCGACTTGTCGCGTGCGCTATGGTTGAAGCCGTAGGTGGTGCGCACCATCGGGCCCCACTCGACGTCGCGGCCGGCGCTCAGGCGCAGTGCCTTGACTTCGTCTTCCACGTACGGCATGGCCAGGTAGCCGGCCTGCGGCGACGTGACGCCACCCGACCAGCCCATCACGTCGGTCAGACGTGCGACGCTGCGGTCAGCGTAGTTCATGCCCGGGGTGTACTTCACGTCGGTGAAGTTGGCGCCGTCGAAGCCGCTGTAGCTGATGGTGTCCTTGGCGGCGTTGCCCGGGATACCGGCATAGGTTTCGTAGCGCGAAGCCTGCTTGGTGGCCTTCGACCAGTTCAGGTCGGCCGCGGTGGTCCAGTCGCCGATCTTCAGCTCGTTGTTCCAGCCGATGCTCTTCAGGTCGTCTTCCGCGCCTTCCGAGTGGTTACGCACCACGCCGACCCAGTTGCTGATGGTGGCGCTGGTGGCGACGCCGTTGTTGATGACGTAGTTGGTCATCACGCCGTTCGGGTCGTAGGTGCCGGCGCTGTTGCCGCCGACGGCAGCTTCGATACCGGTCTTCTTCTGGGCGGTCTCGCCGGCCGAGTAGAACATGTCGACGGTCGACTTGAAGTTGCGGTTCGGACGGAACTGCAGCGAGGCGAAGGCGCCGTCGCGCTCATGGCTGTTGACTTCCGTGTCGAAGCCGAAGCCCCCTGGGGTCTTGACCTTGGCGTTCGGGTTGGCCGGATCGCGCGGATCCTGGAAGTCGGCGGCCCAGCCGCCCCACGAGTTGAACTTCGACTGGGCGCCGCCGGTTTCCTCGTACGAGGTCACGCCGAAGGCCACGCCGATGGTGCGGTTCGCGAACTGGTCGATGTACGAGAAAGACAGACGCTTGCCGTCGCCTTCCGGCAGGCCGTCGCGCTGCTTCACGCCCAGGCGGCTCTTCTTGTAGTTGGCGGCGATGACGCGCTTGCCGAAGTCCAGCGGCTGGACGGTGCGCAGGTCGATGGTCGACGCCAGGCCCTGGCCGACGACTGCGGCGTCCGGGGTCTTGTAAATGACGATGGAACCCATCAGTTCGGCCGGGAACAGGTCGAACTCAGGCGAACGGGCGTTGCCGGTCGAGGCCATTTCGCGGCCGTTCAGCAGGGTGCCGTTGAAGCTCGGCGACAGGCCGCGCACCGAGATGTCGGCGGCCTTGCCCGAGTTGCGGCCACGCTGGACCGACACGCCCGGCAGGCGCGAGATCGACTCGGCGACGCTCTGGTCAGGCAGTTTGCCGATGTCTTCGGCCGAGATGGCTTCAACGATCGAGGTGGAATTCTTCTTGATGGAGATGGCCGCTTCGATACCCTGGCGGATACCGGTCACGGTCACGGTCGACACACCCTTTGCAACCGGCTCGGCCGGAGCTGCCTGGTCGACAACCGGAGCGGCTGCCGGGGCGGTGTTGGTGGTGCCGGTGGTCTCTTGTGCGTAGACGCTGCCCGCGAGCGCGGACAAGAATACGGCGCAGCCGGCGGCAACCGGGCTGAGCTGGAATGCGGAGCGGGCCGAGGCGGCACGCTTGGTTGCGAAAATCTTCATTGTCCCCTCACTGATCAGAACCAATAATTTTTTTCCCGAAACTACAGCGCGACAGTTACCAGCACGGCAGCCTCAAGCAAACGGCTTTAGTCGTTCTGATAACGATTGTGTATTAAAACTAGATGCACTGTCAACGGGAGTTGCTTGTTACTACGATATTGGCATGTTTTTCAAAAATACGCCTGAAAATAGGGGGTTGATCGTTGTATTTGGGCTACAACGGGGCATACAGACCGCTGTAGTACGACTACAAACGCACGATTTAATTGCATTTTGTTATCTTTTTGCACCGCTTCGGTGCATCTGTTTCGTCAAAATCCCTAAACAAGCCGGTCGGCGTCTCGATTTTGTTAAGAAGACATGTACTTTGACTAGATCTCGTGTCAGTCAATGGGTTTGAGAGGCCCGGTTTCTATAGTATTCTCATAGCAACACAACAATGCGCGGCTCTCTCATTCCTTCATTTGCCTGCCCTGCTGTTGTAGTCTGACTACTGAAGCGGTGCGAGATGCCGGGATGGAAGCCCCCTCATCATGAGACAGCTTCTCGCCACCCTCCTCCTCGGCGCATCCTTTGCCGCCCACGCCCAATCCCCCGCAATCGACCACATGGAGCCCCCTTTCTGGTGGGCCGGCATGCACAGCAAGCAGCTGCAGCTGATGGTCCACGGCGAACGCATCGCCGACCTGGAACCCGCCCTCTCCTATCCCGGCGTGCGCATCGCCCAGGTGACCCGGGTCCCGAACCGGAACTACCTGTTCATCGACCTGGTGGTGAGCGAGGACGCACGCCCCGGCAGCTTCGACATCGCGCTCAAGGGCGCCGGCCGCACGGCAAGCTATACCTACCGCCTGCTGGCGCGCGAGCCAGGCTCCCGCACCCGCCAGGGCTTCAGCAGCAAGGATGCGATCTACCAGGTGATGCCGGACCGCTTTGCCAACGGCGACCCGGCCAACGACAGCGTGGCCGGCCTGGCCGACAAGCTGGACCGCAAGAACGGCGGCGGACGCCACGGCGGCGACATCGCGGGCATGGTCAAGCAGCTGGATTACGTTGCCGGCCTGGGCTTCACCCAGCTGTGGCCCACGCCCCTGGTCGAGAACGCCATGCCGGCCTACTCCTACCACGGCTATGCCGCCACCGACCATTACCGCATCGACCCGCGCTACGGCAGCAACGAAGACTTCGTGCGCCTGTCGCGCGAAGCGAAGCAGCGCGGCATCGGCCTGATCCAGGACGTGGTGCTGTCCCACATCGGCAGCCACCACTGGTGGATGAAGGACCTGCCGACGCCGGACTGGGTCAACTACGGCGGCAAGTTCGTGCCCACCGCGCACCACCGCACCGCCGTGCAGGACCCTTACGCCGCGAAGGAAGACGCCGACAACTTCACGCGCGGCTGGTTCGTCGAGTCCATGCCGGACCTGAACCAGTCGAATCCCCTGGTGGCCAACTACCTCATCCAGAACAACATCTGGTGGATCGAGTATGCCGGCTTGTCGGGCCTGCGCATCGACACCTTCGGCTATTCCGACAGCGCCTTCCTGAGCGAGTACACGAAACGCGTGATGGCGGAATACCCGAACCTGAACCTGGTGGGCGAGGAATGGAGCACCAAGGTGCCGGTGGTGGCGCGCTGGCAGCGCGGCAAGGCCAACTTCGACGGCTACACCGCCTCCACCCCGAGCCTGATGGACTTCCCGGTGGCCGAAGCGATGCGCGGCGCGCTCGCCGGCAAGGACGGCCACAATGTCTTCAACGAGGTCTACGAGACCCTCTCGCTCGACTACCTGTATCCGGAACCGGGCAACCTGGTCCTGTTCGCCGGCAACCACGACCTGGCGCGCCTGTACAGCGTGGTCGGCGAAGACCTGGACAAGGTCAAGATGGACCTGGTGTTCACCATGACCATGCCGCGCATCCCGCAGTTCTACAGCGGCGACGAGATCCTGAAGACCAGCGCCACCAGGGAGCGCAACGACGCCAGCTACCGCACCGACTTCCCGGGCGGGTGGGCGGGCGACAGGATCGACGCTTTCTCCGGCAAGGGTCTCACGCCGCGGCAGCGCGAGGCGCAGGACTTCGTGCGCAAGCTGGTCAACTGGCGCAAGGGCCAGCCGGTGATCCATCACGGGAAGATGATGCATTACGGCCCGCGCGACAATACCTACGTTTGGTTCCGCTACGACGACAGCAAGAAAGTGCTGGTCGCCCTCAACAACAACCCGAAGGAGATGGTGCTCGGCGTGGAGCGCTTCCGCGAGATGCTGCACGGCGTGGCCTCGGGCACGGACGTCCTGACGGGCAAGGTGTTCGACCTGCGCAGCGAGCTGCGCCTGCCGGCCCGTGCGGCCGTGATCCTGGAACTGAAAGGCGCCCCATGAAACGGCACATCCTTGCGCTTGCCGCCCTGTCCGCCTCCTGCGGCGCCCTGGCCGATGCGCCGCGCGAGCTGTACATCCGCGGCGCCTTCAACGGCTGGGGCACCGACAACGCCCTGGTCCACAAGGGCAATGGCATCTACCAGGCCGATATCCTGGTCAGTCCCGGCAACCACGCTTTCAAGGTCGGCAGCGGCGACTGGAGCGCGGAATGGGTGGCGGACGCCGGCAAAAGCGTGACCGTCGCTCCCGGCACGGCCTATGTGCTGGAGACCCAGCCGGGTCCCGAGGACTACCTGTTCGTGCGCCGGACCGGCACCTACCGCTTCATCGTCGACGCCTCGGATGCAAAGGCGCCCAAGCTGCGCGTCGAGCGCCTGGAGACCGCGCAGGCAGGTCCCGCGGCCGATCCGCACGCGGGCCGCGAAGCGGTGGCGGCGCTCACCTGGCCGACCTGGGACGGCAAGCAGGAAAGCGCGCGCTTCTCGACGCCCGACGCCGGCGCGCCGCTGCGCCGCTACGCCCACTCGACCACCATGAGCCTGCGCGACCCCGGCCCGCAATCCAGCGAATACAGCGAACAGGCCGGCCTGCCGCGCGTGCGCAGCGGGAACCTGGCCTTCGACGCCCTGTTCGCGCTGGCCGGCGCCGAGATGCGCCTGGATTCGGTCAGCCAGATCAAGGACGGCAACTACAACGGCGGCGCCCCGGTCCCCTGCGAATGCTTCGAGACCGGCGAGAAATGGCATTACGTGTGGACCCGCGACCTCTCGTATGCGGCCGACCTGGGCCTGGCCCTGCTCGATCCGCAGCGGGTGCGCAACTCGCTCGATTTCAAGCTCTCGGGCTGGCGCGCCGGGGTAGCGAAGGCGCCGCAGGTGGCCGGCAGCCCTGACGGCCTGCAGGTCGTGCAGGACACCGGCAGCGGCGGCAGCTGGCCGGTCAGCACCGACCGCGTCACCTGGGCCTTCGCGGCCGAAGAGGTGCTGCGCACCCTGCCCGCCGCCGAGCGTCCCGCCTTTGCGCAGAAGGCGCTCAAGGCCCTCGTCAACACCCTGGAAAACGACCGCCTGGCCGCCTTCGATGCGACCACCGGCCTGTACACGGGCGAGCAATCTTTCCTGGACTGGCGCGACCAGAGCTATGCCGCGTGGATCCCGAACGATCTTGCCTCCATGGCCAGCGCCAAGGCATTGTCGACCAACGTGGGCCACTACCAGGCCCTGCGCCTGGCCGCACGCCTGGCGCGCGAGCACGGCGATGCGGCGCGCGGCCAGCGCTACGACGGCTGGGCCGATGCGCTCAAGCGCGCGATCAACGAGCGCCTGTGGCTGGACGACGCGGGCATGTACAGCAGCCTCACCGCCGCCCACTTCGACGGCGCGCCGATGCACAAGTTCGACTGGCTTGGCCAGGCGCTGGCCATCGTCAGCGGCGTGGCGGACGAACGGCGCGCGCAATCGATCCTGGCGCGCTATCCGCACAGCCCGATGGGCGCGCCCGTGATCTGGCCACAGCAGCAAGGCATGCCGGTCTACCACAACCGCGCGCTGTGGCCTTTCGTGACGGCCTACGGCTTGCGTGCGGCGGTCCGGGGCGGCAATGCCGCGGTGGCCGATGCTGCCTACGATTCGCTGATGCGCGGCGCTGCCCTGAACATGTCGAACATGGAGAACCTGGAATGGCTCTCCGGCCAGCCGCTGCTGCTGGACGAAAAGAACCCTTCCCTGATCGGACCGGTCATCAATTCCCGGCGCCAGCTCTGGTCGGTGGGCGCCTACCTGGGCATGGTGGTGCAGAACGTGTTCGGCGTGTCGGCCACGGACGAAGGCATCGCACTCCAGCCCTTCGTGACGGCCAAGCTGCGCCGCGAGATGTTCGGCGCCTCCAGCGAGATCGCACTGCGCGAGCTGCGCCTGCATGGCCGCCGTATCGACGTGCGCCTGCAGCTGCCGCCCGCGAGCCGCGAAGACGGCCACTACGCGGTCGAACGCATCCTGGTGAACGGCAAGCCCGCCGCGAACACGCTGCGCCTGGCGGAGCTGCAGGAGACGAATCAAATCGAGATCGTGTTGGGCGGGCTGGTGCCGGGCCAGGGCGGCATCCGCCGCGTGAATGCCGATCCGTATGCGGAAACCAGCACCACCTTCGCGCCGAAAGATCCGGTCATCACCAGCCTGCAGGCCAGGGGCGGACACGCCACCCTCCGTTTCGGCGGCAGCGGCGAAGCGCGTTACAGCGTCTACCGCGACGGCCAGCTCGTTGCGAGCGATCTGCCGGCCGGCAGCTGGGTGGACCGGCAAGCCGGCGCCACGTCCTGCTATGCGGTCGAAGCGCGCTTCCCGGATTCGGGCAATGCCAGCCACCACAGCGTCCCGCGCTGCGTCGATTCCGGCATCGAGATCAAGGTGCCGGATGCGCGCATCCAGTCCAATCTGCGACCCAGCCCGCCGAACGCGCGCTTCGCCGCGCCGCACCTGGCGAACTGGGGCCAGCCCGGAGACCGCTTCGCCGTCGACCGCATCAGGGTCACGCGGCCGGGCCTGTACCAGGTCCAGGTCCGCTACCACAACGCGGCCAACCAGGTGAACCTGGGCATCAGCGGCGGGGTGAAGTGGCTGGCCGTGAAGGATGCGCGCGGCAAGGTCGTCGCCCAGGGCGTGGTCCAGCTGCCGCATGCGCCGCTGGCCAAGGCGAATACGCCGACGGTGTATTCGACGCCGCTCGGGGCCACTCTCGCCAAGGGCAGCTACCGCGCCGAGCTGAGCGACTTCTACAACATGAGCTATTTGGAGAGCAACCGCAGCTTCAGCGCGGCGGGCGGCACGCAAGGTCCGTCCAACCGCTTCGACATCTACGGGCTGCGTCTGATCCGGGTCAGGTAACCGCGGTCTCACCCGCCACGGGACGCGTCGCCGCGCGCGACCGTCCCGGCACCAGCAAGGCCAGCTTGCCTTCGACGGCGCGGAACTCCAGCGGCATCGGCATCTTCGTCACTTCACCGTCGGTCGCCACCTTCATGCGCTTGCGCCCGTACAGCCGGGGCGTGCGCACGCTCATGCGCTTGAAGGCGAAGGCCACCACGTCGCCGCTGCCCAGCTTGCCGAACAGGCCGCGCACCAGCAGCGCCAGCAGTCCCAGCTTGCCCATCGGCTTGGGCGCCAGCGCCACCAGCTGCCCCTCCTCCACCGCCTCGGTCAAGCCTTCCATGCCCACCTGTTCCAGCTGCAGCCGGTTATTCCCCACGAACAAGGTGGTAGTGCGCAGGCGCTTGACCTGCCCTTCCAGTTCCAGTTCGATGCGCAGGTGGCGGTAGGGACGCAGCGCGGTCTTGATCGCCGAAAAGAAAGCGACGATCCGGCTGCGCCCGAACTGGCGCTTGTCGTGCTCGCGTTCTTCCAGCAGCCTGGGGTAGAGCCCGACGCTGGCATTGACGAGGAAGATCTTGTTGTTGACCACGCCGATCTGCACCGGTTCCACACGCGCCCGCAGCAGCGCGTAGACGGCTTCGGCCAGGTCTTCGGGGATGCCGTGGGTACGGCCGAAATAGTTGAAGGTGCCCTGCGGCAGCACGCCGAAAGGGCAGCCGGCCAGCACGGCTTCGTGCGCCACCGTGTTGATGGTGCCGTCGCCGCCCGCCGCCACCAGGATGCCGCCCGCTTCCTGGGCCCGCGCCGCCATGTTGCGCGCGATGTCCTGCAGGTGCTCGGGCTCCTCGACGACTTCCAGGTGGCAAACGCGTCCGGCGCCACGAATCACGTCCTCGATCGTCGAACGGCGCAGCTCGGTTTCGGAATGGCCCGAACCGGCATTGAGGACGATAAAGAAAGGCGCGTTGGGAGCGGGCTCGGCGTTCGGCATCGGTTCCTGTGCATGCGATGGTTGGCGACAGCGCCATCCTAACATCGCCGTGCTGGACGTCGGCGCAGCCTTCTATGCGTCCAGCGGCGCCAGCTGGGCCAGGTAGACGTTGACCGCGGGTTCGCTGGGCGCCAGGCTGGCCTGGCGATCGAAGCGCAGGCCGAGCTTGAGCAGCAGGCCGATCGAGGCCGCATTGGCCGGCGAGGTGATGGCCACCAGGCGCCGAATGCCGAGGGCGCGCGCGTGACCCACCACGCCGCGCCCCGCTTCCAGCGCATAGCCCTGGCCGCGCCAGCGCGGCAGGAAGGCGTAGCCGATGTCGACGTCTTCCAGGCTGTCACGCTTGATCAGGCCGCTCAGCCCGACCGGCGCGCCATCCTCGAGCCTCTCAACCACATACAGCGAGTGCCCGCGCAGCGCGTGCATGGCGAGCGGCCCCTCGCGCAAGGCACGCCGGGCGTCGTCCACGGTGCGCAGGCCGCGGTCGCCGATGTGCGCGATGAAATCGGGATCGTTGACCAATTCCAGGTAGAAATTCGCGTCGTCTTCCTGCATGGTGCGCAGGCGCAAGCGTTCGGTGCGCAGTATTTCCATTATTCGTCTGCTGTCGGCCAGTGGTCCGGGTCCTGGAGCAACTGGTACATCACATAGGCGTCGACATAGCCCAGCCGCTTGTGGCGGAACGCCTTGGGCAAGGTGCCGACGATCGAAAACCCCAGCCGCTTCCACAAGCGGATGGCGGCGGTATTCGTGCTCACCACATGGTTGAACTGCATCGCCAGGTAACCCTGGCGGCGCGCCTCGTCCAGGCTGTGCTGGCCCAGCATGCGCCCCACGCCGACGCCTTGCGCCGACGGGCTCACCATGTACGAGGCGTTGGCCACGTGATGGCCGCGCCCGGCCTGGTTCGGCACGAGCCGGTACATGCCCAGCAAGCGCGTATTGTTGAGGGAGGCCACATAGCTTTGCACGCCCGGCCCGAGCCAGTAATTATGCCCGGCTTCGCGCGACGTGGCGGTCGTAAACGTATAGCTTTCACCTTGGGCGACGTGGGCGCAGAAGATGCTCCACATCGCCTCGAAATCGGCTTCTTGGGCGGGACGGATCTGGATGTCTTTCACGGCAGTCAGCGGAGGTTACCGAACAGGAAAGCCGCCTATTCTGCACCAAACTGCCGGGAATTTCACGTATCGTGCGCAGATCGTGATTCCTGGCGGAAATCGACAAGTCCTGGCCTTTCTGGCAAGATCAGGCGCGAGTGCGCGCGCGGCCCTTCCGCCACCACCCGGCCGCGCCGCAGCACCAGGCGACGGGCCGCCCGCAGCCGGATCGCCTCCACTGTCGAGCCCGCATCGAGCACGACCAGGTCGGCATGGCAACCCGGCCGTAAGCCATAGTTTTCAAGACCGAGAATACGGGCCGGCGTCTCGGTCACCGCCAGGAAACACTGCTGCATTGCCTCCAGCCCCGTCATCTGGGCTACGTGCAGGCCCATGTGCGCCACCTCCAGCATGTCCCCCGAACCCATGCCGTACCAGGGATCGAGGACGCAGTCATGACCAAAGGCAACGTCAACCCCTGCGGCCAGCAGTTCCGGCACCCGCGTCATCCCCCTTCTTTTGGGATAGGTATCGTGCCGGCCCTGCAAGGTGATGTTGATGAGCGGATTGGCGATCGCGGCCACGCCGCTTTCCGCGATCAGGGGCAGCAGCTTGCTCACGTAGTAGTTGTCCATCGAGTGCATCGAGGTCAGGTGCGAGCCCGCCACCCTGCCCTGCAGGCCCAGGCGCAGGGTTTCTTGGGCCAGCGTCTCGATGTGGCGCGACAGCGGATCGTCGCTCTCGTCGCAATGCATGTCCACGCGCAAGCCCTGCTCGGCCGCGAACTCGCACAGCAGGCGCACCGACTCCGCGCCCTGCGCCATGGTGCGCTCGAAGTGCGGGATGCCGCCCACCACGTCCACGCCCATGGCGATGGCGCGGCGCAGGTTGGCGAAGGCGGTGGGGCTGCGCAGGACGCCGTCCTGGGGAAAGGCCACCAGCTGCAGGTCGAGGTAGGGCGCGACGCGGCGGCGCACTTCCAGCAGGGCTTCCACCGCCAGCAGGCGGTCGTCGCAGATGTCGACGTGGGTGCGGATCGCCAGCAGGCCGCGCGCCACGGCCCAGTCGCAGTAGCGCATGGCGCGCTCGACCAGCGCCTCCTGGGTCAGCTGGGGCTTGAGCTCGCCCCACAGCTGGATCCCTTCGAGCAGGGTGCCGCTGCGGTTCACGCGCGGCAGGCCGTAGCTGAGCACGGCATCCATGTGGAAATGGGCGTCCACGAAAGGCGGGCTGACCAGGTCGCCCTCGGCGTCGATCTCGCTGGCGCCTTTGGCGGGAAGCCGGGCTTCCAGGACGGCGATACGGCCCTGGTCGATGCCGATGTCGATACCAGTCCTGCCGTCCGGCAAGGTAGCGTTGCGAATCACGAGATCCATGCTCACTCCTTCTCTTGGGATAGCCGATTGTAGCGATTTTGCAGCAGAGCTGAAGCTGATTTAATGCATATGAAAAATACATGCTGCTTCGCAATATTACCCATAGCAAATACCTTGATATTGTGCGTTGCAACACCGCCAAATCGTGGATACACTAGATATATTGCAGTGCGCCATAATTTGACCGACAAGGAAATCACATGACTTCACTTCCCGAGCAATTGACCGCAGCACGCACCGCCCAGCTGGAGGCGCAATTTGCCCTGTTCCGTTCCGTGACCAAGCAAGCCCTCGACAACGCCAGCCGGGTCCTTGCCCTGAACATCTCCACCTCGCGCGACTCGGTCGAGCGCTCCTCGCAAGCCGTGCGCGAGCTGTTCACCGCCACCAGCCCGCAGGATTTGCCGACCTTGCAGCAGGCCCTGCGCAGCCACGCCGAAGAACAGTTCCGCAGCCTGTTCACCTATGGCCGCGAACTGTTCAGCATTGCCAGCGGCGCCCAGTCCTATGCCGTGCGCGGTACGCAGGCTCCCGCGGCCCTGCCCGCCCCAGTGCCGGAAGCTCCGGAAGCCCCGGCGGCCGCGCTGGCCGAGGCGGTCCAGCCGGCCGTCGCCGAGACCATCGCCGAACCGGTCAAGGCGGAGGCGCAAGAGCTGGCCGCCTACGTCCAGGAACACATCGAATCGAAGGAACCGGCCGTGGTCGCCGAGACCATCGAAGTGGTCGACGAACCGGCGCCGGTGGCCGAACCGAAGCCGATCGCCAAGGCGGCCGGCAAGGGTGTGCCGAAGGCCGCCGTGGTGCCGCATCCGCTGTCCGCGCCGGTCCCCGAGAACGACGCCGTCGAGCTGCCGAAGATCGAGCCGGCGCCTGCCCAGGGCGGCAAGCGCCGCAAGTAAAAGCGGACGCGACCGGCGCTGCAGCGCTCTTGCAAACCTACTACACTAGCGGGCTTCGGCCCGCTTTTGTTTTTCGGGCAGCATTCTAGGAATTTCAATGAGTCTGGCAAGGCTGATCGGCGACTTCGTGCGCCGGCACTGGCAATCCTATGCCTCGTCGGCGGTGATGCTGGCGGGCGTGGCCCTGTGCACGATCCTCATTCCGCGCAAGGTGGGCGCCCTGATCGACGGCCTGGCCGCGCACAGCCTGGACCAGCACGCGCTGCTGGTGGGCCTGGCCCAGCTGCTCGGCCTGGGTGTCGCGATCTACGTGCTGCGCGTGAGCTGGCGCATCCGCCTGTATTCGGCCGCCTACAAGCTGGGCGTGGAGCTGCGCACCCGCCTGTACGCGCGCCTGTCCAGCCAGGGCCCGGCCTTCTACCAGCGCCAGCGCACCGGCGACCTGATGGCCCTGGCCACCAACGACATCGACGCCATCGAGATGGCGGCCGGCGAAGCCATGCTGGCCGGCTTCGACGGCACCCTGACCCTGCTCATGGTGCTGGGCATCATGACCCTGGGCGTGGACTGGCGCCTGGCCGCCATCGCCCTGCTGCCCTTCCCGCTGATGGCCTATGCCTTCTGGCGCATCTCGAGCCACATCCACACCGCCGAAGCCGACGCCCTCAAGCGCTTTTCCAGCCTCAACGACCACGTGCAGGAATCGCTGTCCGGCGTGCGCACCCTGCGCGCGCTCGGCCTGGAACAGCGCAGCGCCCAGCAGTTCGCCGAGCTGGCCGGCCACGCCTCGGCCGCCAGCCTGGAAGCCAAGAAATGGGAAGCGGCCTACGAGCCGGCGGTGGGCCTGACCCTCACCGCCGCCACCGGCCTGACCCTCGGCCTGGGCGGCTACCTGGTGTGGCAGAACGAACTGACGGTGGGCGCGCTCACCAGCTTCACGATGTACCTGGGCCAGCTGATCTGGCCGATGTTCGCGGCCGGCTGGGTGCTGTCCCTGGTCGAGCGCGGACGCGCCGGCCTGGCGCGCCTGCAGCCCCTGCTCGACGCTCCGCTCACGGTCGAGGACAAGGGGACGCTGGAGGAAGTCGGCAAGGGCGCCCTGAAACTGGACCAGGTGAGCTTCGCCTATCACGAACAGGAGAAGCCGGCGCTGGACAAGGTCTCGGTCACGCTGGAACCGGGCCAGACCCTGGGCCTGGTCGGCCCGACCGGCGCCGGCAAGTCGACCCTGCTGCGGGTGCTGCTGCGCCAGGCCACTCCGCAGGCGGGCCGCGTCACCTGGGCCGGCCAGCCCCTGGAGGCGTATCGTTTGAATGCGCTGCGTGCGGCCACCAGCTGGGTGCCGCAGGAATCCTTCCTGTTCTCGGCCACCATCGCCGAGAACATCGCGCTGGCCCGGCCCGGCGCTTCACGCGCGGAGATCGAGCACGCCGCGAAGATGGCCGCGATCCACGACGACATCCTGCGCTTCCCGCAGGGCTACGACACCCCGGTCGGCGAAAAGGGCATCACCCTCTCCGGCGGGCAGCGCCAGCGCGTGGCGATCGCGCGCTCGCTGCTGGCCGACAGCGCCCTGCTGCTGCTCGACGACGCCCTGTCGGCGGTGGACACCGGCACCGAGACCCGCATCCTCGAGCACCTGGCCGAACTGCGCCAGGCCAGGCCGGAGCGGGCGGCGATCATCGCCAGCCACCGCCTGTCGGCCGTGGTCGGGGCCGACCGCATCATCGTCCTGCGCGACGGCCGCATCGTCGAAGCCGGGACCCACGACGAACTGCTCGCATTGGATGGCTGGTATGCCAGCCAGTGGCGCTACCAGCAACTGGAGGCCAGCCTTGAAGCCAGCTGACACGAAAGCGACCGACATGCGCGTGCAGGCCAGGCGCGCCTTCGGGCTGCTGCGCCGCGCGGCCGACCCGGAGCGCCGCCACTTGTATTGGGCCGTGCTGTGGCTGTCCCTGGCGGCCCTGCTCGAAGTGGTCGGCCCGATCATGGGCAAGGCCCTGATCGACGACCACCTGCTGCCGCGCGCGCTGGACTGGCCGCGCATGGCCCTGCTGCTGGGCGGCCTGGTGGTGACAGGCTGGCTGTCGTCCTGGATCCGCTACCTGCAACTGATCCGCCTCTCGGGCGTGGCCATGCGCTCGGTGCAGCGCCTGCGCGAATGGGTTTATGGCCACGTGCTGCGCCTGCCGATGGCCTTCTTCGACCGCGCCATCACCGGCCAGCTGGTCAGCCGCGTGACCAACGACACCGAGGCGGTCAAGACCCTGTACATCCAGGTGCTGTTCGTGATCCTCGACAGCAGCATCGTCCTGGTCGGCACCATGATCGCGATGGCCTGGCTGGACTGGCGCCTGATGCTGATCGTGCTGACCCTGGTGCCGGCGGTGCTGGGCATCGTCTGGCTCTACCAGCGCCTGTCGGCGCCGGCGGTGACGAAGGCGCGCGCGCTGCGCAGCGACATCAACGGCCAGATGGCCGAGTCGATCGGCGGCATGAGCGTCCTGCAAGCCAGCAATGCCGAGGCGCGCTTCGGCGAGCGCTTCCTGGGCACCAACCGCGCCCACTACACCGCGCGCCTGGCCGAGCTGCGCGCCAACGCCCTGCTGCTGCGTCCCGCGCTCGACCTGCTCAACGTGGTGCTGCTGGCGGTGGTCATCTACGGCTTCGGCCAGCGCCAGATGAACGCGGTGGAAGTCGGCGTGCTGTACGCCTTCATCAGCTACATCGCGCGCGTGGTCGAGCCGCTGATCCAGATCACCATGCAGTTCAGCGGCCTGCAGCAGGCCGTGGTCGCAACCTCGCGCGTGGCCGCCCTGCTCGACGAGGAAGGCGCGCCGGAGCATGCGCTAGGGCGCACCGGCACCCAGGCCTCGGCCGATCCGCACGCGCCCGCGGTGCGGGTGCGCCACCTGGGCTTCGCCTACGTGCCGGGCCAGCCGGTGCTGCACGACCTGTCGCTGGACATCCCGCAAGGCGCCTTCTTCGGCATCGTCGGCCATACCGGCAGCGGCAAGTCGACCCTGCTCTCGCTGCTGCTGCGCTACTACACCGCGGACCAGGGCAGCATCGAGATCGGCGGCCTGCCGCTGGCGAGCATCGGCAACGAGCGCTTCCGCAACGAAGTCGGCCTGGTGCCCCAGGACCCCTTCATCCTGGCCGCCAGCGCGCGCGAGAACATCGACATGGGCCGCGGCCTGCCGATGGCGCGCATCGAGGCGGCGGCGCGCGCCGCCCATGCGCATGGCTTCATCGCGGCGCTGGAACAGGGCTACGAAACCCAGCTGGGCGAAGGCGGCTCGCGCCTGTCCTCGGGCCAGAAGCAGCTGGTGGCGATCGCGCGGGCGCTGGCCGGCGAGCCGCGCATCCTGCTGCTGGACGAAGCCACCTCGCGCATCGACAGCGCCACCGAGCAGGTCGTCCAGGAGGCGCTGGAGGAATTGCGCGGCAAGGTGACCATCATCGCGATCGCGCACCGCCTGTCCACCATCCGCGAGGCGGACCGCATCATCGTGCTGAACCACGGCCGGATCGCGGAAGCGGGGCCGCACGAGGAACTGATGCGGATCGAGGGCGGGCTGTACCAGCGCCTCTACCTGCTCCAGCAGATCGCGGCCCAGTAGGCGTGACAAACCGCGTATTTTCCGGTGCGCGGGATTCGCTATGCTGTAGCGATGAAAACAACATCCATCTTTTGGCCTGGCCTGGCGGCGGCCGGGAAGCAGGGGCACGCCTGATGGGCATCGCCTTGTCCTGGGTCGCCGTGAAGGGGCTGCAGCCGGACGAGGTCCTGTCCCGGCTGGAGCTGGCGCATACGGACGAAGAAAGCAGCTATCCCTTCGAAGGCGTCGTCGCCCATCCGCTGCCGGACGGCGGCTTCCTGGTCGCGGCGCGCGGCTGCGGGCACCGCATCATCCGGGCCGACAGCATGGCCAGGCTGTCGGCCGCCTGCCAGGCCCTGTCCTGCGACATCGAGGAACACGTCGGCTTCGTCGCCAGCGCCCTGTGGGAAGACGGCCGCCAGGTGTGGGAAGTGCGCTACGAGAGCGACGACGATCCCGAGAACATCTTCTGCAAGGGGCAAGTGCCGGCGCGCGTGCACGAATTGCTGGCGCAGGTGGAGCCGATGGACAGCGAGAACTTCGAGGGCCATTATCATATGGACATCCCGCTCATCCTCGCCAAGGAATTCTCCGGCTACCGCCACGACGAGGACGACACGAGCTTCGAGGCCACGCCCTTCGAGACCTTGAAAGACTTGCGCGGCAAGACCAGCTGGTGGCGCTCGCTGTGGCAGTGATGCGCCCCTGTCCTTTTTGACACCGTTTGTGTGGTTTTCGTGACGCCGTGGCCAAGCGTGCACACGCTCCCGGGCCCTGCTCCACTATACTGTCGGCCGGCAATCCGGAGCGCGCACGCCCCGGCAATGGCCGGCCCCATGAACCCGATAAAGCACGACGGAAGTCCACGCAATGCACGCTGAACCGCTTTCCCAGAAGCTCCGCTCCCTGGTCCGCTCCCTCCCGCCCACCGGCATCACCCTGAGCGACCTGATCCACCGTGTCGGCAGCGAAGGCCTGCTGATCCTGACCGCCCTGCTGACCCTGGTGTTCCTGATCCCGATTTCCATTCCAGGCGTGAGCACGGTGTTCGGCGCCGCCATCCTCCTGATCGGCGTGAGCCGCCTGTTCGGGCGCGAGCTGTGGATTCCGTCCAGCCTGAAGCACCGCCATATCGCCACCAAGAAGCTGCGCCCGGTGCTGCGCAAGGCCCTGCCCCTGCTGTACAAGCTGGAAAAGGTGAGCCGTCCCGACCGCATCCATTGGCTGGTGAAGGACGGTCCCATCCAGCACCTGAACAACCTGGCCCTGATCCTGGGCGCGGTCCTGCTGATGATGCCTTTCGGCCTGATCCCGTTCAGCAACACCTTCCCGGCAGTGGCATTGCTGTTCTTCGCCATCGGCCTGCTGCAGCGCGACGGCGTGTGCGTGCTGCTGGGCCACATCAGCAATGTCCTCACCATCCTGTATTTCGCCTTGCTGATCGGCGGCGGCGGCCTGGCGGCGCGCGAAGTGTTCGGCCGCCTGGCCGGCTGAGTGGGCGCGCCCTCCACGCTGTATTTCCTGCCGGGCGCGCTCGGCCGGACGGAGTTCTGGCGCCCCGCGTCAAGCTTGCTGACCCACCCCGCGCGGCAGGTGCACGTGAGCTGGCCCGGCTTCGGCGGCGCGCCAACCGACCCAGGTATTCGCGGCCTCGACGACCTGGCCTCCAGGCTGCTGGACCGGATCGACGGACCCAGCGCGCTGGTCGCGCAATCGATGGGCGGCGTCGTCGCCCTGCTGGCAAGCCTGCGCAAGCCAGAGCTCATCACCCACCTGGTGCTGACCGCGACGTCCGGCGGCTTGCCGATGGACTCCCTGGGCGCCCAGGACTGGCGCCCTGCCATCCGCGCCGCCCATCCCGGCTTGCCGGACTGGTTCGCCAGCTACCGGCAGGATCTCAGCGCCAGCTTGCCCGAGCTGCGCATTCCGGCCCTGCTGCTGTGGGGCGACGCCGATCCGATCAGTCCCCTTCGGGCCGGCGAGCGCCTGGCCTCCCTGCTGCCGCAGGCGGAACTGCAGGTCTTTCCCCATGGCGAACACGATGTCGGCTGCGCTTTCGCCGCGCAGGTGGCGCCACTCATCGACCGGCACCTGGCTCTGCGCTGCTGAGTTCTTGCCCAGCCGCGGCGAGACCGATATCATCTTCGCTCCCCGCCACGCACAGGAGCACGATGAGCCGCACAGGACGCCTTTTCCAATTGATGGACGCGCTGCGCGGCAACCGGCGCCCCGTGACGGCGGGCGCGCTGGCCGAGCAGCTCGGCGTGTCCGAGCGCACCATCTACCGCGACATCAAGGCCCTGGCCCAGCTCGGCGCTCCCGTGGAGGGCTCGGCCGGCGTCGGCTACATGCTGCGCACCGGCTTCTTCCTGCCGCCGCTGATGTTCGACAGCGACGAACTCGAAGCCCTGGTGCTCGGCGCGCGCTGGGTGCGCCACCAGGGCGACGCCGCGCTGAGCACCGCCGCCGAACGCGCGCTGGCCAAGATCGCCACCGCCACCCCGCGCGACCTGCGCGACCACATGGCCGACACCAGCCTGTGGGTGCCCGCCGGGCCGGAGCCGACCGGACCCGATCCCTTCATCCAGCCCGCGCGCGAAGCGATCCGCCACCAGTGCAAGCTGCGCATCGACTACCGCGACGAGCAGGCCGCGGCCTCGCAGCGCATCGTCTGGCCCTTCGCCCTGGCCTTCTTCCAGGGACGCCGGGTGCTGGCCGCGTGGTGCGAACTGCGCGGCGCGATCCGCCACTTCCGCATCGACCGCATCGTGCAGGCCGAGCCGAGCGGAGAACGCTATCCGACGCCGCGCCACCAGTTGCTGCGCCAGTGGCGCCAGGAGTGCGGCATCGAGGAACACTCCTGACAGGATCTGTCAGCGCCTTTGCTTAGCATTGCTGCATCCAACCTGAAGGAGACAGCAATGCAGCTCTACTACCATCCCTTGTCGTCCAATTCGCGCCGCGTCACCATGGCGGCCGAGCACCTGGGCCTCGCCCTCGACCTGGTCGAGATCAACCTGGGCAACGAGGGCGACCGCCGCCGCCTCGAGGAGATGAATCCCAACAGCAAAGTCCCCGTGCTGGTGGACCAGGACTTCGTGCTGTGGGAGTCGTGCGCAATCATGCAGTACCTGGCCGACCGGACGCCGGGACAGACCATCTACCCGCAAGCGCCGGTGGCGCGTGCGGACGTGCACCGCTGGATGTTCTGGGCCTGCCAGCATTTCTCGCCGGCGGTGGGCGTGCTCACCTGGGAAAACGTGTGGAAACGGATCGTCGAAGGCGGCCAGCCGGACCCGGTCGAGCTGGCGCGCGGCGCCGCCGACCTGCACCGCGCGGCGGCGGTGGCCGATGCCCATCTGGCGCAGCGCCGCTGGCTGGTCGGCGACACGGTGACCCTGGCCGACTACGCGGTGGCGGCCCCGCTGATGTACCTGGTGCAGGCGCGCCTGCCGCTGGAGACCTATCCCAACCTCCTGGCGTGGTTCGCGCGGGTGCAGGAACTGCCGGCCTGGCGCCACACGACGCCGGTCTGGTGATCAGCCGGGCCGGCTGAAGTTGAAACAGCCGGCCGGCACGGCGGCGCCGCTCACCAGCATGGCCCCATGCCGGTACAGTTCCCAGCGCCGCGCGTGCGGCACCGCCGCCACGACCACGGCCATCTTCCGGTCGCTCCAGACCAGGCGGCCGTCGACGGCGTCGAGTGCGGCGAACACTTCCCGCGGCGTCGCGCCGGGACGGAAGACCACGGTGGCGCTTGAACCCAGGCCGTCAGGCGGCTGCAGGGCCCAGGCGCCGGCGCCGCCGGTGGCCGCGCTGAGCAGCAGCATGGCGGCCGCCGAGCCGCGCAGCTCCGGCCCGCCCCGGCGCATCAGCTTCCAGCCAGCCAGCAGCGGCAGCACGCCGAACACGGCCAGCCAGGCCAGGTCCCACAGCAAGGGATCGTCGCTGTCGACACGGATGCGGTGGATGCCGAGCAGCCAGTGCGACAGCACCGCGTCGACCAGGTGCCAGGCGCCGAAGCCGGCCAGCACCGCCCCCACCAGTGGCCAGCCCCAGGCCACGCCCGTGCTTTGGCGCGCGCGCCACAGGCCCCAGAGGCCGGCCAGCGCGACCGCATACATCAGGAGGTGGAAGTAGCCGTCCCACAGCACCTGGGTGCGCAGGTCGTCGATCCCGCGCACCAGGCTGAGCAGGTGATGCCACTGCAGGATCTGGTGCAGCAGGATGCCGTCGAAGAAGCCGCCGAGCGCGAAGCCCAGCGCCGCCGCCCACCTTGCCCAGCTCGATTTCCACATTGCATTGCCCCCTCTGCCATGCGCGAGGTGCCAGTATAGTGAAGTCGTTTTGGCCGCGACGCGGGCTTGCGCAAACGGCTTACGCGCTGCGCCGGCTCCACGCGTAGCCCAAGCCGAGGGCCGCCAGCCCCGCCGCCAGGATCGTCCCTGCCGACTGCGCCGTCGCTGCGCCATTGAAGCCGACCACGTCCAGCATCGGCATCCCGCGTGCGTTCACCGCCACGTACAGGCCGAACAGGAACAGGCCGAGGAACAGGCGCGGCGTGCGGCTCAGCAGGCCCAGCAGCGAGGCGAAGGCGGCGAGCGCCGCCACGCCGCCCACGACCGCGGCCGCCCGCTCGGGCGCATCCGGCAGCCAGCGCAGTGCGGCAATGCCCATGAACATCCAGCCCAGCACGGCGGCGGCCAGGAACTGGCGCAGGAAGCGGCGCCGGGCGCCGCCCGGCACGGCGGCGCCCAGGTCGTCGCAGCCTGCCGCGAAGTCGCGCGTCGCGGTGTCGCTGATGAACACGCCCCAGAACGCGACGCAGGCCAGCACC
>NZ_JAGPWD010000031.1 GCF_018119395.1 Massilia sp. ZL223
AAGACACAGCTGCCACGCCGGGCGCGCCCGCCGCGCCGGCCTCGGTGCCGCCGTCGCAACTGCCGGTGACGCCGCAGCTCGGATCGCCGCCTTCCAGCCCGCCGGGTTCCGCGCCCGCCTCCGCGCCCGCCAACGTCCAGGTGACGCCGGTCGCGCCGCCGCCGCCCGCAAACCAGCCTGCCACGCCGCCGACCCAGCCATGAATGCGTTTTGCGGCCCGGCCCCGCGCCGCGGCTTCACCCTGATCGAGCTGCTGGTGACCCTGGCGATCCTGGCGCTGCTGGGCACCCTGGTGGTGCCGGTGGCCCAGGTGACGGCCCAGCGCCGCGACGAGCAGGAACTGCGGCGCGCGCTGCGCGAGATCCGCGCCGGGATCGACGCCTACAAGAAGGCCAGCGACGAGGGCAGGGTGGCCAAAGCCGCCGGCGCCACCGGCTATCCGCCGCGCCTGGAAGTGCTGGTGGAAGGCGTACGCGACCTGCGCAGCCCCAAGCAAGCCAGGATCTACTTCATGCGGCGCCTGCCGCGCGACCCCTTCAATCCGGATCCGGAGCTGAGCGAAGCCGCCACCTGGGGCAAGCGCAGCTACGCCAGCGAACCGAACGAGCCGCGCGAGGGCGATGACGTCTACGATGTGTTTTCGCTGTCGCAGAAAGAGGGATTGAACGGCGTCCCCTACAACAAATGGTGAGCATGATGAATCGCGTCCGCCGCTGTTTTTCCCGACATCGCGGCTTCACCCTGATCGAACTGCTGATCGTGCTGGGCATCGTCGCGCTGCTGCTGACCCTGGCCGTGCCGCGCTTCTTCCCCAGCGTGGACAAGTCCAAGGAAACCATCCTGCTTGAAAACCTGCGCAACACGCGCATCGTGATCGACCAGTACCGTGGCGACAACGGGCGCTATCCTGATTCGCTGGAGCAGCTAGTCGAGAAAAAATACCTGCGCGAGATTCCGTACGACCCGATCACGGAGAGCCGCGAAACCTGGGTCGTCGTGCCGCCGGAGGAAGGGGAGCAGGGCGAACTATATAACCTGCACAGCGGCGCTCCCGGCAACGACCGCAACGGGCGTCCTTACGCGGAATGGTAAGCATGCGCGGGCGGCAGGGCGGGTTCACCTACCTCGGGCTGGTGATCTTCGTGGCCATCATCGGCATGGTCGGCGCGGCCACGCTCAAGATCGGTTCGCTGCTGCAGCGCGCGGCCGCCGAAGAGGAACTGCTGGAGACCGGCGCCGCCTTCGGCGCGGCCCTGCAGAGCTATGCCGCCGCCACGCCGCGCGGGATGCCGCCGCAGCCGCCGACCCTGCAGGAACTGCTCAAGGACCCGCGCTTTCCCGGCGTGCGCAGGCACCTGCGCAAGATCTTCGTCGACCCCATGACCGGTAAGGCAGATTGGGGCATCGTGTACCTGGGCGACCAGAAAGGTGTCGTTGCCGTCTATAGCCTGTCGACTGCGAAGCCGCTCAAGATCGCCAATTTCGACGGCCGTTTCCAGAATTTCGAGAACAAGGAAAAGATCTCGGACTGGAAGTTCATGGCCAGTGGGCAGGGCTTGCTGATGCCGGGTGTGCAGAATGCTCCCGGGACGCCCGTGCCGCCCCCGACGCCGGCTCCGCCGGCGGTGCCTGCGCCGGCACCGGTGCCTGCACCGGCCGGACCGCCGGCTGCTCCACCGCCTGCCGAGGACCCGCCGGCAGAGCCGCCGCCGGAACCGCAGCAGGAGCAGCCTCAGGACGCGCCGCAGGAACCGCCACAAGAACCGCCACAGGAACCGCAAGAAATACCGCAAGAGGGACAGCCGGCGCGGCGCTAGCGGGTGCTCGATGTATCGATCTTATGAGGGAGTTTTACCTTGATTTGTGCAAAATGTGGCGTGGAGCACCCGCTGGAGGAAATGGAACTGACGTTCCGCCGGCCCGACGATGCGGCCAAACTGTCCGAAGAAGAGCGCTTGCGCCTCCTTCGGGACAACAGCGATCTTTGCATCATCGGGGAAGAGCGGTTTTTCATCCGGGCAGTGCTGCCTTTGCCGGTCGAATCCCGTGAAGACCCGTACTGCATCGGCTTATGGGTGGAAGTCAGCCAGGCCGCGTTTGACCGGATCTACGACCTGTGGGAGTCCGAAGACCAAGGCCTCGAACCGCCTTTCGCTGTGCGCATCGCCAACGAGATCCCGACGGCCGCCGGCTCGCTCGGCCTGGATGCGGAGCTGCGCCTGTCTGGGCCGACGGTCAGGCCCAGGGTGTTCCTCAAGCCGACCAGCCATCAGCTCTATGCCGAACAGGCACGCGGAATCGATGTGCATCGCGTGGCCGAATTCACGGCGCTCTTCGCTTAGCTGTCAATGTGCTTCGAGAGAACAGCCGAACGAAACACAGTGTTTCCTGGATAGCTAAACCACAGCAGCACTGAAGGACTCGGGCCGCCGCGCAAGCAGATGAGACAGCCGTTGAAGCCCCGCCTGCAAGCGTCCACGATCCTTGATGCTACCCAATGAGATCCGAATCGCATTCACGGATTCGCTGCCTGTCGCGAATGCCTCCGCCGGCGTGACTACGATCCCTTCGCTGTCGGCTGCGCGCGCAAGCTGCGAGGAATTCCAATACGCCGGCAACTCGAGCCATACATGCAGTCCGTCTCCGGCGCCGCTGTACCGCCCCGCCAGGATATCCCGGGCCATCCGGTGGCGCAGGCGCGCCTCCTTGCGTACGCCTTTCATCAATTCTCCGGCCGAACCGTCGACGATCCACTGAGTAGCCAGTGCGGCCGTCAAAGGAGCGGCCATTAGCGCAAACGATCTTAGCGCGGCCAGGAAACGCTCGCGTTCCTGCGGATTGGGCAGGAAAACAAAGGCGACACGCAAACCGGGCGTCAGGCATTTCGACAGGGTCGAAATGTAATACACCTGTTCCGGGGCGAACGTGGCAATAGGCGGTGGTGGGGAATCGGCAAGGAGCCAGTATGGATCGTCCTCGACGATGCGCACATTGCAGCGCTTCGCGATGCCGGCGAGTTCCTTGCGCCGGCGCTCCGGAATGGTGATGGCGGTCGGGTTCTGTAATGTCGGATTGAGGTAGACCAGCCCAGGCTTGTGCTGGCGGCACGCTTCCTCGAGCATCTCGGGCACCATCCCGTGCTTGTCCGCTTCCACCACCATGATGCGCCGGCCGAATTGGGTCGCTGCGGTACGCAAGCCCGGATAAGTCGTCGGCTCTGCCAGGATGATATCTCCAGGCTCGGTCAGTGCAAGGATCAATGCGGCGATCGCCGCTTGCGCACCCGGACAGACCACAAGCTGTCCGGAATCCGGATGGCCAAACATCGGTGCGAGCCATTTGGCTGCAGCCTTGCGGTCGGAGTCGCTCCCGCCGCCCAGGTGGTAAGTCATCAGCAATGCATTGTCTGCCCTCATCAGTACTTGAGACAAACCTTGTTTCAACATGTCGTCGAAGTCCACGCCATCCGGCGGTGGCGGGGTATTCATGCTCAGGTCGAGGATCGCGTTCAATTCGACTTTCGGCGCCGCGACATACGTCCCGCGAGCGCCGCGACCTTCCAACAGGTTGCGGCGCCTGGCTTCGTCGTATGCGCGCGTGACCGTCGTCAGGTCGACGTGCAGCTGTGCCGCCAACTGGCGCTGTGGAGGCAGACGATCGCCCGGTTTCAGCGATCCGTCTTCCACCGCCGCCTGCAACGCATCCGCGATCTGCAAAAAACGTGGCCCGCCTTGCACGGCCAATCGCGGCAACCAGATCGGCAAAACCTCGTCTTGTATGGTTTTCAACTGGGACATTTTGTCTCAATGTATGGAAATTGCTTTTACGTAGAATGCCCCAGAACATGTAGCAACACCACTTTGCTGGCAGCTGTCGAGGTTTTCTCCTCTCATCTGCATGCGACAAACCTGGTTCCAAACTCGTTCGTCGTGGTCCTCAGGATAGATAGTATTAAGTAACAACCGGGAAATACTGAAATGATGGATTGGTTCCCTATAGTCTTCTTTACGTTCAAGGTTCTTGTGTTAGCCACGGGCATGTTCTTCGCTGTCAAGTGGCATTACGATCAAGGGAAGAAGGAGAAGAAGATCGAGGAAGAGAAGCGCGCGGTGTTGCGCGCGGCCGGCAAGGCGGCCGCACTCTTTGTGGTGTCGCTGCTCGGCCTGGCGCTTGTCACCTTCGTCCTTCTCAGCAGGCTTAGTTTGGACATGAGCCTGCCTTGATGGCAAAGCATCGTCGGCCGATATCGAGTGATACGGCCGTGATTCCCCGTGCGGCAATTGGTCGCGTCGGCAGGAGGGCCAGGGTTCGCTTTTGAATGTATGGCGCCCTTCTGATCGCGCCACATCAGCCTCTTGTGCCGATCAACCGGCGCGGCGCTTGAAGTCGCGCGGGCGGAAACCCAGCGCCACCAGCACGCCGAAGTAAGCGACGCCTGCGGCGCCGATGATGGCGACCAGCGCGCCTGCGCGCAGCAGCGGCGTCGCCCGCATCGCAACCCAGTCGAACTGCGCCTGGCCGAACCACGACACCGCGCCCATCACCGTCACGGCCACCACCAGCTTGAAGAAGAACTTTCTCCAGCCCGGCTGCGGCACATAGATCTCGCGCTTGCGCAGGCCGCTGTACAGGAAGGCCGCGTTGAGGCAGGCGCCGGCGCCGATCGACAGCGCCAGGCCGGCCACGCCGAACAGCGGCACGAACACCAGGTTCATCAGCTGGGTCGCCACCAGCACGCCCACCGCGATGCGCACCGGTGTGCGCACGTCCTGGCGCGCGAAGAAGGCCGGGGCCAGGGTCTTGACCAGGATGAAGCCGAGCAGCCCCGCGCTGTAGGCCATCAGCGGCATCGACGAAGCGGCAACGTCGGCGTTGTCGAAATTCCCATAGTGGAAGAGGGTGGCGATCATCGGCGTCGCCAGGGTTGCCATGCCCACCGCGGCGGGAATCGCGAGCAGGAAGGTCAGGCGCAGTCCCCAGTCCAGCAGGGACGAGTATTCCTGGGTGTTGCCTTCGGTATTCGCCTTCGCCAGGCCCGGCAGCAGGATGGTGCCCAGCGCGACGCCCAACAGGGCGGTCGGCAGTTCCATCAGGCGGTCCGCGTACTGCAGCGCCGTGACGGCGCCGGCGGCGATGCCGGCGGCAATGGTGGTGTTGATGAGGAGGCTGATCTGGGCGGCGGCCACGGAGAACACGGCGGGTCCCATCTTGCCGAGCATGCGGCGCACGCCGGCGTCGCGCAGGCCGGTCAGCGGGTTGAGCGACAGGCGCGGGAGCATGCCGAGCTTCTTCAAGGACGGGATCTGGAGCGCGACCTGGGCCAGGCCGCCGATGCAGACGCCCACGGCCATCGCATAGATCGGCTGTTCGAACCAGTCCGCCATGACCACGGCGGCGAAGATGAACGACAGGTTCAGCAGCACCGGCGTGAAGGCCGGGATCTTGAACTGGCGCCAGGTATTCAGCACGCCGCTGGACAGCGCGACAAAGGACATGCAGGCGATGTAGGGGAACATCAATTGCGTCATGAACACCGAAGCCTCGAAGGCTTCCGGCTCGCGCTGCAGGCCGCCGCCGATCAGCAGGATCAGGATGGGCGCGGCGATGATCCCGAGCAGGCTGGTCAGCATGGTCGCCCAGATCAGCACGGTCGCCACATGGTCGACCAGGGTCTTGGTCGCCTCCTGGCCGTGCTTGGTCTTGTACTCGGTGAGAATCGGGACGAAGGCCTGCGAGAACGCGCCCTCGGCGAACAGGCGCCGCAGCAGGTTGGGCAGGCGGAAGGCGATGTTGAAGGCGTCGGTGTAGTTCGAGGCGCCGAAGGCGGCCGCGAACAGGCTTTCGCGCAGCAGGCCCGTGACGCGGGACACCATGGTCATGCTGGAAATGGCGGCGAGAGTTCTGAGCAGGTTCATGGGCCGACATTATACTGGGGCAACAACGCGCGCACGTCCAGAAATCGGCTGAAAGTGAATTATGAATTGCCCTGACATGAATCTTTCGCTATAATCGTGGGCTGTACTGAATTCTGTTGGCAGACACTAATCGTTGGGCAGGCACGGAAGAGCGCCGGTTTCACTCGCTAATGTTTGCAAACGCAACTTGACCCCGATTTAGGAAATTCCATGGCAAATACCGCACAAGCGCGCAAACGCGCTCGTCAAGCAGTTAAGCAAAACGCGCACAACTCGGCACAGCGTTCGACCCTGCGCACCGCAATCAAGGCAGTTCGCAAGGCCATCCAGGCTGGCGACAAGGCCGCTGCAACCACCATCTTCCAGCAGTCCGTGTCGACCATCGACAGCATCGCTGACAAGAAGATCATCCACAAGAACAAGGCAGCGCGCCACAAGAGCCGCCTGGCTGCCGCCATCAAGGCACTGTCGGCCTAACAACCGCGTGCGCGCGGCCTAGGCCGCGCTGGCAAGTTCTGTGCAGTAGAAAGACCCGCCCGACCATTGGTCCCGGCGGGTTTTTTTGCTTGGCGCGGCCGCTGTCGAGCTCGCGTTGCCGGTGCGCCCTGGCGGAAGGCATCTCGTCTAAAACCATGGCGCACAGTAAAATACTGGTGCATAATGTGAAACGCCCGTCTTATGTCTTATAGAAGACTTGAGCATCACGAGAAGCACCAAATTTACATAGCGTGTCATCCACGCGAGCATCGAGGAAAAAGCGTATGAGCGATCCGACCATCATCTACACCCTGACCGACGAGGCGCCCCTGCTGGCGACCCACGCCTTCCTGCCTGTCGTCAGCACCTTCACCAAGCCGGCCGGCATCAAGGTCGAGCAGAGCGACATCTCGGTCGCCGCCCGTATCCTGGCGAACTTCCCGGAATACCTGACCGAAGAGCAGCGCGTTCCGGACGCGCTGGCCGAGCTGGGCAAGAAGACCCTGGAGCCGGACGCGAACATCATCAAGCTGCCGAACATCTCCGCTTCGGTCGGCCAGTTGAACGCCGCGATCAAGGAACTGCAGGGCAAGGGCTACAAGCTGCCGGACTACCCGGCCGATCCGAAGACCGACGAAGAGAAGGCCATCAAGGCCAAGTACGCCAAGTGCATCGGTTCGTCCGTGAACCCGGTCCTGCGCGAAGGTAACTCGGACCGCCGCGCACCGAAGGCCGTCAAGGAATACGCACGCAAGAACCCGCACTCGATGGGCGAATGGTCGCAGGCGTCGCGCACCCACGTGTCGCACATGACCCACGGCGACTTCTACCACGGCGAAAAGTCGATGACCGTGAACGGCGCCCGTGACGTCAAGATGGAACTGATCACCAAGAGCGGCCAGGCCATCGTGCTGAAGCCGAAGGTCGCGCTGCAGGACGGCGAGATCATCGACTCTATGTTCATGAGCCGCAAGGCCCTGCTCGAGTTCTACGAGAAGCAGATCGAAGACGCGAAGAACACCGGCATCCTGTTCTCGCTGCACGTCAAGGCGACCATGATGAAGGTCTCGCATCCGATCGTGTTCGGCCACTGCGTGCGCATGTTCTACAAGGAGGCCTTCGAGAAGCACGGCGCCCTGTTCGACAGCCTCGGCATCAACGTCAACAACGGCATGGCCGATCTGTACAACAAGATCGCCGGCCTGCCGGCCTCGCAGCGCGAAGAGATCGAGCGCGACCTGCACGCCTGCCAGGAACACCGTCCGCCGCTGGCCATGGTCGACTCGGCCAAGGGCATCACCAATTTCCACTCGCCGAACGACGTCATCGTCGACGCGTCGATGCCGGCCATGATCCGCGCCGGCGGCAAGATGTACGGCGCCGACGGCCGCCTGAAGGAAGTCAAGGCAGTCATTCCGGAATCGACCTTCGCCCGCATCTACCAGGAAGTCATCAACTTCTGCAAATGGCACGGCGCCTTCGATCCGAAGACCATGGGCACCGTCCCGAACGTGGGCCTGATGGCGCAGCAGGCCGAGGAATACGGCTCGCACGACAAGACCTTCGAAGTGCCGGAAGACGGCGTGGCCAACATCACCGACATCGCCACCGGCGAAGTCCTGATGAGCCAGAACGTGGAGAAGGGCGACATCTGGCGCATGTGCCAGGTGAAGGACGCGCCGATCCGCGACTGGGTCAAGCTGGCGGTCACCCGCGCGCGCAACTCGGGCATGCCGGCCGTGTTCTGGCTCGACCCGTACCGTCCGCACGAGAATGAACTGATCAAGAAGGTCAAGACCTACCTGAAGGATCACGACACCACCGGCCTGGACATCCAGATCATGTCGCAGGTGCGTGCGATGCGCTACACGCTGGAGCGCGTCAGCCGCGGCCTGGACACCATCTCGGTGACCGGCAACATCCTGCGCGACTACCTGACCGACCTGTTCCCGATCCTGGAACTGGGCACCAGCGCCAAGATGCTGTCGATCGTTCCGCTGATGGCGGGCGGAGGCATGTACGAAACCGGCGCCGGCGGTTCGGCTCCGAAGCACGTGCAGCAGCTGGTCGAAGAGAACCACCTGCGCTGGGATTCGCTGGGCGAATTCCTGGCGCTGGCGGTGTCGCTGGAAGACCTCGGCCTGAAGACCGGCAACAACAAGGCCAAGGTGCTGGCCAAGACGCTGGACGCGGCCACCGGCAAGCTGCTGGACAACCGCAAGTCGCCGTCGCCGAAGACCGGTGAACTCGACAACCGCGGCAGCCAGTTCTACCTGTCGATGTACTGGGCCCAGGAACTGGCGGCGCAGAGCGAAGACGCCGGCCTGGCAGCCACCTTCGCTCCGCTGGCCAAGACCCTGGCCGAGAACGAAGCCAAGATCGTCGCCGAACTGCTGGAAGTGCAGGGCAAGCCGGTTGATATCGGCGGCTACTACAAGGCCGACGACGCCAAGGTCAAGGCGGTGATGCGTCCGAGCGCGACCTTCAACGCGGCGCTGGAAGTGCTGGCGTAATCGTCCCTAGGTAGTACCAAATGAAAACCGCCGGCTCTTGGGCCGGCGGTTTTTTTATTTCCAGTGCTGCTCATGCAAACTTGGGCGGAACAATGCCACTGGCATTGTTCCGCCCAAGTTAGCGCGCAGGCCACGAACCGCTTACCGCAACGCGGCCGCCTGCACCTCAACATACTCCCCCGGCATCAACGGATGCGTCGCCAGCGAAAACGGCCCGATACTGCTGCGCACCAGCCGCAAAGTAGGCAAGCCCACCGCCGCCGTCATCCTCCTGACCTGCCGGTTCTTGCCTTCCTCGAGCGTGATCGCGATCCAGCTGGTCGGCTTGTCGGCGCGCGCGCGGATCGGCGGATTGCGCGGCCACAGCCAGCCCGGCTCCTCGATGCGCACCGCGCGGCAGGGCTTGGTGACGAAGTCGCCCAGGTCGAGCGGCGCCTGCAGGCGCGCCAGCGCGGCCGCGTCCACCACGCCGTCCACCTGCACCAGGTAGGTCTTGGCTTCCTTGTGATCCGGGTGCGCGATCTTGTGCTGCAGCTTGCCGTCGTCGGTCAGCAGCATCAGGCCTTCGCTGTCCGCGTCCAGCCGCCCGGCGGGGTAGATGCCGGGGATCTTCAGGTAGTCGGCCAGCGATTCGCGGCCCTCCTGTGGACTGAACTGGCAAAGGACTTGGAAGGGTTTATTAAAAAGGATCAGGGCCATGTCGAACGGGTGAAACTGGAATCAGGGGCCGCCGGGGCGGAAAGTGCTTGGGTGCTTGCGTGGCATCCGGCAAAATACTGGTGCATAATGCAAGACGCCACATCCATGTCTTATACAAGACTAGCAGCTTCACCATTGTAATTCAGATCGCATGCCACGCCCGCATGTGGCTACTTGGGAGAACACGATGTACCAACATATCAAGGTCCCGGCCGACGGCCAGAAAATCACCGTCAACGCCGATTTCTCGCTCACCGTTCCGAACACCCCGGTCATTCCCTATATCGAAGGCGACGGCACCGGCGTCGACATCACCCCGGTGATGATCAAGGTGGTCGACGCAGCCGTGGCCAAGGCCTACGGCGGCCAGCGCAAGATCAGCTGGATGGAAATCTTCGCCGGCGAGAAGTCGACCCAGGTCTACGGCCCCGACGTCTGGCTCCCATCCGAAACCCTGGACGTGCTGAAGGACTACGTGGTCTCGATCAAGGGCCCGCTGACCACGCCGGTAGGCGGCGGCATCCGCTCGCTCAACGTGGCGCTGCGCCAGGAACTCGACCTGTATGTTTGCCTGCGCCCGGTGCGTTACTTCAAGGGCGTGCCTTCGCCGCTGAAGGAACCGGAAAAGACCGACATGGTGATCTTCCGCGAGAACTCCGAAGATATCTACGCCGGCATCGAATGGGCCGAAGGCTCGGAGGGCGCGAAGAAGGTCATCGAATTCCTGACCAAGGAAATGGGCGTCAAGAAGATCCGCTTCCCGGAAACCTCGGGCATCGGCGTCAAGCCGGTCTCGCGCGAAGGCACCGAGCGCCTGGTGCGCAAGGCGATCCAGTACGCGATCGACAACGACAAGCCCTCCGTGACCATCGTCCACAAGGGCAACATCATGAAGTACACCGAAGGCGGCTTCCGTGACTGGGGCTACGCGCTCGCCCAGAAAGAATTCGGCGCCGAGCTGATCGACGGCGGCCCATGGTGCAAGTTCAAGAATCCGAAGACCGGCCGCGACATCACGGTCAAGGATTCGATCGCCGACGCCTTCCTGCAGCAGATCCTGCTGCGCCCGGCGGAGTACAGCGTGATCGCCACCCTGAACCTGAACGGCGACTACGTCTCGGACGCGCTGGCGGCCCAGGTGGGCGGCATCGGCATCGCGCCGGGCGCCAACATGTCGGACTCGGTGGCGATGTTCGAAGCCACCCACGGCACCGCGCCGAAGTACGCGGGCAAGGACTATGTGAACCCGGGTTCGCTGATCCTGTCGGCCGAGATGATGCTGCGCCATATGGGCTGGCTTGAGGCCGCCGACCTGATCATCAGCTCGATGGAAAAGGCGATCACTTCCAAGAAGGTCACCTACGACTTCGCGCGCCTGATGGAGGGCGCGACCCAGGTCTCGTGTTCCGGCTTCGGCGAGGTGATGATCGAGCACATGTAAGCAGGCGACAGCGCTTCGCCGCTTCGGATAGGATGAAAGCCCCGGCCTTGCAAGAGGCGGGGCTTTTTACTTGGTGCGGAGGCCGGCATGCATGCAGCGGGGCGGGCGCAGGCGGAGCGGATCGGCAGGCTCGTGTACGCCCAGGTGCGCGGCGACTGGCTGGTCGGCGAAGCGGCGCGGCTGGCGGCTGCGGCGCCGGGCCCGGAACTCGACTTGCTCGTGGCGCGGGGCAGGGCGCTCGGCGCGCACTGCCAGTTGCTGTCCGGGCTGTTTCCCGATCCGCCGGCCGACGACACCGAGGCGGCCACAGCCGGGCTGATTGCGCTCAACGAGGAAATCCACCGCTATCTAGATAAGGCGGGCTGGCTGTAAGGCCGCGCAGGGAGGCGTAGCGTTTGCGGAGGGCGAAAAAAAACCCCGCTTGCGCGGGGTCTTTTGCTTCCGGGGGAGAGGTATTACACGCCCTGGATGTTGGAAGCTTGCTTGCCTTTCGGGCCTTGCGTGACTTCGAATTGGACTTTCTGACCTTCTTTGAGGGTCTTAAAACCGGTCATATTGATTGCGGAGAAGTGTGCGAACAGATCCTCGCCGCCGTCATCAGGAGTGATGAAGCCAAAACCTTTGGAATCATTGAACCACTTAACAGTACCAGTTGCCATAAAAGAAACTTTCAATTAAAAACATATCACACGAGCCATAAAAGCAAGAAGCTTCTTGCCCCCTCCTCAGCCTGCTCACTTCTTATCAACAAGTACATAAGTACAATGTCAATAACTGCATTGTTGGTGGAATAATCACTGAAGTCAAGCGGTTTTGCGCCTCCGTTGTCAAATTTGTCACACCGACCTCAACAGGGCACTTGATTTCGCCAATTGGATCGCCATCTGCGCAAAGAACGGAAACCAAGTAACATGGAAGCACATGAAAACGAGCTGATGTTTATGCTTGGCACTATTCCTGAAAGCATTAGAATACCCCCATGGCAACGAAGCACGACACTGAACAACTACTGGAGCGGCAGAGCGTCAAACCACCACCTTTGTACCAGGTGGCGCTGCTGAACGATGACTACACGCCGATGGAATTCGTGGTCGCGGTCATCCAGGAGTACTTCAACAAGGATCGCGAAACGGCGACGCAGATCATGCTTTCCGTGCACCGGCATGGTAAGGGGGTGTGCGGCGTGTTTTCCAAAGATATAGCGTGTACCAAAGTGGAGTTTGTCTTAACGCATGCGCGTAAGGCGGGGCATCCCCTGCAATGCGTGATGGAGGAAGTATGATTGCGCAGGAACTTGAAGTATCTCTACACATGGCCTTTGTCGAAGCACGGCAGGCACGGCACGAGTTTATTACCGTGGAGCATCTGCTGCTGGCGCTCCTCGACAATCCGTCGGCCGCCGAAGTCCTGCGTGCGTGCGCTGTCAATATTGAAGACTTGCGCAAGACCCTGACTAATTTTATTGGTGACAACACCCCGACCGTACCCGGAACGGGCGAAGTCGACACCCAGCCGACGCTCGGCTTCCAGCGCGTGATCCAGCGCGCGATCATGCACGTGCAGTCGGCCTCGAACGGCAAGAAGGAAGTGACCGGCGCCAACGTGCTGGTCGCGATCTTCGGCGAGAAGGATTCGCATGCTGTTTACTACCTGCACCAGCAGGGCGTGACCCGCCTGGATGTGGTCAACTTCATCTCGCACGGCGTCCGCAAGGACCAGCAGATGGACACCCAGAAGGCGTCCGAAGGCGTGGAAGAAGCGCAGGTCGAGGGCCAGACCAAGGAAAGCCCGCTCGACCAGTTCACCCAGAACCTCAACAAGTCGGCTGCGGACGGCAAGATCGATCCGCTGATCGGCCGCGAGGAAGAAGTGGACCGCGTGATCCAGATCCTGTGCCGCCGCCGCAAGAACAACCCGCTGCTGGTGGGCGAGGCCGGTGTCGGCAAGACCGCCATCGCGGAAGGCCTGGCATGGCGCATCGTCCAGGAGGACGTGCCCGAGATCCTGCAGAACGCCGTCGTGTACTCGCTCGACATGGGCGCGCTGCTGGCCGGCACCAAGTACCGCGGCGATTTCGAGCAGCGCCTGAAGGCCGTGCTCAAGCAGATCAAGGACACCCCGAACGGCATCCTGTTCATCGACGAGATCCACACGATCATCGGCGCCGGTTCGGCATCGGGCGGCACGCTCGACGCGTCGAACCTGCTCAAGCCGGCCCTGGCCAACGGCCAGCTCAAGTGCATCGGCGCGACCACGTTCACGGAATTCCGCGGCGTGTTCGAGAAGGATCATGCGCTGAGCCGCCGCTTCCAGAAGGTGGACGTGAACGAGCCGTCGGTCGAGCAGACCGTGGCGATCCTGCGCGGCCTGAAGTCGCGTTTCGAAGAGCACCATGGCGTCAAGTATTCCGCCTCGGCGCTGTCGACCGCGGCCGAGCTGGCGGCGCGCTTCATCAATGACCGTCACCTGCCCGACAAGGCGATCGACGTGATCGACGAAGCGGGCGCGGCCCAGCGCATCCTGCCGAAGTCGAAGCAGAAGAAGACCATCGGCAAGACCGAGATCGAGGACATCATCGCCAAGATCGCGCGGATTCCCCCGCAGACGGTCAACCAGGACGACCGCAGCAAGCTGCAGACCATCGACCGCGACCTGCGCAACGTGGTGTTCGGCCAGGACCCGGCGATCGAAGCGCTGGCCTCCGCCATCAAGATGGCGCGCGCCGGACTGGGCAAGACGGACAAGCCGATCGGCTCCTTCCTGTTCTCCGGCCCGACCGGCGTCGGCAAGACGGAAGTCGCCAAGCAGCTGGCCTTCATCCTGGGCATCGAGCTGGTGCGTTTCGACATGTCGGAATACATGGAGCGCCACGCGGTGTCGCGCCTGATCGGTGCGCCGCCGGGCTACGTCGGCTTCGACCAGGGCGGCCTGCTGACCGAGGCCATCACCAAGAAGCCGCACGCGGTGCTGCTGCTGGACGAGATTGAAAAAGCCCACCCGGACATTTTCAATATCCTGCTGCAGGTGATGGACCATGGCACCCTGACCGACAACAACGGCCGCAAGGCGGACTTCCGCAACGTGATCATCATCATGACCACGAATGCGGGCGCCGAGAGCCTGACCAAGCGCTCGGTGGGCTTCGTGGATTCGAAGGCGCAGGGCGACGAGATGGCCGACATCAAGCGCATGTTCACGCCGGAGTTCCGCAACCGCCTGGATGCGATCATCAGCTTCCGCGCGCTGGACGAGGACATCATCTTGCGCGTCGTGGACAAGTTCCTGATGCAGCTGGAAGAGCAGCTGCACGAGAAGAAGGTGGAAGCCGTGTTCACCGAGAAGCTGCGCAAGTTCCTCGGCAAGAAGGGCTTCGACCCGCTCATGGGCGCCCGTCCGATGTCGCGCCTGATCCAGGACATGATCCGCAAGGCCCTGGCCGACGAGCTGCTGTTCGGCCGCCTGGTCAACGGCGGACGCGTGACCGTGGACCTGAACGAGAAGGACGATGTGGTGCTCGAGTTCCCGGAAGGGGACGTGCTGCCGCCGCCGGCTCCGGCGGAGACGGTCGAGATCGAGTAACTTTGGTCTCAACAAAGAACCGCGCTTCGGCGCGGTTTTTTTCGTCTGTCGTTTGGGGGCATGAACATATTGTGGCGTTGCTACGAACTTGGGTTCCGGCCGAGGGGGACGCACACCAGAAGCGTATCCCTGCACTCGCAAGCACGCACCCAGTTCTTTTTTGCATGTAAGGACGCCAACATCCCTTTCTGCTGTGGCAAACTCATGTTCTTCAGTAACCTCCGCCACAGTGACCATGACCGTCTCCCGCACCATCCTTGCGCTGTCGCTCGCCCTCATCGGCAGCCAGGCCGCCGCCGCTGACCCTTACTTCCGTTTCCCGGCCGTCCGCGGCGACACCATCGTCTTCACGGCGGAAGGCGACCTGTGGCGCACCACGACCGCGGGCGGCAAGGCCACCCGCCTGACCACCCACCCGTCCGCCGAAACCCACGCCGCGATCTCGCACGACGGCAAGCTGGTAGCCTTTGCCGCCTCTTACGAAGGCGCGCAGGAAGCCTACGTGATGCCGCTCGAAGGCGGCCTGCCCAAGCGCATCACCTTCGAGAACGGCGGCGTCACGGTGCTCGGCTGGACGGCGCAGGGCGAAGTCCTGGTCAGCACGGAAAATTCGGTCGGCCCCGCCAAGCACCGCGTGGTGGCCGCGCTGGACCCGGCGACCATGAAGCGCCGCGTGCTGCCGCTGGCCGACGCCAACGACGCGACCCTGGACGACGCCGGCAAGGTCGTCTATTTCACGCGCATGGGCCTGTCCATGACCAACGATAACGTCCGCTCCTACCGCGGCGGCGCCCACGCCCAGCTGTGGCGTTTCGACCTGGACGCCAAGGGCGAAGCCACCCAGCTGTTCAAGGACGACACGGCCAACAACCGCCGCGCCATGTGGCACCAGGGCCGCCTGTACTTCATCAGCGACGCGGACGGCGCCGACAACATCTGGTCGTCGCTTCCGGATGGCAGCGACCGCCGCGCCCATACCAGCCACAAGGAATGGGACGTGCGCACCGCCTCGCTCGGCGACGGCCGCATCGTCTACCAGCTGGGCGCGGACCTGCGCGTGCTGGACCTCGCCAGCGGCGCCGATAGCCTGCTCAAGGCCAGCCTGGTGTCGGACTTCGACCAGCAGCGCATGCGCCGCGTGAAGTCGCCGCTCGACGCGCTGACCGGCATCGAACCGGCCAACAAGGCCGAGCGCATCGTGCTGACCGCGCGCGGCCGCGTGACCATCGCCGGCACCGGCACCTACCGCCGCGTCGAAATCGCCGTGCCGGAAGGCGTGCGCGCGCGCAGCGCCGTGTTCAGCCACGACGACAAGTGGGTCTATGCGATCACGGACGCCAGCGGCGAGAACGAGATCTGGCGCTATGCCGCAGACGGCTCCGGCCAAGGCGACCGCCTGACCAGGGACGGCGCCGCCCACCGCTGGAACCTGTATCCGTCGCCGGACGGGAAGTGGCTGGCCCACACCGACAAGAAGGGCCGCACCTGGCTGCTCGACCTGGCGGCCAAGTCCAACGTGGTGATCGACGACGCCGGCCAGATCGGCGTCGACCGCCTGGAGCAGGTGGTGTGGTCGCCCGACAGCCGCAACCTGGCGCTGGTGCGCACCGGCAGCAGCGAACAGCGCAACCAGATCGGCCTGTACAGCCTCGGGTCGAAGCAGATGAGCTTTGTCACCACCGACCGCTACGAAGCCAACTCGCCGGCCTTTTCGCCGGACGGCAAATGGTTGTATTTCCTCTCTGCGCGCCACTTCAACCTCGGCAACGCCTCGGTCTGGGGCGACCGCAACATGGGACCGGTGTTCGACGACCGCGTCGGCGTGTACGCGCTGGCGCTGCAGCCAGACACGCGCTTCCCATTCAAGCCCGAGGACGAGCTGACCAAGCCGGAGGAGATGTCCCCGGAAGCCGCCGCCAAGGCCGCGGTGAAGACGCCAGGCGCGGACGAGCAGACCGCCGACAAGCAGGCCGCCGTGGCCGCCGCCGCCGCGGCAACCAGCGCGGCGAATGCCGCCAGCAGCGACAAGCCGAAGAAGCCGACGCCCGCCATCATCTATGCCGGCCTGCGCGAGCGCCTGTACGAAGTGCCGGTCGCGCCGGGTAACTACCGTGCGCTGGCCGTCGACGACAAGCGCCTGTACCTGCTCGATTCCGACGACGGCCAGAAAGGCGTGCTCAAGACCCTGGAGATTTCGCGCAGCGCGCCGCAGCCGGAGACCTTCGCGTCCAACGTGCGCGAGTTCGGCCTGAGCACCGACCGCAAGCATGTCTTCTACCGAACCTTTGCGAAGGGCGCGCCGGGCGACATGCTGATCGTGTCCGCCGGCGCCAAGGCACCCGCCGATCTCACCAAGGCCAAGGTCAAGATCGACGACTGGGCAGTGATTACCAATCCGCGCCTCGAATGGACGCAGATGTTCAACGACGCATGGCGCATGCACCGCGACTTCCTGTACGACGCCAAGATGCGCGGTGTCGACTGGAACGCCGTGCGCACGCGCTACGCGCCGCTGGTCGATCGTGTCACCGACCGTGCGGAACTGGATGACGTGCTGGGCATGATGGTGGGCGAGGTCGGCGCGCTCCACTCGCAGATTCGTCCGGGCGACGTGCGCCGCGCGACGGGCGAAGGCACGCCGTCCAGCCTGGGCGCCGTGCTGACCCGCACCGCAGAGGGCTACCGCGTCGACCGCGTCTACCGCAGCGAGCCGGAGCTGCCGTCGGAGGCCGGTCCGCTGTCCCTGCCGGACGTGGGCGTCAAGGAAGGCGATGTGATCACGGCCGTCAACGGCAAGTCGCTGGTGGAGGCGCGCGACATCGCCGACCTGCTGCTCGACCAGGCCGACAAGCAGGTGCTGCTGCAAGTGAAGACCTTGGATGCCAAGCCGCGCCAGGTGATCGTCACGCCGGTGAGCATGGCGCGCCACGCGAGCCTGCGCTACACCGACTGGGAGCAGAGCAGGGCGCGGCAGGTGGACGAGGCCTCCAAGGGCAAGATCGGCTACCTGCACCTGCGCGCCATGGTGGCGCGCGACATCAACGCCTTCGCGCGCGACTTCTACGCCAACATCAACAAGGAAGGCCTGATCATCGATGTGCGCCGCAATAACGGCGGCAATATCGACAGCTGGATCATCGAGAAGCTGCTGCGCCGCTCGTGGGCCTTCTGGGCCTCGAACGGCAACCAGCCGCAGTCGAACATGCAGAACACCTTCCGCGGCCACCTGGTGGTGCTGGCGGACGAGCTGACCTACTCGGACGGCGAGACCTTCACCGCCGGCGTCAAGGCGCTCAAGCTCGGACCGGTGGTGGGCAAGCGCACCGCCGGCGCGGGCGTCTGGCTCAGCGACGGCAACGGGCTGACCGACAACGGCATGGCGCGCGTGGCGGAGTTCGGGCAGTTCTCGAGCGAAGGCGAGTGGCTGATCGAAGGCGTGGGCGTGTCGCCGGATGTGGAGGTCGACAACCTGCCGCATGAGACCTTCAAGGGGCGCGACCGCCAGCTGGAAGTGGCGCTCGAGATGCTGGAGAAGAAGATGAAGGAGCAGCCGGTGAAGGCGTGGAAGCCGGCGGCGATTCCGGCCTTGAAGCGCTAAGTCAAAAACCACTTGGGTTCCGGCGGAGGCCGGAACCTAAGTTTGCGTGCGTGTCTCGTGACACAACCATGACACGCCCCTTCACACAAATTCATCATCCCGTCACAAACCATTTCTAAACTGCAAGTACTCACAACTATCCGTACTTGCAATGCGACTCGCAAAGCTCCAGACCGGCACCAAGCTCCTGGGTTCCTTCGGTATCGTTTCTCTCCTCATCCTCCTTATTTCCGCCGTCGCCCTGTGGCGCATGCAGGCGTCGGACACGCTGACGGCCGACCTGGTGGAAGACAAACTCGCCAAGCAGCAGCTCGTCTCGGACCTGCTCGGCATCGAGCGCCTGAACGGCTCGCGCACCATCTCGATCGCCCGTAGCGACAGCCTGGAGCTGGCCGACTATTTCCAGGCCCAGCTGGCCGAAGGCCGGAAGGGTGCGGCCGCCATCGAGAACAAGCTCGGCAAGCTGCCGGCCCTCGACCGCGAACGCACGCTGGTGCAGGAAGCCGCCAAGCACAAGGCCGCGCTGGCCACGATCCAGACGGAGCTGTTCCGCGCCAAGGAGTTCGGCCAGACCCAGGTCGTTGAGGAGGTGGTCACCGGCCGCTGGGAACAAACCTACAAGGCCCACATCGCCGCGCTGGAAACCCTGCTGGCCTTCGAGACCGCCGAAGCGCACCGCCTGGCCGACGAGTCGGCCGCCGCTTCCAGTTTCAGCAAGGCGCTGCTCCTGATGCTGGGCCTGGGCGCGCTGGCGATGGGCGCCGCACTGGCCTGGACCCTGACCCGCAACATCGTCGGGCCGCTGCAGCAGGCTGTGACTTTGGCCGAGCAGGTGGCCCACGGTGACCTGCGCCCGGTGATTCGCCATGCGCGCCGCGACGAGATCGGCCGCCTGTTCGATGCGCTCAACGGCATGACCCACGGCGTGTCTTCGACCGTGTCGCAGGTCCTGCAGGGCGCGCAGGCCATCGATTCGGCCTCCAGCGAGATCGCCCACGGCAACCAGGACCTGTCGCAGCGCACCGAGCGCCAGGCCGACGCGCTGCGCGAAACGGTGGGGGCGATGGACGCCCTCGGCAGCGCGATCGTGCAGAACAACGCCAGTGCGCGGCAGGCGAATGCGCTGGCGCAGAATGCGTCCACGGTGGCCATCGAAGGCGCCAAGGCGGTCGAGCAGCTGGTGACGCGCATGGCCGCGATCAGGGCGTCGGCGGACCGCATCGTGGACATCACGGGCATGATCGACAGCATCGCCTTCCAGACCAACATCCTGGCGCTCAACGCGGCGGTCGAGGCGGCGCGTGCCGGGACGGAAGGGCGCGGCTTTGCGGTGGTGGCGGCGGAGGTGCGCAACCTGGCGCAGCACAGCGCTGGAGCGGCAAAGGAGATCAAGCAGCTGATCGGGGAATCGGCGGGGGAGATCGAGGCCGGGACCGGGATCGCGGAAGCGGCCGGGTCGACGATGCGGGCGGTGCTGCAGCACGTGCAGGACGTGGCCGGGATCCTCGGGGCGATTCACGAGGCCAGCGCAGGGCAGGCGAGCGGCGTGGAGCAGGTGAGCAGGGCGATTGCGGAGATGGACTTGTCGACGCAGCAGAATGCGGCGATGGTGGAACAGGCTGCGGCTGCGGCGGCGTCGATGCGGCAGCAGGCGGCGGAGTTGTCGGAGCTGGTGGGGACGTTCAAGGTACGGGCTGAGAGCGGAAGGCGCGAGCTGGCCATGTTTTAAGTCCTCCGTCAGTCCTCACCGCTAGCACGTCGTTCCGGCCTTCGCCGGAACGACGGAGCTAGTGGTGCTAAATGGCGGCCAGGGCGCGCTGCAGGTCTTCGCGCTGATCGTCGAGATGCTCGATCCCGACAGATAGCCGAATCAAGCCATCCCCAATCCCCAGCTCCTCCCTGCGTTCCGCTGGAATGCTCGCATGCGTCATCAAGGCCGGATGCTCGATCAGGCTCTCCACCCCGCCCAGGCTCTCGGCCAGGGTGAATACCTCGCAGCGTTCCAGGAAGCGCCGTGCCCCCGCCAGGTCGGTATCCAGGTCGATCGACACGATCCCCCCGAACCCGTTCATCTGCCGCCTCGCCAGCGCATGCTGGGGATGCGACTCCAGCCCCGGATAGTGCACCTTGCGCACCTTCGGCTCGCGTTCCAGCCACTGCGCGAGGGCCAGCGCGTTGGCGCTGCTGCGCTCCACGCGCAAGGCCAGGGTCTTGATCCCGCGTAGCACCAGGAAGCTGTCGAACGGCCCCTGGATCGCGCCCACCGCGTTCTGGATGAAGCCCAGCCGCTCGGCATGCTGGGGATTGTCGCCAACGATGGCCACTCCGCCGATCACGTCCGAGTGGCCGTTCATGTACTTCGTGGTCGAGTGCACCACGATGTCGATGCCGCACTCCAGCGGGCGCTGGACGATGGGGCTGGCGAAGGTGTTGTCGCACACGGTCAGGATGCCGCGTGCCTTGCACAGCGAAGCGATGGCGTGCAGGTCGGCCAGCTTGAGCATGGGGTTGGTGGGCGTCTCCACCCACACCATCTTCGTTTCGGGACGCAAGGAGGCGGCCAGTGCGTCCGGATCGGCCAGGTCGACATAAGTGAAGCTGTGCCCGGCGCTGTCGCGGCGCACGCGCTCGAACAGGCGGTAGGTGCCGCCGTACATGTCGTCGCCCGCGACGATGTGCGAACCAGCGGGCAGCAGCTCCAGGACCGCCGCGATCGCCGCCAGGCCGGAAGCGAAGGCAAATGCCGCGCTGCCGCCTTCGATGTCGGCCACGCAGCGCTCCAGCGCCCAGCGCGTCGGGTTGTGCGAGCGGCCGTAGTCCAGGCCCTTGTGCACGCCCGGGCTCTCCTGGCGGAAGGTGGAGGTCGCGAAGATCGGCGGCATCACGGCGCCGGTGCTCGGCTCCGGCGCCTGGCCGCCGTGGATGACGCGGGTGGCGATGTGTTTCCTGGATTCGGTCATGAAAGCGTCCTTCTCAAATGATTCAGCAGGTCGAAGCGCGTGATCAGCCCGTAGAAGCTGGGGCCGTCCGTGATCACGGCGGTCAGGCCGCGGTCGAGCACTTCGCGCAGCTGCTGCATGCTGGCAGCCGGATGCAAGGTCTGCAGCTGGGCCGTCATGGTGCTCGACACCGGCGCGCCGAAGCGGCCCGGTTCGGTGGTCACGTGGTGCAGCAGGTCGGATTCGTCGATCAGGCCCGCCAGCCGGCCTTCGTTGTCGATCACCGGCAGCTGCTGCAGGTCGCTCGAGCGCATGCGGTTGAAGGCGGTCAGCAGGGTATCGGTGGGCGACACCGTCACCACTTCGCCGGCGTCGTAGCGGCGGCCGATCAGGTCGCGCAGGTCGCCCAGCTTGGGACGGGCGAGCAGGCCCTGGTCGACCATCCAGCCGTCGCTGTAGACCTTGGTCAGGTAGCGGGTGCCGGTGTCGCACACGAAGGTGACGACGCGCTTGGGCCGGGTTTGTTCGCGGCAGTAGCGCAGCGCAGCGGCGAGCAAGGTGCCGGTGGACGAGCCGCCCAGGATGCCTTCCTGCTGGAGCAGCAGGCGCGCGGTGTTGAAGCTTTCCTCGTCGGGAATGGTGTAGGCCTTGGTCACGCGCGACAGGTCGGCGATGCCGGGAATGAAGTCCTCGCCGATGCCTTCCACGGCCCAGGAGCCGGCATCTTTCGACAGGTGGCCCGTGTTGACGTACTCCGCCAGGATCGAACCCTTGGGGTCGGCCAGGATGAATTCCAGGTGCGGCTGGGTCTTCTTGAAGTAGTGCGACAGGCCGGTGAGGGTGCCCGACGAGCCGACGCCGACGACGATGGCGTCCAGCTTGTGGTTGGTCTGGTCCCAGATTTCCGGACCGGTGAAGTGTTCGTGGGCCCAGGGATTGGCCGGGTTGTTGAACTGGTCGGCGAACCAGGCGCCGGGGATTTCCTTGGCCAGGCGGGCGGCGTAGTCCTGGTAGTACTCCGGATGGCCCTTGCCGACGTCGGAGCGGGTCAGGTGGATCTCGGCGCCGAGCGCCTTCAGGTGCAGGATCTTCTCGGCCGCCATCTTGTCGGGGACGACCAGCACTACGCGATAGCCCTTGATGCGCGCCACCAGGGCCAGGCCCAGGCCGGTATTGCCGGCAGTCGCCTCGACCACCGTACCGCCGGGCTGGAGGTGGCCGTCATGCTCGGCCTTTTCGATCATGGCCTTGCCGATGCGGTCCTTGATCGAGCCACCGGGGTTTTGCGATTCGAGTTTCAGGAACAGCTGGCAGGGACCGGTATCGATGCGGGTCACTTCCACCAGCGGGGTATCGCCAATCAATGAAAACAGTGCAGCTTGCGACGCATGTTGCATAGTGCCTCCAATGAGCTGGGCCTCGTGGGACGCCGTGTTACGACGAGCCGGCGCTGGGTGGACGCCGGGCCATAGTAAAGAAACATAATACGGCTTTTTTGGGGCTGTGGTGTTGGAGTTAGTTAAACTTTTGTTAAGGCGCGACGCTGGAGGGTCACGCAGCCCCGAACAACGTCGTCCCGGCGGAGGCCGGGACCCAAGTTCGTTCCGTAGCAACCGAGGTCACACGTAGGGGTAACGCACGCAAACTTGGGTCCCGGCCTTCGCCGGGACGACGTTGGTAGGCGGCGAGGGGATGGATCAGGTTTGTGATTTCAGCCGCCGCCACAAGGTCGTGCGGCTGATGCCCAGGTGGCGGGCCGCCAGGTCGCGCTGGCCGCCGAAGCGGGCCAGGACCTCGGCAATCGTCTCCGCCGACGGCTCGGCGGCAGGCACCTGGATCGCCTGCGCAGCTGCAGCCTCGCGCCGCGCCAGCTCCGGCGCCACCGACAGCAGGAAGCTCGGCGTCAGGGCCTGCAAGGGCTCCGCCGCCAAAAACAGGGCCAGGCGCTCCGCCAGGTTGCGCAGCTCGCGCACATTCCCCGGCCAGTCGTAGGCCTCCAGCAGCGGCGCGCACGCATTGATCTCCGCATGCAGATTCGGATGCGGCCGCGCATCCAGCGCCGCCAGCGCATTCTTGAGCGACCATTCCGCCAGCGGCGCAATGTCCTCCACGCGTTCGCGCAGCGGCGGCAAACTCAAACGCAGCACAGCCAGGCGATAGAACAGGTCGGCCCGGAAGCGCCCCTCGCGCACGCGTGCTTCCAGGTCGCAGTGGGTCGCGCTGATCACGCGGACGTCGATCGGCACCGGCCGCGTGCCGCCCACGCGCATCACCTCGCGCTCTTCCAGCACGCGCAGCAAGCGCGTCTGCAAGACGAGCGGCATCTCGCCGATCTCGTCCAGGAACAGGGTGCCGCCATTGGCCGCCTCGAACAGGCCCGCATGGCCGCCCCGGCGCGCGCCCGTGAACGCGCCTTCCTCGTGGCCGAAGAGTTCCGATTCCAGCAGCGATTCCGCGATGGCGCCGCAGTTCACCGCCACGAAAGGCCGCCCGGCGCGGCGCGGTCCTTCGCGGTGGATCGCCTGCGCCACCAGCTCCTTGCCGCTGCCTGTCTCGCCCTGGATCAGCACCGTCGCCGGCGAGCGTGCATACAGCACCACGGTCTGGCGCAGCCTTTCCATGGCGGCCGAATCCCCGCGTAAATCGTTGAGCCCACGCCGCGCACGCCGCGTGTCGCTGGCGGCCGTACGGCGGCCGCGGTTCGCTTCCAGCATGGTCAGGCGCGCCAGCTCCAGCGCGTCGTCGAAGGCCTGGCGGATCGAGGCCGCCGAGTACAGAAACACGCCGGTCAGCCCCGCCTCCTCGGCCAGGTCGGTAATCAATCCCGCGCCGACGATCACCTCGACGCCGGCAGCTTTCAGTTCGTTGATGCTGGCGCGCGCATCCTCTTCGGTGACGTAGGTGCGCTGGGCGATATCGACGCCGAAGGTCGACGCGAACTCGGCCAGCTCCGGCAAGGGCAGCTGGTAGCTGATCACGCCGATGCGCGAGGACACGCGCCGCGCCCGCACCAGCGCCTGCATCACATCGAAGCCGCTGGCCTTGGCCACCACCACAGGCACCGACACCCGTCCCCTGAGATAGGCCGCGTTCGATCCCGCCGCGATGACGACGTCGCAGCGCTCGGTCGCCATGCGTTCGCGGATGTGCTTTGCCGCTTCGTCGAAACCGAGATGCAGCGGCTCGATCGAAGCCAGGTGATCGTACTCGAGGGTGATGTCGCGGAACAGGTCGGAGAGGCGCGAAACCGATACCGTCCAGATGACGGGCTTGTCGCCGCCGTCCGCGGGGCTGCGGGTGGAATAGCTCATGCCCGAAGTGTAGAGCATTTCGAGGCGAGGCTGTCAGATAGGCGTAAGCAAGCGTAAGAATGAGGTAAGGGGGTCGCCGTAGGATGGCTCTCAACCTGCAAGGTATGCACCGCACAGGCATGACAAAATAGGAGACACAAGATGGACCAAGACGTTGTACAGCGGGTCAAGAACGACCCCAACTACCGCAAGCTGGTCGCGACCCGTTCGCGTTTCGGCTGGACCCTCACCTGGGCAATGATGATCGTGTACTACGGCTTCACTGTCCTGGTCGCTTTCAACAAGGAATTCATGGGCACGCGCATTGGAGAAGGCGTGATGACCTGGGGCATTCCGCTGGGCCTGTTCGTCATCCTCTTCACCGTCGTCATCACGGGCATCTACGTGCGCCGCGCCAATAGCCAATACGACGAACTGACCGACGCCATCAAGGCACGCGTCGCGCAGCCGAAAGAGAAGGTGGTCGCATGAAGCCCATGATCCGTACCGCTGCGGCGCTCGCGCTGCTGGGCGCCGCCGGCGCCGCAATGGCCGCGCCCGACCTCGGCCAGGCCACCAAGCAGGCCACCAACTGGACCGCGATCAGCATGTTCGCGATCTTCGTGGTCCTGACCCTGTTCATCACCAAGTGGGCCGCGGCCAAGACCCGTTCCGCTTCCGACTTCTACACCGCGGGCGGCGGCATTTCCGGCTTCCAGAACGGCCTGGCGATCGCGGGCGACTTCATGTCCGCCGCGTCCTTCCTGGGCATCTCCGCCGCCGTGTTCCTGGACGGCTTCGATGGCCTGATCTACGCCATCGGCTTCCTGGTCGGCTGGCCCGTCATCACCTTCCTGATGGCCGAGCGCCTGCGCAACCTGGGCCGCTACACCTTCGCCGACGTGGCCGCCTACCGCTTCCACCAGAAGCCCATCCGCGTGTTCGCGGCATCGGGCACGCTGGTCGTGGTCGCGTTCTACCTGATCGCGCAGATGGTCGGCGCCGGCCAGCTCATCAAGCTGCTGTTCGGCCTGGAATACTGGATCGCCGTGGTCCTGGTCGGCATCCTGATGATGGTCTACGTGCTGTTCGGCGGCATGACCGCCACCACCTGGGTGCAGATCATCAAGGCCGTGCTGCTGCTGTCGGGCGCGTCCTTCATGGCCTTCTCGGTGCTGGCGCAGTACAACTTCAGCCCTGAAAGACTGTTCGCCACCGCGACCGAAGTGCACGCCAAGGGCGATTCCATCATGGGCCCGGGAAGCTTCATCAAGGACCCGATCTCGGCCATCTCCTTCGGCATGGCGCTGATGTTCGGCACCGCCGGCCTGCCGCACATCCTGATGCGCTTCTTCACCGTCCCGAGCGCGAAAGAGGCGCGCAAGTCGGTGCTGTGGGCCACCACCTGGATCGGCTACTTCTACATCCTGACCTTCATCATCGGCTTCGGCGCGATCGTCCTGGTCGGCACCAACGCCGAGTTCAAGGATGCAGCCGGCAAGCTCCTGGGTGGTAACAACATGGCGGCGGTCCACCTGGCCAAGGCCGTGGGCGGCGACGTCTTCCTGGGCTTCATCTCGGCCGTGGCCTTCGCGACCATCCTGGCGGTGGTGGCCGGCCTGACCCTGTCCGGCGCCTCGGCCGTGTCGCACGACCTGTACGCCACCGTGTTCAAGAAGGGCAAGGCCAATAGCGCGGACGAACTGAAGGTCTCGAAGATCACCACCATCGCACTGGGCGTCATCGCCGTGCTGCTGGGGATCGCATTCGAAAAGCAGAACGTGGCCTTCATGGTGTCGCTGGCCTTCGCCATCGCCGCTTCGGCCAACTTCCCGGTGCTGTTCATGTCGGTGCTGTGGAAGGACTGCACCACCCGCGGCGCCACCGTGGGCGGTTTCCTGGGCCTGGCCACGGCGGTCGTGCTGACCATCGTGTCGAAGTCGGTATGGGTCGACGTGTTCGGCAATGCCGCGCCGATCTTCCCCTACACCTCGCCGGCGATCTTCTCGATGGCGGTGGGCTTCTTCGGCATCTGGTTCTTCTCGGTCACCGACAAGAGCCCGCGCGCCGCGATCGACAAGGCTGGCTTCGAGGCGCAGGAAGTGCGTTCCGAAACCGGTATCGGCGCAGCGGCTGCCGCAGCCCACTGAGCGATCAAGCTTCCGTTTGAACCCCGCTGCGGCGGGGTTTTTTTATGCCTGCTGGCGTTTCATTTTGTTTGCACATGTTTCATAATGAAACGTTACTGAAACATCTTCGCCTGAAACGGTGTTGCAAGTCCTTGAAAATACTAGGGCGGGCAGGGTGGCACGCCGTTTGCATTAAGAAAGCCCGACACTCTCAAACGCATCAGAAAGGACTAAGCATGAGCCAATACTCCGCAGGCGCCGCCTTCCGCAAGGCCGTCCAGGAAGAATCCCCGCTGCAGGTCATCGGCGCGATCAACGCCAACCACGCACTGCTGGCCAAGCGCGCCGGCTACCGCGCGATCTACCTGTCGGGCGGCGGCGTGGCCGCGGGTTCGCTGGGCCTGCCCGACCTGGGCATCTCGGGCCTGGAAGACGTCCTGATCGACGTGCGCCGCATCACCGACGTGTGCGACGTGCCGCTGCTGGTCGACATCGACACCGGCTTCGGCGCCTCGGCCTTCAACGTGGCCCGCACCGTGCGCTCGCTGATCAAGGCCGGCGCGGCCGCCTGCCACATCGAAGACCAGGTCGGCGCCAAGCGTTGCGGCCACCGTCCGGGCAAGGAGATCGTCAGCCAGGGCGAGATGGTCGACCGCGTCAAGGCTGCGGCCGATGCGCGTACCGACGAGAATTTCGTGATCATGGCCCGCACCGACGCGCTGGCCGTGGAAGGCCTGGACGCCGCCATCGAGCGTGCCGTGGCATGCGTCGAAGCCGGCGCCGACATGATCTTCCCGGAAGCCATGACCAGCCTCGAGATGTACAAGCAGTTCGCCGACGCCGTCAAGGTGCCGGTGCTGGCCAACATCACCGAATTCGGTTCGACCCCGCTGTTCACCGTCGACGAGCTGGCCAGCGCCAACGTCGGCCTGGTGCTGTACCCGCTGTCGGCTTTCCGCGCAATGAACAAGGCGGCCGAGAACGTCTACAACGCGATCCGCCGCGACGGCACCCAGAAGAACGTGATCGACACCATGCAGACCCGCGCCGAACTGTACGACCGCATCGATTACCACAGCTACGAGCAGAAGCTGGACGCCCTGTTCGCCGCCAATAAAGCAAAATAATCATCCAGGAGATTCACGCATGACCACTACGCAGAACAACGATACCCCGGCGTTCAAGCCGAAGAAATCCGTCGCCCTGTCGGGCGTCGCCGCAGGCAACACCGCGCTGTGCTCGGTCGGCAAGACCGGCAACGACCTGCACTACCGCGGCTACGACATCCTGGACGTGGCCGACCGCTGCGAGTTCGAAGAGATCGCCTACCTGCTGGTGCACGGCAAGCTGCCGACCCTCGCGGAACTGAAGGGCTACAAGGCCAAGCTGAAGTCGCTGCGCGGCCTGCCGCAAGCCGTCAAGAGCGCGCTGGAAGCGCTGCCGGCCGGCGCCCATCCGATGGACGTGATGCGTACCGGCGCCTCGGTGCTGGGCTGCGTGCTGCCTGAGAAGGAAGACCACAACATCGCCGGCGCGCGCGACATCGCCGACCGCCTGATGGCGTCCTTCGGCTCGATCCTGCTGTACTGGTACCACTACAGCCACAACGGCAAGCGCATCGAGGTGGAAACCGACGACGACTCGATCGGCGGCCACTTCCTGCACCTGCTGCACGGCGTGAAGCCGTCGGGAGAGTGGGTCAAGGCGATGCACGTGTCGCTGATCCTGTACGCGGAACACGAGTTCAACGCCTCGACCTTCACCAGCCGCGTCATCGCCGGCACCGGTTCGGACATCTACTCGGCCGTCACCGGCGCGATCGGCGCGCTGCGCGGCCCGAAGCACGGCGGCGCGAACGAAGTGGCGCTGGACATCCAGAAGCGCTACGAGAACGCCGACGAGGCGGAAGCGGACATCCGCAACCGCGTGGCGAACAAGGAAGTCGTGATCGGCTTCGGCCATCCTGTGTACACCATCAGCGACCCGCGCAACAAGGTGATCAAGGAAGTGGCGCGCACCTTGTCTCAGTCGGCCGGTTCGATGAAGATGTTCGACATCGCCGAGCGCCTGGAGTCGGTGATGTGGGAAGTCAAGAAGATGTTCCCGAACCTGGACTGGTTCTCGGCCGTGTCTTACCACATGATGGGCGTGCCGACGGCCATGTTCACGCCGCTGTTCGTGATTTCGCGCACCTCCGGCTGGGCGGCGCATATCATCGAGCAGCGTATCGACAACAAGATCATTCGTCCGAGCGCGAACTATGTGGGTCCTGAGGATCTGAAGTTCGTGCCGATTGAAGAGCGCAAGTAAAGAAAGCACCACCAGCCCCCGAACCGTCGTTCCGGCGAAGGCCGGAACCCAAGTTTGCGTGATTGGCTACGCACATAAACTTGGATCCCGGCCTTCGCCGGGATGACGGTATTAAGGCTAACACTTAGGTCTCATACCGCCATGAATACGAACCATCGCAAACCTCTTCCCGGCACCTCCCTGGACTACTTCGACACCCGCACCGCCGTCGACACCATCCAGCCCGGCGCCTACGCTACCTTGCCGTACACCTCGCGCGTCCTGGCCGAGAACCTGGTTCGCCGCTGCGACCCGGTCACCCTGACCGACTCGCTGAAACAGATCATCGAACGCAAGCGCGACCTCGACTTCCCCTGGTTCCCGGCCCGCGTGGTCTGCCACGACATCCTGGGCCAGACCGCCCTGGTCGACCTGGCCGGCCTGCGCGACGCCATCGCCAGCCAGGGCGGCGATCCGGCCCTGGTCAACCCGGTGGTCCCGACCCAGCTGGTGGTCGACCACTCGCTGGCCGTCGAATGCGGCGGCTTCGATCCCGATGCCTTCGCCAAGAACCGCGCCATCGAGGACCGCCGCAACGAAGACCGCTTCCACTTCATCGAGTGGACCAAGAAGGCCTTCCAGAACGTCGACGTGATCCCGCCGGGTAACGGCATCCTGCACCAGATCAACCTCGAGCGCATGTCCCCGGTGATCCAGACCCAGGACGGCGTCGCCTATCCGGACACCCTGGTCGGCACCGACTCCCACACCCCGATGGTCGACGCCCTGGGCGTGATCGCCATCGGCGTGGGCGGCCTGGAAGCCGAAAGCGTCATGCTGGGCCGCGCCTCCTGGATGCGCCTGCCGGACATCGTTGGCGTCGAGCTGACCGGCAAACCGCAGCCGGGCATCACCGCCACCGACATCGTGCTGGCGCTGACCGAGTTCCTGCGCAAGTCCAAGGTCGTCTCGGCCTACCTCGAGTTCTACGGCGAAGGCGCCTCCGCGCTCACGCTGGGCGACCGCGCCACCATCTCGAACATGGCCCCGGAATTCGGCGCCACCGCCGCGATGTTCTACATCGACGAGCAGACCATCAAGTACCTGCGCCTCACCGGCCGCGAGGAAGAGACCGTGAAGCTGGTCGAGGCCTATGCCAAGGAAACCGGCTTGTGGGCCGACAGCCTCAAGAACGCGCAATACGAGCGCGTGCTGTCCTTCGACCTGTCGACCGTGGTGCGCAACATCGCCGGCCCGTCGAACCCGCACAAGCGCGTCCCGACCTCCGAGCTGGCCGAGCGCGGCATCGCCGGCAAAGTGGAGAACGAGCCAGGCCTGATGCCGGATGGCGCGGTGATCATCGCCGCCATCACCAGCTGCACCAACACCAACAACCCGCGCAACATGATCGCCGCCGGCCTGCTGGCGCGTAACGCCAACCGTGCTGGCCTGACCCGCAAATCCTGGGTCAAGAGCTCGCTGGCGCCGGGATCGAAGGCCGTGGCCCTGTACCTGGAAGAAGCGGGCCTGATGCCGGAACTGGAAAAGCTGGGCTTCGGCGTGGTCGGCTTCGCCTGTACCACCTGCAACGGCATGAGCGGCGCGCTGGATCCGGCCATCCAGCAGGAGATCATCGAGCGCGACCTGTACGCGACCGCCGTCCTGTCGGGCAACCGCAACTTCGACGGCCGCATCCACCCGTATGCCAAGCAGGCCTTCCTGGCGTCGCCGGCGCTGGTGGTGGCCTATGCGATCGCCGGCACCATCCGCTTCGACATCGAGAAGGATGTGCTGGGCGTGGACGCGAACGGCAAGGAAGTCCGCCTGGCCGATCTGTGGCCGTCGGATGCCGAGATCGACGCGGTGGTCGACGCCAGCGTCAAGCCGGAGCAGTTCCGCAAGGTCTACACGCCGATGTTCGCGCGCGTCGCGGACGATGGCGCCAAGGTCAGCCCGCTGTACGACTGGCGCGAGATGAGCACCTACATCCGCCGTCCGCCGTACTGGGAAGGTGCGCTGGCAGGCGAGCGCACCCTGGCGGGTATGCGCCCGCTGGCGGTCCTGGGCGATAACATCACCACCGACCACCTGTCGCCGTCGAATGCGATCCTGCTTGATTCCGCTGCCGGCGAATACCTGGCCAAGATGGGCCTGCCGGAAGAGGACTTCAACTCCTACGCGACCCACCGCGGCGACCACCTGACCGCGCAGCGCGCGACCTTCGCCAATCCGACCCTCAAGAACGAGATGGTGGTTGATGCGATGGGCAACGTGAAAGCCGGTTCGCTGGCGCGCATCGAGCCGGAAGGCCAGGTGACCCGCATGTGGGAAGCCATCGAGACCTACATGGAACGCAAGCAGCCGCTGATCGTGATCGCCGGCGCCGACTACGGCCAGGGCTCCTCGCGCGACTGGGCGGCCAAGGGCGTGCGCCTGGCGGGCGTGGAAGCCATCGTGGCGGAAGGCTTCGAGCGCATCCATCGCACCAACCTGGTGGGCATGGGCGTGCTGCCGCTGGAGTTCAAGCCGGGCGTCAACCGCCTGACTCTGGGCATCGACGGCACCGAAAGCTTCGACGTGGTGGGCGCGCGCACCCCGCGCACCGACCTGACCTTGGTCATCCATCGTAAGAACGGCGAAAAGCTGGAAGTGCCGGTGACCTGCCGTCTCGACACCGCCGAGGAAGTGGCGATCTACGAGGCGGGCGGCGTGCTGCAGCGCTTCGCGCAGGACTTCCTGGAATCGTCGGCATCGAAAGCCGCGGCGTAACCAGCGGGGAGGGCGGCGCGGCCGCCCTTCCTGTCATATCGGACACATCATGCCTCATACTCCCCAAATCAAGATTCCCGCCACCTACATGCGTGGCGGCACCAGCAAAGGCGTGTTCTTCCGCCTGGACGACCTGCCCGAAGCGGCGCGCGTGCCCGGCGCGGCGCGCGATGCCCTCCTGCTGCGCGTGATCGGCAGCCCCGACCCCTACGGCAAGCAGATCGACGGCATGGGCGGCGCCACCTCGAGCACTAGCAAGACCGTGATCGTCTCGAAGAGCAGCCACCCCGGCCACGATGTCGACTACCTGTTCGGCCAGGTTTCGATCGACAAGCCTTTCGTCGACTGGAGCGGCAACTGCGGCAACCTGTCCTCGGCGGTCGGTTCCTTCGCGATCAGCAGCGGCCTGGTCGACCCCGAGCGCCTGCCGCAGGACGGCGTCGCCGTGGTGCGCATCTGGCAGGCCAACATCGCCAAGACCATCGTCGCCCACGTCCCGATGACGGGCGGCCAGGTCCAGGAGACCGGCGACTTCGAACTCGACGGCGTGACCTTCCCGGCCGCCGAAGTGCAGCTGGAGTTCATGGACCCGGCGGCGGAAGAAGAGGGCGCCGGCGGCGCCATGTTCCCGACCGGGAACCTGGTCGACGAGCTGGAAGTGCCCGGCGTCGGCACGCTCAAGGCCACCATGATCAACGCCGGCATCCCGACCATCTTCGTCAACGCGGACGCCATCGGCTACACCGGCACGGAACTGCAGGAAGCCATCAACGGCGACCCGCGCGCGCTGGCGATGTTCGAGACCATCCGCGCCCACGGCGCGCTGCGCATGGGCCTGATCGGGAGCATCGAGGACGCCGCCAAGCGCCAGCACACGCCCAAGATCGCCTTCGTGGCCAAGCCGGCCGACTACGTCGCGTCCAGCGGCAAGCAGGTGGCGGCGGGCGACATCGACCTGCTGGTGCGCGCGCTCTCGATGGGCAAGCTGCACCACGCCATGATGGGCACCGCGGCCGTCGCCATCGGCACCGCGGCCGCCATTCCCGGCACCCTGGTCAACCTGGCGGCCGGCGGCGGCACCCGCAACGCGGTGCGCTTCGGTCATCCGTCGGGCACCCTGCGCGTCGGCGCCGAGGCGGTCGAGGCCAATGGCCAGTGGAGCGTCAGCAAGGCCATCATGAGCCGCAGCGCACGCGTGCTGATGGAAGGCTGGGTGCGGGTTCCCGGCGACAGTTTCTAAATCGCAACACCTCCGTCAGGGGAAGCACGTAGGTGCTTCCCCTTTGTCGCTTTATGGTTGTAGAGTTGGCAGCATTTCTGGTTTATGATTGCCAGGTTGCAACAATTCCGACCAACGGACCCACCAGCAAGCATTGATGGACCGATTTCCGACCCCCGATTCGTTCGCCGGCACAGCGAACCCTTGCGCGCATGAGCAGCCTTCCCAGGAGGCGGCCGACCTGTGCCACCTGGTCCTCGAGCAGCGCGCCATCCTTGAGAATGCGCCGGTCGGGATCGTGTTCACGCTCCCCGGGCAGATCAAGTCCTTCAACCCGCGCATCTGCGAGATGCTCGGCTACAGCCAGGAGGAGCTGCTGGCCCTGAAGCCGGTGCAGCTGTTCGCCTCGACGGATGCCTACCAGGAGCTGACCGCCGAAGCCTACACGGTGCTGGCCGCCGGCCAGCTGTTCGAACGCAGCGAGCAGCCTTTCCGCCGCCGAGACGGCAGCCTGTTCTGGGCGCGCCTGCGCGGCAGGGCGGTGGATCCGCGCATCCGCGAGGCGGGCACGATCTGGATCGTCGAAGACGTCACCGGGTCGCGCCAGGCCATGAAGGAAGTCCAGGCGATCATGAGCAATGCCTCGGTCGGCATCATGTTCACCCGCGACCGCGTGATCCGCCGCTGCAATCCGGCCTTCACGGTCATGTTCGGCTATACCGAGGCCGAAGCTCTCGGCCAGGCGACCCGCCTGCTGTACCCGGACGAGGAAGCCTTCCTTGAAATGGGCGAACGCGCCTATCCGCCGCTGGCCGCCGGCCGCTCCTTCCGCGCCGAGACCACCATGGTGCGCAAGGACGGCGCGCCGATCTGGGTGCAGCTGATCGGCTACCAGGTCAACCACCACGATCCGGACCAGGGCACGATCTGGATGCTGGAAGACCGCACCCGCGAAAAGCAGGACGAGCAGTCGCTGCGCGACGCCCTGATGGAAAACCGCGCCATCCTCGACAACGCGGTGCTGGGCATCGCGGTGGTCGAGAACGGCCGCACCCTGCATTGCAACCGCAAGATGGAAGAACTGTTCGGCGCGGCGGCGGGGGAGGTGGACGGCCAGACCGTGCGCGCCCTGTACCCCGACGACGCCAGCTGGCAGGCGGCGCGCGCGCTGGCGGCGCCCGATTTCGCGGCCGGCCGCGTGCACATGGCCGAGCACCAGCTGGTGCGGCGCGACGGCAGCCGCTTCTGGGCGCGCCTGTCCGGCCGGCCCTTCGACGCCTCGCAGCGGCGCGGGCGCAGCGTGTGGCTGGTCGACGACGTCACCGCCCAGCGCGAGGCGGCCGACGCCATCCGGCGCGCGCGCGACGAGCTCGAAGTGCGCGTGGCCGAGCGCACCGCCGAACTGGCGGGCGCCAACGCGCTGCTGCAGGAAGAGATCGTGGAGCGGCGCCAGGCCGAGGCGCGCGTGCACCACATGGCCTATCACGACAGCCTGACCGGGCTGCCCAACCGCGCGCTGCTGTCGGACCGGCTCGATTGCACGATCCGCGGCGCCCAGCGCACGGGGCGCAAGCTGGCCCTGATGTTCATCGACCTGGACCGCTTCAAGAACATCAACGATTCGCTCGGCCACCTGACCGGCGACCACCTGCTGCGCGAGGTCGCCAAGCGCCTGGTGGTGGCCGTCCGCGCGAGCGACACCGTGGCCCGCCTGGGCGGCGACGAATTCGTGGTGCTGCTGCCGGAGATCGCGGAAGGCGAGGAGTGCCGCCTGGTGGGTGACAAGATCATCGAGGCACTGTCATCGCCTTTCCCCTTCGAGGGGCGCAGCCTGCATATCTCGCCCTCGATCGGCATCTGCGTGTATCCGGACGACGGCAGCGATGTCGAGACCCTGATGCGCCACGCGGACGCGGCGATGTACCACGCCAAGGGCGCGGGCCGCAACAACTACCAGTTCTTCACCCAGCGCATGAACCAGGCCGCGGCGCGCCACTTCGAGCTGGAATCGAGCCTGCGCGGCGCCTTGGTGCGCGAGGAGTTCGAGCTGCACTACCAGCCCATCATGTGCGCGGCCACGCGCCGTCCGCACGCGCTGGAAGTGCTGCTGCGCTGGCGCCGGGACGGCCAGGCCCTGGTGGGTCCGGACGAATTCATTCCCATCCTGGAAGAGAGCGGCATGATCGTGCCGGTGGGCGAGTGGGTGATCCGCAGCGCCTGCGCCCAGCTGATGCAGTGGGAGCGCGAGGGGCTCGACGTGGTGCCGCTGGCGATCAACCTGTCGGCGCGCCAGTTCATGCATCACGGGCTGGTGGAGGCGATCCGGCGCATCGTCGGCGATACCGGCATCGATCCGCGCCTGGTGGAGCTGGAGATCACCGAGACCGCCCTGATGCAGCATGGCGGCCAGACCCTGGAGATCCTACGCCAGATCAACGCGATGGGCATGTCGCTGTCCATCGACGACTTCGGCACCGGCTATTCGAGCCTGGCCTACCTGAAGCGCTTCCCGGTCAGGAAGATCAAGATCGACCGCGCCTTCGTGCGCGAGCTCGATGCGAGCGCCGAAGACCGCGCCATCGTGGCGGCGGTGATGGCGCTGGCGAACAGCCTGCAGCTGTCGGTGGTGGCGGAGGGCGTGGAGACGGAGTCGCAGTATGCGCTGCTGCGCTCCTTCGGCTGCCAGTTCGCCCAGGGCTACCTGTTCGCGCGGCCGCTGCCGGCCGGCCAGGTGGGGGCCTTCCTGGTCGGCTGATTCAACAGTCCATCAATCCCCGATCGTCGCGACCACCGGCGTGTGGTCCGACGGCTGCTCCCACTTGCGCGGTTCGCGGTCGATGACGCAGGCGGTGCAGCGCCTGGCCAGCTTTTCCGACAGCAGGATGTGGTCGATGCGCAGTCCGCGGTTGCGGCGGAAGGCCAGCTGGCGGTAGTCCCACCAGCTGTACTGCTTTTCCGGCTGCTCGAACAGGCGGAAGGCGTCCGACAATCCCAAACCCATCAGTTCCTGCAGCGCGCCCCGTTCCGGCAGGGAGAAGTGGATGCGGCCTTCCCACTCGGCCGGGTCGTGCACGTCGCGCGCGTCCGGTGCGATGTTGTAGTCGCCCAGGATCGCGAACTGCTCGTGGGCGCGCATCTCGGCCGCCACCCATTCCTGCAGCGCCTTGAACCACGCCAGCTTGTAGACATACTTGTCCGAACCGACTTCCTGGCCGTTCGGCACATAGGCGCAGATGAAGCGCACGCCGCCTATGGTGGCGGCCAGCAGGCGCTGCTGCTCGTCCTCGAAGCGCGGATTGTTCTTCACCACGTCCTCGATCGGCAGCTTCGAGAGGATGGCCACGCCGTTGTAGGTCTTCTGGCCCGTGTAGGCCACCTGGTAGCCGGCTTCGTTGATCTCGGCCAGCGGGAACTTGTCGTCCGTGAGTTTTGTCTCCTGGATGCAGAGGACGTCGACCGGGTTGGCTTGCAGCCATTGCAGCAGGTGAGGCAGGCGGACTTTCAGGGAGTTGACGTTCCAGGTGGCGATTTTCATCAAATGTGTTCTATGGTGGGTTGGAGCCTCGTGCAATCACTCTGCACAGCGGAAGCCGAGAGTATACGCTGCCGATGCCGGGCCGTGGGCGGCGGGTTCAACAACAGGAAAGAACAGGCGTGCGGTGACCGGATGTCGAATTTTCTTACACGGGAGCACCACTCCTTGTCGTGGGATACGCTAAGCCTTTGTTTTGGTGGAAGTTGTTTTTAAGGCACGCTATATGCTTAGTAGGCAATCGGGTGATTGGCCGGACATCCGGCTGTCACACTGGAGAATGGACGATTGAACGCAGCCGATCCGGCAGGGCGTTATACTAGCGGGCTGCACAGGGGCAAGAAGGCAGTCCCTTACTTATGCAGCATGTGTAATATGTATGGTTTTTCAGTAATATTATGCAAAATACAACACACCGGAAAGCAATAAATTAATAGAATAATAAAAGAAGTTGCTTCTTCGGGAGGTTCGGGATATAAAGACGTTCGTTAAACGCTAAAAGGGAAAATGTAGCATTTAACGATGTTGCAACATGGGAATAAATAAGTTGCGTTAGGGCAACTTAAGTTGTACCATTTGTAGATTGTAAGAAGCGTGTTCGGCTGCCAAGCTTGTGCGCGGCAGCAGTCGTGCCGTAGTGGTGCGGTGGTGCTATTTGGAAGACATTTCGATAGTGATTAACCCGAACGCAGATTTGAAAAGGACTGAAATGCGCAATGCTTTTGAAGCATGGGCCCAGCGCGAAGGCCACATCGTTCGCCGCCGGGAAGACAAGCCCGAGGAATACCTCGTTTATGAAACCCAACGCCGCTGGGTGATCTGGCAGGCTGCACTGGCGCATGGCGCCAAGGCGGCTGCCGAGACCCCGTCGAAGTTCGCCCCGGCCGCGCCGGAGTCGAAGCCGATCGCGATCGGCCAGGACGAGGCGGCAGTGCGCAACCGCGTGCTGAACGAAGTGCTGGACGCCTTCAGCGAGCTCGACGAAGCCGCCGGCATGGAAGGCGTGCTGAAGGTCATCCAGGGCCTGAAGAAGAAGCAGAAGGCGCTGGCAGAAAAGGCCTGATGCGCTACCGCCACTACAAGGGCGGCATCTACGAGCTGGTCACGGAGGCCGTGCTGGATGCGGATCACACCCCCGTCATGGTCTATCGCGGCCAGGACGGGCAGGTGTGGGTGCGTCCCAGGGCGGCGTTCTTCGAGACCGTCGAGGTCGACGGCGCGGCGGTGCCGCGCTTCGCGCCGCTCGCCTGACCCGTTTCGCCCGATCGCGCCTTGATCGCGGCGGGACTACAGTTTGCGCGTCATTCTGCCGTTAAGGGGGAATGAGGCAAACCACCATGTTCGACCATCTCCGCCCGGCCACCATCGCCGCCGCCGCCGCATTCGCCCTGCTGGGCGGCTGCGCGACCCTGTCCGAGTCTCCCCAGCAGCAGCTCGAGCTGCATACCATCCTCGACCATCGCGAAGTCGCCGGTGTCGGCTGCCTGTTGAGCAACGACATGGGGCGCTGGTATGTCATCGCGCCAGGGCGGGTGACCGTGATGCGGAGTTCGAAACCGCTCACCGTCAGCTGCAAGAAGGAAGGCAAGGGGAGTGCGGCCGAGGTCGTGCAGTCACGGGCCGATACGACCAGCCTGATGGGCAATGTCGTGATCAGTGCGGGGCTGGGGTATTTCGTGGACAAGCATTCGGGGGCGGGGTATGCGTATCCGCAGGTGCTGACGGTGCTCATGCAGCCGGCGGCGGCGAAGGACGAGGAGGCGGGGGAGCGTCCCGTTGAGGCTGGCATTTTCTGAGGGAATAGGCGTTTCGGTATGCTGAACAACTTGGGTTCCGGCCTTCGCCGGAACGACGACTCAAACGTAAGTGGCAAGCCCATAACCGTCGTTCCGGCCAAGGCCGGAACCCAAGTGTGCCCGCAAGGCCGCAGCCCCAAAAGAAACAGCCCCGCAAGCGGGGCTGTTTTCATTCGTGAAATATTATTTCACCGAAGCGCCGCCCGTGAAAGAAGCTTTCACAGGCAAGCCCCTCACACGCGGTTCATCAGGAAGGTCGTCAGCAGCGGCACCGGACGGCCGGTCGCGCCCTTGTTCGCGCCCGATTTCCAGGCGGTGCCGGCGATGTCCAGGTGCGCCCAGGTGTACTTGCGGGTAAAGTTCTCCAGGAAGCAGGCCGCGGTGATCGAGGCCGCGCCCGGGGTGCCGATGTTGGCCAGGTCCGCGAAGTTCGACTTCAGCTGCTCGTTGTAGTTCTCGCCCAGCGGGAAGCGCCATGCGACGTCGCCGGCCTGCTTGCCGGCGTCCAGCAGTTCTTCGGCCAGCGCGTCGTGCGCGTCGTCGTGGCGGGTGAACAGGCCGCTGGTGTGGTGGCCCAGGGCCACGATGCAGGCGCCGGTCAGGGTCGCGATGTCGACCACGGCGGCCGGCTTGAAGCGCTCGGCGTAGGTGAGGGCGTCGCACAGGATCAGGCGGCCTTCGGCGTCGGTATTCAGGATCTCGATGGTGGTGCCGCTCATCGCGGTCACGATGTCGCCCGGCTTGGAAGCGCGGCCCGACGGCATGTTCTCGCAGGCCGCCACGATGCCGATCACGTTCAGCTTCAGGCCCATCTCGCCGATGGCGCGGAAGGTGCCAAGCACCGAGCCGGCGCCGCACATGTCGTACTTCATCTCGTCCATGTTCGGGCCCGGCTTGAGCGAAATGCCGCCGGTGTCGAAGGTGATGCCCTTGCCGACCAGGACCACCGGCGCATCGTTCTTCTTGCCGCCGTTGTGCTTGAGGACGATGAACTTCGGCGCTTCGTCGCTGCCCTTGGCCACCGACAGGAAGCTGCCCATCTTCAGCGCTTCGAGCTGCTTGCGCTCCAGTACTTCGATCTGGAAGCCGAATTCGCCGGCCAGCTGGCGCGCGGTGTCGGCCAGGTAGGTCGGGGTGCAGACGTTCGGCGACAGGTTGCCCAGTTCCTTGGTCAGGTTCATGCCGTTGGCGATCGCGATCGATTGCGCCAGCACGCCCTTGAGCTGGTTGGCTTCGGCGGCCGCGATGGTCAGCTTGCGCACGCCGGCAGGCAGGGGATCCTTCTTGCTCTTCTGGGAATCGGTACGGAATTCGGCTTCGTTGGCGGCGATCACCAGCGAACGCACGGCCCAATTGATGTCGCGGTCTTTCACATCCGCCATCGGGAATGCGATAATGGCATCCTGGCTGCCCAGGGTGCCGAACACCTTGAGCGCGGCGCTGACGGCGCTGCCGAAGCTCTTCTCGGTGATGGCGTCGTTCGAGCCCATGCCCACCAGCAGCACGCGCGCCGCGGCCACGCCGGCCACGCCGCGCAGCAGCAGGGTGGTGCCGGCCTTGCCGCTGATGTCGCCGGACTTGAGCGCGGCACTGATGTCACCATTGACGTCGAGGGCTTGCGCGGCCGACGACAGCTTCTTGTTTTCGAACACCGCCACTGCCACGCAGCCGGTTTTCGCAGCGGCCAGGGTGTTCTTGGTGTCGAATGCTTTTATGCTAAAGTCCATTTGATTCTCCATGTATTTTCGCGGCGCGCGGTACAGCCTACGATTTTGCCGTGGCTTACTGCCCGTGCCTAACCTGCAATTATAACTATTGAATGATCTTCCGACGCGCTCTGCAACGTGAAATGGCCTCTTCGGCCGGCGCCACCTTCACGGTGCTCTTCACCGTACTCGTCACCTGGACCCTGATCTCGGTCCTCGGCAAGGCCGCCGGGGGCAAGGTCGCGTCCAGCGACGTGCTCGCGCTGATCGGGTTCGCGGTGCTAAATTATCTGCCAACCATCCTCATCCTCACCACCTTTATTTCGGTGCTGGCCGCGGTCACGCGCAGCTACCGCGATTCCGAGATGGTCGTGTGGTTCGCCTCCGGCATGTCGCTGGCGCGCTGGATCCGACCGGTGCTGACCTTCGGCCTGCCGATGGTGGTGCTGGTAGGGGCCCTGTCGATGGTGGTGACGCCCTGGGCCAAGCTGAAAAGCGCCGAATTCGTCGAGCGCTTCCAGAAGCGCGAAGACCTCAAGCGCGTGGCCCCCGGCCAGTTCCGCGAATCGAGTTCGTCCGACCGCGTGTTCTTCGTGGAGCGGAGCGCCGAAGGCGCGACCGTGGTCCAGAACGTGTTCGTCAACAGCGTGGACGGCAACGGCCACGCCATCGTAGTGGCCAAGGAAGGCGTGATCGAATCGGACGGCAAGGGCGGCCAGTACCTGGTGCTGTCCAACGGCCGCCGCTACCAGGGCGTGCCGGGCGAGGCCGATTTCCAGTCGATGGAGTTCGAGCGCTACAGCATGCGCGTGGCGACCCAGGTGCCGGTGCTGGGCGCCGACGTTCCGGTCAGCGCCATGACCACGCCGCAGTTGCTGGCCGCGCCCAACCAGTTCACCTTGTCCGAGCTGCTGGGGCGCATCTCGCAACCGATCGTCTGCCTGATCCTGATGCTGCTGGCGATCCCGCTCGGCTTCGTCAATCCGCGCGCGGGCAGCTCCGCCAACCTGATCCTGGCGCTGCTGATCTTCTTCACCTATAACAACCTGGTCAAGCTGATCGAAGCCTCGGTCAAGAAAGGCCGGCTCGAGTTCGCGGTGGCCTGGTGGCCGCTGCACCTGGCGGCGGCGCTGGCGGTGCTGGCGCTGTTCGCCTGGCGCCTGAACGTGAACCACCGCTACCATCCGCTGGTCCTGATCAACGCGTGGAAGCGCCGCCTCCACTTCAAGGGCGCGGCCGCACCGGTGCCGAAGGCGGAGGCCGAATGAAAATCCTGCAGCGCTACTTCGCGGTCAACATCGCCCAGGCGGTCGTCTTCGTCCTGGTGGCCTTCCTGGCCCTGATCGCCTTCATGGACCTGACCAGCATCCTGCCTTCGGTGGGCAAGAACGACTACGGCATCCAGCACGCCTTCCTCTACGTGCTGCTGCTTGTGCCCGGCCACGTGTACGAAGTGATGCCGGTGGCCGCGCTGATCGGCACCATCTACACGATGGCGCAGTTCGCATCGAGCTCGGAATTCACCATCATGCGGGCTTCGTCGATGTCGACCACCCAGGCCGCCATGATGCTCTTCAAGATCGGCATCGTGTTCGTGGCGATCACCTTCGTGTTCGGCGAACTGATCACCCCGCGCACCGCGCCGCTCGCCGAGCGCCTGCGCCTGTCGGCCAAGGGCGGCTCGATCTCGGGCGAATTCCGTTCCGGCGTGTGGACCAAGGACAGCGTGCACGAAGGGGGCGTCAAGGGCAAGGTGATCGGCACCCGCTTCTTCAACGTGCGCCAGATCCGCCCCAATGGCCAGCTCGAGGACCTGCGTCTCTACGAATTCGACAACAACATGCGGATGCGCTCCGTGATCACGGCGCAGAAGGGCAGCTACGGCGGCGACAACACCTGGAACCTGACCGGCGTGACCCAGACCGATTTCTCCAACAGCCGCGAGCTGCCGGCGCCCGGCGCGCCGGTGCCGGACGGGCAGAGCGTGAACTCGACCTACGGCCAGGAGACCGCCGCCGTCGCCACCCGCAAGCTGGACTCCTTCACCCTGGTGTCCGAGATCACGCCCAAGATCCTGACCGTGTCGAGCGCGGACCCGGAGCGCATGTCGGCCAGCGAGCTGGCGGTGTACACCCGCCACCTGGCCGAGAACCGCCAGGAAACCGACCGCTTCAAGGTCGCGTTCTGGAAGAAGCTGATCGACCCACTCTCGATCTTCGTGCTGATGGCCCTGGCCCTGCCGTTCGCCTACCTGCACACCCGCAGCGGCGGGGTGAGCCTGAAGATCTTCATCGGCATCATGATCGGCGTGAGTTTCATCCTGATCAACGCACTGTTCGCGCATTTGGGCGTGCTCACCACCTGGCCGGCCTTCATCACCGCGGCCGCGCCCAGCCTGCTGTTCCTGCTGCTGGCTCTGGGCGCCCTGTACTGGGTGGAGCGGCACTGATGGGCGCACACGCACCCCGCGGCCTGGTCCTGTTCGCCCACGGCGCGCGCGCCGCCGCCTGGGCCGCGCCCTTCGAGCGCCTGCGCGACCAGGCAAAGGCCAGGCTGCCGGACGCCGAGGTGGCGCTGGCTTTCCTGGAACTCATGAATCCCAGGCTGCCGGAGGCGGTCGCCGACATGGTGGACCGCGGCATCACCGAGGTCACCGTGGTGCCGGTATTCCTGGGGCAGGGCGGCCATCTGCTGCGCGACCTGCCGCAGCTCGCCGACGGCCTGCGCGCCGCCCATCCCCAGCTCAAGCTGCACATCGCCGGCGCCATCGGCGAGGACCCGGGGGTACAGAAGGCCATGGCCGACTACTGCCTGCAGGCTTTCGGCACGCCCTCTCGGTAAGCGCTTTGGCAAGCTTGGCGGTTCGGCAAGAGCTGCTAATTTGCTGACAACTTCGGTGAAAAACTAGCTATCTTCTGTTGGGTTTGCGCCATATTGCCGCACGGAATTCACATTCCTGCTTCCAATAAAAGTTGGCCTGAGGCATCATCGGTTCACCACATGACCGCGCACCCTGCCGGTATTTCCAGGAACCGATCCCCACAATGAGCATCGACACCGATTACGCCCCGGTCGGCATCATCGACGACCGCGACACGCTGTTCACGACCTTGCGCAACGGCGACGTTGCCGCGAACCTGACCGCCATCGATACCGGTCCGCTGACCGGCGGCCGCTGGGTTATCGACGCCCAGTCGCATCCGGGCCTGTTTTCGGTCACCTACAATCCGGCCACCGACACCTCGGCGCGCCTGGTGGTCAACAATGCGGCGGCCCTGCCGGAGGCGGGCCTGTGGGCGACGGTGACCATGCATTACTACGACCGTTACCAGCTCGACGGCAACGGCAATCCGATGTCCGGCCTCGGCATCCAGGAAACCCTGGTGTACACGGTCGAGCAGGGCGCCACGCGCGACCTGGCCCAGTTCGGCAGCGAGCTGAGCCTGGGCAGCGCCGGCGCGCAGGCCAATCCGACCGTGGCCACCCTGGCCGACGGCGGCTTCGTGACCGTCTGGCAAGTGCCGGGAACGCTGGCCTCTGGACTGATGGCGCAAGTGCGCGACGCGGCCGGCAACGCCCGCGGCAACGCCTTCGCGCTGACCAGCGGCGCCGACTACGCCTTCGAGGGCGAGCCGGCCGTCGCCGGCCTGGCGGATGGCCGCTTCGTGACCGCCTACACCGTCCTCAGCGGCGGCACGGCGCGTGTGGCCTACCGCGTGGCGGACGCCGCCGGCAACCTGGGCCCGCAGGTCTATGCGGACTTGGGTGCGGGCGCCGATACGGCCATGCCGGACGTGGCGGCGATGCCAGGCGGCGGCTTCGCGATCGCCTGGCGCGCCGGCGGCGAGGTGCACGTCCGCCAGGCGGACGCCGCGGGCGTCCTCGGCGCCGAGCAGATCTACAACAGCCTGGGCAGCGCCTACAGCCCGAGCATCGCGGCCAGCGGCGGCAGCTACGTGGTCAGCTGGGGCGAGATCGGTTCCGGCGCCGTGATGGCGGCCGTCAGCGGCGGCGCGCCGGTCATGGTCAACGGCGACGGACTGGCGGCCAGCATCAGCACCGGCGCGCCCCTGCCCAGCGTGGCGACGCTGAAGGACGGCAGCTTCGTGGTCGCCTGGAGCAGCTATTCCAATTCGGCCTTCGGCTTTGGCCTGAGCGACATCTTCTTCCAGCGCTTCGACGCCGCCGGCAACCGGGTCGGCGACATCGTCCAGGCCAATGTCGAGAGCGGCGGCATGCGCGACGAAGCCTCGGTGACGGCCCTGAGCGACGGCAGCTTCGTCGTGGCATGGCAAGCCTCGTCCGGCGACTTCGACGGCAACGGCGTCTATGGCCGCCGTTTCGGCGCCGACGGCAGCGCCTACGACATGCGCGAATTCGCCATCAACGAACTGCGCCTGGGCGACCAGGCCAATGCCGCGCTGACGGCGCTGGCCGACGGCGGCTTCGCCGCGGCCTGGATCGACACCCAGTCGAACGGCGCGGTCACGGTCGAAGCACGCGTGCTGGCCGCGGCCGGCGCGCCGGTCTCGGCTACGCCGGCCGGCTGGACCGCTCCGAGCGGCACGGCCAGCTCGGAAGGCATGGGCAGCTCGGTGGCGACCTATGGCAGCGACGGCGCCAACCTGATCCAGGCGATCGGCAACCAGCGCATCGACGCGATGGGCGGCCTGGACACGATCAGCTTCAACGGCATCAAGGGCGCTTTCTCGATCCAGCGCGGCGCGTTGGAGACCAAGGTCGTGGACAGCAGCGGCGCCACGGCCACGCTGGTCAACGCGGAACGCCTGGCCTTTGCCGATTCGACGGTGGCGCTCGACATCGAGGGCAATGCCGGCAAGGCCTACCGCCTGTACCAGGCGGCCTTCGACCGCACGCCGGACAAGGGCGGCCTGGGCTACTGGATCAATGCGCTGGACAGCGGCAAGAGCCTGGCCCAGATCGCCGGCGGCTTCACCGGCAGCAAGGAATTCGCGGACCTGTACGGCAGCAGCACCAGCAACGCGGAGTTCATCTCCCTGCTGTACGACAACGTGCTGCACCGCGCGCCCGATGCGGATGGCCTGAACTTCTGGATCAATGCGATGATCGTGCACCAGGCCCCGCGCGAGGAGATCCTGGCGCAGTTCAGCGAAAGCGCGGAGAACCAGGTGCAGGTGATCGGCGCGATCCAGAACGGGATCGAGTTCGTGCCGTATCTGTAAGAAGGGGAAGGCGGCAGCATCTACCGCCTGGAAGAAAGGGGTGGGGCGGGTTTGCGCCTCGCCCTATTTTTTTTGGTGCTCGCGCATGGCCAGCGCTTCGCCCATCATCACGAGCACCGGGCCGTGTCCGGGCTCGAGCCCGTGCGCCAGGTCGCTCAGGGTCAAACGCTGGATGCGCTCGTCGCTGCGGCTGCAGTTTTCCACCACCACCACCGGCAGGGTCGGCCTGCGGCCTTCGGCCAGCAGGCGCTCGGCCGTCGCCGCGGCTTCGCGTCCGCCCATGTACTGGACCAGGGTATCGGTTTCCGGGAGGGCCGGATGGTCGGGCTGGTCGGGGGCGGTGCTGGAGGTGAAGAAGGCGACGCTGCGCGCCACGCCGCGCTTGGTGAGCGGCTGCAGGGTGCTGGCCGCGGCAGCGACGGCGGTGGTGATGCCGGGGACGACTTCGACCTCAATGCCCTCGGCTTCGAGCGCGCGCAGCTCTTCGTCGGCGCGCCCGAACAGCATCGGGTCGCCGCCTTTGAGGCGCACGACCAGGGAGTATTTCTTCGCGCACTCCACCAGCTGCTGGTTGATCAGGGTTTGCGCGGTGGAGCGCTGGCCGGAACGCTTGCCCACCGAGATCTTCTCGGCCCGGGCGCACAGTTCAAGCATCTCGGGGGTGACGAGGGCGTCGTAGAGGACGACGTCGGCCTGCGCCAGCAGGCGCGCGCCGCGCACGGTGATCAGGTCAGCCGCGCCTGGGCCTGCTCCCACAAGATAGACTTTGCCCAGCGCCCCCATGCATGCCCTTTCGCTTATTGATCCAGACGGATCATACCCGCCGCGACGGTCTGGTGGGTGACTTCGTCGATCAGGATGAAGGCGCCGGTCGCGCGGATGTCGGCGTAGGCGTCGGCCGCCAGCGGCTGCTGGACGCTCAGCCTGATGCGCGCGATGTCGTTCAGCTTCAGGCCTTCAGCATCGTGACGCTGCTGGGTATTCACATCCAGGATGCTGTCGACGCCGCTCACCTTGGCCGCGGTCTGGCGGGTGCCGTGCTTGAGCCAGTACTTGCGGCGCAGGTCCAGCGGCTCGTCGGACATCCAGCACACGTCGGCTTCCACCTGCTTGAGCAGGGTCGCCGGCTGTTCGGCGCTGGACAGCACGTCGCCGCGCGAGACGTCCACGTACTCGTTCAGCACCAGGGTGATCGACTGGCCGGCCACGGCCGATTGCAGCGAACCGTCGAAGGTGACGATGTCCTTGACCGTAGCGGCGTGGCCCGAGGGCTGTACCACCAGCTTGTCGCCCACCGAGACCTTGCCCGACTCGATACGGCCCATGTAGCCGCGGAAGTCGTTGGCTTCGTGGCCGTTGTGGCGCGCCACCAGCTGCACCGGGAAGCGGAAGGGCGCCGTGTGCGATTCGTCGTAGACCGACAGCGATTCCAGCAGCTCGATCAGGGTCGGGCCTTCGTACCAGGGCATCTTGCTTGATCCGTCGACCACGTTGTCGCCGGCCAGGGCCGACAGCGGAATCGCGGTGACGTCCTTCAGGCCCAGCGATTGCGCGAACTCGCCGTAGGCGGCGACGATGCGCTCGTAGACGCTGCGGTCGTAGTTCACCAGGTCCATCTTGTTGACGGCGACGATCACGTGCTCGATCTGCAGCAGCTTGGCGATGGTCGAGTGGCGCTTGGTCTGGGTCAGGAGCTGCACGCTGCCGTCGTCACCGAGCTTCACCTTCGACACGTCGACCAGGATGATCACAGCGTCGGCGGTCGAGGCGCCGGTCACCATGTTGCGGGTGTACTGCTCGTGGCCCGGGGTGTCGGCGATGATGAACTTGCGCTTCGGGGTCGCGAAGTAGCGGTAGGCCACGTCGATCGTGATGCCTTGCTCGCGCTCGGCTTCCAGGCCGTCGGTCAGCAGCGACAGGTCGATGGTGTCGCCCACGGTGCGCTTGTGCTTGGCGCGCGAGACGGCGGCCAGCTGGTCGGCGAAGATGCCCTTGCTGTCGAACAGCAGGCGGCCGATCAGGGTGCTCTTGCCGTCGTCGACGGAGCCGGCGGTAATAAAGCGGAGCAAGCCGCGCTGGTTGAGGTTGTCAGTCATTGCGTTCATCAGAAGTAGCCCGCTTTCTTGCGTTTTTCCATCGAAGCTTCGGAGGTCTGGTCGTCCATCCGGGTCGCGCCGCGCTCGGTCACTTCGGTGACCGCGGTCTCGGCGATGATGCCTTCCACCGTGTCGGCGGTCGAGGCGACCGGGCAGGTGCAGGAGATGTCGCCCACGGTGCGGAAGCGCACGGTGCGGGTTTCCACCGTCTCGCCTTCGCGCGCCGGGGTCAGCGGGGTCAGCGGCACCAGCAGGCCGTTGCGCGGGATCACTTCGCGCTGGTGCGCGAAGTAGATCGGCGGCAGGGCCAGTTTTTCGCGGGCGATGTACTGCCACACGTCCAGTTCGGTCCAGTTCGAGATCGGGAACACGCGCATGTTCTCGCCCGGGTGGACGCGGGTGTTATACAGGTCCCACAGTTCGGGACGCTGGGCCTTCGGGTCCCACTGGCCGAATTCGTCGCGGAAGGAGAAGATGCGCTCCTTCGCGCGGGCCTTCTCTTCGTCGCGGCGGGCGCCGCCGATGCAGGCGTCGAAGCCGTGTTCGGCGATGGTTTCCAGCAGGGTCACGGCCTGGGCCGCGTTGCGCGAGTCCGTGGCCGGGTTACGCAGGCGCACGGTGCCGCGCTTGATCGAGTCCTCGACCGAGCCGACGATCAGGCGCTCGCCCAGTTCCGCGGCGCGCGCGTCGCGGAAGGCGATCACTTCGTCGAAGTTGTGGCCGGTGTCGATGTGCACCAGCGGGAAGGGGAATTTGCCGGGGCGGAAGGCTTTCTCGGCCAGGCGCAGCAGCACCACCGAGTCCTTGCCGCCCGAGAAGAGCAGGGCAGGGTTGCTGCATTCGGCCGCCACTTCGCGCAGGATGTGGATCGCTTCCGATTCCAGGGCGTCCAGGTGGCGTGCGTTCACGTCGCTCAGCAGGGCGGGTTGTTCCAATACGGTCGTCATGTTCTGCCTGTCTTGTCGTTGTGGCTCAAGCTGCCACGGATTTGATACGAATGAGTTTGCCGTCGACCACGTGCAGGCCGCATTCCTTCGACTCGGGGTTTTCCCACCACCAGCGGCCGGCGCGTACATCCTCGCCCGGCTGGATCGCGCGGGTGCAGGGTTCGCAGCCGATCGACGGGTAGCCGCGGTCGTGCAGGGCGTTATACGGCACCTCGTTGGCCCGGAGGTACTCCCAGACGTTGTCTTCCGACCAGTCGGCCAGCGGGTTGAACTTCTGCATGCCGTGCGCGGCGTCGTCTTCCTGCACCGCCAGTTCGGCGCGGGTGCTGGACTGGGCGCGGCGCTGGCCGGTGATCCAGGCCTGCTTGCCGCTGAGCGCGCGGCCGAGCGGCTCGACCTTGCGCACCCGGCAGCATTCCTTGCGCATCTCGACGCTGTCGTAGAAGGCGTTCAGGCCGTTCTGCGCCACATAGGCCTCGACGGCTTCCGGCTGCGGGCGGAACAGGGCGATCTCGTAGCCATAGGTATCGCGCACCTTGTCCACCATCGCCAGGGTTTCCGCGTGCAGGCGGCCGGTCTCGAGCGAGAAGATCCCGATCGGCAGCTTCGCCTTCAGGATCAGGTCGGTGAGGACCATGTCCTCGGCCGCCAGGCTGGAGGCGAACACGGCGGGCGAGAAATCGCGCGCAATACGTTCCAGGATCGCGCGGGTTTCTTCCACGCGATGATGCAGGTCGCTCATGGAATGCTCCTAGATGCCGGCGCCGAGGTCGCTGTGCTCCGGCTGCAGGCCGCGCGCGGCGCGGCGGAACAGCGGAACCGGCTGGTCGACCGATGCCTGGTAGGTTTCCGAGAATACCGACAGTCCCTTGAGCGCGTCGTGGATGCTGCGGTCCTGGCGGGTCGCGTAGGCGTCGAAGCCGCAGCGGTACATCTGGAACAGCTGGTCGCGCAGCACGTCGCCAATGGCGCGCAGCTCGCCGGTGTAGCCCAGGCGCTTGCGCAAATTGAAGGCGATCGAGTAGCCGCGGCCGTCGCTGAATTTCGGGAAGTCGACCGCGACCACCTTGAAGCGGTGCAGGTCGTCCTTGATGTCGGCGGCCAGCTGGTCCGGCGCGAACCAGACGCCGAGGTCCTGGCGGTCGCTCAGCACATTGCGCTGGGCCTGCCACACGGCGAGCGGCACGATGACCTTGCCGGCCGGGACCTCGACGGTTTCCGCCGTTTGTCCCTCGTCGAGCCGCAGCACGCCCCAATCGTCGGCAACGACTTCGCGGCCCTTGATGATTTGTGGATGCAGATTAAGCATATTCGTCTTCCCCAACCAGTTGACCGCCCTTGATGGGGGTTGCATACACGTGTTCTTTGAATGGCGTTACGCCGATGCGGCCCACGGTGTCGATGAAGCGCTCGCCTTCGACGCGGTCGCGCACATAGACTTCGAGCAGACGGCCGACCACTTCCGGCATCTGGGTGGCGGTGAACGACGGGCCGATGATCTTGCCGATCGACGATTCGTTGCCCTGGGCGCCGCCGATCGACACCTGGTACCACTCGCTGCCGTCCTTGTCGACGCCCAGCACGCCGATGTTGCCGACGTGGTGGTGGCCGCAGGCGTTGATGCAGCCCGAGATGTTCAGTTCGATGTCGCCGATGTCGTGCTGGAAGTCGAGGTTGTCGAAGCGCTCCGCGATGGCGGCCGCGATCGGGATCGACTTGGCGTTCGCCAGCGAGCAGTAGTCGCCGCCCGGGCAGGCGATGATGTCGGTCAGCAGGCCGATGTTCGGCGTCGCCAGGCCCTTGGCCTTGATCTGCTGCCAGATTTCGAACAGCTTGCTCTGCTCGACGTCGGCCAGCACCAGGTTCTGCTCGTGGGTCACGCGCACCTGGCCGAAGCTGTAGCGGTCGGCGAGCTCGGCCACGAAGTCCATCTGCTCGGCGGTCGCGTCGCCCGGCGGCACGCCGGTCTTCTTGAGCGACAGCACCACGCTGGCGTAGCCCGGCACCTTGTGCGGCTTGACGTTGCGGTTGACCCAGTTGGCGAAGGCGCGGTTGTCCGCATGGGCAGTCAGCACGTCGCTGTCTTCCAGCTGCGCATAGGCGTGCGGCTGGAACCACTTGGCGACGCGGTCGAATTCTTCCCGGGTCAGGGTTTCCGGACCATCCTTCAGGTCGGCCCATTCGGCTTCGACCAGGCGGGTGAATTCCTCGACGCCCAGGGCCTTCAGCAGGATCTTGATGCGGGCCTTGTACTTGTTGTCGCGGCGGCCGAACTGGTTATACACGCGCATCACGGCTTCGGTATAGGTCAGGATGTGCTGCCACGGCAGGAATTCGCGGATCACGCTGCCCAGGATGGGCGTGCGGCCCAGGCCGCCGCCGGCCATGTACTTGAAGCCGACTTCGCCCGCCTCGTTGCGCACCATGGTCAGGCCGATGTCGTGCACGGCGATGGCGGCGCGGTCTTCGAGCGAGCCATTGATGGCGATCTTGAACTTGCGCGGCAGGGCCAGGAACTCGGGGTGGAAGGTGCTCCACTGGCGCAGGATCTCGGCGAAGGGACGCGGATCGATCAGCTCGTCGGCGGCCACGCCGGCGAATTCGTCGGTCGTGATGTTGCGGATGCAATTGCCCGAGGTCTGGATGGCGTGCATTTCCACCGAAGCCAGGTCGCTCAGGATCTCCGGGGTCTGCTCCAGCTCGATCCAGTTGAACTGGATGTTCTGGCGGGTGGTGAAGTGGCCGTAGCCGCGGTCGTACTTGCGCGCGATGTGCGCGAACATGCGCACTTGCTTGGACGACAACAGGCCGTAGGGCACGGCGATACGCAGCATGTAGGCATGGCGCTGCATGTACAGGCCGTTCTGCAAGCGCAGCGGCAGGAATTCTTCTTCGGTCAGCTCACCGCTGAGGCGGCGCGCAACCTGGTCGCGGTATTGCGCAATCCGTTCGCGCACGATGAGGTGGTCGTATTGGTCGTAGCGGTACATGGTCTCGTCCAGTGAGCGGGTAAGGTCCCACTCGTTAAAGTATTTCCAATAATAAGGACTAGGCTCTATATTCCAAACTACGGAGAATTTATTTGCTTATATGCGTAACTTGAATAAGCATCTTAAAATGGCGTCTACTGCCAAACCAACAACCCAGCCTGCATGAATCTTCATCAATTGCGCTTCGTCCGCGAGGCCGTACGCCAGAATTACAACCTGACCGACGCGGCCAAGGCCCTGTTCACCTCCCAGCCGGGGGTATCGAAAGCCATCATCGAGCTCGAGGAAGAACTCGGGGTCGACATCTTCACCCGCCACGGCAAGCGCATCCGCGGCCTGACCGAGCCGGGCCGGCTGGTGCTGCAGTCGGTCGAGCTGATCATGCAGGAGATCGACAGCCTCAAGCGCATCGGCAAGGAATACGCCGCCCACGACAGCGGCAGCTTCACCATCGCCACCACCCACACCCAGGCGCGCTACATGCTGCCCAAGGTGGTGCAGTCCTTCATGCAGAAATACCCGAAGGTGCGCCTGTCGCTGCTGCAGGGCAACCCGCGCCAGATCGCCGACATGATCAAGAACGACCAGGCCGACCTGGCCATCGCCACCGAGTCGATCACGGCGGTCGAGGGCCTGATCACCTTGCCGGCTTACCAATGGGAACACGTGGTGGTGGCCCCGCCGGACCACCCGCTGTTCAAGTCGCGCGCCGTGTCCCTGGAGGAAATCGCCAGCTACCCGGTGATCACCTACGACGCCGCCTTCGCGGGCCGCAGCAAGATCGATCATGCGTTTTCGCTGCGCAACCTGAAGCCGGACGTCTTGCTGGAGGCGATCGACGCGGACGTGATCAAGACCTATGTGGAGCTGGGCATGGGCGTCGGCATCATCGCCAGCATCGCCTTCGACCCCGAGCGCGACCGCAACCTGCGCGCCTTGCCGGTCGGGCACCTGTTCGGCATGAACACCTCGCGCGTGGCGATCAAGCAGGGCGCCTACCTGCGCAGCTATATCTATACCTTCATCGAACTGCTGGCCCCTACGCTCAACCGCAAGATGGTCGAGTCGGCGATGCGCGGCGGCGAAAACTACGAACTGTAATAACTAGAATTGAGATACAAGGAAACACCATGAACAAGGATGCGGTTGCCGCTTACTACGCCCGCAACGCGGAGCGTTATCACTCGCTGGTCGAACACTCGGAAGAGCGCTCGGAAGACTTGCTGGAGGCGGGGGAGCAGCTCGCCACGCTGCTGTCCGGTCACCGGGTGCTGGAGCTGGCCTGCGGCACGGGCGTCTGGACCGAGATGATCGCGCAGGGCGCGGCCTCGGTCGTCGCCACCGATGTCAACGAGGAAATGCTGGCCGTGGCGCGCGAGCTGGGCGAGGGCCTGGACAACGTCAGCTGGCGCCAGGCGGACGTGTTCGACCTGCCTGCCGGCCTGGAGGGCGAGGGCGGCAAATTCACCGCCGTCTTCATGGCCGGCCTGTGGTCGCATTTCGACCGCGACGAGCAGGACGCCTTCCTGGCCCAGCTCAAGAAGCGCCTCGGCAAGGATGTACTGCTGGTGCTGGTCGATGACGAATACATCGAAGGCGAGAGCGGCACCATCGCGCGCACCGACGCCCAGGGCACGACTTACCAGATCTTCGAAGACGAGGACGGCAGTCGCCACGAGCTGGCCAAGAGCTATCCGACCGACAGCGCGCTGCGCAAGCGCCTCGGCAATGTCGGCAAGGAGATCAAGCTGGCGCGCTGGGAGTTCTACTGGGTGCTGACCTGCCGGCTCAAGTGAGCATCGCGGGCGCGCCATTGCGCCACGCGCCGCCGACTCGCGGCGCGTACTCGCGTACCACAGCCATCCTCGCGTCCTGCGTGGCCGATGTGTAAGCGAAAGTAGATGGCATTGCAGCAAATTGCAGAAACACTACAATTGCTGATTGGTTCATCTTTCCGCCTTGCCGTGCCTGTTCGCATTCGTCTGACGTTTTTCCTGTTCGTGCTCGCCCTCTGGCTGGGCTCGATAAATCCTGCCCGCGCGCTGGATCCTTCGGTGCGCCTGGGCGCCTATCACCACGATATCTGGTCCGGCGAACAGGGCGCCCCGCGCGAGATCGACGCCATGGCCCAGACCAGCGACGGCTGGATCTGGCTCGGCACCACCTCGGGCCTGTACCGCTTCGACGGCGTGCGCTTCGAGGCCTTCCAGCCGCAGGGCGGCGAACAGTTGCTGGGCAAGGGCATCACCGCGCTGGCGGCCCGCCCCAACGGCGAGCTGTGGATCGGCTATACCTTCGGCGGCTTGAGCGTCTTGCGTGACGGCCGCCTGCAGCACGTCGCACCGGTCGCGGGCGATCCGGTCGGCGCTACCTTCAGCATCGCCTTCGAGCGCGACGGCAGCGCCTGGGTGGCCTCGACCACCGGCCTGTTGCACTATCGCGCAGGCAAGTGGACGCGCATGGGAAGCGCCCAGAACTATCCGCTGCCGCGCGCCGAATACGTCTACCGCGACCATTACGACCGCCTGTGGGCCTCCGACGGCAAGCAGCTCCACCTGCTGGACCGCGCCAGCGGGCGCTTCACGCCGGTGCTCGATGTGGCGCCCGGGCCTTTGCTGCTGGGCTCGCCGGATGGCCGGGTCTGGGTCGCCGACGGCAACCGGGTCCGGCTCCTGCCCGAGCCGGCCGGCGGCTGGCGTCCCGCGCCCCGTTCCGGCCTGGCCGGCAGCAGCTTCCAGACCCTGTTCGACCGCGATGGAAATTTTTGGAAGGGTAATTGCCCGGTTGGCCTGTGCCGCTCCGTACCCCTGAGCTGGCAAGTCCACGGCGCGGAATTTCCGGCGGGCGGCGGCGACGAGCGCCTGGACCAGCTCTGGCAGATGAGCAGCCTGAACGTCCATTCGATGATGGAAGACCGGGAAGGCAATATCTGGGTCGGCACCGTGGCCGGGCTGGAGCGCTTCCGGCATAACAAGCTGATCCGCCTGGCCTTCCCCTCGGACGCCGGCCGCCTGGGCCTGGCGCATGACGGCGGCGGCGCGGTCTGGGGCGTGACCCACTCGATCGGCGACGTCGCCAGCCTGTGGCGCCTGGACCATGGCGCCATGCGCCAGGTGGCGACCGACCAGAAGACCTACGTGGTCGCGGCCGCCGGCGACGGCAGCGTGCTGGTCGGCGGCAACCGCCGGATCGAGCGGCGGCGCGGCGACCGGGTGCTGGCCAGCTATCCGCTGCCGCCCCTGCAGCCGGGCGACAATCCGCGCAACTTCGTGCTGCTGCTCGCGCAGGACCGCGACAGCATCTGGGTCGGAATCGGCGGGCGCGGCCTGTACCGCTGGCACGCGGGCCAGTGGCTGCCGCCGTCGGCCCATCCGCAGCTCAAGGGCGTGCTGTACGCCACCGCCGACGCCGCGGGCAAGACCTGGTTCGGACTGCGCAACGACCGTGTGCTGGTACGCGAGGGCGAGCGATGGCGCGCATACGGCCCGCAGGAAGGCATCGCGGTCGGCGGCGTGCGCTTCATCGACGCCAGCCGCGAGCTGCTGCTGAGCGGCGACAACGGCATGGCGGTGCTGCAGGACGGACGCTTCCGGCCGGTCGTGCCGGAGCAGCCCGACATGCTGTCGAACGTGTCGGGAATGGCGGTGACTGCCGACGGCACGCGCTGGTTCAACACCAGCCGCGGCCTGCTGCGGGTGCGCGCCGAGGATTGGCGCGCCTCCATGCGCGACCCCGCGCTGCCGCTGCGCGCGGCCCTGTGGAACGATGTCGACGGCTATCCGGGCAGCGCCGAAACCCTGGTGCGCACGCCCTCCGCCTTCGTGGCGCCGGACGGCAAGGTGTGGGTGGCGGGCACCGACGGCGCGGCCTGGTTCGATCCGGCCCGGCTGCGCAGCAATACGCTGGCGCCGCCGGTGGCGATCCAGGCCATCCACGCGGGCGGCCGGCGCTACCGGCCGCACGAGGTCGCGGCCTTCGCGCCGGGCACCGAGCAGCTGCAGATCGACTACACGGCCTTGAGTTACACCACGCCCGAGCGGATCGCCTTCCGCTACCGCCTGGTCGGCCTCGACCACGGCTGGCAGGATGTCGGCACGCGCCGCGTAGCCTATTACACCAACCTTGGGCCGGGCACTTACCGTTTCGAAGTCGCCGCCGTCAACGAGGACGGCGTGGCGAGCGCCGTGGCGGCCTCGCCGCCCTTCGAGATCCGCCCGCGCTTCGTGCAGACGCCCTGGTTCGCGGCCCTGTGCGTGGTGCTCGGGGCTGGGATCGTGTTCCTGCTGTACCGCCTGCGCCTGGCGCAGGTAAAGCGCCAGTTCCAGGCGCGGATGGAAGAGCGGCTGGGCGAGCGCGAGCGCATCGCGCGCACCCTGCACGACACCTTCCTGCAAAGCCTGCAGGGGCTGATCCTGCGCCTGCAGGTGCTGGCCCAGCGCCTGGAGCCGGGCAGCGAGGCGCGTGCGCAGCTCGACCGCGCGCTCGACCTGGCCGACCGGGTGGTGGCCGAGGGACGCGACCAGGTCATGGACTTGCGCGACGCCGGCGGCGCGCCCACGCTGGCGCAGGCGCTGGTCGAGGCGGCCGACCAGCTGAAGGAGGGCAGCGGCGCTCGCGTGGCCGTGCGCACCGAGGGGAGCTGCGTGCAGCTGGCCCCCGAGGTGCACGACGAGGTGGTCCACGTCGCCCGCGAAGCCATCGCCAATGCCATGCGCCATGCGCGCGCGGGACTGATCGAGATCGACCTGACCTGCACGGACGGCCAGACCGTGCTGGCCGTGCGCGACGACGGCATCGGGCTCGACCCGGCCATCCAGATGCACGGGCGCCCCGGCCACTGGGGACTGACCGGCATGCGCGAGCGCGCCGCCAGGATCGGCGCCGTGCTGGTGATCCGCAACCGTCCGGCACGCGGCACGGAAGTGATGCTGACTTTGCAAGGCGCGCCCCTTGCTGCGGCGCGCACGGCGGCCAGGGAGGCGGATAGCGTGGTCTGATTGATCATACCTGTGGCCGATCGGCCACTTTCGAAGCGAATCTTGCGCGCACTCCGGCGCGTTCGTGCCCATAATAGCGGCACGAAGGCGCCAGCCCGCCGCTTCCAGTCCGCTACCGATGCTCGCTACCCAGCAGATCTTCCTCATCGCCTCGCTGCTTTGCTTCCTGACCTTCCTCGCGCTGTTGTCCGTGACCTCGGACGGCGTGCGCGGGATGCGCGCCATGCTGCTCGCTTCCGTGCTCGGCATGGTGGGCAACATGCTGTACGCCTTCGGGCGCGAGCTGCCGCCGGTGGTCGCGTATGAAGGCGCGAACGTCGCCTATGCGGCCGCCAGCGCCGCGCTGATGGCGGGTTACCGCCAGCTGGCCGGGCGTGACGCCGGCAAGCCGGTCCTGGCCGCGCTGGTCATCGCGCTCGGCATCCTGGTGGCATTCTTTCATTATCAGATCGACTCCTTCGCGGGGCGCAGCGCCGTGGTCTCGCTGTTCCAGATCTGCGCCTGCGTGGAAATCGCCCGCACCGTGCTGTCGACGCGCGGCGCCTGGCCGCGGCGCTGGTATGCGCAGGGCTTCGTGCTGGGGATGTGCGCGCTGGTGGCGCTCGGCCACGCGGGGCGCATCGCCTGGGTCGGCGCGGCCGGCCATGCGCCGGCCTCGCTGCTGCAGCCGAGCGACACCGGCGTCCTGTTCCTGGTCGGCGCTTCGCTGGCGCTGCCGGCCCTGGCGCTGGGCGGCCTGTTGATGGCCTACCGCGAAATCGTCGCGCGCGCCGAATTCGCGGCGCGGCACGACGACCTGACCGGCGCCTGGTCGCGCAAGGCCTTCACCGACATGGCCGCGCGCGAGCGTTCGCGCGCCGTCCGCAGCGGCAAGCCGCTGGGCCTGATGCTGGTCGACCTGGACAACTTCAAGACGATCAACGACGCGAGCGGCCACGCCACCGGCGACGCGGCGCTGCGCCTGGTGGCCGACAGCGTGCGCAAGGTGCTGCGCGGCGGCGACGTGCTGGCGCGCCTGGGCGGCGACGAATTCGCGCTGCTGCTGCCGGACACGGACCTGAACGCGGCGACCGCGGTGGCCGAGAAGCTGCGCAGGGCCGTGGAGAGCGCCGTGGCGCGGCCCGAGTGCGCGAAGATGAAGACGCTCACCCTGAGCATCGGCGTGACCGTGATCGCACGCGGCGAGGCGCTCGAGGCCGCGCTGGCGCGCGCCGACGAGACCATGTACGAGGCCAAGGAAGCGGGGCGCAACCGTGTCGTGGCGCGCGCGCCGGAACCCTATCTGGCGCTGGTGAAGCGGGCGGGGTAGGATCGAACGGCGAACTGAACTGAATTGAATCGTTAGCCCCAAAACCGTCGCACCCGCGTTTGAATCGTTAGCTCCAAAACCGTCGTTCCCGCGAAGGCGGGAACCTAAGTTTTACGCACACCACTATCGCGAATGGAGCGGATGTGCACGCAAACTTGGGTTCCCGCCTGCGCGGGAACGACGGCCTCCAGGCTAACGGTGATGATCTGATCTACCGCATCGCAAGGGTCTTAGAACGTGTGACGCAGACCCAGGCTGAACACCGACGGATCGGCGCCCAGTGCGGTGCTCGGCGGAGCGACCGAGGTCGACGACGAGTTGATGCCGAACACGCCGCGGCCGTTGTTGCGCAGCTGGGCGTAGGTCGTGTAGATGTTGGTGCGCTTCGACAGCGCGTAGGTGTAGGCCAGCGACACGGTTTTGCCCTTGGCGCCGGTCTCCAGCTTCTGCTGCTGGAAGTTCAGGAAGAACTTGCTCGGGCCCATGGCGTAGGACGCGCCCAGGTTGGCGTTCTTGTATTCGTTGTTGGCGCCTTCCGGATCGGCGACCAGGTAGTTACCCTTGATCTCGACAGGACCGAAGGCGTAGCCCGCGCCGGCCGCCCATTCCTTGTCGTCGCCGCTCGCCAGGCGCTCGAACACATGATAGCCGCCGCCCAGGTACAGGCCGCCGGTCTTGTATTCCACCGACACGCCCATCAGGTCGCCCGACGGGTCGACGCTCTTTTCGCCGGTCGAGTAGGCGGCGTTGACGACGAAGCCGGACAGCGCGTTGCTCTTGTAGTTGACCGAGTTGGCCAGGCGGCGGGTCAGGCGGTTGCTGCCGAAGGCCGACAGGTTACTGCCGAACATGCCCTGGCCCAGGATGTCGGTCGCGGCGGCGACGGCGGCGATCGGGCTGTATTCGCGGCCCACGGTCACGGTGCCGAAGTTGCCTTGCAGGCCGACCACGGCGCGGCGGCCGAACAGGGTCGAATCGGCGGCCCCGGTATCCAGCGCCACGCCGGCTTCGATGTTGAACAGTGCCTTGAGGCCGTTGCCCAGATCTTCGGTGCCGCGGAAGCCGAGGCGGCTGCTCGACTGGTTGCCCGAGTTGATCACGGTGCGGCGGTCTTCGCCCGGTGCGTCGGTGTCCTCGATCGCGATGGCCGCGTCCATCACGCCATAGACTTGGACGTTGCTCTGGGCGTGGGCGAACAGCGGGAGGCAGGACAGGACTGCGGCGGCGAGGCATTGATACTTCATGAAGATCTCCAGTTGGTTTCACAAGATGTTGAGTGCGTGATGTCACTCAGATCGACCGGGATCTTATCGAGGCAATGTGTCGCGTTGATGACAATCAAACCATGTTGCTGTCAGGCCAAGCCGCGTTCAGACGAGGTGCTTGGCGACGGGGAGCGCGATGTCGATGCGGGTGCCGGGCGCATCGCCGCCGTCTGCTGCGCTGCTGATCGAGATTTCTCCACCCATGTTCCAGACCCGCTCGCGCATGCCGACCAGGCCCAGCGACTGGGCCTTGTCCATGTCTTCGGCGCGGATGCCGCGGCCGTCGTCGCGGATGCTCACCATCAGGTCGTGGTCGGTGCGGAACAGGTTGAGCACCACATTGGCGGCCTGCGCATGGCGCGCCACGTTGGTCAGCGCTTCCTGCACGATGCGGAAGATGGCGGTGCTGGCGGCATCGTCCAGGCGCAGCTCGGATTCGTCGGCCAGCAAGGTGCAGGCGATGCCGTGGCGCTCGACGAAGTCGTCGCGCAGGCCCTGCAGCGCGAAGTACAGGCCGCCCTCGTCGAGGGCGCGCGGGCGCAGGTTGGTGGCGATGCGGCGCAGCGAGGTGATGGCGGTCAGCAGGTTGGCTTCCATGCCCTGGATCAGGCGTGCGCTGGGGGCCGGCAGCGGATCGGTGCGCCCCAGCAGGGTCAGGTCCATGCGCAGCGAGGCGAGCAGCTGGCCGAGATCGTCGTGCAGCTCGCGCGCGATGTGGGTGCGTTCTTCCTCGCGGATGGTCTGCAGGGCGGACGAGAGCTGGCGCAGCTGGTCGTGCGAACGCGCCAGGGTCTGCTGCACCAGGTGGCGTTCGGAAACGTCGCGCAGGATTACGGTATAGATCTCGCGTCCGTCGTGCTGGACCGACGAGATCGAACCTTCGATCGGGAACAGGTGGCCGTTGGCGCGGATGCCGGTGACGGCGTAGTCGGTGGCGCGCCGGCCCGCGCGGCCGCTGCCGGCCGCGAAGTAGTCGAGCGGCGTGCGCGCGGCCGCGCTGGGCGGCTGGATGTAGCGGGCGAGCGGGGCGCCCTGCATGGCCGCCACGCTGGTGGCGAACATGGCGGCGGCGGCGGGGTTGGCCATCAGGACCGCGCTGTTTTCGTCGATCGAGAGGATGGCGTCGCTGGCGCTGTGCACGATGCGGCGGCCGTCCAGGTCGCGCACGGTCTTGCGCTTGTCACGAGCACTGAGGCGGGCGCGGCGCAGCGCGGCGGCCAGGTGGCCCGCGCAGTAGCCGCCGAGGAAGCCGGCCATCAGCATCGCCGGGCGCCTGGGGCGGCGGCGGTAGCGGCGCAGGGAGGTGATGCGGGGTGTTGCCATGCGAAGCCTGGGACGTGGGTGGGCTTCTACAGTACGCTGGAGTGGGGGGAGGGGTGTTGAGGGGGGCTAAATGGGGGGGGGCGGGGATGCGTTAGGGGTATGCGGTGAACTTGGGTCCCGGCCTGCGCCGGGACGACGGTCTTAAGGTGGCGGCACCAAGATACAGTACCTTCAAGCCCGCGCCCTTGGCACGTCGTCCCGGCGAAGGCCGGGATCCAAGTTTGCATGAACAGCGTTATCGCATCAGATCACATCTGCTTGAACAAATGCAGGAAGCTGCGGCTCACCTCCAGCTTCTCCGGCCGCCCCTTGATCTGAACCAGGTGCCGCCCGCGGATATCCCGCGTCACACCCTCGATCGCATTCACATTGACCAAGGTCGCGCGGTGAATCTGCCAGAACAGCGACGGATCCAGTTCATCCGCCAAATCGCGCACCGGCTTGCGGATCAGCGCCTCGAAGCTGGCCGTCTGCACGCAGGTGTACTTCTCGTCCGAGCGGAAGAACAGGATGTCCTCGACCGGGATCATGCGCAGGTCCTGGCCGATGCTGGCCTGGATCCACTGCAGGTGCTTGGGCTTGGGCGCCGCGATCTTTTCCGCCAGCTGCGACAGCATCGCCGTCACGCTCTGGTTGACGTTTTCCTCCGGGCGCTCCAGACGCTGCTTGAGGCGGTCGACCGTGATCTTCAGGCGCTCGGGCTCGGTCGGCTTGAGCACGTAGTCGATCGCGCCGCGCTCGAAGGCTTCCACCGCGTACTGGTCGTAGGCCGTGACGAACACGATCTGGCTGCGGTCGCCGATGTCGCGCGCCGCTTCCATACCGGTCTTGCCCGGCATGCGGATGTCCAGGAAGGTCAGGTCCGGCTTGAGCTGGTCCACCAGTTCCACCGCTTCCTCGCCGTTCTTCGCTTCGCCCAGGATATCCAGTTCCGGCCACACCTCGGACAGGCGCATGCGCAGCTGGTCGCGCATCAGTCTTTCGTCATCGGCAATGATTGCAGTAGGCATGATCTTCTCGTTGCTGGAAAGGGGTAACAATTATTCAACGAAACGGGGCGGCAGGCAAGTAGCCTTTTTCCGCCCTTATTTGGATAACTGATAGGGCACGGTGATGGTGGCGATCACGCCGCTCGGGCTGTTGGCGCCGATGTGCAGGCTGGCGGCGTCGCCGTGCAGCAGCTTCAGGCGTTCGCGGATGGTCTGCAGCCCCAGGCCTGTGCCGTCGCTCGGCACCACGCCGAAGCCCACGCCGTCGTCGGTGACGGTCACGCGCAGCTTGCTGTCGACCACATCGGCCACGATCTTGAGCGTGCCGCCTTCGGGCTTGCATTCCAGGCCGTGCTTGATCGCGTTCTCGACCATCGACTGCAGCATCATCGGCGGGAAGGCGGCGCTGCGCAGGCCTTCGGGAATTTGCAGGTCGACCGTGAGGCGTTCTTCCATGCGCATCTTGAGCAGGTTCAGGTAGGCCTTGACCATATCGACCTCGCGCCCCAGGCCGGTGACCACGGCGTTGTCGCGCATCTGCGGCAGCACGGCGCGCAGGTACTGGATCAGGCTGCGCTGCATGGCCGAGGCGCGCGGCGGGTCGACCGTGATCAGGTGCTCGACCGAGGCCAGGGTGTTGAACAGGAAGTGGGGCTCCACCTGGGCCTGCATCATCTGCATCTTGGTCTCGGACAGCTGGCGCTGCATCGCTTCGCGCTCGGCGGCGGCATTGGCCACCTGCAGCTCGGCGTCGGCGCGCTTCTTGCCGCCGACCAGGGCCTTGGTGCCGAACAGGGCCAGCACCAGCAGCAGCACGAAGTTCATGAACCAGGTCGAGGCCTGCTTGTGATAGCGCGACACCTTCTGCTCGGCCGCGTCTTCCACCGCCGCCTCGATGGCATTCGACAATTCCTCGCCGATCTGGGGCGGCAGCTCGATGTGGACCGAATCGCCGTTCGGGTGCACGCCCGGCTGGCTCGGGGTGGACGGCGTGGCCGGGGTGGACGGGGCAGACGGGGCGGCCGGCGCCTCGGGTGCGGCAGGCGGAACAGGCGGCTCGGGCGTGGCGCCCGGACGGTTCTTGCGCGGGTTGAAATGGATGCCGCTTTCGTCGATCAGGATGCTGGCGTCGCTGCGGCGCGCGGCGTCGCGCTCGGCGCGGGCGATCTCTTCCTCGGCCGGGCCGTTGAACAGCTCTTCCTGCAGGATGGCGCCGGCGGTCAGGGTCAGGATTGCGAACAGGAAGAATTTCCACCACGACAGTTGCGTCACCCAGGTCGCCACGGCGTCGAAGGCGCGGTAGAGCCAGGACAGGACGCTGGAAAAATACTGCTGGGTTGTGCTGCGTGCTTGCATGTCGTTGTCGTTTTCTCTCAGTGGTGCGCGAGTGTAACCTGCGCGCACCCGCGGAGCCGGGAAACAGGGGTGCGAGGATTTCCCGGCCAATCCGACTGTTGGGATGTTGCAACTTTACCCGTAGGCCGCCGCGCTTGCCAGTCCCCTGCGACAGTCTGCAGGAATCGGGGAACAGGCTGCCGCATTTGCCCATCGCCCTGTACCACTGAGCTAGCGCAAATTCTGTCGATTAGAAACATTGCAAGGTATGAGGATTCTCCGCCTGGCCACCAGCCATGCCGGCCGGGTCCTCAATCCGATAATGAAAGGGTTTGCCGATGCCTGCAGCTCCTGGAAAATACCGCCTCGTTACCCGCAGCGATTTCGACGGTTTGGTGTGCGCGGTGCTCCTCAGGCACCTCGATCTGATCGACGACATCCTGTTTGTCCACCCCAAGGACATGCAGGACGGCAAGATCGCCATCAGCGCGCACGACATCACGACCAACCTGCCTTACGTCCCGGCCGCTCACTTGTCCTTCGACCATCACATATCGGAAACTCTGCGCAATACCGGGCGGCGCGAGAACCACATCATCCACCCGGACGCGCCCTCGGCGGCGCGCGTGGTGTACGACCATTACGGCGGCGCCGCGACCTTCCCGGCGGCCTGGAACGACATGCTGGCGGCGGTCGACAAGGGCGACTCGGCGCGCTTCTCGCAGGCGGAAGTGCTGGATCCGATGGGCTGGAACCTGCTCAACTTCCTGATGGACGCGCGCACGGGGCTGGGGCGTTTCCACGAATTCCGGATTTCGAACTACCAGCTGATGATGGCGCTGATCGATCACTGCGCCACGCACACGATCCACGAGATCATGGCGCTGCCGGACGTGCAGGAGCGGACCGCGCTGTATTTCGAGCATCACGCGCTGTGCAAGGAACAGATCCGCCGCTGCGCGCGCGTGCACGGCAACCTGGTGGTGCTGGACCTGCGCGAGGAGCCGGTGATTTATGCGGGGAACCGGTTCATCATTTATGCGCTGTTCCCGCAGACGAATATCTCGATCCACGTGCTGTGGGGGCTGAAACAGCAGAATACGGTGTTCGCGACGGGGAAGTCGATTCTGAACCGGACGTCGCGGACCAATATCGGGGCGCTGATGCTGGAGTATGGCGGGGGCGGGCATGAGAATGCGGGGACGTGCCAGGTGTCGAATGACATGGCGGAGGACGTGCTGGAGGCCTTGGTGAATCGGATTACGAGTGAAGGGTGAGCAGTTATCGGCATCCAACTGCGTTAGCCTCAAAACCGTCATTCCCGCCACTGGCGGCAATAACTCCCGGCGAAGGCCGGGATCCAAGTTTGTTCGCAGGCCGGCTACGCTAACCGTTGGTGGTACGCGTAAAACTTAGGTTCCGGCCAAGGGGGACGCCGAGTCCCGGAACGACGGATTGAGGGACGTGGCCACAATGGCGTCGTTGCAACGCGGGCTACTGCGCCCGCTGCTCCTGCACCCCCTGCGCCAGCATCCTTTGCGCCGCGTCCGCCGCCAGCGGCTCGCTGAACCACGCCCCCTGCAGCTGATCGCACCCATGCAGGCGCAGGAACTCCACCTGCGCCTCGGTCTCCACCGCCTCGCCCACCACCGACATCTCCAGGTTGTGCCCGATATCGATCAGGGTCTTGGCCAGTGAAGGCCCGGTCCCGGCCCCGTCGCCGGCGATCCCGTGCACCGCCGCCTTCGACAGCTTCACCTGCCGCACCGACAGCTGCTGCAGGAAGGAGATATCCGAAATCCCGCGCCCGAATTCGTCCACCGACAGCACCACGCCCACCTCGCGCAGCTGGTTCGCCAGGTCGCGCCCGATGCCCGGGCTGCGGATCAGGTCGGCCTCGGGAATCTCGATCTCCAGGCTCCCCGGCGGCAGGCCATGCTGCTCCATGCGCGCCGCCAGGCCCGGAATGAAGCCGGGCCGGCTGTATTCGCGGTGCGAGACGTTGACCGCCACCGGCAGCCCCGTATAGCCGGCGTCGCGCAGCTGGCGCAGGAAGTTGCAGGCCTGGTCCAGCACCCAGTTGCCGATCTCGACGATCCGCCCGCTTTCCTCGGCCTCGGCCAGGAAGGCGGCCGGCAGCATCACGCCGTGCTCGGGATGGCGCCAGCGCAGCAGGGCCTCGAAGCCGCGCACCTTGCCGGTCTTGGCGTCCATGCGCGGCTGGAACAGCAGGAACAGCTCGTCGCGCGCCAGCACGTCGCGCATGCTGTCGGCCAGGGCGGCCCGCGCCTGGCTGGCCGTGCGCATCTCGGCGGAGTAGAAGTGCACGCCGCCGCCGTTGTTCTTGGCGCGGTACATCGCCATGTCGGCCGCCCGCACCAGTTCGGCCGGCGTGTGGCCGTCGCCGGGGAAGGCCGCCACGCCCAGGCTGGCCCCGACCGGGATCTCGTTGCCGCCGAAGGCGACCGGCATCACCAGCGCGCGCCGCACCCGCTCCACCATGCGCAGGGTGAAGCGCAGCGAGGGCTGGTCCACCAGCACCAGCACGAATTCGTCGCCCGACATGCGCGCCACCGTGTCGCTGTCGCGCACCGCCGACTGCAGGCGCCGCGCCACCACCTTCAGCACCACGTCGCCGGCCGCATGGCCGAAGGTGTCGTTGATGGTCTTGAAGTTGTCCAGGTCCACCAGCACCGCCGCCACCATGGTCTGGTGGCGCTGGGCCAGGTGCAGGGCTTGGCCCAGGCGGTCCCACATCAGGTTGCGGTTGGCCAGGCCGGTCAGGCCGTCGTGGTTGACCTCGTGCTCGAGGTGGGCGGTGCGCTGCTTGACCGCGGTGACGTCGTTGATGATGCCGATGAAATGGGTCACCTGGCCGTGCTCGTCGTGCACCGGCGTGATGCTCAGGTCGTTCCAGAACAGCTCGCCGCTCTTGCGCTGGTTGCGCAACACCACCTTGATGGGGCGCAGTTCGCGCAGCGCCAGGCGCACCTGGGCCCGTTCGTCCGGGTCCATGCCGGGCGCGGCCATGAAGCGCGAGTCGCGCCCGACCACCTCCTCGCTGCTGTAGCCGGTGATGCGCTCGAAGGCGGGATTGACGTATTCGATCGGGTGGTCGCCGTTGCGGCAGCCGGTGATCACGATGCCGTTGCTGGCCGCATGCAGGGCGCGCTCGTACAGGCGCATCTGGCGTTCCCGGTTGCGGCGCGCCGAGATGTCGATGCCCATGCCGAACAGGTAGGTGCCGCCGTTGCAGGAAATCGGCGCGCCGCCCAGCAGCATCGGCGTCTCGCGGCCGCTGCGCGAGACGTAGTCGGCCTCCATCGAGACCTCGGCGCCTTCCTTGAACACGCGCCGGATGTTGTCGAGCGCCTGCGGGCGGTCGCGGAAGTCGAACAGGTCGAGGGCGTGGGTGGCGGCGACTTCGTCCGGCATCATTTCGGACAGGCGCTCGAGGTTATGGTTCCACAGGACGAAGCGGCCGTCGCGGTTGATGACGTAGAAGATGCCGGGCAGCAGATCGACCACATGCGACAGCGGCGTGCGGCCGACCCGTTCGCTTTCGGATTCGTTGAGGCCGTGGGGGAAGGAAACGGTGACCACCCAGGCGCGCGGCGCGCCGTCGCCGTCGTGCTGGGCGACCAGGGTCAGGAGCGCTTCTTCCTCGCGCATGCCGGCCATGTGGAGCGAGACCAGGCCGCTGCCGGCTTCGGCCAGCTCGAGCCAGCCGGGTCCGCCGGCCAGCAGGCCGTCCAGCGCCTGGCCGACAGCCTGGGCCGTCGGGAGTCCGAACAGCGCCTCGCATGCGGGATTCCAGGTGGTGATCCGGCCCGTCTCGTCCGTCAGAAAGCTTAGCTTCTCGGATTCGTCCGTCGTAGGCATGTCCTACCTCGCACTGAGGGCTCGCTGAAGGTCAGCTTACACCGGTTTCGGCGCGCGTGGCGCGAACAACCGTAGCGATGCGCGGAAGATACGGAAAGATGCGGAAACGGGGAAAAGAGGGGCAGCCCCGCGCGCGCGCGCCGGGGGCAAGGGGGGGGGGCCGGCGTTATCGTATTGGAAGATAACCACCGCCC